>CAZFCQ010000013.1:0-51462 GCA_964517845.1 uncultured Thermoprotei archaeon | reverse complement strand
GATGCGTATGCTGAAGATGCAGTAAAAGCAGTAGAAGTCTGCAAAAGACTAATTGGGAAATAAGACTCATATAGAGTACTGAGAATTCTATAATTCCTTTTCTGAGATTGATTCAACTATTCCTACAGCTCTACATCTTCCGTCTCTCAATAATATCCTCATCCCGGGTTCTACATACCATGGCCTTTGTCTAATGATTCCTTTTTTACCTTTGCATTGAAAGGCTAACTCTACTATTCCAATGTCGCCTGTTCTTAGGATTTGATGGCCCTTTTCATTCACTATGTCCTTGAATACTACTGGCCAGCGTATTGAATGAATATGAGCTACTGTTTGATAGCCAACTCTTATTGTTGTAGGGTGGTGGAGAACCCAGATTTTAGCTTTGAAGGAGGTTATATTAATTGGTTTGAATTTCTTTGAAGCTAGGATCATTCCCTTTCTAACATCATCTCTATTTATACCGTCTAAAGCTAAGGTTGCATATTGTCCTGCTTGAGCTCTTTCTACATCAATATCATGTACTCTTATAGATCTGATACGTATTAGGCGCCAGCTTCCATCTTCTAGGGGACCTATAAGTACTTCATCGCCCTTACTTACATAACCTCTTAATATTAATCCACCAACTACTAAGCCTCTACCTTTGGGAGTCCATATTTCATCTATATAGAGAAGAAAATCTGCATTGGTAAAGCGTTCAAACTGTCTATGCTTTGGAAGGCTATTAAGGTATCTTAAGAGCTCTTCTCGACCTTCGCCAGTTACGTTAGATACCTCAAATATTGGGACAAAACGCTTTAATGTTAACTTTGCAAGTGACTCTATGGGTTCTTGGGAATTTTTAATTCGTACTGGGATATACCTAAATTTCTTAATTATACGTGCAATATTATTAACAGCTTTATCAGCTATTTCTTCAGATGGTACTAAGTCCTTCTTAGTAAAGACTATAAAGAAAGGCATATTAAGGACTATAGCTAATCCTAGATGCTCTCTAGCTAAGGGGTAACGTTGAAAGTGTAAAGCTTGCATATAAGATATGACATACATAACATAATCAGCCATAGAAGCCATTAACCCTCGAGCAGTAGTACGAAGATAACGTTCATGCCCACCTAAATCTATGAAACGGACAGCCTTAGAAGAATGCCGCGCTATTTCAGCTTCATCTTCTGGTAGAAGGTAGTTTACTACAGTGCCATCAGATGCGAAGCCTAATAATATTCTTGATACGCTACTAGTTCTTCCAAATTTTATCTCATGTGGATGTCTTGAAACAAAAGGTAATAAACGCCCACGACCATCATCAAGTTCCCCTGTCGTAAGTGTAGCTATTAAAGTTGATTTACCAGCATCTACATTACCTAATGCTACTATGCATACTTCCTCTCTAGGTAGAATGCTTTTTTCCCTTAACAGAACTTTATAGATAAGCTTATCTTTAATAACCACTTCCTCTTTAGATACCACTACCGCAGAAGCACGTCGAGCTACTTCAACTAGTAGGCTGAAGGACTCTTCTAGTTCACTTTTACTTAAACCTGCAGGTTTACCATTATTATCTACACCTATCAGATATATAGCTACACCATTACCTTCCTTTAATCTATACCTAAGTTGAGAAGCTAGCTCATCCAACCTACTTGGATTAAGCCTGAGCTTATACTCAATATTACCAATTTCAGATTCAGGTTGCATTATTAGAATGAGGGAGGAAGGTTCATAAATAGATATCTATTATTCATTGATTTCATTCTGATCTAGAGATCTATCCTTAGGTCTTCAATTAAGCGTTTAAAGACTAACTCGATTTTATGGTATAGGCTAACTATATACTTACCTTCTTCAGTTAACTCTGAGCCTCCACCTCCTGGGCCACCTTTCTTACTACGAATGAGCTCCTTTCCTAAGCACTCCTCAGCTTTTTTGATATAACGCCACGCAATATGGTAAGGTATGCCTAGATTACGTGCTGCGGACGATATACTACCAGTCTCTTCGACGGCCTCTAGTAATTTAATTAATCTTCTCCCAATTCTTCCTCTCTCTGATTCAAGCCATATTCTAAACTTAACTTTGATTGACACATGAAAGCCCAATTTATTAGATTAGTATAAATTAGGATTTATAGGTATGCTAACAAGGTTTCCTTAGTACTAACAGAAATACGGAATATCTTACCAAAAGCAGGTAATGAAACGTTAAAGATTGGGACATCGTTAATGATGACTTTTTCTATGATACTCTTATGAGCATGTCCATGTATTACAGCTAGAGGTCTGTATTTTGATATAATGTTCTCCATTTTTCTTGAGCCCATATATACCCATATGCTAGGAGGTTCCCCTTTTAATGTCTTAAATGTAGGAGCATAATGTGTAACAAGGATCGTAGGATTAGGAGATGAGCGTAACATAGCTTCTAGGAGCTTAATTCTCCGATAGTAAATGTTCTTTATATTAGGAATATTCTTAGCTTGCCATGGGGTTGGTTTTTCAAGAACACCTCTGGATCCTATTATTCGTATCTTAAAGTCATTAATAGTAAGATCATAGTACTGGTCATTAAGCCATATTACTTCAGGAAAGTACTCTCTTAACTTTGGTTCTATTTCTTCATAATCTTCATTTCCGAAAGTAGCGATTATAGGCCCCTTAAACTTTTTATAGAGGAGATCAAAAAGAGCCTTAGCGTGAAAAACTTTACCTTTCTCTACTAAGTCACCAGCTAAGATAAACACGTTACAATCACTTAGCCTTACGTTATCTAAGGCTTTTTTAAATAAGCTTAGAAAGCGAGGAGAATGGATATCGGCAACAGCAGCGATAGTTAGGAGCATGGTTCTCCCAAGTAATTCGTAAATTGAAGGAACTTAAAAATATAGGTCTAGAGAGAAAAACCTAAGGGGTCTAGATGAGAAGCATCCTCCTAAAAGATTGTAGCTGGATTATTACGATGAATCCTCAGAATAGAATACTTAAAGATAGGTCTCTGTACATAGAGGATAACGTTATCTCAATATTAGAAAAAAAGGAAAAAGTACAGGCGGATATAATCATTAATTGTAAAAACAAGATCGTCATGCCAGGTTTAGTTAACGCTCATACTCATGCTCCTATGAGTCTTTTTAGAGGATATGCCGAGGATATGCCTTTAGAAAAATGGTTAAGAGAGAAAATATGGCCTTTAGAGGCTAAACTTAGACCAGAAGATTGCTATATAGGTGCATTACTGAGTATAATTGAAATGCTAAAAACAGGAACTGTAGCCTTCTTAGACATGTACTGGTATAGTGAGGAAATAGTCAAAGCGGCTTTCACCTCAGGTATACGTGCATTAATAACATTTGGTATGTTCGACTTAGGAGATCCCGATAGAAGAGATGAGTCACTTAGGCAAGCTAGGAGCTTTATAGAAAGAAGTAAGAATATGTGTAATGGTAGAATAAAAGTAGGTCTAGGACCACATGCTCCATATACTTGTTCTAGAGAAATGTTAGAAGCAGTAAGAGAGTTAGCAGATAAGGAAAAAGTACCCATACATATACATGTAGCTGAGACTAGACATGAGCAAGCAGATTTTGAGAAGAAATATGGGATGCGAGAGATAGAATACTTAGAAAAAATAGGATTCTTGGGTGAGGATGTAAGTATAGCACATGGCGTATGGTTGTCTAAAGAAGAGATAAGGAAACTTGCAGAGTACCATGTAAAAGTAGTGCACTGTCCAGTATCTAATCTAAAAGTTGCAGTAGGAGGAATAGCACCTGTAGCTGAAATGATTAAAACAGGAGTAGAGGTTGCTCTTGGGACTGATGGAGCTGCTAGTAATAATTCTCTGGATATGTTCGAGACTATGAAACTTGCTGCACTTCTCCAAAAGCATCAGTACTGGGATCCAGCAATATTACCTGCATGGTCTATCTTAACTGTGACTATACATGGCGGCAACTCTGTACTAAATTTACCAAAAGCATGCATAAGAGATGGTAATCCTTGTGATTTAATAGTGCTTAAAGCAAAACAACCACATTTAATACCAGTTCACTCTAAAGAGAGCCTAATAAATAACATACTCTACTCTGCAAGAGGAAGTGATGTAGATCATGTCATAATTGAAGGTAAGCTCATAGTCTATAATGGTAGAGTGTTAACTGTTGATGAAGAAGAAGTGATGAGAGAAGCACAAGAAACTGCATTAAGCATAATAAAAAGATGCCAAGGTTAATATATTACTCTTTTTGGTTAATAAGCCTCGAAAGCTCATTTTGAACTTCACAGGCGGTCTTTTCAGTTTCCAGAAGTTGATATTCAGCAAAACCAGATTTTCGCTCTTTGATATAACAGCCCTTAAGTTCTATAGCGCTTATAGAGGGATGCGTCTTTATTGTGATGAATGCACGTAATATGTTGGCTATTGTTGCTTCTTGAAATTCTACTAGTGTGCCGTTTTTCAGGAATAGGATTGTGCGGACATGTTTATGTCCATGAGGGATTCCTATGATTACTCTTTTTACATCAGAATTACGGATAACAAGCTTACTCAATGCTGTACACCTTGGGATTTAATCTTGCATTACGTATTATAAGTTCACCTTGATCTAGAGCCCAATATGTTTCATAATCTGTAATCTCTATACAGTATTTATAGTGAGGTGCATCTATAACAAAAGTTTCGAATTCACCTCCTTCTCCTATGGGGCTTATGGCATATCGTTCCTTCAATTTCTTAAGAGTTTTAATCATATCTTCATCGATTATTTTACCTAAATGCTCTCTTTTAAATCCATAAGCATAGATACCGACTATCATTACTTTGAATCCGAGTTTTATTAACTCATAAAGTAGAAGTAAAGGATCTTTCCCCCAAAGAGGAGTATAGCTTTTCAGGTTTAATTCATCGCATAATTTTTCAAAACGCTTGCGTTGATATTCGGAGGCTATTGCTCCACAGGCTAGACCTTCTATTTTATAAAGTGACATTGCTTTCTTTATTAAATCCTTTAAATCTTCAAGTTCAATCTCTTTCTCCCCCTTAGTCTCTTTAACTAGAATGGGGATATCCATAGCCTTCGCCTGAAGAGGAGTCCATTTACTATTTATAACATGGAACATCCAAGAATCACTAGCGATAGGTATCACTGTTAGGAGGCATGAAACGGTAAAGCCTTGGCTTAGCATGTAATATAGTGTAAGGTTACTATCTTTGCCTCCGGAAAAGAGTAGTGCTATGCGCATTGATACTCAAGTAATTTATTATGATGATACTTATAGTTTAACAATATCGTATATGCACTTCATATTGTTGAAAACTTTAAACTCTGATAGGAGAGAGAATAATGGGTGTGAAAGATGCCTCTTACAGTCGTTGTGGGAGGATTTTTTGGTGATGAAGGAAAGGGAAAGGTCGTTTCCTATCTTGCTATAAAGGATCGAGTAGATGTAGCTGTAAGAACAGGATCTGTAAATGCAGGACATACCGTTGTAGTAAATGGAAGAACTTATAAGTTAAGAATGATACCTAGTGCTTTTGTTTACGAAGGAGCTCGATTGCTAATAGGACCTGGAGCTAATGTTAATCCTACAATCTTCCTTAGGGAAGTTGAAGAGTTAAATGTAGGGAAAAGAGTAGGACTAGACTATCAATGCTCGATTATTGAAGAGAAGCATATAACGAGGGATCGTTCAGATGAGCATTTAGCAAAGAAAATAGGTAGCACGGGGCAAGGAGTCGGGCCAGCTATCGAGGATAGAGTACGTAGAATAGCGAAATTAGCTAGAGATATCGATGAGTTAAGACCATTTTTAACAGATGTACCTCTAGAGGTTAATGAGGCCTTAAGTAAAGGAAGAAGGGTACTCTTAGAGGGAACTCAAGGATTATTTCTTTCGTTATATCATGGCACATATCCCTACGTTACATCGAGGGATACTTCTGCATCGGCAGTTTGTAGTGAGGTGGGTGTTGGACCTACTAGAGTTAACGATGTAATTGTAGTCTTTAAAGCTTATGTAACTAGAGTTGGAGGAGGTCCATTAGAAGGAGAGTTGTCATTAGAGGAAGCAAAGAAAAGAGGATGGTTTGAAAGAGCTACAGTAACAGGTAGAGTAAGAAGAGCTGCGCCATTTAATTTTAGACTAGCTAAGAGAGCTATAATGATCAATAGCGCTACTCAAATAGCTATTACTAAGCTTGATATACTTTATCCAGAGATTAAAGGGGCAAGAGAATTTGACGAGTTACCTAAGGAAGCAAAAGAATTTATCGTGAGGATAGAGAAGGAAACAGGCGTTCCAGTAACATTAATAGGAACTGGTGCTAATGTGGAGGATATAATAGATCGCAGGGAAGAGCTAGGTCTCCTTAAGTAGTTTTGAAAGTTTTCTCTTTAAAGTTTCCGCTACAATTCTACCATCAATTCTTCCTCTCACTTGTTTCATTATCATACCCATTAATGGTTGCCATGCCCTCTCGCCAAGTCTTTTAATTAGTGATTCGTTAGTCTTAAGTAAATTATCGATCATCTCTTCAAGCTCATTTATAGAGAGTGCACGTAGGTTTAGCTCTTTCATAAGATTCATTATACTCTTCCTGGGGTTGTTAGCCACGTGTTCTAGTATTATAGGTATTGCCTCCTTAGCTATGATGCCTTTATTAAGTAAGTCAAATAGCTCTTCTAAGTGCTCATCGCTTATATTATCTATAGGAATTCCTTCTCTAGCTAGGCTCTTTAGAGTCTGTTCTAATGTTACAGCAATTATGGTAGGAGAGACCTTAGAGAACTTTTCAACTAGCTTCTCAAAGAGATCTAAACGATAAGAATGTATCATTTGTTGAGCAAGTTCTTTACTTAAGTGATAACGTTCAACGAATTTCTTTAGTTTAACATCAAGGGGCTCAGGGAGTTTTTCTGAAATCTCTTTTATCCATTCTATTGTTATGCGTATAGGTCGAATATCTGTTTCTGGATACATTCTAGCAGCTCCTGGACGGGGTCTACTATAATGAGTTGTACCATCTGGATTATAACCTCGAGTTTCTTCAGGAACACCATATAATGCCATGATAGCACGTTTAATAACAGCCTCTAGTGCATCCCTTGATCTTTCTTCTTTATCAGCAACTAAGACGATACAGTCAGATTCATTACAACTAAGCTCTGATTTAAGCTTCCTAACTTCTTCTCCACTTATTCCATAAGCAGGTAATTCATCGGTATGAAATATGCCTCCTACTCCTCCCCAGAAACGAGCATAATCAGATAACTCTGTACCGAAACGTCTGCTAGGTTGGATTTCAAAACCTAGAAGTCCAGCGTATTTAGGAAGTTTTAAAGCGAGAACAACGCCCCCTTTAGATAGGGCTCGTCTTATGACTTTACTTTTAGTATGCCTAAAAATATGACTTACATCATAAAATTCACTTACTATATCGTCCTCTTTAACTCCTCTACTTATTAACTCGTCCTTTATTTTAAGGAGGTTGACCTGTCTCATGACTTCATACTTCACGATTTTAGCTAAAAGATCAAGTCTTTGTACGCCTTTAATCTCGATCTTAGCACCTCCTCTTATGGAAATATTTAGATCTTGCCTAATAGTACCAAGGCCTCGTCGTACACGACCAGTCAATCGAAGGATTTGACCAATTTTATAAGCAACTCTCTCTGTTTGTTCAGGAGAATAGATAACAGGAGCAGTTGCTATCTCTATTAGTGGAAAGCCTAAACGATCTAACCTATATACAACCTCCTTTTCACTCTCTCTAATTTTTCTAGCAGCATCTTCCTCCAAGCATATTGTTTGAATAGGTATTCTTCCTTCTATATCGTCTACATACCCACCAAGTGCTATAATAGCAGTACGTTGAAAGCCGGTAGTATTAGAACCGTCTATTACAACCTTTCTCATAACATGAATTTCGTCTATAGGTCTAGCATTGAGCATGAGAGCTACTTCTAGAGCTATTTCAATGGCTTCAGGATTCATTTCATGAGGAGGTTCCTCATCGTGTTCAACTAAACAAACATTATCATCGTAAGATTCATAAACATAAACTCGCCCTCTCTTAAACTCAAAGAGAGCAGCAGGATCTACTTCACCTAGTTCACTTGGTGTTGGACGTAGTCTTCTAGAAAAGGTTATCTGGGGAGCGGCTTGCCTAAGTACTAAAGGGCAATTACAGAAAAGTTTATGTTTAGTACTTAATTGTTGATGCATTTCTAGACCTACCTTAAGTCCGAGTGCACGATAGTCTAACTTCATGACCTACACCTCTACGGGAGGATAATGAGAGTGTATCGTACGGGGATTTAATTCACCTGCAATATTAGTAAGCATAAGTCTCCTTACTTCTTTTAAGTCGCGAGTTTGAGCAAGAACCCACATAAGTTTGACAAGTGCAGTCTCCGGTAACATATCTTCTCCAGGGATTACACCCATCTTTAGTAACTCAACGCCTCTACGATAGACATTCATGTTTATTCTACCCCAAATACATTGAGAGGTCATCACTACAGCAATGCCTTCGTCAATAGCTCTTTTTATAGAGGATAGGATACTCCTTGGAGCGTGACCAAGTCCTGTTCCTTCGATCACAATACCGTGATAACCTTTATCTATTAAGGTGTCTATTAGGTCAGGCGTCATACCAGGAAATGTTTTAACTAGAGCAACCTTCTCATCAAAATCTGACATAACTTTTAACTCCCTTTTCTTATCTCTAGGAAGATAATCATTAGTTAACATTTTTATTGTGTCTCCGATAATCTTGGCTAATGGTTTAGCATTTATAGAACGGAAAGCATCGCGTCTACTAGTATGACATTTTCTTACTTTTGTTCCTCTATGGGCTAGACAGAAGGAATCGCTTGTTTCACCATGCATAACTACGACTACTTCAGCAAAAGGTGCTTTTGCGGCTACTGAAACAGCGCCTATTAGATTAAGTGCTGCATCAGAAGAAGGCCTGTCAGAGGATCTTTGAGCACCTACTAATACTACAGGAACTGGTAAATTTCTCAGTGCAAAACTTAGTGCTGCAGCTGTGTAGCCCATGGTATCGGTACCATGGGCTATGACCACTCCGTCGACGCCCTCCTCAATATGCTTAGCTACTTTCTCTGCTATTACCTTCCAGTAAGCAGGCGTCATATCTTCGCTGAAGATGTTGAATAGAAGCTCCATTCTAAGACGTGATATCTCACTTAACTCGGGAACTAGGCTATACAAGTCTTCTACAGTAAAAGCAGGATATACTGCACCTGTTTTATAATCCACTCTACTTGCAATAGTACCTCCTGTACCCAGTATACTAACTATAGGTAGATCTTCACGTATCTTTAATGAGGCTTTAGGTGGAGTTGGTTGAGATAACTTGCCTTTCTCAATTAGATGAATTTCAGTACTAGAGTCTATAGCGACCCCTATGTTATAGCCGTTGTCAAGCTTAAGTACGATTATATAAGGAGCGCTTAGTTCAGGCTTAGGCATGAGTATACCTTGAAAGACGAAACCATCAGAGGTTTTTACCTCTATCCTATCGTAGACTGATACATTTGCCTTCTTCAAAAGGGCAACTAATTCGCCTCTGTAACCATAAGACTCTAGGCTCAAGCATTCACCCAATATAAAAGTAGCAGAGATAAGTAAAAAATAGAAGTTGTGTTTATGCAGCCCACTTCTTAGATGACATTAACCTAAGTATAGGCCAAGGCTTACCCATTGCAGGATAAAGTACACGTCGTTTGAAATTCCTAAGATTTCGCCTACGTGGTACTAAGTTCTTTTTAGGTTTAGGCGGTATCTTAGGAGTCTGACTTCTAACTTTACCAGCTTTAGTAAGAGATCCATGTGAAGGCATAATCTTAACACCTCACCATTATTGACATTTACAGATATTAAAGTGTTACTATATGATTATTATCAACACTAAGCAATATTTTAAACTAAGTGTTCAGAAAAGGTATTTGAGCTTAAGATATCCGGTGATGAAAGGTGAAGGCTTATCTCGTTGATACGATATATGGAGTATTCGCTCTGGATGAGAATGGGAATATAATCGATAAAGAGATATTTCCTAAAGAACATGAAGCAGTAGCTGAAAAGTTACTACGAATGGAGAATGGAGAGATTGTAGATGAAGTAAGGAAGCTCTGTGAAAAATTAAAGGAGAAAGGATATAAAACCATAGTGGTTGAAAATGAGGAGCTAGGCAGGAATATAGTTAGAGAGTTAGGATTAGAAGCAGTTTATGAATTACCTAGTAAGGGTGGGCGAATATTAAGAAGTAAGCTAATTCAAATAACTCAGGAGTTAGGACTTTGTAAGGGAGTGGCAGAATACATAGAATATGCACAGAGAATCTCTGTCATAATGACTAGAAGAAAAGTTAGGGCTGCTGCTGAAAAGAGAGATCTCTTCATAGCTCAAGCCATAGAGGCCATTGACGACATAGATAAGACATTAAATCTTTTCGCATCTAGGCTTAGGGAGTGGTATAGTCTTCACTTCCCTGAACTAGATGATTTAATAAAGGATCATAGAGACTACGTGAAATTGGTAATTAATTTAGGATTAAGAGATAGATTCAATAAAGAGAAACTAGTGAAGTTAGGGATCTCTCCCAGGATTGCAGAAAGAATAGAGAGGACAGCTAAAGAGAGTATGGGAGCTGATTTAACAGACTTCGACTTAAAGCCAATGTTAAGCTTAGCAGAAGTGGCTTTTTCATTATATAAAGTCAGGGATGAGTTAAGAAGCTATATAGATGAAGCGATGAAGGAAGTAGCTCCAAATGTACGAGAACTTGTAGGGCCTCTTCTTGGTGCTAGATTAATTGCATTAGCAGGAGGTCTACAGAAGTTAGCTACATTACCAGCAAGCACTATACAGGTACTAGGGGCTGAAAAAGCTCTATTTAGAGCATTAAGAACCGGAGGGAGGCCACCTAAGCATGGAGTAATATTCCAATATCCAGCGATACATCGTTCTCCAAGGTGGCAAAGGGGAAAAATAGCAAGAGCATTAGCAGGAAAATTAGCTATAGCTGCAAGGGTAGATGCTTTTTCCGGAGAATTTATAGCTAGGGAATTAAAGGAACAACTTGAAAAGAGAATAGAGGAAATTAAGAAGCTCTATGCAAAACCACCTAAGAGGAGAAGAAGAGAAGTTAGGAGGAGGAGAAGGAGGGCAAGAAGATGAGTATAGCTGTAATAGATGTTATAGAACATGAGGAGTTCCCTGGAGTTTATGTAGTAAGGTTTGAGGATGGAAGTGAGCGAATAGCTACTAAAAATTTAGTCCCAGGACATAAAGTATACGGTGAACAACTAATAAAGTGGGAAGGTATCGAATATAGGATTTGGAATCCTTATAGGAGTAAATTAGCGGCAGCGATATTAAAAGGCATAAAAGTTATGCCTATACAAAAAGGAATGAAAATTCTATACTTAGGTGCAGCTTCTGGTACAACGGCAAGTCATGTTTCGGATATCATAGGTCCTGAGGGTATAGTCTACGCTGTAGAGTTCGCGCCTAGAGTTATGCGAGAATTTATAGAGAGGTGTGAAGTTAGACGTAATATGATTCCAATACTTGCAGATGCACAATTTCCTTCATTATACAGAGCAATAGTAGCAGAGGTTGATGTTATATACGCAGACATAGCACAGCCATTTCAGAGTAAAATATTGGCGGATAATGCAGATATGTTCTTAAGAGATAAAGGATGGGGTATGATAGCTATTAAGGCTATGAGTATTGATGTAACTCAAGAGCCCTCAGAAACTTATAGAAGGGAAATAGACACTCTAAAGGAGAGAAGATTTAAGATTGAAGATGTAGTCCACTTAGAACCATATGACGAAGCACATGCATTTGTAATCGCTCGAAGAATTTAAAAGGAAATATAATAGCTTTAGCGTAAATTTAAAAACACGAAAGTATATATAACAATCATGTAATTATGAGGAACGTAGGTGAAGAAAGAGAAGATGTTTTGAAGGAAGTTAATCAAGCTCTGATTCATAATGGATATGAAACCAAAGTTTGTGAAGTAGTAGGAAGTAATTGTTTCGATATAGTAGCTAAAAGAAAGGAACGAATGCTCATAATAAAGGTCTTAGTCAACGTAGATAATTATACCAGGGAACAGGCTAGAGATTTGAAGAAGATAACTAAGACTATCACAGCAATACCTATTCTAATAGGGTTGCGCACAAGGCGGAGTGAACTCATAGAAGGAGTAATCCATGAACGGTACGGATTAAAGGTGGTAGGAGTAGATACGTTTAAAAATGCTTTGAAGAATGATGCACCAGCAGTTCTCATAAAAAGAGGAGGAGCTTATGTAAGGATAAATGGCAAACGACTAAGAAGAGCTAGAATCAGATATGGATTTTCATTAGGTGAGTTAGCCAAGAAAGTGGGGGTATCGAGAAAGGCAATATATGAATATGAGAATGAAAATATGTGTGCAACATTAGAAGTTGCACTTAAGCTTGAAGAAATATTAGGTGAAAGGCTAATAGAGCCGCTTAATCTGTTTGAAGAAGTTATCAAAAATGAGAGACACGATGAGATAGGGATTAATAATACTGAGCAGATAGCAATAAAGGCAAAGGAAGCATTAGCAGAGTTAGGACTTAAGGCAGAAGCTCTTAAGAGAGCACCTTTTAATGTAATTGCTGCTGATGAAGTATACTCTTTAAGGATGATAGCAGAAGCAAAACAAACCATAGATGAAATAAAACGTATTAAGGTTAAGACAGTCAAGGAACTAGCAGAAGTCATGGATGCTAAAGCCTTGGTAATGGTTGAAAGGGAAAGCGGTATAGATGATTTAGAAGGAGTACCAGTAATCGACATTCTTAGGCTTAAAAGAGGAGATATACCAGAGATACTAGGTATCTAGACTACTATTAAGTCTTTTAAAGGTCTTCCAACTCTTACGTATTATTGGAGGGAGTTTACCTTCGGATAATACTTTCTTTAAATAGGATATAGTCTTAGGATCAGAGGGATATCCAGAGCCGAAGTCTCCATAGGTGCTATGTAGTCTTTTTATTACGGAGTCCCTATACACTTTAGCGATTATGCTAGCGGCACTCACGATAAGATATTTCTTATCAGCTTTATGTTCAGCAATTATCTCTATACCATTTATATTATACTTATTCTGTAATATATGAAGGAGAGTGTTTTTAAATCGTAACTCGTTTATATCAGGGGCGTCCACATACACTATTTTAGTATGAACATTGTATAGTTCTTTAATGATATGAGCCATAAACTCCGCTTCTAGAAGATTAAGCTTACCTTTTTCTGTATATGAATCAATTATAGCAGGAGGGATTTCCTTAAGGATTATACAACTAGCTACTGAACGAAGTGCAAAGGCTATTTTTGTCCTCTTACTAGGTGTTAGTTGCTTAGAATCCTTTACTTGAAGGTTTTTTAGAATCTTAAGCTTGTTCTCATGTATGGCTATACCCGCTATAATTAAAGGGCCTATTACAGGACCCCTTCCTGCTTCGTCTATACCTCCTATTATTGTCATTCTTTGAGTACCTCTAAAACTTCCTTAAGGATAATAGAGGGTAATTGGTCTTTATTCCTCTCTGAAACCTCATAAACCTTTATTCCAGGAATTCTTCCACTCCTTATATATTTGGCTAATCTGTGGGAGGATCTAGCATGTACAGTTCCTAGAACGACTTTATTGCTAGAAAGGACACGCTCTACTACATTAATGAACTTCTTTGAAAAAAGTTCCATCTTTCCAATTTCGTCTATGATAATGACATCATCGGATAATAAAGCATCCTCTATTGCTTTAACTCCAATTGTCTCTAAGTCTTCTAAGTTTACACGGTATTTACTAACTCTAGGGCCTGATTTTTGATTTATATGTGCCAATATGCCCTCTCGTTTTTGTTTTACATCGATTATCTTAAACCCTACTCGTTTTCCCTTTTCACGTATCTCCTTTGAAATCATTCCTCCTACCTTAAAGCCTCTTTTCTTAAGTTCTTCTACTACCTTCATTATTATAGTCGTCTTACCTATGCCTGGTCTACCTGTTAAGAATACTGCATAGACCATATGGGTTCCTTTAAGTAATTTCTTAGACTCTAAGAAAAATATTTTTACGTGTAGTACTCAAGATCTGATGATGAAGATAACTAACGAACTGGGCCCTCTGCAATTAGTAGAAGAAGGAAAGGCACGCATTTACGTTCCATTATTAGAGGCATATAGAGATGAAAAAGGGCATATAGATCCAGCGAGAGCTCCTGTATTTTATAACCCACGAATGATAGCGAGTAGAGATTTAGCGGTAGCAGCAATAGAGGCTTATGTAAGAGGGAGGAGATTAAGTCAAATAAAGCTAGCAGAGCCTTTCTGTTCAACAGGAGTTCGAGGAATACGTTATGCTATTGAAGTAGACGAGGTATTAAAAGTAGTAATGGGAGATATAAGTAAGAAGGCTATAACTTTAACGAAGATTAACGTTAATTTAAATAACATTAGTGCTAAAACTGAAGTATTGCATTGTGAAGCTAACATGTTACTTTCAATCCATGCAAAAAGAAGCGAGAGATTTGACGTCATCGATATAGATCCCTTCGGCTCTCCTGCTCCCTTCATATATAATGCATTACGTGCATTAAAGAATGAGGGATTGTTAGCTGTAACGGCTACTGATCTTCCACCTCTCTTTGGAATTTATCCATTAGCTTGTAGACGTAAGTATCTTAGTATACCTTTAAGAACTGACTATGCTCCAGAAGTAGGCCTTAGAATTCTCTTAGGATTTATAGCACGTGAAGCTGCCAAGCTCGAAGCGGGGATTATTATACTTTTAGCATATTACATGGATCATTATTTGAGAGTCTATACATTAATTAGAAAAGGAGCGAAAGAAGCAGATAAGGCATTAGACCAGTTAGGATACATTCTTCATTGTAATAAATGTGGATGGAGGGGAGTGCAGAGCGGCCTAATTCCTGATACTATAGAATCATGCCCGATATGTGCTACTAAATTAAGAAAAAGTGGACCATTATGGCTAGGAAGTCTAGGAGATGTTGACTTCTTAACAAGGTTAAGGCAGGAGATTATAAATAGGGATTATCTCAGAGAAAGAAAAAGACTTCTTAAACTAGTTGATAAGATCCTTCAAGAAGTGAGTATTAGGACACCATTTTACTATACAGTAAGTGAATTAGCTAAATATCTAGGTATAAATGAGGTTAAGCCTAGAATGTTGGTTGAGAGATTAAGAAGTAATGGATATAAAGCTTCATTAACGCATTTTAATCCTAAGGGAGTTAAAACTGAGGTAGATATCACACTTCTATTAGAATTACTAAAATGACTAATCTAATTCCTTGCTGATCTCTATAAGCCATTTAAAGAGTTTTTCACACTTTGAAGGATCATAGTTTGAATCTTTACCGCAAACTTCAAGATGAGAACAATAGAAGCAAGGAATTTCTGGCGATTTAGATAGGTAGTAAAGGGATAGTGGATAGATTAGGAACGTATGTTTTCCTCTAATCGTAGTCTTTCTTCTTTTTATGATTCCTTTTTTCTCAAGCCTTGCTAATGCTCTAGATATTAATCTTGAATCTACATTTAATCGTTTGGCTAACTCAAACTGAGGTATAGGTTCGTTAAGATTCTTTAGAAATTCTGTTATTCTCTCTTCAAGTAATGCCACACGACTCAAAGATAACTCCCACGGATAAGAATATAGTATTGGAATAAAATAAGCTTATCCGATTAAGAGAAAAACTAGATTATGTTAGAGGGTTATCGTGAATTTTAGTTGATCAATTAATTCCTTGTATCTATTGCGTACTGTTACTTCAGTTACACCAGCTATTTGAGCGATCTCGCGCTGAGTCTTTTTGCAATTTAATAAAACACATGCAAGGTATACTGCTGCAGCAGCAAGACCGACAGGTCCTCTACCACTAGTGAGGCCTAATTTACTTGCAGCTTTAATTATCTCTATAGCTTTAACTTGAACCTCACCTGGTAACCTTAATTGACTAACTAAACGAGGTATGTAATCTAATGGTTTAGCTGGAGGTATTCTAGAGAGCTTAGGTATTACTGTCCTTAAAAGGGAGCGATAACTACGTCCTACTTCTTTCTTGGAAGAACGAGAAACACGAGATATTTCATCTAATGTCCTAGGAATTTTGTTAATTCTACAAGCAGCATAAACACATGCAGCAGACATACTTTCTATTGATCTACCTTTAGCTATATGATTTTGTATAGCTAACCTACAGATTAATGAAGCCATTTCCGAGATATTTCTAGGAAGTTCAAGTATAGAAGTTATTCTATCTATTTCTGCAAGTGCTAAGGCTAAACTTCTCTCAATAGAATCGGATACCCTTACTCTGCGTTGCCACTTTCTAAGTTTATAAGCATGAAGTCTCCCTTGAAGATTAAGGCCTTTACCAGTACCATCCTTATTACGCCAATCTATATCTGTAGAAAGACCTTTATCATGTATAGTTAATGTAGTAGGAGCCCCTACACGGGTTCTTCTTTCCCTTTGCTCTTCATCAAAAGCCCTCCACTCAGGACCTAAATCTACTATATGATCCTTCTGAACCATCCCACAGTCAAGGCATATTATTTCAGCCCTCTCAGGATCATAGACTAACCTAGCACTACCGCAGTTATGACAATGCATATCTTCTAATTGTACAAAACCCCCATATTCTTTAACTACCATAACGAGATTTCCTCCTTCTCTTTCCCTTACTCAGGCCTCTTCTTCGCCTCTTCATAGGCCGGAAATAAAGGATTTTTCCTACATATGTATTTAACATAGAAGAATCGCGGGGCTTAACGGATATGTAAGGCGACTTAACGGGTCCAAAAACATCAGCAACAACTCCTATGACTCGCATATCAGGACCTAAGACTTCACTCATTAGAGGAGCAGGGCGTACGCCCTTCACGATAAGGCGCCCGGACTTAGAGATATGAGACGCTATTCCAAGTCGACGCACACGTCATCCCCGAAAAGTCAGGTTTATAAACTTTAGCGAAATTTATATATCTTTCGTCATAGATATTATATTTATTAAATAAATCCCAGTATTAAGGTTACAGTGAACTTATAATTAGTATAAGCACAATTGAACAACTCTTAAACAGCAAAACTTAAAAACTTCTCTCCTTTCGAAGGGATCTTAATTCCCTAGCTACATTCTTTAAGATTAGGGACTTTCTTTCTCGCCTTTCGACTAGAAGACGCCCACGTGTTTCCCACCAAAAGCGAGGGTAACGTTTTTCTTCTTCTACTATGTAATTAAGTCCTAGTCTCTTTACAGCTTCTACAAGTTCCTCAAGTTTTGGACTAGGAAGAGCTAAAGATTTAGGGACTTTTCTTCCCTCACTACGCGATTTTGTAGAATCGAAGTAGATAGGCCATAAAACTATGTAATCAGTACGCTTCATGAAATTACTCCTCTAACAGAACAGCATTTATCACACCATCTTGACCTGGCCTTGAAGTTACTATAGCTCTTCCTAGCTCAGTCTCTATTAAGGCACCACGAGTAATAACGCCACGACGAGAATAATCTTGATTTGCAGGATTAGATACTACACGCAGTATTCTTACCCGTTGAGTCACATTCTTTTCAGGAATTGTAACATTAGCATAGACTGCTTTGACTAAGCGAACCTTGTAGTTACCCCCACGAACTCTTATCAAGCGTCTTTCTTCGTTGGGACCTGTTAATGTTTCTGTTGGTGGTCTCCCTATATGTGCTTTAAGTTTGCGCTTCCTATGGGGTCTTATCTTACCGCCTGATGGTTTCTTTAAGTCGCGACCTTGATATATTACCATGCTAAAACCTCCTCTTTAAAGCAAGAAAAGGCTCAAATTAAAATTTTCTTCTAATAAAAGGAGGGATACATCCATGAAAGCCTATTATGAGAAACGATTTAAGAGGGTTTGCAACGAGGGTGAACAGGAAGGGTTAGATGCTATCTTAATAAATAATCCAGTTAACTCTTTCTATTTAACAGGGGTACCAGAGCCAGCATATCCAAGTGGTCGTTGCTCTCTAATTATAAATGTAAAAAGTAAGGAGGGATTTCTTGTAGTTCCTTCCCTAGAGGTCAATGAGGTAGAAGACAGAATAAAGAATGACCACGTGGAAATAATTGAATACAAGGTAGGCGAAAAGAGCTTAGATAAAGTAGTCCACCTGCTTCAGAAGATGAAAGTAAAGAGAGTGGGCATAGAGGAAGATTATACGACTAAGAAACAACTTGAGGATATCACTGCTAAAGTGTCTGTAGCCTTTAAACCAATGGATAAGATTATGAGAAATCTGAGAATGATTAAGGATGATGCAGAGATAAGAGCAATAATGAATGCTATAAAACTTACTGAGCAAGCTCTTAAATCGTTAACAAGTTACATAAAAGAAGGTATTACTGAAGCAGAGATAGCAGCTAAATTAGCTAAAGAAATTTTTTCTGAAGGAGGAAAGTTAGCATTTGATATAATAGTAGCCTCAGGCCCTAGAGGGGCATATCCTCATGGATATTATTCATTAAAAAAGCTACGGGCTGGAGAGCCAATAGTTATAGATGTAGGAGCGAGAGTTCAAGGTTATTGTGCTGATATAACTAGAGTTTTCATCATAGGTAATATTAGGAAGGAGGTTAAGGAATACATAAGTGCAATAGAAGAAGCTATTGATAAAGGTATAGAATTTGTCAAGGAAGGAATCCACGGCTCTAAAATTGATAATATAGTAAGAGAGGTATTACGTACTAAAGGTTTAGGAGAGTATTTTACACATAGTACAGGCCATGGTGTAGGTATAGAAGTACATGAAGGGCCTATGTTAGGTCCTCTAAGTAAAGATGTATTAAAAACAGGAATGGTAACTACCATAGAGCCCGGTATATACTTTAAGGATAAGTATGGTATAAGGATAGAAGAAATGGTCTTAGTTGAGAAAGATAAGTGCAAAGTAATGACTAGTAGCTTAACGAGAGTCTTTGAAATCTAATTAAGATGAACTTTTCTTGAATTTTTCTCTTACCATAAATATTACAGTAATTGAAGCGGATATGATTAATGTAAGTATTGTCCAATAGAGCAATACTAGTAGACTCCCTTGTCTTATCAATATAAGCCCTAGTTCTACGAATATCTGTCTGCTTAGTATTACAAAGACTACACCAACTATATTTCTCCATATACCTTTTCCATCAGAAAGCCATAA
The DNA here is from genome assembly GCA_964517845.1 of uncultured Thermoprotei archaeon. Taxonomy (GTDB): domain Archaea; phylum Thermoproteota; class Thermoprotei; order QMSL01; family B3-G16; genus CAZFCQ01. Next base: position 32,180 of record CAZFCQ010000013.1, on the reverse strand, counting down.
GTCTAAAGATTTGCCTATCAAAATTATAGCTACAGAAGCAATGAAGGCGTCTATTGCATGAAGAAGGGCATCAGGAGAAGGAGCTAGAAGAAAAATACTAGCTACGTAATTTATTCCTTTACTTAAATAATCGATAGATGATGATATACTCAAGTAAATGCCTACAGTAGCTGTTATTAGAGATATGAAATATGCAAAGAAGAGAATAGGAGCTGTAGACCACCATTGTTCAAATCGATTATAATAATATGTAATGACTTCATCTAACGAAAATCCTTTTATACACATAACTAAGCCTACTAGCATTGCTATAACTATACTAGCATATTGTAGTAAATTTAGTAGAGCTAAAGAGGATAGGGATACTACTAAAATGCCAGGAAAGCCTAGGAACAATTTCCTATAATGAGGAGTCTCAAGTATTTTCTTCAAATATCTGACTAATAGTACATAGGTCTCTTCTACACTTTTGGATTGTTGAACGATGACTCTTCTCACAGAAATAACAGGAACTTTACTCTGAATAATGGGCAATACTTGTTCATCGTCAACACCATCAGATACTAAAATTACGCTATCGGCAGTAAAATATTCTAACACTTTATCTAGCTCTTCTTGAACTTTTAAATCAGCATTCAAACCTCCTTCGGGGGATCCAGTTATTGTGGCAATTTCACACTCAGCAAAACCTTGTGATACTAAATTGTCATAGGTCTGTATAGCGGCAAACATAGCATTAATATCGGCATCATCAGGAGCTTTTAAAGCAAATATAGAGGCTGCCTTTAAGTTTTCCTCTCTTCCAATTATTGGAGTTTTTATATTAGCTTTAACTCCTAAGTCATTATCTCTATCAACATAAAGTACTAAGATACGCTTTGGTACTTTAGACAAATAGATTCCCCAAGGAAATATTAAGAGAAGAGAAATTTAACATTATCCAGAAGATTTAACAGATATTAAGTCAAATTCTAAAAGTAACTTATATTCTTCTAAGGAAAGGCGTTCCCCTTTCTTGAATTTCTCATAGGCTTCTAGTGCTTTCTCTCTAAGTTTTTCTCTTTGAATTTGTAGTATCTTGGCAATTTTCTGAGCTCGCTTGAGTAATTCACGTCTTTCAAGTTCCTTATCCAATAGTTTAAGATCCCTTTGAAGAGATGATATCTTATTCCTAATATCGTCAAGTTTGGTTTTAGTGTTAGCAATAGTGCTTCTTTTCTCAGTTAGTAAATTAGAGATATCATTAAGCTCATTTTTAATATTACTGATTATGATATCCTGTTCTTTAATTTTGTCCTCGATCTGAGCGATATCTTCACGGATCTTCTGTAATTCATTTCTAGTTATAGTTATCCTTTCTTTTATGGTGTTAAGAGATTGTATAAGGGTCTTGTATTCGTTTGCAGTTTGTAGCTGTACTGCTAACCTAGAAATTTCATTAAGTATCTTATTCTCCTCATCAAGAGAAAGTGAGTGCGTTTGATGATACCATTCTAATTCGAGAATTCTTTTTTCTAAAAGGTCTAATGAAGTGTTTGGAAGATTGCGTCTTATTAGCCTAATCCTTCTCTTAATTTCCCGTAAGTTTTGATAGGCCTCTGAAAGGTCTTTTTTTAGCCTAAGAGCATTCTTCCTTAGTTCTTTAACTTTGTTAATTAGTTGGAAACGTATAGACTTATGTTCTCTAAGATCACGAAGTAGCTCTCTACGTCGTTCACTTAGTTGTTTAAGTTGTTTGATATTCTCACTAAGCTCAGCATATGTAAGTTGCTTAAGTCTAAGGGCTTTGTTAAGATCATCCTGAATTTTATTTCGTAATTCTAATAGCGCCTTATCTGAAAGATTGTACAGAGATTCTATTGTAATATCCATAAGATATCCCTGTAACGATTAAATACGGAATATTACTCTAGCATCAACTACCTTAGCGCCCTTATTATAAACTAATACTGGATTTAGGTCTAATTGCTCGATTTCAGGGTTATCTTCTATCATCTTTGATACATTTATAAGCATACTGACTATGGACTCTTCGTCTGCAGGTTCTGAGCCACGATAGCCCTTAAGCACAGGATAGCTCTTTATTTCACGTATCATTTCTCTAGCGTCTTTTTCTTCTATAGGTAATATTCTAAAGGTGACGTCTTTTAAGACTTCAACGAAAATACCGCCAAGTCCGAACATTATGGCATGGCCAAATTGAGGATCTTTAGCAACACCGATTATAATTTCAGTAGCAGGAGGGGCAAATTCCTGTACTAAGACACCTACTATTCTGGCATCAGGTTTGTATTTCTTAACATTGTTCATTATCTTATTATAGGCCTCTTCTAATTCATTTTCACTTTTTATATTGATTATGACTCCACCAGCATCAGTTTTGTGGAGAATGTCAGGGGAGACTATTTTTAACACTACAGGATAGCCTATTTCCTTAGCTATTTTCTTAGCTTCTTCTAGATTAGAGGCTACATTAAAACGCGTAACTGGGATATTATAGATTTCGCACAATCTCTTCGCTTCTGGCTCTAAGAGGAAGTTACGGCCTTCTTTGAAGGCTTTTTCAAGTATAACTCGCGCTTTTTTCATGTACCCTCACCTTTACTTATTTGATAAGATTTACATACAGAGGTATCCTTTAAGTTTTAATGCTACAGCTAATGCAGCTTCTCTTAAAATCCATTCATTATGATCAAATACTACAGCTAGTACATCTCCTTCATTAATATTAAATGCCGTTTCGAGTATGTAGCTTATCCTAGGATAGACTTCAGTTAAGTTCTCATAAACACTAGGAATCTTTAGCTTATAGTCCTCCTTTGTGATTATTATAGCTCCCTTTGCTCCATACCTGACTGCAATATCCCTCTCCTCTAAACAGCTACCCAACTCATTAATAGCGATCCCACGTATCTGGATTACTATGTTAATGGGACTCTTAGACAATTCTTCAAGATTAATTTTCTTGATAGAGACTATTCCTAAATCATTTAGTATTGATTTAAGTAATTTATCACCATTAGGAGTAAGGATTGAACCTGCGCGTAAAGGAACTATAAGGCCTGATTTAGCTAATCTTACTAAAAGACCTCTAAGTATACCTTCGCTTATTCTTAACTCTCTACATAAGCGATAACGACCGATAGGACCCTCCTCTCTAATGAAGAGAAGAATAGTTATTATTTTTGTCAGAGAGATTTTACCCCTACTTACAAGAGAAAGAAGCGATAAGGATTCCATGGGGATCATCATGAGGAGGATATTATTTACAGCTAATAATAGTACGTAGTATAATCTTCACCACCTGCACTTATTCTCTGAAGGAACATATAGATTCTCTCTAAACCTTCATTGTTTACCGCCGATACGTAAGTTACAGGAAGGGGTATGTTAAGGTCCTGAAGCATATTACAGAACATTATAGCCATCTCTCTGTACATGCCTTTAAGGCTTTTTTCAATTATCTCTACTAATTCTTTAGGATTCTCTAGTAAATGCATAAGATAGTCTAATCTCTCTTTTTCAACTAAATCACTCTTAGTTAAGACCAGAACCTGTGGTAAGAAGAATCTAAATTGAACTGAGGCAAAGAGAAATAGAGCAGATATTAATCCTATAGACTTACCCGCTAGTATGACATCTGTTAAGAACAATACAGCGGAACCATCATTACCTGCTAAAGTGCTAGTTATATGAGGCCCAGATGCTCTAAAGGCAAATACTTCCATCTGGCCTGGGGTATCAACTATTATATAATCAGCTTTTAGTCCATCTACTTCTTCACGTAATTTAGAGGCTTCTACAGCCATGAGGTCAGCCGCAGCAATTATTGCACCATTAGGTCCTAAGTTATATTTCTCCATTACCTCTTGAACTGTCACATAATCCCTTATGTCAACATCAGGTCTATAGGGTAACCACTCTGCACCAGGATCTAAATTTACTATAGCAGTACTAAGATCTTGAGATATGAACCATTCATATAAGGCACTAGCTAATGTGCTTTTCCCAGAACCAGCAGGTCCTATTAAAAATACAAAAAACATGAGCGTGAACCTCAGAGTATTTCTTTTTAAATTATTCTTTCTTTGAAGAGAACCACCACTTCAAGTACTCACGTTTTAACCTCTCACTATCGCTCTCGATAGTACTCCTTAAAGAGGCTAATTTTCGTCTAGCAAGGAAATATTCTTCTCTCGTTAAAGTTAAGCCACAACTAGTGCAAACATAAGCTCTCTGCCCTGGAATGTATCTCATGGTGCCTCCACATTCAGGACAGGGAACGCCACTCATGATATATTCCACCAAGAACTGAAAATACGGCCTATAAAATAAAGTTTGCTTCTCTTATTTTAAGTCGGATTTATAAAAGAGAGAACCAGCTTCCTCTACTCTTGACGTAGTCGCCTATGACGTTTATCTTAGCACCACAATTAGGACATTTACGATCTGACGTCACTTTATAGTCTAATATCTCAAAACCATAGCGCCTTATGAGGGCAACTCCACATTCAGGGCAATATGTGTTCTCGAAGGGATGCCCGGGTACATTACCTATGTATACATACTTTAAACCTTCCTTCTTAGCTAACTTATAGTGTCTTACTAGCGTCTCGGTAGGAGTAACATAGTGATCTATCATGTTATACTCAGGAAAGAATCTCAGCAGATGAAAAGGTATTTCAGGGCCTAAATTATCGATAATCCATCTAACGAGCCTTCTCAGATCATCTAATTTATCGCCATATTCAGGTATTACTAAGTTAGTGATTTCTATGAAAACACCATGTCTCTTCAATTCTAAAAGAGAGTCATAAATTGGCGAAGGATCATTAACAGACATGAATTTCTGATAAAAATCAGGATTACCGTTTCCCTTAAAGTCGACTGTAGCAGCTAAGAGGTAAGGGGCTAATGTTTTTATAGCCTCAGGAGTCATATAACCATTAGTAACTATGGTATTAAATAATCCTGCTTCCTTTGCTAATTTAGCGGTATCATACATGAACTCGAAGAATATAGTTGGCTCATTGTACGTATACGATATACCGTTAGCTCCATAACGTTTTGATAACTCAACAACCTGCTTAGGGGTGAAAGTTTTTCCGTATATGTCTTTAGATTGACTAAGTACCCAGTTATCGCAAAATTGACACCTAAAGTTACAACCTACAGTAGAGATAGAGGCTACCACTGAGCCAGGCCATACATGAAACAGAGGTTTCTTAGTTATAGGATCCATATTAAAAGAGGTAAGCTTTCCGTAAACTAAGGAATATAGTTTTCCATTACGATTTTCTCTAACTAAGCAGAAACCTCGTTTTCCAGGTGGTATTATACACCGTCTACTACAAAGATTACATCTAACATATTTGCCTTCAATAATTTCATAAAACATTGCTTCCTTAACCAAGCATCACACCATGTCGTAAATCGTTACAGGGCTTATATTCTTTATCATTTTAATACTAATTCCTTAAGGTATTTTTCTAGAAGAGCTTTTTGATTGATACAAGGTCATCGATATTATTAGCTATAACATCGCTATTAGCCGTTTAAATTAGATTGATAGAAAACTATAGTTTTATCCAATTACTTCTATTGCTAGAGGCGAGTACTTTCATGAGAAGAATGTTCCTTATACTCTCAGGGGAGCACCCTACATTACCATTTGCAGAAGTTAGAGCAATACTAGAGACTGAGAATATAGCATACGATATAATTGAGTGGCAGGGAAGGTTAGCTAGGTTGGAGATAAAAAACAAATATGTGAATAGCGCTTGTAATAAATTCCTCAAAAGAGCAGCTATGATAAAGGTATACGGAATAGAGCTCTTCGCTAAGAGTAATATAAACGATTTATTAGAAGAAATACGTAAATTCGATTGGAAGGAAATCGTAGGTAAAAGGAGCTTTGCTGTAAGAGCTGTAAACCTTCTAACCAATAAAGTCTCAGTAAATACACAAGACCTAGAAAGGATCATAGGTAGTATAATTAAGGACAAAACTCACGCACCAGTTAATTTAGAACATCCATCAGTGACGATACAAGTCATAGTCTCGAAGTATACAGCCCTAGTAGGGCTTAGATTAGGAAGTATTAGAAGAGGATCATATGATGAGAGAAGGCCCAAGAGAAGGCCATTTTTTCATCCTTCAGCTATGGAACCTAGATTAGCTAGAGTACTGGTCAATTTATCCAGAATTAAAGAAGGGGAGATATTCTTAGATCCCTTTTGCGGCTCTGGAGGGATAATGATTGAAGCAGGACTTATAGGATGTTATGTTGTAGGAGGAGATATATTATCCTACATGGTGAGGGGGGCTAGGGAAAACTTAAAGTTTTTTGGTTTGGATCCAGGGAGTATAGTACTTCATGATGCTAGAGCATTACCCTTTAAAAATGTACATGGAATCGCTACAGATCCTCCATATGGTAGATCAGCAACTACTAAAGGAACACCATTACCAAAGCTTTTGAAAATCTTCTTAAATGAAGCCTATGAAGCATTAAGGAGCAGGAGGTATCTAGTAATAGTGTCACCTTTAGGAATAAGAGTAGAGGAGTATGCGTTAAGTACAGGTTTTAAAGTATATGAAGAACATAGGATTAGGGTACATAGAAGTCTTACTAGAAGGATCCTAGTACTAAGAAAGGGAAAGTAGATATGATAGAGATAATCTTCTTAGGTACTAGTGCAAGTATTCCGACGAAAGAAAGAGGATTACCATGTATAGTAGTAAGAAGAAAAGGAGCATTATTGATGTTCGATTGTGGTGAAGGAGCACAGAGGTCTTTCCTACAAATGGGTTTGGGTATTAATAAGCCTATGATGATCTTCATTAGCCACTTACATGGAGACCATGTTTTAGGAATACCCGGGTTATTAAGTACTATGAATCTATTAGGAAGAGAAAAAGAACTGTATATTTATGGTCCTAAAGGCCTTAGAGATTTATTAGAAGGCATATTTAGTGTAATACAACCGGAATTTAACTTCAAAATTTATGTAAATGAAGTTACGGATGGAATAGTATTCGAGGGTAAGGAATATGTTGTTAAGGCGAAGTGGGGACTTCATAGCATACCGAATTTAATGTATTCTTTAGAGGAAAGATCTAGGCCTGGAAGATTTTATCCCGAACGTGCTATTAAGCTTGGTGTTCCAAAAGGTCCTCTTTGGAGTAAACTTCAAAGAGGCGAGAAAGTGAAATTAGATAATGGTAGGATTATCTATCCTGAAGATGTAATGGGTCCTCCAAGGCCTGGTATTAAGATAACCTATAGCGGAGATACAGCACCCTGTGAAGATATGATAAAGTTAGCTAAAGGAAGCGATCTTCTAATTCATGAAGCTACATATGCAGATAAGTTAAGAGAAAGAGCCTTAAAGGAAGGGCATTCTACAGCAAGATTAGCAGCAATTATAGCATTAAGAGCTGAAGTTAAAGAGCTTGTACTTACACATATAAGTGCACGATATGTAGGAACTTCGCAAATACTTCTTAAAGAGGCTAGTGAGGTTTTTCCAAATACGCGAATAGCCTACGATTCTATGAAAGTGATATTAAGATATCACAATTAATTAATAGCTATAATGTTACAGCATTAATCCGGTGGAGGATATTCTTTAACAGGAATTCCATTAATTGTTCTAGGAGCTAACCAGTTAATCAATGCTTTAGGATCATCACATTCTACCTCAAACTTTATAGATCCTAATGGGGAGGAAATTTCATCATCACAAAAGGATGCTACACCCATGAAGGCAGCTTGTTTATGTAAGTAAAAAATTATTTTATTATCTTGAATACCAGCAAGCATGTATCTTCTAGCGGCATCAAGTATCCTCTCCTCCCTTAAGAGATTGTATAACCGTAAGAGTGATGAAGATCCATAACCTTCAGCTCTTAGTATCCGCTTATTACGCTTTTTGATGATAGAATACTTTACTGGGACAAAGACTTTCGAGACTGCTTTACGAACCTTATTCGGATTTTCAGTAGGCCTTATGTCGACCTCTACTACAACTTTTATTGGCATAGCTAAGGATCACTTCTAGTAGTAAATTAGCTTCCTCTAATACTTTTTCTAACGGTTTATTTTCATTAACTAATATATAGTCTGAGAGTATAACTAACGCAGGGATACCTAGCTTTATCTCATTAAGATCACGGGCTATAAAGTCAAACCAGTCCTGAGGGTCATCTTCCCTACCTCTTAAAATTAGTCTTCTAAAACGAGTACCAGGTGATGCATGAACAAAGATTAGTTTAAAGTCAGGAAAGCTCTTCTTAAACCTGAAATATTCAAAAGGGCTACGTAGTCCATCTATAACTACTACAGGAGCTTTTAATTTTTCTATAGAGTGTATACAGCGTTTAGCTATAGCATCAAGCCCTTCTTGCTTCCGCAAAGTTATTGCTAATTGTGAAAGAGTAAATCTAGTAATAGGTAAACCTAATCTTTGTGCTTCTTTTCTTACTACATCACCCATAGAGATAACAGGAATGCCTCTCAAGCGAGCTACATTACATACTAGACTCTTACCTGAACCTGGCATACCAGCTATTCCTATTACTAATTTTGGACTCATTTCGCCTATCGGAAACTTTAACTCCCTTCAAATATATAAGACCTTATGGTCGATTAACTTGAGCGAGAGGTTAAGAACATTCATATCAATAGATGTTGAAGAAAAGGAACTCTTAGATGAGATAGAAAGAATACAGGGAGCATTACTAGCAAGTAATGCAAGAATAAAACCAGTAGAGAGAGAAAACATTCACCTAACGATAAGATTTCTAGGCGTAATACCTATGACCATAGTAAATGAAGTAATAAATATCATGAAGAGGATAAAATTCGCTCCCTTTACTATGACAATAGAGCATTTAGGTGCTTTCCCAGAAAGAAGTACTAGACCTAGAGTGATATGGCTAGGAGTGACTGAAGGTGCAGAAGAAGTTAGTAAAATACATGAACAGATTGAAAGAGAACTAAGGACTATAGGATTCCCTAAAGATAGAGAGCGGTTTGTACCACATATAACAATAGCTAGAGTTAAGCGAAGCAATCCTAAGCTTATAAGGGTTATAAACGAAATGAGAAATATCAAGGTAGGAAGTATGTCCGTTAAATACATCAGGTTAAAGAAAAGCATTTTGACAAGTAGAGGACCTATATACGAGACTTTATTTGAAACAAAAGCAACAGAAGTATGAAGATAGTATGAGCATAGAAGAAATAAAGCGTGAAGTATTAAGAAGAGAAAAACCCTCAGAGAGCGATTATAGGTTACTTAAGGAAGTCTTTGAATATTTAAGAGAAAGAGGACTAAGGACTTTTAAGGAATTTAACATAAAAGATGCAGAAATAACGCTAGTAGGGTCTGTAGCTAAAGATACATGGCTTAAGGACGACAAAGACATAGATATATTCCTACTCTTTCCTCCAACTATGAGCATTAATGAGTTAAGAGAAATAGGACTAAAGATAGCCAAGAAGATAGCACCTTGTAGAAGTGAAGAGAAATATGCTGAACATCCATATATAGAATTTACTTATAGGGGTGTGAAGGTAGACATAGTTCCATGCTTCAAGGTGAGAAAGCCCTCCGAGGTAATTACAGCAGTTGACAGAACACCCTTTCACACTAAGTACATTAGTGAGAGATTAACAGAAGAACAGAGAGATGAGGTTAGGATTCTTAAGAGATTCTTCAAGGGAATTGGCGTCTATGGAGCTGAAGTTAAAATAGAAGGATTCTCGGGGTATCTTACGGAATTGTTAATACTAAAGTATGGAACCTTCGAAAAGACTCTTGAGGAAGTTGCAAAGTGGCGTCCTTGGAGAGTTCTAATAGACATAGAGGGATATTATGAGGAGAAATCCTTTAGGAGACAATTTAGCTCACCGCTAATCGTAATTGATCCAGTAGATCCTACTAGAAATGCAGCAGCTGCAGTATCATTACAAAAAATGTCTGAGCTTATTGCGGCAGCACAAGCATTTCTAAGAGAGCCTTCACTCTTTTTCTTTTATCCTCCTAAACCGAGGCCGATATCTTGTCAAGAATTGATAAAGAAGATATCTGAGAGAGGACTACATGTGGTAGCAGTACGTTTTGAGCACAAATACTTAGTTCCTGATATTTTATGGGGAGAGTTAAAGCGTAGTTTAAAAGGAATTCATGAATTACTTGAAAGAGAGGGAGTGATGGTAAGAGATTCAACTATTTGGAGTAACGAGCGAGATACTAGCATTGTACTTTTTGAAGTAGAAAGAATAAAGCTTCCTTCTTCAGAAATGCATATAGGACCTCTTGTCTACGAAAGAGAGCATGCAGAAAAGTTCTTAGAAAAGTATAGGACTAGTAAGAATACGTATGCTGGCCCTTTTCTTCATGGAGATAGATGGCATGTATACCGTATGAGGAAGTATTGTGATGTCAGAGATATTATTGAAAAGAATATAGGTAATATCAAACTAGGGAAGGATATTAGGGAAGCTGTGAAGAAGAAAGGAGTAAAGATATACGTCGATAGTGAGATATGTGAATTATTGAACGGGAAGGAATTTGCACAAGAGTTAAGGAGATTCTTGGATAAAAAGCCTCCTTGGATGGTGAACCATAATGAAGATAAAGATTACTAATAACGAATTCATACCAGAATTAGCATTCGTATTGTGTTATCCATATGTTAGTGAGGAGGAATATTGGGCACGAATTAAGGAGTTACAGTCTCTGAATATAGAAGAAATAGAACTTGATGGACCCATCAAGTTAGGAAGCATAAATGTAGTAGGCAAGGGATATCGTGGAATAATAGTCAAAGCATATCATAGTGGTAAACTTTACGCTCTTAAGATAAGGAGAGTAGATTGTGAAAAAGAGAGTCTAAAAGATGAAGCTTTGTATAATAAGATCGCTAACGGGATAGATGTAGGACCACTACTATTTAAATACTCAAGAAATTTCATACTCAGAGAATTCATAGATGGTGCTAACTTAGTTCAATGGCTCAAGAAAAGTAAAGGAGATACAATTAAGCATACTTTAAAGGATATGCTTTTTCAAGCTTTTAAGTTAGATATGATAGGCTTAGACCACGGAGAATTAGCTAGACCTGTGAAGCATATACTAATAACTAAGAATGGTAAGCCTTTCATAATAGATTTTGAAAGTGCTAGTCTAAAGAGGCGAGTACATAACTTAACTAGCTTAACGCAATATCTCTTCTTGAGAGATAATATCGTTCGTAAAAGGATAGAGGAGGAATTAGGAAAGTGGGATAGGAGTCAGCTAATATTAGCACTAAGAAGTTACAAAAGAACTCCTTCATTGAGAACTTTTAGGAACATGCTTAGGATTTTAAGAATTGATTAGTAGAAAGCTTTATAGTCTACTATGAATTCTTTGCATGAAACTTTAATTACTACCTTAACTAAATAGTAACAAAGATAATATAAAGGGGCCGTCGTCTAGCTTGGTAGGATGCCAGCCTGGGGCGCTGGTGGTCCCGGGTTCAAATCCCGGCGGCCCCACCAGAATCACCTAGATTTTTCACCTTTTTCTTCATGTGATGGGTAAGTTCAAGTTTATATTGAATGAGAACTAAGTGTATAAGGCTAAGATAGTTAAGTCAATAATAGATATGCAGGGTTCTCCTTTATCATGATGTCAATTTCGTCTTTGAGTAAACCTGCTTTTAATAAACGAGGAATATACCTAAGCCAACAACCTAGAGGATCATGATCTATATAGAAACCATAGTCACTTGAGAGAATACAGCGTTCAGGAGAGACTTTATGTATCATCTCTACGAACTTATTTGGATTAATAGAACCCCTTTGAGGAGTTAGGGCAGATAATGTGAATTCTATGTATGCACCCATTTCGGCTAGTCTTCTTCTTTGTTTATCGGTCATTAAGGTAGGACCCCAGATAGGATGTGTAACTATAATCTTTTTAATGCCAAAGTTGAGAGCTTCTTTAACTAGTATCTCAGTCTCACTTGGAGAGAGATGTCCTGTAGCTAGGATTATATTACTTCTCGCTATTAAATCTAGAATTTCTTCTATCTCAGGTAATAGTCTACCTTTAGCTGAAAGTATAGTTAAGCCTCCTCCTCTTTTCCCGTAATAATGTCTATGATTCCATGAGTCGATAGTTGGCATACAGACCATTTTAGCCCCCATTTTAATAGCTACCTCGACTGTAGAAACATTAAAACCACCTATAGTAAGATTAAGAGTAACACTACCAAAGACATTTAACTTTACGATATCTTCTAAGATGTAAGCTAAGGAGACTGTAGGATAATAGTGACTTTTAAGTAGAAGTCCTTTAAAACCTAACTCTTTAGCACGCAGTACCAATTTATAAGCAGAGAACTCATAGGCAATATAATCTGGTAAGGCATGGACATGAAGGTCTATAGCCTCGTTGAAAATTGATGTTAATGATTCATGCATGACACTTTCAATCTGAATTATTATCAAAACCTTATGAATTTTTACCTTCTTAAGGATAGTAGGAAGAGCAAGTCTTGATTAGAAGGTCTACAAGGCCTGTTTCTAGCATGATATTATCTACTTAAACTATTTAGATGGCTATTATTCTAAGTAGATAATACATTTATTAGGAGCAATGAAATAGTATTATGGTTCGTTACGATGTTAAGACCAAAACCTCTACTGAAGTTTAATATCATCGTACCTTCGGAACATGAGGATAGAGTAGTTGAAGCACTTGTTAAAACAGGAATGGTCTATGTAGAGGGTACAGGAGGTATATCACTAGAGATCCCAAGAGAACTATTGTTAATAGCAGAGAGAAGAATAGAAGTCAGTAAAATTGATGTTGAAAGGATAGTACCGCTAATAAAGAGACTAGGTGGAGAAGCTACGGAATTAGTAGAGAGAAGCGAGAAGATAAGAGCCCAGATAAGGAATTTGAAAAGAATGAAAAATATACTAATGATTCTCTCTAAGATAGGCTTAAGAACGGATTCTCTTGGATGCCATGAGCCATTGTTTGTAATAGCAGGAGTTATTTCGAAAGATCATGAAGAGCAATTGCTAGCGAGAATTAAAGAATTAGGCGTAAACTATAATTCTATGCCTCTAGATGAGAGAGAGACCGTAGTAGTAATATACGGTTTGTCCGAAGATTATGATGTTGTCTATAAAGTATTAAACGATATTCCAACATTCACGGAGATAAGTTTTCCTTCAGATATAAGTCCTAATGTATCAGATGCGCAAGAAATGATAGATAGAGAAATAAGCAGACTTCGTGAGGAGTTAGTTGAAATAATATCAGAGCTAGTTACGCAACTGAGAGAAGCAGAAGAACGCGAAAGATTAGAGAGTATAGCGCTTTTTGAAAAGTTTTTAGACTTGTATGAGAAGTACCAAAAGTTAGCCTTAAGGATCATGGATATTTCATCACAAGAAGGAATAGAAGCACCATACGAATTAAAACGAGCATTGAAGAGAGAAGTACCAGCTGAAAGAGTGAAGAGGGAACAGTTAGTAGAAATCATAACGAAGTATTCGGAAAGCTTTGAGGAACTAAACTCTAATTTTGAAAGAATAACATCTACATTAAGAACATTACATGAATTAGAAGGAGGTATAAGGGCATCTGGAAGAGCTACTAAGGCACTTCAAATTAGGTTAGAGCAAACTAGAAATGAACTAATAGCTTTAGCTAGAGACACGGGCGAAATTATTGAAGTCTTAACAAAGTACGAACCTTATATTAGAGCTGCTCGTTATGTTAAGGGAGCTATCTCTAGATTACGTATTCTTAGGAAGTATAATTTAAGTATTATAAGTGGTTGGATACCGAGTGAGTATTCTAGAACGCTTGAGTTAACTGTTAAGAAGCTCGTTCCAGAGGTTATCAGTATAAAGATAGATAGGCCTACTCATGAAGACAAGGTACCTGTCTATGTAGAAAGTAAAGGAATACTCAAGTACTTTATGCCTCTTACATTTAGTAGAGATATACCATCTTATTGGGAGATAAATCCAATGCCGTTCTTTACATGCCTATTCCTAATAATGTATGGTATGATGTTTGGGGATCTAGGGTTGGGACCTCTTCTCATAGTTTTAGGGTTTATAATCTATAGAATGAACCGTTCTTTTCTAGGAATTTCTATTGAAGGTACAAAAATGCTAGGTATACTAATGATCTTTGGTGGCATCTCTTCAGCTATATTCGGAGTACTTTATGGTGTAGCATTTCTTAAGGCTATCTTTGAGCCTGTACTAGTTAGTCCACTTCATGATATTTATGGCATAGTTAAAGTAGCCTTAATCTTCGGCGTTGTGCAGCTAATTATTGCTATGGTACTTAACATTATTAATAGTATAATAGAGTGGGACATCTACGAAATGCTTTTAAGTGGAAGAGGCTTAGTAGGCTTAGTGTACTACATTTGTGGAATTTACATAGCTATAGTCTTAGCGCAGAGTAATTTTAACTGGGCAGTTCTTTCTGAGGGTACTTCATTCATAATAACTCTACTTGCTGTAAGCTGTATGATAGTAGTGATGTTAGGACCATTATACAATTTCTTTACGAAAAAGACAGACATAGGATCGTGCCTTATGAAGGGTATTACAGAGGTACTGGAGATGTTAATCGCATATCCTGCTAACTCGCTATCTTATATAAGATTAGCTGCTTTCGCCATAGCACATGAATCTTTTGGATTACTAGCGGAGTCTTTAGCATCTGTAATAGGACCTATACCTAGCTTCTTAGTCGCTAACATATTAGTTCTTGGAATTGAAGGATTTGCAGTAGGTATACAGGCTTTAAGGCTTGTTTATTACGAGTTCTCTACAAAGTTCCTTAGAGGCGGTGGAAGACTATTTAAGCCTATAATATATAAGGTTAAGGAAGAGATCTCATCGTATTAAGTAAGCGAGGGAATAAAATCTTTATAAACACCTCCTGTTATAACTTATGAGAGGTAGTTATAATGAGGTGCTCGGAAGGATATAATATGAGGGGCATTAAGAGGGCGATAGTTATTATCTCGATGGCATTAGCGTTATCAATGTTCACTCTATTGTTATTTACAGTTCAAGCACATTTTATCAAGAGCAATGTCAAAGGAGTAGAATACGTAAAAGAAGCCAAAGGAGATGTTGGCTTAGTATATCTATGTGCAGCAATTGCAGTAGGCGTAAGCTGTATTGCTGCAGCTTTGGCATTAAGAGCTGTTGTTACAGCAGGCTTTGCTGCTATTACAGAGAGACCTGAGGTAGGTAGCTCTATACTTATACTAGGCGGTTTAGCGGAAGGTATAGCAATCTATGGATTACTTGTTGCTATACTAATACTTACAGCTGCTCACTAAGGTATAATAAACGCTGAATATAAGTTGATGGAAGATCGACTTTTTTGCCGATGAATATTGTATCAAGATTCTTCATCTCCATCTCACATAAAAGAATATATGCAAAAATAAATGAGACATCTACAAAGTTTGATTTCATTACTTTTATAGCTTCACTATATAGCTTATGTAATAACGCATACTCGATTAATGCATAGTCGTGTTCCCTTATAGCCTTGCCTAATAAATCTTCAAGTCCTCTATAATAGGGTATGTGAGTAATAATAGATAAGAAGTCACTAAGAGATGATCTTTCTGCTACATGTAGTATATTCTTTTTTAAGTTTCTATTAAGTACGTTCATGAAGTCCTGAATCATAGATAGTGAAAGCTCTTTTAGTTTAAAGATGATACACCAATATAGCCAACGTAAATTACTTTCTGTATCGATAATGGTTCTTAATCCATTATTTCTAATAGGATATTGGTGAAGCATGTTAAAATAGTCAGCATCTATACCGCACTCTATAATGCCTATGAAGGGGTTTTCATTATCATTATAAATTTCATAGGCTCTTGTTGTATACTCGAAACCTTTCTCTTCTAGAAACGATATTAAGCTTTCCAGTTCTAAGAAGTTTAAGAGTTCATCAATAGAGAAATGAAGTGATACAGGATGGAGTTCATTTTCACTTATTCTTTCCTTGAAGGCTATGGCTCTTATTAGCCTTTTAATGTTTTCTACTTCATATCTTCCTAATGCATATAGATCTATTAGTGATCTTAGGTCTTTTGGCGCATAATAATGTAATTTATTGATCCTCTGGAGGTATTTACTAAAGATGGCTTTAGAGAAAGTAGAGGCTTTTAGCTTTCTTCCTTTAATTCTCTCTATAACATCGCTATAGTCTGTGTTACTTAGAAGATTAAGAAACTCATCTAAAGTAGACCCTAGAAGTTTGATATAGGTATCTCTTTTTATAAGTCTAAGCTTGAGTCCGTGAGTTCTGATGACAAGGTATGTGTACTTATCCATAATAGACACCATTCTTGCAGATATTGTCTACTCTCTTCTTTTTTGAATTACATCACGAACTTTCTTTATCCTAACGAACTCACTGAGGCTTTCTTCTCTTATCCTTTCTTCAACGTAATGTATCTGTTCTATAAGCTGAGGAATTACATTTTTTTCTAGGGAATTTACAACACGGTTTATGTATGCTAATTCATTACTTAGACTTTCTACAGCCATCTCCTTAGCGGCTATTTTAAATAGGTTTTCCATCAAACTCCATAGTTCTAAAGCTAGTTGATATACTGCGGGATGTGATATTTGAGTAAAGTCAGGCACGTTTAAGAAGTCCACTCTAGGAACTCTTACTCCAAATAGGCTCTCATATATTACTCTAATTTTAGGTTTCGATATTGTACGAGCATAACTACTGATGTTATCAGGACCTATAGTAGCATATATCTCCTTAATTCTTTCATAAAGCTGATAAAGTTCCTTTTCTAATTCCTCTCGCTTTCTTATTTCACTGAGGAGGTTGTATACTTCTTTAATTAATTGATCTCTTCGCATTTCTAATACTTCTTTACCTCTTCTGACTAGCTGTAAACGTTCTCTTAATTTAACTAGAGTACCTGTAGTTGCAGGTAGATATCTAAGCGAGCTCAAGTTCTACACCTCGATATTTTGGATGATACATTTCTATGTACTCTCTTGGTATCCTTACGAGTTCTTCCTCTGGTATTATTGATAATACCTCCCATGCTAGATCTAAAGTAGTCTCAATACTTCTATTTTCATAAATCCCTTGGCTTAGGAATTTTCTCTCGAATTCATCCGCAAATTTAAGATATCTTCGCATACGTGTGCTTAAACCGACTTCACCAACTATCTTAGCCAGATCTCTAGCTTTAACACCTCTAGAATAAGCATCATATAATTGGTCAGATACGTATCTGTGGTCTTCACGTGTTTTTCCAGCACCCACTCCGCTCTTCATTAGACGGCTAAGTGAGGGAAGTACATTAATAGGTGGATAAATACCTTTAGCATAAAGCTCGGGGCTGAGTATAATCTGACCTTCAGTTATATATCCTGTCAGATCAGGTATTGGATGGCGTAGATCTCCTCCAGGCATAGTGAGTATAGGCATTAGAGTTAAAGATCCCTTTCTTCCTTTTATTATTCCAGCTCGTTCATAGATCGTTGCAAGGTCGCTATACATGTAACCAGGATATCCTCCCCTTCCAGGTACTTCTTCTCGTGCAGTACTTATTTCTCTTAGAGCTTCACAATAATTAGTCATGTCAGTTAGAATAGTGAGTACATGCATTTCTAATTCAAAAGCTAGATACTCGGCTATAGTAAGAGCTATTCTAGGTGTTAAGATCCTTTCTACAGCAGGATCATCAGCTAAGTTCAATATCAGGACGGATCTTTCTAGGGCTCCACTCTTTCTAAATTCTTCTATGAAATATTGTGCCTCAACACTTCTTAAGCCTATGCCAGCAAATACTACTGCGAACTCCTCCTCTTTACCTAACACGGTGGCCTGACGAGCCACTTGTGCTGCTAGAACATTATGAGGTAAACCGCTTTGAGAGAATATTGGTAATTTTTGACCTCTAATTAATGCGAGCATACCATCTATAGCTGAGATCCCTGTTTGAATGAAATCATTAGGGTAAATACGTGCATAAGGATTTATTGGTGATCCATTAATGTCTCGTTTATCTCCAGAGATTATTGGAGGTAGATTATCTAAAGGCTCAAATCTGCCATTAAACATTCTTCCTAATATTTCATCCGATACGGGTATTTTAAATGTAGAGCCTGTAAACTTTATTAAACAATCTACTTCTAGGCCTTCCTTATCACCTAATACCTGTATTACAGCCATATTCTTACTGGCTTCTAAGACTCTTCCTAGCCTTTCTACACCATCAGAACCGATTATTCTTACTACCTCTTCATATCTTACATCTTTTACATTTTCTACTATCATTAAAGAACCGCGTATCTCTTTAGCTCCCCGGTATATTCGTCCATACCAGTCTTTGATTAGCGAAAGGGAACTCTTTTCCTTAATATTTTCTAATGTCATGTAATCTACCTCCTCATATTAATACCATACTTTTTAGCAATATTCTCAAGTAGATTCATAACACGTGAGTATAATTCTTTGACAGCGGTAATACCTCTCTCATCTTCTTTAACCCTCATGATTTGGAATATCTCGGGAGACTCTGAGAATTCATCTATGGGGACTCTATTTCTTACTAATACATACGCGTTATCGTAAAAATCCATTATTAGCTTAAGTAGTAGGTATTGTTTCTCAGGTAAGCAGAAGGTGTCTTCACCTACCATAGCGACTTGTCTTAGGAATCCTTCTTTTAATAATTCTGCAGTGAGTAGGATAAGTCTCTGATCATCAGGGAGTGCACTTTCACCAACGATACTAGCTACAGCTTCTATTTCGGACGCTATAGTTAATAATCTAAGAGCTCTTCGTCGATAGTTAGGAAACTCTGGGAATGATTTAATCCACCATCTTTCGACTATTTCTGCGTATTGACTGAAACTTCTTAACCAATTTACTGCAGGAAAATGACGCCTATATGCTAAATCAGTATCAAGAGCCCATAAGGCACCTACAAAGCGTAATGTATGTATAGTAACGGGTTCATTATAATCTCCTCCAGGTGGAGATACTGCTCCCAAGATTGTTACAGATCCCTCACGTTTGGGATTACCTAAAGTTACTACACGTCCTGCACGCTCGTAGAATTCTGCTAGCCTATCAGGTAAATAAGCTGGAAAACCTTCTTCTACGGGCATTTCTTCAAGTCGTCCAGAGATCTCACGTAGCGCTTCTGCCCACCTTGATGTAGAATCTGCTATTAGTGTCACATGATATCCTTGGTCTCTATAGTATTCAGCTATAGTGATTCCCATGTAAATACTAGCTTCTCTAGCAGAAACAGGCATATTGCTAGTATTAGCTATTAAAACAGTTCTCTCCATAAGTGGTACTTTACTTTTGGGATCAACTAGCTTAGGGAATTCAGTTAATAATTCACACATTTCATTGCCTCTTTCACCACATCCAATATATACAACAATATCGGCATCACTCCACATAGCTATCTTATGTAAAGTTACTGTTTTGCCTGTACCAAAGCCTCCTACTATACAGGCAGCTCCGCCTTTAGCAACCGGAAAGAAGGTATCTACGACTCTTTGACCAGTGATAAGAGGTATCTCTAAGGGTAATCTAGCTTTAAAAGGCCTTGATACTCTTACAGGCCATTCATGCATTAATGTTAGATCATATTCTCGGTTATTTGTTTTTATTGTAGCTACAGTTTCATCTACCTTAAATTCACCCTCTTCAATACTTGTGATTTCACCTTTTATATCATAAGGTACTAAGATCTTATGCTTTACAAGTCTTGATTCCTCAACAATTCCTATAACATCACCGCTATGAACTATATCTCCCTTCTTTACTAGGGGTTTAAAGTACCATCGTTGATCTCGCGAAAGGGCATTTACTCTGATTCCTCTTTCTATGAAAGGACCTTTTAACTTAAAGATTTCTTCTAATGGTCTTTGAAGGCCATCAAAAATTGTTGCTATAAGGCCAGGACCTAATTCAGCTACTAGGCGTTTTCCTGTAGGAATTACTGGTTCACCAGGTCTAAGTCCGCTAGTAGACTCATATACCTGAATAGTGAAATCATTCTCGCTAACTCTTATTACCTCACCTATAAGCTCTTCTTCACCGACTCTTACTATTTCACCAATTTTTATATCTTTTATTCCAGAAGCGATAATTACCGAGCCTCTTATCCTTTCGATAGCTCCTTTCTTCATGATTCTCGACCTTCAAATAAAAGGTCATAAATTTTCTCTAGGTATTTTTCCTTAACATGTTGAATACGGGCTTCGAAGGTATTATTATAATAAATTCTCCCATCTCTTGTAGATACTATAACTCCTCCAATGAATTCGACTGGTGATTTATGGATTGTAAGCGTAATTTTACGTCCTAAAGTTTTTGCAGCTACATTTACCAGACTAGGTAAGATATTCCTTAGAAGTTCTTCATCACGACTATTAACAAGAATTACGAACTCATCTCCATATTCGCCTATTTCTTTCAACGACTCTATTACTAGATTGGATAATACCTGTGAATATTCATTCCTATGATTAACTGTGAATTCCTGTAAATGCTTATACACTCTATTAAATACCTTGTCAATATACTCCTCTCTTACTCTTATTAGTTCAGCTTTCTTTTCAGATCTAAGGGACATCATCTTTGAATTCATAGTTCTTCTAATGTCCCTTAATGACTTTTCTAACCTACTTTTAAGTATTTCACTGGCTTTTTGCTTAGCTTCTTCTATGATCTTAGAGGCGTTAATTTTGGCTTCTTTGAGTATTTCCTCAGCTTCCTTTTTAGCTAGATTGTATATTTCTTGCTTTAAAATTTCTATTAGCTCAGGTGTCGCCATATAGAATCAACCTTATTACAAACTCTATTACTTTATCTAAATTTTTCTCAGCTAACTTTCGTGTACGCGTTATCTCTTCGTTGAGCGATTTTTCAAGTAGTCTTAGTTTTTCACTAAGCTTAGCTTTTTCTTCATTACAGTATTTATCAATAATGTTAGAGGTTTCAGCTTCCTTGAGAATTCTCTGGGCTTCTTCCTTAGCTCTTTTAATTATCTCGCTAGCTTGCTGTTTTGCTTTTTCAATGATTAATTCAGCTTCTTCTTCCTCTTTTAATAATTCGCTAACTATGTCAACTTCATTCATTGGCTCTGCCATTTTAATTTCACCCCTACAGCTTTACTAATCAAACTATATAGCTGACTTAAACGTAAACCCTTAGGCTTTCTGAAACTTGGTATGACTACTATAATAGGAGGTTCTCTTAAATCTTTAAGCATCTTAGCCTTAAACTCAGATATCATCTCTGAAACATCTTCATCGATAATTATTATAGGATAGCGTTTCAATATGGCCTCTGAAAATGCTCTTTCTGCTTCACTTTGAGTAGACACTACATTACATTCAGCGCCTATTAATTCAATAGCTCTTGCACACTCGTTGACTGATATTACCATAAAGGACATAACGTTTGCCTTTTTATTTCTCCTTAAAGGGAATAATTAAACATTACCCTACGATATTATTAAGAGCTAAATATACTATGTAAAATCTTTAAGTCTAATATCGCCTCAGTCTCGGATTTAGCACTTCATCAAGTGCATAACCTACAAATACGAATGCTAAAACTAGTAGTAATATGCAGAGTCCAGGAGGCATGACATACCACCAGTAACCAGCAGCAAGAGCTCCACTACTCCATGCATAGTGCAATAACATTCCCCAACTAGTATGATGAGGATCACCTAATCCTAGGAAACTAAGGGCTGCCTCTGCTAAAATAGCGTTAGATACTTGGATGATCATATTAACCACTAAGAGTGGGACTACGTTGGGTAAAATATGTTTAAGTATTATTTCTAAGGGGCTACACCCTATCGCTCGTGCTGCTTCTATATAAGCTCTCTCTTTAATGGAAAGGACTTGTGATCTGATAACTCTTGCTATAGGAGGCCATGAAACTATGGTTATGACTAAGATGATATTAATTAGACTTGGCCCTAATAGGGCAGCTAATATTATTGTTAACACTATGGTTGGTATTACAAGAAAGGAATCTGTTACTCTCATAAGTAAATCGTCTAGTAATCCTCCTATATATCCTGAGATGAGACCTATTAAACCTCCTAGACATGCACTGAATAAGGCAGCTATTATACCTACTAAGAGAGATATTCTAGTGCCATAGATTACAAGACTAAGTAAGTCCCTGCCTAACTCGTCCGTCCCAAATGGATGGTTTGAAGATGGTCTTTCAAAAGGTCGTCCTACACGCAATTCCCACTCGCCATAAGGTGCTAGGTAGTCAGCTATTAACGCTATAGTGAAGAAGAACAGTAATATGCATAGTCCTACTATGCCTAGTCTATTTCTTCTAAATTGATACCATGTCCTTGCGAATCTTCTCAGAATAGAATGAATATAGGATTTAGTTAGCATGGCTATCCACTCCCATATCTTACACGGGGATCAATAAACGCATATAGGATGTCTGTTACATAGTTCGCTATAAGGAAGACTATAGTTATGATAGCATAAAGGCCCTGTAGTAGGGGATAATCACGCATGTCAACTGCTTCGTAAAGTAGTGTTCCAAGGCCATCCCATGAGAATACAGTCTCTGTTATCATAGCTCCTGTGAATATTCCTGCTAGCTGTAAAGCAATTATAGTTATGAGTGGTAACATAGCATTCTTTAGTGCATGTCTTAGGAGGACTAATCTCTCAGGAAGTCCTTTAGCTCTAGCAGTAAGTATGAAGTTTTCAGTTAGAACGTCTATAAGCACTGTTCTAGCAATTAGAAAGTTATACCCAATCTGGATGAGGGTTAAGACTATCACAGGAAGAGTAATATGCCATAAATAATCCATTATATAGGATATTATATCATTACCTACATTAATGCTAACTGTACCCCCTAGAGGGAATAAACCAAAGTAAACTCCAAAAATGAGCAATAGTAGCATACTAAGCCAG
The DNA here is from genome assembly GCA_964517845.1 of uncultured Thermoprotei archaeon. GTDB lineage: Archaea > Thermoproteota > Thermoprotei > QMSL01 > B3-G16 > CAZFCQ01. Next base: position 9,148 of record CAZFCQ010000013.1, on the reverse strand, counting down.
AAGGAAGGCATAGAATTAAAAGTAAGTGAGAAAACTAAAAGTAAGATGTCTAATCTTGATGTACGTCTTAAAGCTGCAAGAGCTCCTAATAGTACTCCAAAGATAATAGCTAGAATTGTAGAAGAGCCTACTAATACTATGGTATTAATGAGTCTATAGCTAAATATCAATTTAATAACAGGTCTTCCTCCGTAAAAGGAATAACCGAATTCTCCCATTATAAAATTCTTTATGTAGTAAAAATATTGAATATGAAGTGGCTTATTGAGCCCTAATTGACGTCTAAGTATTTCTCTAGCTTCAGGAGTTATATGAGGATTTAATAATAGGATTGCTGTAGGATCACCAGGCATGACTCTGAAAAGGAAAAATCCTATAGTTATTAATATAAAGAAGGTAGCTATTGTTTCTAGACTCCTTCTCAGGACGTATTCTTTAAGGCTCATGCTCTCACTCTTAAAATAAAAGATAAAAAATACAATTATACCATTTTACTTCGTCTCTTGAGTACTATTACTATCACTATAGCTGCTATTACTGCTGCAATGATTGGTACTAGATTAGATGATAGTATTGATAAGATTGATTGACCCATTGTTTGTTCTTTCCCTTCCTCGACAAAGTGAGCATTAATTAGTGTCCAGAAGTTTAGTGCTCCACCAGGCATACTTACTACGCCTTTTAGATCTTTTCTATAGGCTTGAATCCAGTATCTAATGTAAACTGGTATTATTGGAACCTCATTAGCTAGAATCCTTTGCATCCTTGCTATTAACTCTCTTCTTTCACTCTCATCTATAGTAGCATCAGATAGCTCTGCAAGTTCATTAAACGTTGCATTTGTAAAGCCCCATGGATTTCTACCTCCAGGCTTATACTGTGATGAAACATAATATGTCGCTAGGAACCAGGGCTCAAAGTTACCTGCGCTTTCGATTATGTAGAGTTGAAAGTTGTGCTTATTAGATACTTCATCTACTAGTGTATCAAAGTCTACAGGCTTGTTAGATAGTTTAATTCCTATCTTGCTAAGCCATTCTACCATCAGATCGCCAATTCTAACTCTAACTGGATCGTAGGAGGGCGTGAGTATCTCTAATGAAACATCGTTTCCTTCAGGGGTTTCTCTTATACCATCACCATCTATGTCCTTAAAGCCGGCCATATCTAATAACTGAGTTGCTTTTGTTAAGTTGAACTCATAAATAGGTATATCTTTAGCTACCCATTTTGAGTAGCCTGGATGGATATATGTATTAGCAGGCATGGCCAGCCCTAACATTAGAGTCTCTACGATTTCAGTCTTATTAATGGCATGGGCTATAGCTTTTCTTACGAGCTTATTGTTGAGAATAGGATCTTTAGTGTTTAACCCAATGAAACCTACATAAACGTCAGGATCTTTTGGAACAACCAAGTTTTCATCACTTTCAGCTTCTTCGATTACTGCGTATGGTAGAGTCCAAACCATTATATGGACTTCTCCTTTCTTTACCGCTAAATATTGAGCTTGAGGATCTTTGTAGACCTTGTAGATTAGCTTGCTAACCTTTGGATAGCCTTTTCTAAAGTAGTTTGGATTCTTGCTCATTTCAATAAATTCGCCTTCTTTCCATCCTGTTAGTATAAAGGGGCCTAGACCTATTCTTAGATGTCCATACTTATCAACAAATGCTTTAACCTTAGTATAAATATCACTTGGAGCTTTCTCCTTGATGACAGCTAGTACTTTGGAGACATCATCTTTATCAAGAGGGTTGAACTTATATGGGTCTTCGAAGACTTCAGGAACATATCTCCATATGTGTTCAGGTAGGATTATGGTATCTCCGATACGTCTTACCATCCAAACAAAGGTCTTATTCAAGTGAAGTCTTACTGTATAATCATTCACTACTTCTACTTTATCAATATACATGATATTAGGATACCAGGCAGATGGCTGATACTTCTTGAAGAATTCTATTGAAAAAGCTAAATCTCTCACTGTGAATGGTATGCCGTCATGCCAAGTAGCATTTTTTACTGTTACAAAAGTCCATGTTAGGCCATCAGAAGATGCTTTAAAAGATTTACATAACCATGGCTTTGGCTCGAGATTTGTATCTATTCTAAAGAGATAGTCATATGTTACGAGATTAAGCCACCAATCGTACCAAGTCTCTTGCTTTAAGGGATTAGGATTCTTAATGTACTTTATCATTGCTACAATGAGTGTTTGCTTGCTTTCAGTAGAAGCATTGATATTAGGAAGTAATAACAATATAGAAGTAGTGCTCAATATTAGTAGCAATAGTACGGCTCCTGGAAGCCAATCCTCCAGCTTTTCAATAAGCCTCCCCAGGGAATTAGAGATTTCATATGAAACTTTATAAGTTTTTCTATAAGACATTATGAGATTGTTAAGACGGAAAATGAATAAAAATTTCAAAAATAATACTGATCCTATGAAATATAAATCATAAATTCATGACTAATATCTATTGATATTTATTGACTACTATTGAGCCTTCCTTTATGACTACCTTTATTTTATCTAATTTTTGTAACACAGTAATGTCCTTTAATGGGTTTCCTTCGACTATAATTATGTCAGCTAATTTTCCTTTCTCGATAGTACCGATCTTGTCTTCAAGACCTAGAGCTTCTGCAGCTATCTTAGTAGCTTGCATTATTGCGTCCATTTCTTTGACGCCTACTAATTTAACTCTTAACTCTAGTTCAATAGCATTTTTACCCATGGGGAAGATATCAGGACCACCAAAGTCTGTTCCAAGAGCCATCTTAACACCGGCTTTATATGCTTTTTGATAATTTCGAATATTAATCTCTCTAAGTTTCCTTATCTTACGCATGGCCCAAGAGGGTATGCCTGCTTTATCACCATGCTTAACCATAGCATCATCTATTGCCATAGTGGGAACTAGAATCTTGTTTCTTTTTATCATCATTTCGGCGAGTTCTTCGTCTATTTCATCACCATGTTCAATAGTATCAACGTTACCTAGTATAGCGTTTTTAATGCCTTCCCAACCTTCAGCATGTGCAGCAACACGCTTACCTACTCTGTGTGCTTCATCCACTATAGCGTTAATTTCTTCAAGAGTAAATTGAGGCCATGTAGGTTCGTCCTTTTCAGAGAAAACACCACCACTTGTACAAATCTTAATAAGATCAACACCATCCCTAAGAACTAACCTGACAGCTTTTCTACACTCATAGGGACCATCAGCTAAAACTGCAATTTCTTTAACCCAATGGTATGGTAGATAATGGATATCACCATGACCAAATGTTTGAGAAATAGGTCTTCCTGCAGCTAGAATCCTTGGACCAGGTATCGTTCCTTCAGCTATAGCATCTCTCAGAGCAGGACCAAAGGGGCTACCAACATCTCTAACAGTCGTAAATCCAGCCTCTATAAGTTTACGTGCATCAACACTAGCGCGTAATATCCTAAGATACCGAGGAACGCGTAAACGCTCAAGGGGATTAACACTGCGTGAACCACTTAAGTGGACATGACAATCAATGAGGCCAGGCATAATAGTCATTCCTGAGGCATCTATCACATGAGCTGAACTAGGAATTTCTATAGTACTCTCTTTCCCTATATTTACGATTTCTTTGCCTCTAATTACTAGGACTGCATCTTCAATAGGCTCTTTGCCAGTACCATCTATGAGATATCCACCTTTAATCACTAAGACATTACCTTGGTTGGTCATGGTATGAGAGTAGGCTAAGATTTCCTTATAAATCTTGTTTTTGATCATTAAGAACGGTTATGATAAGTATTTAAAATAAAGTTAATTAAGTTGCTGTTTTCAACTATGGAGGATAGTTTAGATTACTATCGCTAACTCTTCTGCTCTCTTAAGTATATTACTTAGAGCGAGAAGAGAGAAAATTAATGACGATAAAGCTAACATCATTATAACATTCTTTAATCTTTCACTCTCCTTACCACTTCCATATATGGTTCTAATTTCAAAATCATAGTCACCTTCTCCCCATATTATACATCGAGAACCTAAGCATGAAAGAACCTCTGTTCTCATGTTCCCTTTTGCATAAGTAAGGAAACCTGCTTTTTCATAAGAAGCTCGAAGCTTTAGAGCTACATTTAGCTTATAGCCCTTTATTTGAACTTTATAGCTACCGTTTAGTATAACTTCTTTACTAAATATGCCCTCCTTATGAAGAAGACCTAACGCGTTGAGTCTATTAAATACAATTCTCACTCCTGAAGATGAGATAGGCATAGCTAATGATGCATAGCCTTTATTTAGCTTTATAATGACAGGTTCTTCATCAAAACCGGTATCGTAAAGAAGTCCATCTCGACTGTACAGTTTGTAATATACTCTAAACTCTAGAACTCTTATATTGGTTATCATTCCTTTAGCCGTATATGCTGAATAAGCGCTACCTAGGATAACAGACAGTATTGCTAAAGTTAATATTAACTTTGAAAAAGCCCCTAAGCCTCTACGACCGAAGTAAACGTAGTAGAGGTAACGTCTACTTGCAGTTAACATTCTCACAATTCTATGCCTGCTCTTATCCATGACATAAGGCAGTAAAGCTAATCCTCCTATAAAGCCGCCTGCATGAGCGAAGACAGCGACTCCAAGCGAGCCACCCATATATCCCTGGAATATTTGTGTAATAAACCAGAAGATTAAGTAAGCAGCTGCACGCCATGTGAAAGCAATAGGGAAATAGAAGTAGAAAAAGTACATAGTTATCCTACTGCCAGGGAAGAGAAGGAGATAGGCTCCTAAGACACCACTAATAGCTCCTGAAGCTCCTATGGCAGGAGTTATAGCTGATAAAGGGCCTTCTAGTGGTATGAATGCAGTATGGAAAATTTCTGCTACAATACCTGAAAGGATATAGAGAAGCAAATACCTCTTGCTACCTACGACAGACTCAACAGATCGACCAAAATTATAAAGATAGAGCATATTGAAAAAGATATGAAATAGATTAGCATGAAGAAACATCGAAAGGAAAATTCTATACCATTCTCGTAAATTTGGTAACAGAACAGGTATGAACGCACCCTGATAAAGCCATTTATCAGATATCTCAATAAAGCCATTATCGAGGGTAGTTATAGCATAAGCAATGATATTAAGTATTATCAGTGCTACTGTAACTTTCGAGGAAGCCTTAATTCCCGTGGTTGGTTGGGGGATAGCTATACTCATTATCTCATCTCCTCTAATATTCGACAACTCTATATACAAGTTTCGCTATTTCATAGCTTCCTTAAAAAGTTATGAATTCAAGCTTAGTTTAAGGTTGTTAGCTCATGAAACCCAATTATAAAGTTTCAATGTTAGGAAGATTTTGCATATAAGAAAGTAGAGGATAGAAGGAGAGACATATACTTGCATTATTAGAATATTAATGATCTTATCTTCCTACAACTTCACGAAATTAGTAACTGTTAGAGTTAAGAATAAATATAGGCTACACGGGGGAATCTAGTGATTTTTTAGGAAGAGAAAACACCCTATAAAGGTGCAGATAAATAAGGGTGTTCCTTTTGAGATTTTTAAGTTTTCTAAAATTAATGATTATGAGTACGTTATTACTATGCTTTTCTTCATTCTCAATTATTAAGGGAGAAGGTAGCTCACTTAATGTTAGGATATGTGACAATATTATAGAGGCCGATGGTGAAATTATAATAAGTATATGTATACCTTCATCTAATTTCACCGGAGATGCACATATTACTGTACATCTTGTGAACGTGGATAATCTCACAGTTATGAGGTATAGCTCAGTAGTACAATTTAAGAATGGATTAGGATTATTAGTTCTTAAACCGTCAGAGCTTAGGGCAGGGCTTTATAATGTTTATATAATTTTAACAATGAGCGGTAAATCCCTTAAAGGTACAACAGTATTAGGAGTAATGCCTGATAAAAAAGAGATAGCAAGTCTTTGGACTAAGGTTTCTAGGGCTCAAGCACTTTTAGAAAATATCGAAGGTATTCCTCTATATAACGAGGAGGTAAGCAAAGTTCAAAAAGAAATATTAGATGTAATTAAAATATTAAGGAGGTTAAGCGTAGAGACATCTTACGATATTACAGATATCAAAGATTATACTATGGTAGGTAAGAAGTTGAAATCAATCGAGGAGAGGGCTGAGTATCTCTATAGTTCCTCTTTTCCTCAAAGACTCCTGAAGAATTTTGAGAGTACTATAAATTTCAATTCTTCAATGGCAATAAGATTTTGGTCTAAGCTTTTCTCTATGTCAGTATGGACCTTTATATTTCTCCTAGTGCTCATACCTCCACTTGTTTCAGATTTCCATGTGATACTAGCTAATATGAGATATCTAATAAGCAATGTAGAAGGTGAGAGTGGTATAGATGACATGATGAAGGAAGTGGTGAAGAGAATTGAAGGATTAGTAATGATGTTAGAAAATTACACAAATGTAGGATTAAAGGAATACTTCCTCATGATAGTTTCAGCTTTACTAGCTACAATAGGCTTACTAACGGATAATGTAATTACAGTAATAGGGTCTATGTTAATAGCACCTCTTCTCATGATGACGCTTTCCTCAGGAATAAGCATGGCGTTTCTAAATATACCAAAATATATAGATATTGAAATAATCGAGCGTGTAAAGGAGATATTCATAAAAAGTTTTAAGAATGAGATACTAATGGTAGCTCTGTCAACATTCATATCGTATTTAACCGCATTAATAACCTCAAGGATAATACCGTTAATACCCACTCATCAGATAGTCATTCGTTCAGCTCCTAACTTAGGCGACGTAGCTGTAGCTATTATAGTAGGCATGATAAGCCCGATAGCATTCTTGAAGAGAGAGTACAGTATGCTAACTGGAATAGCTATAGCTATAGCGCTTATACCACCCTCAGCTACAATAGGGATAGGATTAGCTATGTTAAGGACAGATATCACATTAGGAGCTATGACATTACTTCTAGTTAACCTTGTTGCGATAAAGATTACAAGCTATGTATTTTCGAAGATATATCCTCTCCTCCCACTCATTACAAGGCTTTATAGAGGCATAATTTCTAAGAGTGAGATAACGTTAAAGGGAGTACTTAAGAGTAATACATTAACATACTTAATCGCAGCTATAAAGGTCATAAGCATTTTGACTATAACATGGATTAGGCTAGTATTAAGTCTTTCACCTTATGAGAAGCTGACATTAGAAATTTTGAAACGTCGATTACTTAAAGCTATTATGTCAATAGTTCTCATAATTTCACCTTCGTTAATAGCTCTTTTGATCTCGACAGAGACCTCTAAAGCCTTTGCCTTTTTCTTTGAATTATTTAAAGAAGCGTACTGGAGCATATACAATTTCTCTAAACCTATCCAGAGCGCACTATCCTTAATGTCATTCATTTTCATGATAATTCTAGCAATTAGAGTACATAAGATTAGAGAATATGTAATTATAATGATGGGGTTGGGAACGATAGGGTGTATAATAGGACTATACGCATATCCAAAGAGTGCTACAATAATAACGTTAAGTATTATAGGATTAATTGCTCTTCTCCATTCTCGTAATAAAGCAATAGGTACATTTTACGCATTAGCAATTTTCGCCATCTCGATAACAATGGTGTATAGTGTAAGAACCTATGAAAAGATCACTACATATGCCGCATATCCTCATGTTGAAAATACATGTAAAAATTTAATTTCACAGTTACTAGGTATCAATAGCTCTGACTTTGAGGTCATTTATTACTACGAACAGAATACACTAATAGTTAAGATTTTCGTAAATGGGAATGGCATAGAGAGATATCCCTATAAGATATCTCCAGAACTATTAGAGGTAGCAAAACAGGCCCTAGAAGAGGTTCTAGCAATGCCTAAACTCAAAGTACGGTTTGAATATGTAGAAGTATTAGGGACATAACAATGTACCTGCTGGTTAAGAAAATTAACCATCTTACTCTAGACACTTACTAATTTGCCCTAATAAGAAAGTTGATGTTAGAAAAATCCTGCATATAACGAAGAAAGCGAGCCTCTAATCATATTGTGAATAACCTACTAGGAAGATCATAAATAAACCCTGAATATTCGGGGTTTTTGCACAAGCACATTTATACGAGGTCATAAGAGAAATGACTAGGTTCTCGATCACAGTATTTTCATTAGTAAGCCCTTTAATCCTTTTCCTAGGACACATTTGGCAAGAGGAGAGCACTTTATTACTTATCAATTAGTTATACATAAGGTTTATATTTGTTCACCCAATCGTTGTACTTAGTGATACTAATGGTTAAACTAAAAATTAAGGTTGGTCCTAAAGGACAGATAATCATACCTAAGATCTTCAGAGAGGCCTATAGGATTAAGGAAGGAGGATATGTAATACTCGAACCGGCTGACGATAAACTAATACTAAGAGGAGTAGAAGATCCAAAGGATGTCTTAACATGGATTAGAGAGAGAAGGAAGAAGATAAAGGGTAAGGAGGCTAGGTTGGGAGATTTAGTTAAAGTCGATCTAGAGGAGGAGTTCATTGAATGAAGGTATTTATTGATGCTAGCCTACTAGTGTATTTAAATGTCAGAATGCCCGATAATGAAGCTAGGCTTGTGGAGGATTTCTGGCTAGACCTATTGACGAATCATCTGTTATACACTAATGTGTTGGTCCTAGATGAAACGATATACGTATCTAAAAAGAAATACAATATAGGGTTTAAAGAAACGCTAGATTTCATAGACAGAGCGATATTACCCTATGTTGAAATATTACCAATAGGTCTAAGCGAGTATTTAAGAGCTAAGAATCTGATGGTTAAATATAGGCTCAAACCATCAGATTCAATACATGTAGCGACTATAGAGAATCACGGTTTACAAGCAATAGCAACTGAGGACGAGGATTTCGATAAAGTAGGACTCAAAAGACTATGGATTAAGACGTGAAAGATCTCACTCTTTGCTCTCTTAACAGCCTTAATTACGTTTATCTTAACTATAGCCTCAAAATTGAGAAATTGCTTCTTGATGAGCTTAAATAGCTCTTTAGAAGATTATGCTTAACTGATAAGCCTATACCTATAACTCAGAAGATTTGTAAGAACATGCACTGTTTGAAT
>CAZFCQ010000012.1:17867-59405 GCA_964517845.1 uncultured Thermoprotei archaeon | reverse complement strand
TGGGAAAATTAGGAAACAGTTACCTTTAGTCATTCGATATGCGCGTCCTGACTTTGATTGTCATTATACTAAATGGTTTAATAACTACACGTACCTTATTATCGTTAAGTACTTTAGTGGGAACAGGGTTTTCTTCAACTAAATCTGTGATGAAAGCTTTCTCAATTTTTGCAAAAGGTAAGGTAATTGTAGTTTCACTTTTTAAGCCTAGTGTTTCCCATAACCTTAGTATAATACTATCTTCACTATCTTCTGCAGGCTTAATAGTGAGAAGTAGAATGTTTGGTTTGTCGATTTCACAAAAGCTATACGGTTTACAAGGAAGCTTTCCGTGCTTTTTACCCTTTGTAAGAACCGGTATTAGTGGTATTGCCGTACCCCATCCATGTTTCGTAGGTACTAATGTTGTCCAATCTCCCTTATATGAAGTTATGGAATATCTAAATAGGACATCCGCCACCTGTATTGCATAAAAGTTGGTTCTGAAATTATTGTTGATAACAAAGGAATATATATGTCCTCTTTCAAATTTGTTAACCCTAAGATCCTTATGTGGGTAATAATGAGGCGTTACACTGTGATGAGCCCAAGAAACGCCAGTAGGCCATAGTCCACCTAACTCAGCTAAGTGCGCGTCGATTGATGCCCATGTAACGCTGATGCCCTCTTCTTCGTCATATATGTTGACCCAATGTTGTATGGGGTAATAGCATGTGTGAGAGCCTGGAAATTGATCCTTGATAGGCGTTACAACAATATTGGGGCCTTCATACTTAAAGCATGGCTTTCGAATTCTAAATGGAAAGGCGAAGTAAATCTCAACTAAAGGTGTTGAATCCTTAACGATCCTATTGTATATATCTATCCTTTTGATATCCTCATAAAGGATTATTTGCTGAACTACTAATGGACATCCATAAACTTTTCCTTCTATAGATATGCTCTTTATTAAAGGGCCATTTACTTCCCTCTTAATGCGTATTACCTTCATGTAGTGCTCTTTAGCTGTATGGGATTCCCTAACTATTAGCTGATTAAAGCCATGAGGGGCGTTTTCGTCCACTAATTCCTTTCCTAATTCCTTGTCGTAAATACTTGTAATTAATCCAGTCTTAGGATCTACCTTCACTCTGTAAAATCTATTCTCGATAATATACTCCTCCTTATCTTCCCTTTCGCATCCTATACGTGCATGAGTTTCAGACCTTGAAACACGTCTTAACTTATAAATCTTATAGCCTAATGGGGGGACATCTTTAGCAAGGAAAACTATCTCTGTAGCAAATCTTTCATCAATTGGTGCAACCCCAACTCTCTCAGCAGCGAAAGGCAAGGCAAGCTTAGGATCACTAATGATTATTTTTTGGTACTTTACGCTTTCTCCAGTTTCAAGGTCAACTATTTCAAATGGCTCATTTATGAGGTCGAGAGGCAGATATATCATAGGTCTCCCTAAAACGGTACTGGATGCCATTACTGTAGCTCCTTCCCTAGTTATTGCCTCAAACATAGGATGACCACAGGGATCAGGTTCTCTTAATGGTACTCTCACTATATCGGTCCTTCTCCACGAGAGTGGATTGAACACTATTATGAAGTAACCATCCTCCTCTAGATTTACGCCGTCTACTATCCTGTTTAAGCTTTTAACTAAGACATCATGTGCTAAGGCATATGCTTTAAAAGCATGAAGTGTCTTCTCAACTCTTGAGCCTTCCTGTGCAGGACCGAAAGGGCAGCAGAGGCCCCATGTATGTTCATCGTATAATAGGCTATGTTCATAAGCCTCCTCGAGATATCGTTTGTAGGGATAGTTTAGACCCATGATGCAATCCGCTATTATGGCAAATTTCTCAGCCGTACTTATCATATCATGGGCATTCCTATTCAATACTGTCGCTTGTACAGTTGAAGTTGCCCCTACAGGGTAGTCGCTATCAGGTACTTCTCCTCTGAAAACAGGCATCTTCTCTAATATGTGCGCGTACTTCTTCTCTAGATGCTCAAAGAAGTCTGATAGGGTGGATATTATTATCTTGGGGTAAGCCCATTTATCATTCCACTCCTTAGCTATTAAGCAGGGTTTTAGTGATGGAGGAGCATTGTCTCGATGACCCCCAGTTATACGTATTAAGACAGCATCAAATGGATAGCCCTTCTCCTCGAGAGTGTCTAATAGCTTTGGCAATCTTCTTAACACTTTCTCGTAGCTCTCAATAAGCCCTATATCGCTTCCGAAACCTATATCCTGATACCAGAGGAGTATCCTATCACCAGTTATACTCTCCCACCAGAGGGCTGTTGGTATCCCCCTTGGCGTAACGACATCCTCGTCCCAGTATGGCATTTGATAACTTTTATAATACCACCTAGGAAGGAGCGGAGCGAATATCCTTATCCCGCTTCCAGCTAATACGCTGGCCAACCCCCAGGAGAAGCCAGGTACATCGTTTAACTCAGCAACTTTTACTGAAATCCCATACTTCTTCTTCAACCTAAATGCAGGATATATAAGCCTTATGAGCTCCTCATGCCCACAAAGACCTGTAACCTCATTACCTAGTAGGGCTGATACCCCTACTCTTCCACCTCGTATTAGCTTAACTAGCTTATCGACCTTATCCTTGGGCTGAGTTCTTATGTAGTGAGCAAGGGACCAGACTTGCTCGATTTGATATTTAAACTTAACATCTTTGGGCCATTTATCAGTTTCTTCACAAAACTTAATTATCGAATCATAAAAACTAACATATTCATTAAGTACATTTTGCGGTAAGTCAGTATATCCTAGATCGTGATGGGAATATTGAACGACATATACCAACCAGTGCCTTTTAGGTTTCCAGTTAACACTAACTTTGTCTAGAACCCTTCCATGAGGATCACATATGGAAAATGTAACAGTAACTTGTTCCCTTATATCTGGAATATAAGCATGATAAATCTCTTTCCCTTTCTTTAAAGACCCTAGGTTAGCTGTATATGTATTGGAGTTCCATATTATAAGTAGGGATGCTTCAATAGGTGATCCTTCATTAATGATTGTTAACCTCACTAAGTTCTTCAGTTCGCCTTTTTCATTAATGAAGAGAGGTGTTTGTTCTATTCTCTCAATACGTATTGTGGAGTCATTCATGAATAATAGTTATATTACTCATAGTTATATTACATTGAAAATTATCAAGTTAATGCTCTAGGACTATTCCAATTATATCCAGTGGCTTTACTTCAATTTTCACTACACCCTCATGTAGTTCTAAGGTATGCTGGGTTATTAAGTCGTATACTAATCTGAAATTACTTATTTTCATCTTTTCTCTTACAGGCCCAGTAGATGTATTAATGAGGAAATGAATTTCACCATCATTGGAAATAAGCCTACGGCGTATGAGCCTTCCTATTTTATCACTTCTTATCCCTGCATGGCCTAATATGTAAGCTATGAAGTCCCTTACGCTATCTTCTTCATAAACCATCGGATTATGACCAAAGAATGTACCTATAAGGTAAGCTCTACCTTTTCCAAACTTACTAACAACACCGCATACCTTATTACCCCAAGAGAAGATCGGGGTAGCAGATTTAACCTTGTAAGTCTGAAGCCAGAAACAGCCCTTAATAGATAAGCCTCTTAGTAAACCAATACCATTAAGGACTGTTGGAGGAGTTATATCCCCAAGATAGCGCGGACGCGGAGACCGGTATAGTTTGCCCCACTCTCTGCACATAACCACATTCTCCTCCTCGACTCCAAAGACTTCTTCTAAAGGTGGTGAGAATCCTGAGAGATTAGCCATTCCATATTCGTTAAACCTTCTTGGACAGGCTTCTGAAACTAATATTCCCCCTTCCTCTACGAATTCTCTTAATCGTTGTGCAACCCTATCTGATAATGCTATAGGAAATGGTAAGAATACAACTTTATACCGTCTTAACTCTCCTTTCTCAACCTTGCTTGAAGGTAAAAAGTCTGCGTAGACACCTAGACTCCATAGAATCTTGTATATTCCTTCGATGGAACAAATTAAGTGACGCGTTGCTTCCGTGGTGATCCCCATATGATCGTAACTGTAAGGCTCACTAGTTCCGATAGTAAATATATAAGATGTATCATTAATGAGTATAGCCACATCTCTAGGAGGTAAATCAGCTCTTTTGGGTATGTGAGCCCACCTTTGAAGACTCTTTCCTATCCTTCCAGCTTCTTTAGCCCTATCAGTTGGTTTTCTGTTCCTATCACATAGTCCAAACCCGTGACCTTCTATCCAGAAGATCTCTGGTCTATGGTTGGTCTATGGTTGAAACTTTGTGAAGGGAAGGATCCTGAAGACTATATCTTTAGCTATGAGTACAATAGGTACCTGAAGAAGCTAGCTAAGGCCTGGGAATTGGCAGGCCTTCCACAAACTAAGAGGAAGTTTCACATATTAAGGCATAGCAGGGCCACTGAGTTACTGAGGAGGCGTGTCTTCACAGAGTAGAAGATGATGAAGCGGTTCGGCTGAAAGACGCGAAAAATAATAGACGTGTACTCGCATATCACAATGGAGGACGTGGAGGAGCACTACCTATCGCTCTACTTATAATTAGTTATTAAATAGGCTTTCTCCACTGGAAAGCCTATTTGAACTTGATATTTATTTGAACTTCGGTCAATGACAACTTCAACTTCGGTCAATCCTTATCCTCAAAGGCCACTTAGAGAGGCTTCTAGAGGCTCGTAGAGAGGAGTGCGAGGTGGAAGAGGCGAAGATGATACTCGATAAACTGCTCGACTTAGTGATGAAGAACTCAGAGCTAGTAAGAAGTCTTCTCTCAGGAGACCTGCAACAAGGTAAAGCTTAACCCTATACTGGGGATCTCTCAACAAGGCTTCAATAACATGTCTCTTACCTAGCAATATACGTAGCCTACTGACTATGTGCCTTACACAATTTATCTCCTCTGCATTTACTGTCACTAGCACCCTAGTTGAGTATACAGTCTTGGCGAGTAGGAAGGGATTACTTAAGGATGACATTAATAATTGGCTTTAGTCTGAGAATAACGTAGCTGTAGGCTCTGATAGGAAGCTTCTTAGGGGGTATGGAGGTAGGTATCCTTCCAAATACTTCATCTTCGAGTCAGTCTTCTTTATGGTTATCAAGATTTAAACACGTCGTTTAAAATAAGTGTTCACAACAGTTTGTTTAATAATGTCTAATCCTACTACTTACCAGGTGATGTGCGTGTCCAAGGTTATTCGCGCTAAGTTTGAAAAAGGTGTTCTGAAGCCTTTAGAAGAGGTTGAGCTTAGAGAGGGTGAGGAAGTGAGAATAATAATACTCCCTAGGGAGTTCCCCGAGCTCGTTAGGGAGAGTAACATTGAGGCTAAAAGAGATGTCGAAAAGGTTCTCCGAGAGGGTAGGGAACGTTGGGTAAGGTGGTACTCGACACGAGCATAATAGTGAAGGCAATTCTAAAGCCTGGTAGATGGCTACCTAGAGACATCTATGAGCGCGAAATTAAAACGCATGAGAAATCAAGGCTACTGATCCGCTTGCTAAAGGAGAAGCGGATAAAAGTGCTTTTGCCTTTCGCGGCCCTCGTGGAGGTAGCAGGCGTATTGACAAGACTTACTTCGAAAAGCTTAGCCAGAGAGGTAGTAGAGTCCCTGAGAACTACGGAGAACTACCAAGTGATTTATGAGGAGGAGATCAGGGATTCAGTTGTCGATTTGGCTCTTGAAACAGGAGCTAGTGGTTTCGATACTTATTTCATGACAATTGCTAAGCTCTATAATGCGACGTTAATAACGGATGATGAGCCTATGGCCATATATGCGGAGCGTATAGGAATAGACACTATCCTTGTAAGGAGAATAAATAAAAGAGAGCTGATAGCTAAAATCGACAGACTTCTCTAGTACTCCTAGCTTTGTTAGTATTATGATCGGTGACGTATTAAGTACTACCCTTAAAGACTCTTCTGTACGCATTTAGTTCTTCCTCGATCTCTTCTTCGTTGAGAATGCTATACTTTATTCCAAGTTTATGCATGAGAAGCAATAGATCATCAACCCTTAAACCTAATAATTCAGATGCCTTTCCAATGGAGATTCTATCACTAAGTAAAAGGCCTAAGACGGTGAAGAACCTCTCTTTATCGGGGTAAGATACTCGTTCCTGTTCAATAATCTTTCTAAGTTCAACGGACATGAAATAACACCTACTATGATTACAGGATTTACAGCTTATATAAGTCCACACTTGCAGTCAGTCATACCCATTAAGAGTATTAACTCTGTTCCCTTAATGATATTATATCCTCCCCGATCTCGATTAGATTAAAATGAGACAGTAGAATCTCTCCTGCTGAGATACTATAAGTATTCAAGCCAACGATATGGGATCCTTCCTAAGACATTTAAACTTTAGTTTTACAGCTTTTACCCGCCATATATGGAGAACATAGTAGTAAGGCAGAAATTTTGGCTATAACATGATACGCAGTAATGTGAAAAGTTAGAATAAAGTGTGAATACTGTTATGTCTTTTCTCTTCGGAGAAGGAGCGAACTATTTATATCATTATACATTTTAAGTGGTAGGGGAGTTGTTTTTGGGGAGGAAAGACGTCTCCTTAGAAAAGCTCTGGAACACTTGGGATGTAAGGTGTATCAACGGGATAGTGTTCCTCCCGCTAGGCTTCGAGATCCGGATAGGGACTTATTATTCGCGAGCGCGGGAATACATAGCAGAGTATAGGCGTGAAGGTGTGAAGCTGGGGACACGTAGCTCTGACTGCTCTGTGGCTGTGGTTAACCTAGAGCACAGGGGTAATTGCGTAAGATTGAGCTTTGGTAAGCCAGATCCCTATACAATCGTAGGGGAGGTGAAGGCCTTACGGGTTAAAGGCCCTTTTTATGTAATCATGGAGGCCTTAAACCTATGGGGTAGCAGGGGGATCCTAGAATTCAGGTCTTCCGAGAAGAGGCTTACCGCCATCTACCCCCATGTCGACATGACAATATTCCTTGTGGTCGATAGAGAGCCCCTTTACTGGGGCGTATATGCTGATGAAGAGTATGTAAGGATAGACTTGGAGAGATTAGGACGCTTGACCCCAATGGCTGAAAGGGGATCAGTAGTAGCACTTCAATTTCCGATGAGAGAGGGCGATAAGCTATATTTCGTGATTTCTGTTGCTGAGACGTTAGATATCCTAAGCAAGAAGTGCCTCAGGGTGCTTAACGTGGCATCCGATCTATTAAACAAACTTATGGAGAGATATGAGGAGAGACGTGTTAAGGTAGTTGGTGGGGAGTTCAATGGATGCGCTCAAGCGGTCATTAATGCTATAGCTTGGAATACGGTCTGGGATGATATGAACAGCAGGATGTACACCCCAGTGAGTCGCGTATGGGCTTATGATGGGTGGAGGGGCTACGTGCTCTTCGAATGGGATACATTCTTCAACGCCCTACTAGCCTCTATCGAAGACTGGGAGATAGCTGAAGCAAATATAAGGGCCATACTCAGCGAGATGACCCCAAGAGGCGTTGTCCCAAACTACGCCTGCTCTCCAAATGCCCCCATATCTAGGACTGGGGCATCCTCCGATAGGGCACAGCCTCCTGTAGGAGCATACCTAACCTGGAAAGTGTATTTAAGATGTAGGGACTTATCACTTCTGAGATGGGCTTACCCACGCTTAAAGAAGTTCCATGAATGGTGGTTTAAGGCTAGAGACGGTAACGGAGACGGATTGCTCGAATGGGGCTCCGACCCTATAGGAACCGATAGGTTTAGGCATACGCTCCAATCCGCGAAGTTCGAGTCAGGTCTAGACAATAGCCCAATGTATGATGAGGCTGAGTTTGTCGAGGAAAAGAATACCATGAACCTAATAGATGTAGGTCTAAACAGCTTATACGCATTAGACGCGTTATCGCTGGCTAAGATAGCCCAGGAGCTAAATCTCAAGGAGGATGCCGAGAAGTTCCTTAGGGAGTATGAGGAGATGAAGGAGAGGATTAATAAGGTTCTATGGTGCGAGGAGGAAGGCCTCTACCTCAATAGGTTCTGGGATGGGAGGTTCTCAAAGCGGAAATCGCCGACGTGCTTCTATCCCCTAGTAGCCGGTATACCTGATAGGCATCGTGCTGAGAGGATGATCAAGGAGCACCTCCTCAATCCAAGCGAATTCTGGGGTGAGTTCGTCGTACCTAGCATCTCGAGGGATGACCCAGCCTTCAAGGATAACGATTACTGGAGGGGTAGGATCTGGGGGCCCATGAACTTCCTAGTATACGAGGGGCTTAAGCGATACGGGTTTGACGAGGTGGCCTATGAGTTCGCCTTGAAGAGCGTGAGGCTCTTCATGAGGGAATGGCTTGAAGAGACGCATTACCACGAGAATTATAATGCTGAGACCGGCGAGGGTGATGATGTGCCTAATTCCGATCCATTCTACTCATGGGGTGCCCTACTAGCCCTTCTAGGCGTTCAAGAGCTCTTTGATGTTGAGGATGGTGGGCTTAGGTTCGGCTCCTTAAACGTTAGCGAGGTGAACGAGCTATCTAACTATCGCGTCGGTTGTACTTCATACTCGGTTAAGGTTGGTCCTAACGTGACTGAAGCTAGGAGGGATGGAAGGATGTTTTTTAGGGCTAATAAGGCCTTAATCGTTAGGAATTATAAGAAGCTCCCAGGCTACGTTGAGTTTGATATAAAGGGTGAGGGAATGGTGGAGGTTACGCTCTTCGAGTTTAGTCCAAAAGCGCCAGTAGAAGTTTCCATAAACGATCATCGCGTAAGGATGACGGTTAATGAGGATGGCTCACTTACCCTCAAGCTAGAGCTTAAGAGAGCCGAAACCTTGCATATTGTGATTAAGAGAATTCCATGAAAATCAAATTTTCTCTTTAATCTTTTCGAGAACTTCCTTATTCGCTTAAGCTCGCCCTATCTTCCTTTATTGATGAAGCCCCATTAGCCAACATTATCTTTACGTTATACTTAGCTAGGTGTTAAGATCCTCAAGATGGTGTTACGAATCTCTTAGTGAGAGAAATGTACAGACTAACCACTAATTTACTACTAATTTATTATTCTATAATTTGTTTTACCTTAAGGAATATATTATAGCTTCAGGCCGTGGGTGCTCGTATTAGCAACAAGTTTGAGTCGGAACAAAGCTTGACTTCGAATGCATTAAATAACCCCTTCTGACGCTTGTGTTCGCTTAGGATCATCCTCGGCCTGAACTATAGCATCATAATACAGCACCCTAACCAGGCGATGATAAGCTAGTGGAGTGGTACTAAACAATCTCGATAGAAGAGAGCTTAGGAACTTAGCATATTGTTGAATATCCCCCACTATATTCTCACGATTAAGCGTCCTCCTAACGACCTTTCGTACATATCCTCCATCTATAAACATGTAGGCGTCTTCCCTAGTTGCGACTATCTGTCTCACATATCTCGTTAGCATGATAACACGTCCTGTTCCACTTTACAAACTGTGAGTACCTCTAGTATCCTCCTCTGTATGAAGTCCACCATTTGGCATGTAAGTTCGTCAGCCCGTATACAGGAAGTTAATGGGGCTATCGCTCCCTTAGCCTAAAGGGAGGCATCTGGAGTTCGAAGTATGCGTCTTCAGGAAGGAGAAGGTAGTCATAATCTATAGGGCTGATAGTGAACTAAAGCTTCATGCTATGATTCTAAGTGGGAGAGAAGTCAAGTCTGATAAAAGATTCAAGGTTAGTAAGAGGAAGTTATCTAAGCTGGTAGTAAGGCTGAGGTCGTGAGCTATTCATGGCTTGCGCGTAATGTATCGCACCTTGCTGATATACAACCTCTAAAGCCATCTTAACCTCTTCCTCCTTAGTCACTTTCTCGTTTAAAGCTCTCATTATTAGCTCAACGGCTAGGAACATCTTCCTAATTTCGCTAAGATCGACATTAGCTGAGTATTCTTATAAGGTATACACTATCTCTGGTGGGGTCCTATATTCATCTCCAATGTACTCTCCCCTACTGGCATACACTTGAACCTTTCTAGCTAACGAGCATCAAGGTGGTAGTTAATACCTCGGTCACAATAGCGAGACTTATCGGAAGAGGATCCTCAAATAGAATTTTAAGGCTTATGCTCATGGGGAAGCTCAAAATAATAATCTCCAAGGGCATATTTCGAGAGTACGTCAGAGCTTCAGAGGTAGCACGGTGTGGAGCAGAGTAGGAGCTTCTTCATACCTTCTCTCAACAACTACGCCATGCTTAAGTTCACAGTTACTACCAAACCATGCATGGGTAGCATCAGCATGAATAGTGACTAATAGGCCGTGACCAGCACTTGGTAATCTTCCTTCTTAGAGGAACTTCGACTTCATATCCTTGATGAATTAGCTTAAACTTACCATCCTTGATTATTACTAGGGGATTTTTTCCTACCTTCTGCCTATGTATATCCCATATCCTAAATACTTGAGTATGTTCCTAGGAGGGCGAGGTACTTCTTTCACGTACTTCCTAAAATCTGGGTTTTTAGCATATAGGGATAGGAACCTGTAAGTAGCTCTCAAAAGGTCCCTTAAGCTATACATTCTTACCTCATCTAGTTTGCTTAGAATGCTAAGTCTATGAACTCTCATAGTGATATCTCTTAGTCCAGAAGTCTTCAATAGCTCTATCCAACCTTCAGGAGTTTCTGGTCTAGCGCCTACTGCATGAAAATAGTATTCTACAATGTTTAGAGGAGGCTCTCTAATCCAGGTAGGCTCATTGAAACCTACGTACCCCTCTTCCTTCACTACTCTAACACACTCTTCTATCACTTTGCACTTGTCTTCTATGAAGGATATTATAGTTTCGCCTATTACAGCATCGAAAAGTGCATCTCTAAAAGGAAGATTTTGTGCATCTGCGGTCATGAATTCAATCCTATCCTCGACTCCTTTTCTCTTAGCCCTCTTATTCGCCCATTCTATCATTTCTTTGAGAATGTCTACACCAATAACTCTACTGCCGTATTTCTCCGCTATATAACAGGCAGTTGCTCCAACACCACAACCTACATCCAAGACGTATTTACCCTTATTTATACGGCACAGCTCAACCAGCTCCTTAGTAGCCTTTAATCCTCCTCCATGTTTTGTACATCCCCAGTAAGCCTGCCATTTAAAGTAGAACTTTCCAAGCTCCGAGGATCCTCCATCTAAAGATATCCTGTACCTTATCATATTCCCGAACTAACTTATCCTCATACTATTTAATAAAATGCTTAACAGAAACCTCGTCCATTGGTAAAATATTTATCATTTCTTTCATGTTCCTACACCGGCGTCTTCATGAGTAATGAACATTTTAACACATAAGGATAAGCTTCACATTCTTGGCTTTAAGAGCTAAATTTGGAGAATGAGAACCTAATATGTCAGACTATTACAGGGATCTCATAAGGAGTCTTCGACTATAAATGTGCCGCAGTGCTGCCAGAAAACGTTTGAGGAAACTTGAATACTAAACATGCAAGGATCCTGCTTGCTAAAAACTCACCAGTCTGAAAACTATCCTCCCTATATGGTGGCGCATGAATCCTCCTAGGCTTCTCACCATAGCAGAGCCAGTCTATGACAAAAATATCCTCTACAATCTCCTTAACACTTGATTGAGACCCTATGGTGTCATGATCTATGATACCTGCCAAGTAGAAGCGCTTATCCCCTAATCACAACATACCAAGCGTTATACTTAGGCTTATCAATCCGTTATAGTGGAAGCCAGATTGACAACTGAACTTGATAGTAAACTTAGGAGGCTTTAGTAAATGTACAGCTAAACTGCTAAGCTAGCCTCATTACTACATACTAACCCCAACTAGAATGCACATAAGGCCGCCACCTGTACCAAGTACTCTTATTGTAAGGCAGGAGCTAGGCTATGCTTACCAATGCATTAGCAGATCTCTCCTCATCGAACATACCTTCATGAATAAGCCAATCTCGAACCTTAGAGGGGCGTTTTGAGTACTATTCTGCTTTTAAATCGTTTAGGAATGGATGAATGCTGTAGCCTGCATTAAGAAGTCTCGTTATCAACCTAGGTAGCTTCTTCTTATCGGCTTTAAGTCTCCTCTCAGGTTTTACTTCCTTTCTATTTACTATTATTGCGTGAGGCTTGAGCTCGCTATCAAAGATGTGTACCCCAAATTTCAAATTACTCCCTTAAACTATGGCATGAAGAATAGTCTCATTAACTTTCGGATTAGTAGAAGCGTCTCGAAAACCTCTGCTCAGATTTGGCGATTGGATGTAATAAGTTAGATTAATAAGCAAGCCGTCTGTAAGTAGCAACGAGAGTTGCCAACAGAAGGTGAAAGGGTATGCCGATGAGGCTTCGGCTATTCGCCATGATTATGCTCACCTCATCAATTCTAATATTATACGGCATGTACCTGACGCTAATGGGCATCGAAGTAAGCTATGATGTGGTCAGAGTGCCGGAATACTCCTTCGAGATAGTTGGGCCTGGAAATGTCACTGAGGTATACGAGGCTATAGTGTCTGCCAAGACTATCAAGGACAGGGTAGCCGCTCCAGGTAAAGCGCTGGAGTACAGCTTCACCTTAGGATCAGTACAAAAGGAGCAAGAGAAGTTCTTCTTATCAGTAGGCTACGTGCTCTACTTCAAGACAGGGCTCTTCACGCCTAGTGGTCATGTCTTGAAGTATCCTCTCTTCAAGATTCATCTTTATCAAGTCTACAATAATGGAAGTCCAGGGCTCTTGGCGAACCTCACCTCTCATTTCGAGCTCAGTCATAAGGTGGTAGATATTGATGAGGCCGTGAAGCTAGGTATTGTGAAGAACAGAACCGTAGTACATGGTTATAGGTACGTAGTCGCTGGTGGCTTTTCGCATGATTTGACGAAGTACGCACCGGGAACCTTTAAGTTAGAGATCATCTTCACGAATTCAGCATATATCGAGCACCTGCAATTAGCTGCCAAGCATGTGTGCAGGAGAAGTGTGTACGTACCATTCCAAATGGTTAGGAATACCTACAGGGATCCTGTTGCGCATATGTATAAGGTCGCCTCAGAAATATCCTTTGAGAGGTTTCAGCTGGGTGTGATCCTGATGTGCATAGGTTTAGCTATCCCAATATTCTACGTAGTCACAATCCTCGCTCTAGGAACATCAGCAAGAGAGAAAACTCGAAATTGCTAGTATATCTTAAGCCTTGATCTTTTCTCTTTTGAATGGTTAGCTTCTTCCGCTTCTCTACTCCATTTTATCAGCATTCTAATAAGGAAATCTACATCAGATCACTCCTACAGAGGCCTAACCTCAAAGACTTGTACCCGGATTCCCAAATACGCCACCTAATACTATATTGCTATATGCTCTTACAGCAAAAATACCTCTGATTAACATAGGTCAACCTTGATTTGCTAAGGTATACCTAAGTTACTTTGTTATAGCTCTCC
The DNA here is from genome assembly GCA_964517845.1 of uncultured Thermoprotei archaeon. Lineage (GTDB taxonomy): Archaea > Thermoproteota > Thermoprotei > QMSL01 > B3-G16 > CAZFCQ01. The sequence continues at coordinate 45,929 of CAZFCQ010000012.1, read as the reverse complement.
AAGACCAGCTCTCTGTGCCTAGTATTTATCTAATGACTAATGATCTTTGTTATTCAGCGTCACCTTGGCGCTTACATGCTAGGAGTCAGAGGTAAGAGCATATATTCATTATAAATCAAACTTATGAATAATAGAGTAAGTGGAGGATATGCTATCTCTATGGCTATTTCGAGGAGTGATTGGGATAGGTTGGTGGAGCTTTGGGATGTCTCAGAGATAGCTAGCATCATATCGAGAGCTCTAACCTCACTTTATATGCTTAAGATGGGAGTCTGTGAACCCGAAGTTAATACAAGGTTATTACAGAGTATCCGAAGGTGTGAGAGCATCCTAGGTAGGGTTCTCAGAGATCTAGAGCTATACATCAGTGGGAAAGCCCCAGAGACTATGCTCGTCACATTGCTCATAGACGCTTACGGCTACATTGACGTGGAGAAGATTGAAGATAGCTTACTTAAGGCTATTCAGGGTCTCAACAAACTTGTTGAAATGTTAAAACGTGGAGTTATAGATGAACATATACTAGAAGATGAGAATGTTCTTGAGCTGGAGAATGTACTTAGTAGGCTATCAGATGCTTTGAGCAAGAGGGTTGGACAGATTGCGAGCGAGATATACACCTTCTAGCCTTCAGAGGGATACAAAATAAGTCCGTTTCTTAGCTTTACTAGCTTGTACCAGTTCTCGAGTATGCTCCGAGAGGTTCTCTCTATCGCTGGATGTCGGCGCCTTCTCCTCAAATGTCCTGCCGAATCTTTCGAATACCCTTTATTTATAGTTGAAACATCCTCACGAACTATTAGATCCTGTTTTTGGTTACTGAGCCGGTCTTTGTGAACTTTTAGATAATTAAGATCTAACTTAGATTACTAGTGAGTATTTTCTAATCTTGATTATATCTTTGTAGAGAAAAGCGTAGCCTTAGAATGTTAAGTTGAAGTAAATACAGGGTAAGATGATAACAGTAAACTTTAATAGCATAATTACTCCACACCTTACATAGGGATTGCTGTATGAAAGATAAGATCAAAACTAGTATCATGATCGACCGTGAACTCTGGAAGGAATTTAAATCTAAAGTCGGAAGTGAGAAAGGATTAAGAGGTCTTAGTCAAGCCGTTGAAGAAGCTATTGAAGATGAGATCAGCGATATCCTAATCATCAGAGCTTTAGAGAAGCTATTAAAATGTGCAAGAGAGATACCACTAGTAATCTCTCCCGTTAAGCCTAAAGTAGCTACTAATGCAGGAAAGGCCATCAGAGAGATGAGGGGATCAAGGTTTTGAGTGTTGTATACTTAGATTCGAGTGCTATTGTGAAACGCTATGTATTAGAGCCTGGAAGCGACTTAGTCGCTAAGGTATATCATAAGGTATTAAATGGTGAAGTCATTCTCTCATTTTCAGCATGGAATATTGGTGAGGTCCTAGGGGTACTCGATAGGTACTATAGACGAGGATGGTTAAGCGTAGAGGATTATGAGGAGGCTAGATACCAATTTATAGGTGAGACTGTAAGGCTATTGAGGTTAAAACTATTGAAAATTATACCAGTTAAGACTAGACTACTTATACAAACTTGGCCTATTATCGAAAAGTATCACATATATGAAGCTGATGCACTTCAGATAGTCTCGGCAAAACGCATAAATGCTCAGAAACTATATACAGGGGATAGACAAGTGCATGAAATAGCAACTAGAGAAGGAATCAACAGTATATACCTGAGTTAAATCTTTAACCATTTCTAATATGTAGTAGTTGGATCTCGGGCACCGAGCTGACCTTTACAAAATAGTTATATTTAGTATCAGACCTCAGCACCTCTATGCTCTAACATTATGCTTTGTACATTAAAACCTCCTCTCCTAAGCTCCTCATGCATTCTCACCTAGATTCTCGTCTAAAAAGTAGCCTAAGTCTCCGAAGCAGGGAGTACCTCCTCATGCCCCAGTATTTTGGCAGCATGTAGTAATGCTACTTGCACGTCCTCGACACTTATCTTGTAATCTTTCGCAATCTCTTCAGGCTTCATTCCTGCAGCTAGAAGTTCTAGTATTAGGTCTACGGTTATCCTAGTACCACGAATTACAGGCTTACCAGCCATTACTCGTGGATTGATAGTGATCCTATTAAGGAGCTCCTCTAAGTGAAATTAACCTATTTGATAATATAATACTAAATTAGATAGCTATATTCTTTATCATCTAGAAAGCCCTGATCTTATATCGTTTAGAAGGTTTTTAATACATTGTTTATGAACTTGAGATAGCGCATATATACCTCCTATAGATACTGTTACTACATGAACTCAAGGAAATATTTATATCCTAGGATATCTAGATATCCTAGGATATCTATGCCTACCCTCCTCGTAAAGAATGTACCTGAAGCTCTCATGAGAGAATTAAGGAAGCTGAAGGCTGAGTTAGGTTGTAGAACATGGGCAGAGCTTCTAGAAAAGCTCGTTAAACTTAGGTCGAAAGATGTAATAGTCATCGGAGAGGAAGATCTAGAAAAAATGAGAAAAGCTATCGACGAATTTTTAGAACTGAGGACAATCGTAACAAAGAGATGGAGTGAAGGAACGGTACTAGAGGAAATTAGGAGAGCTAGACGCCATGAAGCCGAGAATTCTAACGCTAGATGCTAATGTGTTCATAGCGGCACTAAAGGCCGATGAAAGATATAGCGGGGAATGCGCTGATATTCTTCGCAAGCTACCAGGTAAATTCGTTTTAGCAGAGCCTAGTATAGTGTACCAAGAGGTTTGCGGGACATTAGCTAGAAGAGTTAGTACAGATATAGCTCGTAGGGCTGAGAAATTTCTGGACTCAGTGCTTCATCCGAAGTTAGTCTTCGAGTGCAATAGAAGTTTCTGCAAGGCAGCCTACTCTCTATGTCATAAGTATAACATATACTCAATAGATGCCCTGTACTTGAAGGTAGCTTTAGACTTAGGAGCTGTATTAGTATCACTAGATGAGAGGGATTTCATAGACAGGGTAAAACGCAAGAATCCGCCAATTGAAGTATATCACGTCTCTGAATTCCCCTGTTAAGAGCGAAAATACCCCTATTCAAAAGAACAATAAAGTACGTAGATAAGTATGCAGTTTTCGCAGAGAAGGAGATAGACATAATCGGGCTACCGCTATAGTCCTGTATGAACATCGCTTAAAGCCATAGCTGGGATTATAAGTCTAAGATCTTCCCTCATTCTTAACCCTCTAGAATTTCTATAAGCTGATCAAAATGTAAAACTCTTTTTCCATGATAATGGTAATCTTGGTAATATCTCTGTATGCTCCCCTGCATTTCTTAAATGGACTTGCCTCTGGTTCATTATTTTCACTAAGCTCATCCCTATAGCCGTCTAAGTAGAGAAAAAGCATTTTATATCTTCAGCCCTCTACTCCCATAAGGGGATTTGGGAAAATGGGCGAATTAAAGGTTACATTAGATGAGGAGTTACTAAAATTGTTTAAGGAAAGAGCATATAGGATCTTCGGTTATAAAAAGTAGTGGAGGGAGTATGCTCTTAAGGTAAATATTGAAGAGCAATATCGATAGTACTGTTATATGCAGTTAGAGTCTCGAGATACAAGCTAGTAGAGTCTCTGGAGCTTTACCATCAATATAAAACTCTAGGTCTTCGAGAACCTTCCTTAGAACCTTCCTGATATTGACGATAGGCTCATGAACTCCCGTTTTAAGTATATAAGGTGAGGTTAGACAGAGTCTCTCGTAGATTTCCTTAATTTCAATTTCGATTTTTTGATTCTGAAGTTTCTGAACTAGGTAAATTTCATTACAGCCCCGCCTAAGCTTATCAATATGTAAACTTGGTAGACTTAATGAAATGTTAAAACATGGAGTCATAGATGAATGTGTACTAAAGGATAAGGGCATTCTTAAGTCGGAGGATGTACTTAGAAGGCTATCTAGTGCTTTGAGTAAGAGATGGAGTATATTACAAGTGATAAGAGACAAGTAGAAGTGACCGATAAACTAAGAGTTAAGGTGTACTTAATAATATAGTAGTGATTAATGAATTCCTAATAGCCCCTATTGATGGTAACGTTGACGAACTTAAGGATAAGAACGGCATCACCTAAGGATATTAAAGCTATAACGGACATAGCCATAGAGGCTTTCTGAGAGGAATGTGGAAATATTGAGGAGGCTAGAAAGGCGTTTAAAGGCCCTGTGGCTATGCGATGGAAAAATATAATAAAGAATAAGTCAGCAGTGGTCTTAGTAGCGGAAAAAGATAAGCAAATAATAGGATTCCTAGTTTTTCGCTGGTGGTTTGGCTGGAACGGCTAGCTAGAGGCTATAGCTGTTAAAAAGTAGTATAGAGACAGGGGTATAGATACTTTATTAATGAGGACATTAATTGAGAAAGCATGGAAGATGGTTACATGAGAATTTGTTTCGCTGCCAGGCAAGATGAGAAAGCGATTAAGTTCTATAGAAAATTTAGTGAGCAACGTTTTGGAGAGTTACTAAATGAGAGCATGGGGAAGTTAATTCTATATTTTATACATGTAACAAAGTCTATTTAAATGAAATAGTTTAGATGTCTATTACTTGGAGAACATTTGGTAGCAGTTTGATACCAGATGCTGTTTTAAGGAATTCCTAAAGCTTGAGGCAACTATACTGCTTCTCCTTAACCTACATTAGAACTTCGTAGGGGATATTCATTGTTCATAGTAGATATACTATAAATGTTTCTTCGGATATCTTTCCTAGGGCGATTCTAGGATGTATAACCTCGAGTACCTCAGTTCTTTCACCACTATGAGTTCCAATATTTAAGTCGCTTCGAGGTAGCTTCAAGAAATATTTCATTATCTATTGGTTTAATATGGTTACTTGCTCTTTACTCTTCTTTCTAAGTGAGTTAACATCTTAGGATAAAATTCCTCGAAAGACAAATCGCTATTTAAGTACTCTTTAAGGGCTTCATAAAAGCTCCATATGTACTTGAAGCCTGCACGTTCTTGATTCTTTAAGTAAGAAAAAACCTTCTCTTCAGAGACTTTATCATAGATAACCATTAGAAGAGCTGTAGTAGCTCTTATTATATGCTCATTTAAGGCGATTTCCCAAGTTCCATAAGCCATCTTCATCATTCGCTCTTTTATATCATCAAAGAGATAGGCATACTTATTTACAAGCTCTCTATATCTCTCTGTGATAGAGTTAACAAAGAGATGAGCATACTCATGCCTGATAAGTTGCCTTAACTGAAAATCGACTTCTCCGAAAATTGGAAATCCCTCAGATATCTTCCAGGGACCAATAAAGGTAAATAATGAGTCTTCTAGCATGTAGCCATATCCAACGGTCTCACGAATTAATAATGCGAGTATTACATAGGCTTGATATTGAAGCTCACTAGCTCTGAAAAACTCTTTTAGTTGTTGCAATATACTCCTAATTTCATCTACTTTCACCCCAGATTTAGTCACTACCTCTTTATAGAAGTCATTCTGGCTCTCCCAAAAATTCATGAAGTCTGATTCATTAGCAAACTTCCTAAGATTCTTCACGAACTCCCTGAGAATGAACTCACCACCAGCTCTCTTAATATGATAATTCGAAAACTTCTTGACAACTTTGAGCTCAGGAGGCTCTGACAAATGCATAACGAAGCCTACTGGAGCATCATAAGTGAAGCCTATATTCACTAACTTCTGGCAGATCTTGACAGCTTTATGATTCCTGTAAGGGCTAAACCACTCAAGAACAGCTCTTTTATAAGGGTAGAAAAACGAATCCTCGATGATCATTCCATGAAGTTTCCATGATGTGAAAAGTTGAACTATCGATAGAAGTTCTATTCTACTATCAACTCCAACATGAACATTATTCATAGTTTACACCCTTTAAAAGTATTCATAAATGTTTACCAGTTAGGCTTATGTATCAAAATTATTGGAGTTAAATCTTTCTTTAGCCTTAAGCTATAAAGGGATTTACGAATATTAACAATCCATGATATATCGCTATTACTTATTGATATTCGTAAGACACTATTTCCGAGAAAACTTTTCAAATAGCTTTTTGACTATCTCATATACGTACATTGCCGCTTCTAAGGCCTTTTGGGCATAAGGCTCTGTGTATAATCTATTGGGAGGGAGGCCTAACTCTTCGTCTCCGTACATTGCTGGTTCTCGTTCTCTTCGAAGCCATCTTGAAACAGCTGCTAATTGAGGGATTTCCTTTTTAAACCAATTGGGGAATCTATTTGAGAACTCAACAAGAACTGGTCCCACATCATGCCATTTAGGTGGTTCTATTCCTACAAGCCTTAATGCTGCTTTTAATAATAGCTCTACTGCTTCTTGGCTTTGTCTAATGCAGTAAGCGTAGGCCTTCTCGCTTAATGCTCTTTTCGCTGTTTCTACCCTTCTAGAAGCCTCCTTTATATATGCCTTAGCCATCTGGATATTATTCACTATAATCACTCCTAAAGCTCTAAAATTACTCTATCACCTGGATGATAACCCTCAGGTTTGAGAATTACAACCCATTTTTTGCCTATCCTTACTCTCTTCGCCCCTAATTCCTGGAGCCTCTTCCTTACCTTCTTTAATATATTCTCCATGAAGCTATTCCTATCGTAAAGGATTTTTGCATCGAAAACAGCATCAATATATAGTGAACGGAATACCTTAGCCTGGCTCTGGGTAAGGATGTATGGTGATAATATTGGAGTGTATCCCTTATTCTTAAGCCTTTCTATCAAGGTCTTAAGTAGTTCCTCTACCCTATCAATCATAGTATGCACTTTAAATCTATCCTCAAGATCGTCACTGACTACGACTATTACATCTAAATCGCTATTAGGTTTTGCTTCTCTTCTAGCATAAGAGCCATAGAGCACTAGCGATGTGAGCATATCATCAAATACTTCAAGAAAAGCCCTTGCCAACTCTTTTTCTATGTCCTCATAATCCCTCTCTGTAAGCATCTATTAGGGTACCTCATTGCTAATTCTTCTAAAAGGCAAGATATTAATCTAGCGATCGATCACTGATATTATTTTACTTGTCCTTTTAATTAAGAAGAGTAGGAGTTATCTTCAAGTATAAAAAGTAGCAATAGCGATGGAGATTAATAGGATTCAAGATACTTCAAATAATTCAGTAAAGCATCATGAGTGGTGTTTGCTAGTGCGATTCAAGAGCCTCCCTTCTGAGGCACGTAAGTACATATTTTACCATACACTCGCGTGCCCTCCCCTCATCTTATGGTATGCTCTTCCATTTTACTTACTAATTACTGGTTATACGGTTCTTGAAGTTGGCATGATATTCACTGCTGCTCAACTGCTCGGAATACCTCTCACTCTGTTGCTAGGTAATGTCTTCACCAAAACTGACATGCGTAAAGGCCTTATGGCTATAGATGTCTTAGATTCTGCCTCTACATTTCTTTACTATTTTGCCTATGGATCTATAGCTCCTCTGATGGTACTCGTCGGTCAGCTGATTGATAAAGTTTCAGGTACTCTCTACTTCCTTTACCCTGCCTATGAGAGGGTTATCTACCCCGAGGATAAAATGAAGGAAGCTCTAGCTTGGCATTTGAGGCTACCGGAGTTGGCGATAGTCGTATCTTATCCAATAATAGGTTATGTCCTAGGGTATATATGTAATCAACCGGATTGTTTCCGTAAAGTGTTTCTCTTCTTCGCGGTCTACCAGCTAGCTTTAGTACCTTATATATACTTCTGTTTTAAGCCAGTAGTACTCGAGAAGGGAAATATAGAAAAGGAACCGCAGGTTAAAGGTAGTCTTCGGGATTATTGGAAGCGATATAAGTACTACGTTATAGCTGACGTACTATTCATTACCGCTTGGAGTCTTGCGCCAGGCCTAGCCCTAGTGTACTTTGTAATGGAATGGCTTGGTGGTAATATGTTCCACATAGCCTTAATTGAAGCTGTTATATCGACAGCAACCCTAACGGGAACTTGGATAGTTGATAGGATAAGCGAGAATAAAGCATTTAAGGCATTACAGGCTGGAACCCTCGTAACTATCACTGGTTTAGCATTAATGATATCAGCGAAGTCTTTCATCCTAGTCCTTATAGCATCATACATCGTGCGCATGGGGGATAGTTTAGTATTCGTCTTTAAGCGTACATGGCTATTCAGTATTATGAGTAAACTCGAAGCATCTAAGGCATCAGCAACGCTCTCATCAATTAGGAGGGTGATTTCTATAGTGAGCCCGACACTAGTAGGTGGACTAGCATACCTTGACCCTAGAGCACCTTATATTGCATGCCTAATTCTCTTAGCATCAACTATACCTATCTACATGGTCGCTTCAAGAAGAGTAGCTACACTAGCGAAGTCGATTGCGTGAAATCATTATATGGCGCCCTAAGGTTCATGATTTCGTGCTCAATCTTAGTAATTCCAATTAGCGACTTCAAGATCGCCTATTACCTATAGCTTCCACTTCAAGATACATGGCTATTTTCATGACTTTTAAAGATGAGCGTACTTATAAATAAGCTTAGTCTGTCTCTCAAAAGGGTAATCCTTGCAGATCCTATACTTATTCATAAGGCTGATAGCTTCGCAATTAAAAACCACCGAATATTCAGAGTTTATCCTCAAATAATAATCCTAGTGAAGGGATATAAACCACATCCTACTATTAACCTTAAAAACGACGCTGACGAGTTATGTCCTTCAACTAGATACAGTAATAAGAAGGAAATCGAAATGCTATTCAATTTTAAGGGAATACGTATGTATAAGAGAATTTTTAAATTTAATTGACTTAAAAGAGCTCCAAGGAGAATATCCCTTTATTAGGAAATTCTCTAACTATTATAGCTTAATGAGAAAAAGAGCTTACTTTTACATGATATCTGAAGAGAGCTAAAACATACGTTCTTCATTTTAGTATCTCATTTTAGTTCTTTCATGCTGTAAGACTATCTAAAAACAACATTACTAAGAAGCCCGCGAAGAAGCCTATAGTAACTGATTCATCTTGCCCATGACTGTATATTTCAGGAACTATCTCATGTATCACAACATAAATCATAGCTCCCGAGGCTAGCGCTAAAACGAGTGGTAACGTCATATGAGTGTATGTTATCATCAATGCAGGTAATGATGCTGCAAGCATTTCAGCTATGCCACTCAAGGCACCTATGGCGAAGGAGAGACCTGTCCTTCCTGTTATCATGAGAATAGGAATAGCCACCGCTAGCCCTTCTGGCATATCCTGCAAGCCTATTGCAAGTGCTATAGCTAGTCCATCGGTTACATTGTATACTGTCACTGCACCTACAGCCATACCTTCAGGGATATTATGGATTATCATAGCTAAGGCCATAAGTTGCGCTCTTTTGAGACTGACTAGTGTTTTATCTTCCTTAGGCTCGTTAAGTGGATGCTCATGAGGTATTAGGAGGTCTAGTAGTTTAATTATCGTTACGCCCATGACGAAGCCTAGAATTGCTGCTCCTATACCGCCTTTCTCAATAGCTGGTATGAGTAAACTAGTAAATGAAGCAACTAACATAACTCCTGCAGCAAATCCCATTCCAGCATTAAGGGATCGTCTCCCCAGTCTTATACCTAGGAGTATAGGTACTGTTCCTAGGGCTGTTAATAACGCTGGTATCAAGCCCACTGCTAAAGTTCTTAAAACTAAGGGCATCTTGATAAGGAGTTTAACGATCTCATCAATCATTAAATATCACAGCAGGAAGTTATGACCAAGATAGGCTATATAAGAATAATGTTCTTAAGGAATGTAGACATGAAGGATAGATTAGAAGAGGCAAAAGCTTGAAGGACTCCTATAGAATAGGTATCCAAGGGGGAAGATGTGGCTAAATCTGAAACACGCCCGAACATCATATTAATCCTAACAGATGATCTAGGTTATGGTGACCTCAGATGTCACGGGAATGATAAGGTCAGAACACCTAATCTTGACCGGTTATATAAGGAAAGTATTAGGTTCACACGATTTTACACTAGCCCCTTATGTTCGCCAACACGGGCTGGTCTATTAACAGGGCGCTATGAATACCGTTCAGGAGTTCGAGCTACCGTGGGTGGACGAGAGCTATTGCGTCCTGATGAGTATACGATGGCTGAAATATTCTTAATGGCTGGATATCGTACAGGTATCTTTGGTAAGTGGCATTTAGGAGATAACTACCCTTTAAGAGCTATAGATCGTGGATTTCAAGAGACACTAGTTCATGGAGGAGGAGGAATAGGCCAGACCCCTGATGCCTGGGGTAATACGTACTTCAATCCAGTTTTATGTCATAACGGTAAATGGGAGAAGTTTGAGGGTTACTGTACTGATATCTTCTTTGAAGCTGCTATGAGATTTATAGAGAAGAATAAGAATAATCCTTTCTTCGTATATATACCAACAAACGCTCCTCACACCCCATTACAAGCTCCTGAAGAGTATATTGAGCCCTATAGGAAAATGGGCCTTACAGAGCGCCTAGCCAGATATTATGCCATGATAACTAATATAGACTATAATATCGGGCGTTTGATCGAGAAGCTTCAAGAGCTAGGTTTAGATCATAGGACGTTAGTCATATTTATGAGCGATAATGGTGCTGCTACTTACCTCTTCGGATCTCAGTATTATAATGCAGGCTTACGTGCACATAAAGGCACTGTGTACGAAGGTGGGATACGGGTGCCATGTTTCTTCCGTTGGCCCGATGTATTTGAGCCAAAGGATATAGATCGTATTGTAGCTTACATCGATATCTTACCTACATTACTGGATACCTGTCATATTCCTAAACCTGCGGGTATATCCTTCGATGGACTAAGCTTAATACCATTAATTCTAGGTAAGGAAGTGGAATGGCCTGATCGGTTCTTATTCATTCAGCGAGGTAATGTACCAGACGAGCAGCTATATCGAAATGGAGCCGTAATCTCACAGAGATATAAATTGGTCTACTGGAATGAACTATACGACCTGGAAGTAGATCCAGGGGAAACTACTAACATAGTAAAGGAGTATCCAGAATTAGTTGAAAGAATGCGTAAGGCATATGATGCATGGTGGAAAAATGTATCAACTGGTCTTCGAGATCCAGTCAGAATTCACGTAGGATCGATACGCGAAAACCCTGTGCTCTTGACATGTCATGACTGGTGGGGTGTTCCTGTTTCAAGAACTTGGTGGAGGCAGGACATGATAATAAAGAAGGCTAAGACAGAGCTTGAAGGGAATGGTTATTGGGAAATCTACATTACGCGAACTGGTAGGTATAAAATAACGCTCTATAAATGCCATCCACAAGCTAAGGATGAGCTAAAGGTCCTAAAGCAAGGTACTGCTCGTCTTAAGGTAGGCAATATCGAGGTAACCCAACCCATTAAGGAAGGTGCCACCTCAATCACATTTCACATTAACCTTGAAGCAGGTTTAGCACGTCTACAAACGTTCCTAAGCGGACAGCGTAAAGATGGAAAAGAAGTTGGAGCATTCTTTGTCGAGATAGAATATTTAGATGGCCCCAACTATATAGAATATGCTGGTACAAGGCACTCTTCAGATTTCGACGTATGCTAATTTACATCAAAGATTATAGTTTATGGTTTTTAGTCTATCAATAAGCCTCTCCATATCCTCTACGGCCTTCTTTACTCTTTCTTTCACTCCTCTAATCCTATGATGCCTTATTAGGTCAATGAACACTCTTTAAATACTTAAATCACGATTAGATTGCATCTTGTGTTACCTAAAGAATTTTTAATATTCATATTTGGAAGTTAGTTCGCTACTAGTAATCACCTTTACGTATTTTGATGCTCTACTTCTAAGTCTTTGATCGTCAGTTACAAGCGTAAATTTATTTCTCATAGCAACATATAGGTAAGACGTATCATATACTGTAAGATCCTCTTTAGAAGCCAAATCAAAGATCTCTTTTTCTAAGCCCCTTATAGGTAACACTTTGATTACATTGAACACATTGCCTATTACATCTAGGAATAATAATGCAGTATCTCTATCAAGTCTCTTTAGTAATTGATACTCCATCCATACAGCATTAAGAGATTCGTAGAGAGCTAAGTCAATGGTTATTCCATCAGCAAACGGCTTAACTATACCTTTCTTAATTAAATTTACAATTGAACTAGCATCAAAAACATACATAATTATCTTCTCTCTCTACCTTCACGTATAATTCTAACAATTTCCTCATCAGGTATATGAGAAACTTTCTTACTCAACTTTCTAGCCTTTTCTTCAATCTCATTAAGCATACGCCTCCTCACTTCCTCTTCTAAAGCCTTTCTAATTATAGGGCTAGGCTTAATACCGTACTTATCGAGTAACTCCTTTAGCTTACGAGGAATCTTAGCAGAAACGGTAACATAACCCATAAATACCACCTAATGATACTACCTATAGGTAGACTCATATAAGGTTTACCTTCTAAGTAAGCATCTTATTCTCCACTTTCTAATGAATTTACTTATGATATTCTCTTCAGCTTCTCTTATATCAATGTTATCATTGTCTAATTTCTTATGAAAGAGAGAAGCCCCTGGAAGTCTTATTTAATGATCTGAATAACGACATAGAAGTCTTGTATAACACAGTTATTTACCGACTTAAAGATAAAGGATTTCTAATAGGATTTACACCATAGATTAGTATCTAGAATGAAAATAATGGTTATTAGCGATCTTCATTACGAATTCGGTTCACACCATGGTATTGATCAGTCAGATGCTTGGAATTGGTTACTGTCTATTGTAGACTACCATAGACCGGATCTATTACTTAGTTGTGGTGATTGGGGACATGCAGTAAATTCAAGAGATTTCTTCAAGTTATTAAATAAGACTATCGTACTAGGCATCTATGGCAATCATGATAATATAGAAGTGCTGAAAAACCTCTACAATATTAGGACCAGTGAATATTTGCCAGTACTTATGGAAGATGGCAAGGTCTATATAGTCTACGGTACAAGGATTACAGGTATAAATGGAATAATTTCTTCAAAGAGAGAAATCAGGAACGGCGTCCCACGTAAGATATTTCAGGATTTCATCGAAATCGCTAAGAAACTAGAAGATGAGAGCATTGATATTTTGCTCATTCACGCTATACCTGCAATTAAAGAAATTTATCCTGATATTCGAGTTAGTAGAGCCACTTTAGCAGTACTTAAGACTATAAGGATTATCCAACCTAAGATTGTATTCAATGGTCATCTGCATAGGTCTTGTTATGCTATTTATAAGTTTAATGATATACGTACAATATACATCAGGATAGATTCGTCACAGAGATATAGATGTTATAGTATATACGATACTGATAACGAAGAATTAGAAGTCTGGAGTGACTTCGAGAGAAAGATGACATTATGAGCTAGGTTTAAGATACTGACGAGAATATACTTCTTAAAATGAATTCATTCTCTCTACTAGTGAGAGTTTTCGTTAAGTGAAGTCCATTTATCTATCACGATATGAATATTTACTCTCTATGAGGATGAATTTCTATGTCTGAGGATTGGAGCATTAAGGATCGACCTAATATACTCATTGTAATGCAGGAGCATATGCAAGGACAGGTTGTTGACTTTGATCATCCCTGCTACATGCCTAATATTAAGAATAGGCTTGCTCGTGAAGGAATGACGTTTATATTGGGTTACACGCCTACGGCCCTTTGTGCTCCAGCTAGGGCGTCCTTCTTCACAGGGTTATATCCTACAGGGCATGGAATGTATAACAATTACCATAGCCTACCTGTAATGCATTCAGGCCTCTTTCTAGGGGTTAAACTCTTCTCAGAGTATTTAAAAGAGGTAAGCTATAACCTCTCGTATATCGGAAAGTGGCATGTCTCAGGAGAAAAAGGGCCTATATGTTATGGTTGGCATATCCCCCAGGAGGTACGCATTAGTACTGGTTATCCTGTGCCTGGATATAGAAGATCCCTTTGGGAGAAGCAACTTTATAGAAGGAGGTCTAAGGTTAGGTTGAAGAGGTACGCTGTAATAAAGCGATTAGGCTGGCCGGACTATATTCTTTATGGTACACTGGACGGAAAGCTTGAGGAGATGGCAGATTTTAAAAGAGTAAAGATAGCTGCTAAGGAGATTAAAAGGCTTTCGAGAAAGTCAAAACCTTGGGTAATATTTGTTGGACTTACAAATTTACACGATCCCTATATCGTGCCTGAACCGTATGCAAGTATGTATGATCCTGACGATATTTCACTTCCAGAAAATTACTATGACTCACTAGAAGATAAGCCTATGATCTATCGAAGGATGCGACAACAATTGTGGTCACAGTTAAACGGACAACAGGTTAGAGAAGCTATTGCCCACTACTGGGGATTGTGCACAATGACAGATGACTTAGTTAGTCTTCTTCTCGACGCATTAGAAGATGTAGGCGTTGAGGATAATACACTAGTTTTATTTACATCTGATCATGGAGACCAGGTAGGTGGACATGGTCTTTTTCTCAAAGGTGTTATGCCTTTCGAGGAAAGCTATAGAATCCCTATGATAGTTAGGTGGCCTCAAGTAATAAAGCCAGGTTCCATATCTACAGAGTTCGTAACACTCTGTGATTTTGCTCCGACCTTCTGTGAGATAGCTGGCGCTGAAATGCCAAAGCCATGTCATGGTCGTTCGTTACTTCCATTATTCCAGGGTTTAAAACCTAAAGACTGGCCACAAAGCTTCTTTGGACAGTTTCTAGGTTCAGAATATTACTACACTCAGCGAATCATCCGTACCTACCGATTTAAGTATGTCTTTAACGCCTTTGATATTGACGAATTATACGATCTTCAAAACGATCCATACGAAATGAAGAACCTTATTACAGATCCAGACTATGATGACATAAAAATTGAGTTAATAAAGGAGATGTGGAAATGGTGTGTAAAGACAGATGACATACTATTCGACCCATACCCAACCTCTGCGCTCATTCCCTACGGCCCCTTAATATATCTAAACGAACTAAAGGATAAACTTCGTAAAGACTAAGAATAGAATTCCATTACGTTATTTAAATCAAGCCTTTTAGAAAGGGTTCCATATTTCTAAAACATCATTTCCCCTCATTAGAATCATATTTAAGGGATCTATCTGTAGCTAGGGATTTAGAAGACCCTCTGGTATTTGATACTTCATACATATACCCAGAAGTTGCTTTGGCTAATTCATACTATTAGATGTATCTTTATCCCTAGTTCGGTAGCTACTTTTGCTTGCCTTCTATCGCTTGTAAGCAGTTCTCCATGTTTTTGTGCCTGTGCTATGTATAATGAATCATAGAGTGTTATCCCGTGTTCTAATGCTATCTGTAGTGCTGTTTGTACATAATTTACCTCAGGTTCTATAATTATCACTCCTGTATTTATGAGTTCTAAGAATGCTTGATAGAGCTTTATTGCCTTAGTCTTATCTATGACTTCTCTCAGCCAGCAATGCCTCCATATTGCATTACCAACTTCCTTCACAATATGGTCTACAGAGTACAAGGGTCTTCTCTTTTTAATAAACGCGCTTATCCTTTCCCAATCTTCCTCATGTAAAATATATTTCGTAAGAGCTGAAGCATCAATGACTATCACGATTTTCCCTCACATACCTTGTTGCAGTCCCCTTAGGTACTGTAGGAAGACTTTTTATCATCTCTTCAAGCTCCTCTATCGCCTTTAACTGCTCATATTCCCTTACACGTCTTTCAATAAACTTTCGGATTTCTTCGCTCCAATTGATAAGTCCGCGTAACTCATCCATCTTCTTCTTTAGCTCCTTCGGCACGCGGAATGAAACTGTAACACTCAAACTTTAACCCCATGTAGTACGATATAGTAGGATATAATTTAAATTTAATTGTAATACAAAAACGTAGATGTATCTTGCAGAACGTAATTATCTGGGCGTATACTTAAAATAAAATGAACCAAGAGCAGATGGTGCTTAAACTGTTGGCTTTAGAGACAAATCTCTGGACTTTGGCTACTAATAAGGGGAAAAAGATATAGCTTAGTTCGAAATTTTCGTCATTTTAATTCTTCTCTTTTCTTTTCAAGCCAATCTTTAATGAATTTTAAATTTGCTACAGTCCTAGGAATATAGTCAGCAAAAGCTAGACTTCTTCGATAACCCTCCTCTACACCCCTTAATACTTCGTCAATATTTTCTCTTGTTAAGTTTCTCATTTGCTCCTTAAGTCTTTCGAAAGCTTTTATTGCTACTTCAACTTCTGTTGAGAAATACTTATACTGACTTAACTCTTCTATACACTCGTTGATCTTCTCCTCGACTTCTGACATAAGATCTCGCCCAATTTAATTTATGTCTTATTTTCTTATTTTATTTTCTCATTCAAGTTTAGCACAAAGTCAATACTGAGGATTATACGAAAAACTAGGTTTCGGAGATACCATCACTATGCTACCTTGCTTAAGTTCAAAAAATTCACACTCTACAAGTATAAATGAATTAACGTTCTAGCTCTACTTCCTACGTATAATTGATAGCAGGATCATCGTTTAGTATAGTATTACAGAAGGAATCAGACTACTTCCTAGTCTTTCCTAGTATGACGTATATATCAGACCATAACATTCCTCCTTCTTTCTCTATATCATTAAGAATGTTGTTTAACTCTTCAAGGTACTTCTCACCGACTTTGTCTCTTCTCCACTTATCGTAGATCTCGTTAATGAGCTTCTTTAAGATAATGTAAGGTGCTCGAACATTCCACTTAACGATCTTTAATTTAGTTACAATAAATCCAGACCTGGTGAGTAGATCTATCCAGTAATCTAGGGGTTTATAATCTTCAAACTTTCCTATGCTTATGCATAGCTTCTCTCCATATCTGTGCGAATTTATTGTAGAGTGGTTCACCTATAGGCGATGGTTCAACTATCATAATGCACTGCGTTATATTTCGTATACTTCCATGAAATTTTAAACCAGGAATTCAGAATTAGGAAGTTCCTTAAGCCACTCGAATACTGCAATGAGTTTATCGACAAAGTAATCATAACAGTGAAGAATTCCTCTTCGTGTTCAGAATCTAGAAGTATTGAAGAGAAAATACTTCACGATGCAAACCTTCTAGACGCTTTGGGAGCTGTAGGAATAGCACGAAGCTTTACAAAAGGAGGAGATGAAAACCAGACTCTTAGTACGACGTTAAGGATATTGAAAAAGAACATGAGGAGAAAGTTACTAACACCAGAAGCTAGACGCTTAGCATATAAAAGACGATTATTCATGGAGAAATTTATTAAAAACTTGAAGAAGAACTCTATGGCAATTAGTTCATTTTATATCATTTAAATTTCTGCTACCTCTAAATCTCCAAGGTTTGCTGACTTAGGTCCTGCTAATAATATCTAGAATATTTAAATATGTATTTATATTATGTATTTATGGTAATACATTATGTATCTATATAGAGTCAAAGTGTTGTCTGGTTATAGAATAACAATCCCTAAGGAAGTTAGAGAGAGGTGGGGTTTAAAAGTAGGTGATGAGATAGAACTAGCAATAGAAGGCAATAGACTAGTGCTTCGTCCAGTTAAACTACCCAAGGATCCTGTTCTAGCTATGCTTGGTATAGCTGGGAAAGAGGAGTTAGAACTAAAAGAGCCTGAAAGGGCTGTAATTGAGGAGCTAGAAGAGAAGATGAGAAGGAACTAGATGTTATGTTTTTCATAGATGCTACTATATTTATCAAATGGGTTACTGCATCTCCAGCTACATTAAGTCTCGATGCTGCTATTTCAGGATATATTCTTTATAAGATCAGTCGTGGTCTATCAGCACTAACAACTACTCTAGTTAAAGATGAGGTTTTAATATGGCTTTCTAAGTATCGTGCTTCTAAATTAGAACTTTTTCTTCAGTCATTAAGATCCCTCGCTTCCCTTAAACTTGTAACACCTTCACAAGAGCATGAAGAAGAAGCAGTTCAAATGTATGGGAAGTATCCTCTTGGTATTAGTGATTTGATAAATTTGGCTGTGATGAGAAGCTATGGTATTAAGTTATTATATTCCTCAGATAAGGG
This sequence comes from uncultured Thermoprotei archaeon, assembly GCA_964517845.1. Classification (GTDB taxonomy): domain Archaea; phylum Thermoproteota; class Thermoprotei; order QMSL01; family B3-G16; genus CAZFCQ01. The sequence continues at coordinate 27,809 of CAZFCQ010000012.1, read as the reverse complement.
ATTTGACGCTGTACCTTGGATAGAGAGAGTCTTTGAGGATTTAACACGAGAAAAAGGATTTACAGAATTCTTAGAAATTCTAAAGCAAAAAGGGATTAAAATGAACTTCAAAAGCAAAAGGATGAGGAGTTATTAAGATTCCTTCTCCATTTCGACTATGGCGAATTCTAGAGGTAATCTACATAGAGCACCTATATCACTTTGCATCGTATACCCTTGAAGAAATAGTCGAAAGTAGCTATCAAATTAAGAAATAAAGGCGGCACCGTATTCCTTAATCCAAGAGCACTGAAGAGGTATGTCTTAATGAACGTTGAAGTTAAAGGTATATTCAAGTTCTATAAGTATAGCTGGGCATAAATATCCCATGAGACAGCATATTATAACATAACCTGGTTAGAAAGCCATGACATATAGCATCATAGGTATTGATAGGGAAAAGGATCTACTTGGTATAAGTGTCGTCTCGGGTTCCATTGCTGTTGGTTCTCGTGTACCATGGGCTAAATACGGCATAGGCGGTGTTGCTACACAGGCATATACTAATCCAGCCCTTGGTTTAATTATCTTAAAGCTCCTTAAGGGAGAACCGGAACCATATAGAGCTTTAGAAAAAGCTCTTGCTACTGATGAAATGAGAGAATATAGGCAAGTTGCTGTAATGAATTGGAAAGGCAAGTCAGCCTTCTATTGTGGTAGTAAAATCCCTAATGAGTATGCTGGATATTCCTCGAAGAATTCTGTAGCTATAGCAAACCTTGTGGTATCTAGGGATATTCCGAAGATCATGTGTAAAGTATTTGAAGAATTTATACATATTAGTCTTGAAGAGGCGTTACTTGAGGCTATTAAAGAAGCTCATAGAGTTGGTGGTGATAAGCGAGGAGATCGTAGTTCTGCAATGATTATTGTAGGTAAGACGAAATATCTTCCATATTACGATAAAATAGTTGATCTAAGAGTTGACTATGCAGAGGATCCTGTAGTGGAGCTGGTAAGGATCTATAGGAGAGCCCGATCTAAATAAAGTATGGTCTTTAAGAAGCATAGAAACCTAATAAACTTATGGATCAGAGGTTCTATAAGCTATGAGAAGGATATTATTTTGAAGAAACCTCTGATCATAGTGATCATATTCTTATATATGAGGATCTCTATGTATAATCTCAGAATAGTTTCACTTTAATGAAGTATGACCTTCGTGCTCGACCATTATTACATTAACTTTTCTTGGTTAGTAAATGCTTCAATTTGGATATCTTGTAGTAACGTCTATTCCCATGCTTCTTAAAATCTGGGATTTTTTCATAACCCTACCTTTAATGTAATCGTTAGTATATATTACGAGTTTACCTTTGCTCATCCTGCAACCTGAGTATATATCAATTTTGTAAACATCAAGGAAGGCATCTGCTATCTTTATACATGAAGTGAGGATTATCGCCTTAGTTTCATCAGGAATTAATCTGAATTTAGCATCACTTCTAGGATCTACACTGGCTCTATGCGAGACTACAAGTAGTTTCAATATCTCCCTTTCAATTCCTCTGAAGATTTTTCTTAAACTTTTCATACTCTCTATGATTTCTATACTCCTTATATGGTGTACTTCGTCTCTTGCATCATATCTGCCAACATCATGTAGAATTCCAGCTGCATATGTAACTTTCCATTCCCACCCACTAATTTCAATAAGTCTAGCTTTGATGAATGTCTCAAGTATATCTAAGGCTATATTGGCTACTGTAGATGCATGCTCTAGGCTAGTCCCGAATGAGAATTTACTCCCTTCCTCAAAACATGCCTTCATTACATCTATACCGACTTTTTCAAGGAGCCTATTGTACCATCTTGGTACGACCAGCTGTATATAACTTTCTGGCCATAAAGGACATAGTGTTTTTACTCTCATAAATGCTGTATCATAATCTATACCTTTCTTAATTAAATACATACAAACAAGTGTACCACTTCTCCCTATACCTGCATAGCAATGGATAAACGTCTTTCCTTCTCTTTCTGCCTGAATCTTACTTAAAATTCTAAAATGTACTTCTTCAACTGGTGCAAAGCTAAGTTCCTCTATGGGATAAACTATAACATGGGCTCCCTCTCTTTCAACATAATCCTCATATCCTGCATATCCATAGAGGTTAATGAAGAGTCGGACATTATGTTTTCTTATGAGTTCTAATGCCTGTTCTATCGAGGGAAGTGCACCCCAGTATACCCAATCATCTACCTTCCTAACAGAAGACTTCATCATTATCACTTTTACAATCGCTTTTTAGAATTTTACTTTAATTTACTCTTAAAGCTCCTTTACTGCATGGGTCTTAAGAGATTACATAAGGGAGAAGATATTGACATTCTTAAGCGTGAATTTGGTGACTCATTAAAAGAAGTTTCCCCTGTCGAAATAGCTATTATAGAGCAAGAACTTATTAAAGAGGGCATTTCAGTAAATGAGATATTAAAGCTATGTGACCTTCATGTTAAACTTTTTAAAGAGACGTTAATAAACACAAAGCTTAAAGAAGTTCCTATAGGTCACCTATTGGACCTACTGATGCATGAAAATAAATATCTACTAAAGCTAGTAGAAGCTCTTACCATGTATATATCCGCTCTACGTACTTCTCCTAATAGTAGGGAGTTATTAGAAGAAGTTAAGCAACTTATTGGTAATCTATATCAGTCTTTAAGACTTCATTATCGGAAAAATCAGATGCTACTTTTCCCATACCTTGAGCGAAGGGGTATTATAGCAGTACCAAGAGTATTATGGGGTTGCTTCAAAGGATACAGGATGAAGAGGCGATAGATAAGGAAGACAACCATATACCTATAGTAGAGAAGATTTTAGAAGTAGTAAAGGAGGTTTCGGATCTAATATTTAGGGAAAATAAGACTCTCTACCCAGCGCTATGGACGTTACTCTCCAAAGGTGAATGGGTAGCCATAAAGAATGAATCTTATAAAATAGAATATATTAAGAATCTTCATACTGATAAGGAGTGGATCTCGTATGAAAGAGCTATTTTCCCTTATGAGGTCGAAATAAGCTTAGTTCCTGATCATTTAGAGAAACTACTAAGAGAAATAAGATCAATCCTATCTAAGGTAGAGCTTAAACCTGATACTTATAAACTAATAAGGAAAAATGATCTCGACGTTGGCACCGGATATCTTAAAGTAGAAGAGATCGAGGCACTATTCAGAAGTCTCCCAATTGAGATAACATTTATTGGTACCGATGATAGAGTAAGATTTTACTCAGAAAGTATGTTACTACAGGGCTTTATAAGAACCAATACTCTGCTAGGTCGAAAAGCTGAATTTTGTCATCCTCTAAGACTTGAAGAGTTCGTAAGAAAAGTCGTTAATGAGCTTAAGAAAGGCATTAAGGATTATGAGATATTCTGGACTAAAGCAGGTGGTAGAGTTTTAAGAGTCATGATAGTAGCGGTTAAAAGCGAGAAAGGAGAGTGTCTAGGAGCCGTAGAAGTAGTAGAAGATTTCACTAATATAATCAAAAACTTAGAGGAGATAGAGAAGAAAGTTATAGTGCTCTAAGTATGTTAACACCATTTGAATTAGGATATAGGTACGTAGTACCAGCTATAAAGAGGCTTCTAGTGGAAATGCTTAGTAGCGAATACTCTATGACACAGCGTGAGATTGCTAAAGCCCTAGGTATGTCTCAGTCAGCTGTATCAAGGTATCTATCCATGGAAAGAGGAGGTTTAATAAAGATCTCAGCTTTTAAAGACGTCGATGAAATGTTACATAAACTTGCACAAAAGATAGCTAAAAACAGCATAGATGAATATCAATTAATCCTCGAGCTCATAAAGGTAACATTATATATGTTCAGCAAACGTTACATATGTCGATTTCATGCATACGTTGATAGAGATGTCGATATAAGAAAATGTAAAATATGCCCTATGATATTCTCTCAAGTTATTAAATTAAGATAGTGAAAAGCTAGCCTAACTCCGTATAATTATCCACGAAATCAAACATAATATCGCTATCACCTAGGTGATTTTTATATTAGCCATTAACCTCTAGTTATCTGCACTCATCAGGTTATAAGTATAATCCCCTTTTTATTAGATTATTCTAATAAATTATGTATTCTTGATAAATGTTTGTTGTTGTCTTAAAAGATAAAAATCATCATGAATTTATTTAAAGAGAAAAATTAACCTATGAACATTTAAACCATAAGTTACTATCTTAGAGATCTTAGCTTATTTCACAATTTCCCATAGTGGAGGTAAGAGCTTTCTTCCTTCTTCTCCTAGTACGATAGGCTTAACGCCAGCTATCTCGCAGAACCGTACTAGAGACTTTATATGATTACCTGGTATACCATGTATGTGATTCGCTGGGAAAACGTTTATGAATTCTTCATATCTAGCATCTAGCTTGACATACATATGAGGCCATGTGGGATTGGTCTGTTCACGTAACTCTTTCTTTTCCTCTTCTGGTAAATCTAGTGATTCCCCTTTTACAATAACCATAAAGAATTTATCCTCACGTAATCCTAATCTAGCGAACGTCATTTCGCCTGGGGCTGCATCAAATTCTACTGATGCTCCACCAGCTGGGAAATACATTTCTATAGCTGGGTATAATGTTACTTTCTTGAAATTCTCTCTAGGATCATCACTTAGTGCTGCATACCAGCTTGGATGATTGCCTGAGTTAGCGAAAATCCAGATATCCTTATCTGGTACGTATAACCTTACATCAGCGAATAATACGGGCATTCCCCCACCTATGTACTTGAGTATTTGCATTGTAAGAGCACCTAATGAATCAGCTTCAGTAGCACATACAAATGGTTCTTTCGGACCATTCCAGTCATAAGGATCATTCATGAGCATTTCAGCAACATCAGTTATCACTACATATCTAGTGAAGTCTCTTTGACCTTTTATGCCGCAAAAGTCAAAGCCCCATTCTTCATTAACCTTCTTCATTGCTAAATAAAGTCTGATTTGTTGTTTAAGTTTCTCTGGTGTAAGCATCTTACCATCGTATTTAATCCTATCGCCTAGCATTTTACTTAACCATCTGAATCCTTTCTCTACTTCATTAGGATCTACATTCTCCATTTCCTTAGCTAGCCATAACTGGTCTATCTGGTATGTTGTTACCCCAAATGTTCTCTGTATGGATACTAAGTGGAAGTATCCTGTCTCCATACCCATAGAATGTCCTCCATACATTCCATATACTTGGCCCCTGAGAGAGACGTAAGCTTCAGCAGCTTTTATCCACTCGATAATTTCCCTCTGGATCTTAGGATCCTCTATATCACCGATTATTCTATGTGTTTTTAATCCGCTTTGCCTAAGGGCTCCATCTGTTGCTAGTAATCCTACATTTCCTGGATATTCCCCCTCATTATTCGATACATTTAGCACAGGCTTATCCTTGCCTAAAACATTTACAAGAGGCCATACCAAATATGGATAATCCCATATATAGTACTGTAATATAAGTATCTTTACATTCTCTCTAACGAAGTATTCGCCTACCTCCTTTGAATCCTTTACTGAAGAAATAACTTTAGGAGCAGTAATCACCTTTGGAGAGGAGCCATCTCTATACTTAACGTTATCTTCAATTATCTTAGCGAGTCTATGCATCCTCTCTATACATGCAGGTTCAAGACGTTCCATAACGGCTTTCCTCTCATCTCCGAGCATGGCAATGCCTATATTAGCTAATTTCATAATGAGATCACACCCCCGGCTAATACCTAATCATTTCATGATATTTAAGCTTAAGATTTGAGTAAGTGCGCCATTTAGATGATCTAAGAAGGTAGCATAATGTAGATTGATAAACCTAATACTATTAACACAGAGTAAGAGCTTTACGAAAAGCATTAGATTATTCTATCTTAATGTGAGACGTTAATTATGACCTGTAACTATGAAGGTATTCATCGGTATTACTTTCACTGTTACTAGGAATTAGTTTCAAGACCTAATTTTAAGTTACTTTAGTAATTAAGATATCAAAAAAGAATAGGTGTTTGGCCTTGAAGTGGAGTAAAGCTTTTATTTATGCTGGTAAGGTAATATTAACTTCGTTCCTCTTCCAGTTCTTGGGTTTGTTGTTGATGGGTATAGGCTTTAAACTAGCTGTAAGTTTTCGAATTACGCCATGGCCGCACATACCGAAGATGTCTCCTTTCTTGGTCTTTTTACATAGTTCCACGGTTAACTTAACGGTGCACGCTCCTTACTTAGGTATTTTACTCATAATGTCAGGAGCTATATTAATGGTATTAGGTACATTAGCCTCAATCTTTAAGTACCTCCCTGAAGCTATTTTAGAAGAGATGAAATTAAAATCTAGCTAATTAAATTAAAGAGTTATTTTTCATCATACAGTATACTGGTGATTATTTTGAGAACTATGAAGGCATACCGTTTTTACGCCCCTAATCAACCTTTGAAACTCGAAGAAGTCCCTATTCCCAAGATGGGCCCTGAGGATGTCCTAGTAAAGATAAAAGCTAGTGGTATATGCGGAACTGACGTTAATTATAAACTTGGCAAAATGCTTCCTTATAAAACACCCCTTATTACTGGTCATGAAATTGCAGGAGTAATCGAAGAAGTAGGTGAAAATGTAAAGTACTTAAAGGAAGGAGACAGAGTTGTTATTCATTATATACTCTCTTGTGGTAGGTGTACCCATTGTGACCAAGGCTTTGATAATAGGTGTAGAAATAGAAAATCTATAGGAGCTCATGTAGATGGAGGTTTTGCAGAGTACATTGTAGTCCCTGCTAGGAATGCGTTTATACTACCTAATAACATATCCTTTGAGGAGGGTGCTATAATAGGATGTGCAGTATCGACTCCATTTCATGCATTAAGACTAGGAGGATTTAGACCTGGAGATGTTGTAGTAGTCTATGGCTTAGGTGGAGTTGGTATGCATGGTATAGCTTGGGCTAGAGCTTTAGGAGCTAGTATTGTTATAGGAGTAGATATTCTTGATTATAAACTAAGGTTAGCTAAAGAGTTTGGAGCTGATATAGTTATTAATCCTAAGGAGGAAAATCCTGTGAAGGTTATAAGGGATGTTACCGATGGCTATGGTGCCGATCTAGTTTTAGAATGTGCAGGAGCTAAGGAGACTGTAAAGGCTGCAATAGAAAGTGTGAAGGGGAAATCAAGATATGAGAGTGGTAGAGTTGTAATTGTTGCTCATCCTCCCGGCCCTATTGAAGTTACCTCCTTACGGGAAGGCGCCTTATACTTTTCAGGAGATCATACCAGAGATGAGCTCAGAAGAATAATCCAATTAGTCAAAAATAGACGAATCGATCTATCTAAGTCTATAACTCACAGACTTCCTTTCTCTGAACTTAATAGGGCTATAGATCTCCTTGCTGAAAAGAGAGAAAACGTACTTAAAGTAGTTGTAGTACAGTAAACTAAAAGCACTTTTTATATTTATAATAGTAAATATCGTTTGGTGTATAGGTGATGACAAAGTCTAAAGTTTCTGGACTAACTACCGTGCTAAAGAATTAAGTATATTAAGTAAGTTTGAGAGATTACTAAAAGATTCAGGATTATTAGATAAAATCGAGAAAGGAGACCTTGTTGCTATTAAAATACATCCAGGTCTTTATGGAAGCGTTAGATGTCTAAGACCTGTCTATGTAAGAAAAGTCGTCGAGTTACTTAAAAAGAAAGGTGCCAGACCTTTTATCACTGAGACTGTAGGACATAATCTATCCGAGCCAGAGGGACAGCAGAAGGATATATTCGTGAAATGATAGCAAATGGCTTTACTACAGAGACTGTGGGAGCCCCGATAATAATAGCTGATGGTCTTTGGGGCTTAGACGAAGTTCCAGTTGATATAGAAGGTATAAGGCTTAATCGAACATATGTAGCCTATTCAGACTTTGTAATTTCAATAGCGAGAGTTAAGGGTCATGGAGCAGCAGGATTAGCTGCTAGCATAAAGAACATAGGTGTAGGTTGCTTAAGTCGAGCAGGGAAATCAAGATCGATCATTAAAGCTAGTCAATGGTAGATCATATATAAACGAGTCTATCTGTAATTGGTACTTAATGTGCAAAGCTGTATGTCCACAGGAGGCTATAACTGCTGAAAGAATAGGTCCCCCTGAAACGCAGTATAGGATGGCCGATTCCGCGCTCGCAGTTATGAAGGTTGTAGGAATGGATAACTTTATGTTTATAAACATTGCATGCGAAATAACTCCTCAATGCGATTGTGGAAGAAAAGTCGATACTCCTATAGTACCTGACCAAGGAATATTCCTTTCTGAAGATCCCGTAGCCATAGATAAGGCAGTAGTGGATAAAATTATAGAAGCCCCTAGTCTAGTAGGTAGCGCTGCTGAAGAACATGATGCTTTAGAGCCAGGATCTGATAAAATAGTTAAGATAAGAGGTACTGACTGGAGAGTACTACTAGAATCAGCTGAAAAGTTAAAGTTAGGAACTCAAGAATATGAGCTAAATAGGACTCTATCTCGGGTAAAAATAAATATACTTTACCCTCTATTTTTCTCTCAGAGCGATGATACCCCACCCCGGGTCTGAGGTAATGATGAACTCCTGCCCCCCAATGAGCTCACCAAAATGGACATTTAATAGTTAAAGGATTCAACTTTACACTTCTCCGATCATAATACTTAAATTAACATCCTATTCAATATGAACACTAGGAGAGTTATGAATTCCTCTTCTCCAAGTGAAGAACGTGAGATAGTTATAGTCCTTAGATTCAAACACATCATCCTGATAGTATCTACTATAATATTTGTAATATGCCTTTGGTTTTTAATTCGTTCCTTTTTTAGTCCCTCATTTCATATCGAAGAAGGTGTATCAAAAGTATACAAGCCAGGAGATTTAGTAGAATTAAAGGGTAAGCTAGTAGCTGGCTTATCTCCTGTTAGTAACGTGCCTATAATTGTTGAGATTAGGGATCCTAATGGCTTAATAGTGTGGATCGACCAGTTAGTTACACAAGCTGATGGCTCCTTTATTATTAAATTTAGGCTACGTCCCGATGCTTCTAAAGGCGTCTATAAAGTGTATGTTAGCTGTAGTGTAGCAAAGACTAATTTTGAATTTAAAGTTGAGTAACACTTCTCAGTATGGCTTTAATAGAAAGGTATATATACTTTTCAGCTGATAACCCTTTTTGATCTGATATGCGTGCTAAGAACACGTTATTAGTCTCACTAATAATCCTTCCCATTCTTATAACATTACTTGCAGAACTAGCTACAACATGGCCTATAACTACTCTAGCTGTTGGGAACACTTATCCTATCTCAATAACTAAAGTAGTACTTAGGGATGAAGCTGGTAAAATAGAAACTCAATTCAGACGAGGAGACTTCGTATTCGTAGATATTACTGTTAAAGGCGTAGCTGTTTATGCTGCATATCCATACTACTACTATTACTACATCCCTCCACAGTATTACTACTACTATTATGGATATTACTATGTTGCAGGTGTTCAACGTATCTTAGTACTAGCCAGAGCAACGCATGGATATACTATGTGGGGCCTTGGTGCATTCGCTTATAATATTACGCAAGGAGAAACTATTCAGGCTATGCCTGCCTTTAAGATTCCCGAAAACGCACCCACAGGTAAATATAAGGTTACTGTTTATGTATGGAGTAATTGGGCTAAATTCGGTGGTGTACCCTTGGCAGAACCCGTTAGTGTAGAATTTGAGGTGGTATAACGTGATACGAACATGGGTACTCACCCTATTTATATTGTTATTATTACTCATGCCCATTAACTCATTAATATTGGCCTTTCCTACGAAGATTTCTACTAATAAAAAGGAATATTATCGTGGTGAAATAATTACCGTAACGATCAGTGAAGCACC
>CAZFCQ010000012.1:0-17767 GCA_964517845.1 uncultured Thermoprotei archaeon | reverse complement strand
GTAGCACCTCCCGCTGTAGCTCCTCCTGTGGTAACTCCTGAGGAAGAGGCTCGTGAGGCATTAACTAATGCAAATGAAACTATAATAACTGTCGAGGAGTTACTATCGCTGTTATCTTCCATTATGAACCTTACTAAGGCTCCCGCCTTATTTGATGAAGCTTTAGAGTTGTATTATGATGCTCTTGAGGCTTTCACCGCTGGTAAATATGACGAGGCAAAGGAACTAGCTGAAGAGGCTATGAGCAAAGCCGAGGAAGCTCTAGACAAAGCTATATCTGAAGTTGTTGACTATTTAAGAGGTGAAATGGATAAGCTTAAGGGAGTAGTAGACCCCGCGGTAGAACTCCTTCTTAATGAATCTTTAAGTTTTGTAAACGCTTCCCTGGGTGTCGCTCCTTCAGAAGCTGTGAATCTCCTGCTTAACGCTTCGAAATTCATTAGTGCAGCTAAGCATGTAGTCTCTTTAATTGATAAAATATCAGAGCTTGAGAGTGATGTATCTTTACTTAGTGGAAACGTAAGCAAGCTTCTCTCAGAATTGGAAAAGTATAAGGAAGTAAGCAAAGAACTAAGATCTCAAATTGAAGAGTTACGTGAGACGTATGATCAGCTTAAGAGTGAGTATGATAAGCTTAAGTCTGAGTATCAGTTAGTGAGTGGTGAGAATGAAACATTAAGGAGCAAATTAGCTGGATTAGAAGCAGAGCTATCTAATGCTAGAATGTTAATGGCCGCTCTCTTAATTGTTGGCTTAATAGTCGGCGTAGCTATAGGATGGATAATTAAGAGAATTAAAGCCTAAACTTTAAAGTTGGATATTTTTACTAATTTCCTCTTTTGCTATCCTGTCTCTTCATAATGTTAACTTTTACTCCTGGCATGAAGGTCTCGATTATTTCTATTACATCGCTTTTCATTAGTAGCTGAAATTTCATGTATATCAGCATATCTATGATCAGCGCTAATGGGGCTACTACAGTTAGAGGTAAGCTAATTCTTAGTAGATATGTAGGAGGTATTCCTAAAGATGCTATTGCATATTCTCTCCATGGTGGTTTAAACCTATTCTTATATGCCACTATAATACTAGTTACGAAACCCATCAAGAAGCCTATAAGATAGGACCACGCGATACCTATTTCTTGATAGATATTCGCTAATACAGGGTATAGAATAAGTCTTGGTATATTAGTGGTAAGGCCTATTGTTAAGACTTGAATATACTTGCCTTCAGCATACACTAGATTTGTTACTCCTGAGAGTAGGGGTATGGTTAGGGTAGCTAGGGTAAGTACGAGTAGTATGTCGGATGCTTGAACATACTGAGTTCCTAATAGCGACAACACTGATTGGGGATATGCAGTAACTATGGCAACTATAGGAACTGAGATTATCAAAGATAAGCGGATTGCCTTGTACAGCATGTCCTCCTTATTTTGCGTAATACCACTTAATACAGGTAACATAAAGTTTAGTATAGTCAATGGTATAGCATATATTGCAGAAGCTATGGCGAAGGCTATGTAGTAAAGTCCTGTTTGATACTCTCCAACGATAGTATATGCTCCTAGAAATCCTGCCCATTGACTAATTAATGTAAGAAACGTAGGAAGCCAAGAAACAAGTCCTGCTTTTATTATATCTTTTAAGATCTCAATAGAAAGTGAAGGCCTGAACTCTCTTATGGTAGGAATCCTCGTAACTAAATATAAATTTATAACATCAGACGTTATAGACGCTGCAAGATAACCAGCTATTATTCCTATATCGCCGAAACCCCTATAGACTAAGTGTAACCCTACTATTAACCTTAAAAGAGAAGAGGTCACTCCTGTTATAGCTGAATACTTAGCCCTTAGTGTGGATATAAAGAGTGCATTAAAGATTTGATTCCATGTCCCACCTCCTAAGAGTAATAGTGATATCGCGAAAAGAAGCTGTATAATCGAAAACTTCCCTACTCCTATGTTTAAAATTGCCAATAATCCTAATATTACGGCACCAAGTATACTTAGTAGGACTGAGAAGAGAAGAGCAGACCAGAAGTAATCAGATAAAAGCTTTGTATCTTTTTTACCATATGCAAATCCTAAGAATCTTTGTATACCTGTAGCTAAGCCTAAAGAGAGTATACTGTTGAATACTCCACTTAAGCTAATGACTGCTACAGCCGATCCTATAGCATTGGGGTCTACTATCCTTGAAGCGAAGAGCCAGTAAAGATAACCTATAAGTGTTGAAAATAAGTTACTAATGTAAAGCCATGCACTATTCCTGAGCACTTCTTGAAACTTCAAGCAAAGAGCCCCTCTATCCGTTTTTGAGGTTATGTTTATTCGGGAGTGTATTTGTAGTTTACTTAGTACTTATAGATACCCTGCTATGGCAAAAATCATTGCTATAGAACCGTGAGTCTTGACTGGGTATATTATCATCCACATGTACTGGAATCAACTTCTCTACTGATAAATTAAAACATATTTGCGAAAGGATCTTCAACTTAGGAAGAATGATTCTAGTAGTTAAATTTGGGCGTAATGGAAAGATAGATGAAGTCGTAGAACCTCACTTTGAGCTTCCATGCAAAAGTGATGGTACGTATCTAAATAAGCAAATATTTAACAAACTACTAGATGAATATTATACTCTGCGAGAGCGGGATCCAGCCACCGGAATACCTATTAAAGAGAAGTTAAAAGAACTTAATCTAACATGGCTTTTACGAATCTTCATTAAATACATTATCTTTAGATGTTCTATTACTATCACATACGCGGTAAGTATAATAGCGTGTCTAACGTATTATCGTCATGGCGCTCTTAATGGCCGATCTTCATAAAATCTCTGGAAAAAGATTAAAAGAAAAGTTGTTTCCATTAGCTAAAAAGTTAGCTAAGATGCCTAAAGATGCTGAATACGCTATTGTAGTATTTGAAGATGGTTACATATCGCCCATAATATCACAAAAGTACTATGCGGGAGCTCTTGTTCCTGTAAAAGATTTTCAACATGGTTATGCCATTGCAGTTCTTCATACTCATCCCCTTCCACGTGTTACTCCTTCTTTAGCTGACCTGAGATTACTAATCATAATGTCCATGTATAATATCCCGACATACTTGGGTACGATTTATAAAGAGAACGATAAAGTGATATTTACTCTATACATAGCCAATAGAAGTATTAACACTTCGGAAGCCAGATTAATTCTAAATAAATCCTACATCTATGAGATAATTCATAGACGTTATGGTTTTAAAGAAGAGATTTCTGAAAAGCAACTTCGTGAGCAACATCGATTTTTGCAAAAGTTCGGTATAAGTATAGAGCGATATTTTATGGAAAATGAGACTTCTTAGTCTTCTCTTTATGAAGCTGCGCTAAAATAGGTATCTCCTCTATTTTCTTTAAACTTAGTAGATCCCATATAATGCCTTGAGGGCGTGCTCCTCTATTTCTAACTTTCATTCCTCTAGTAGGAGTTAGTATAAAGTCTACTGTAATATCGTGTTCTTCTCTTGGAATCTTCTTTATAACTTGAATATCGTGTACAGTAGTTGCTATAGGTACGTTTTCATCTATCAAATCGTATTCTCGTAATATTGCATACTCGAGTTCAGCATAGCCACCGCCTTTACCTATTCTGGCGCCGTCCAATGGTGATACTGCTACAGAACCGGTGATTATAAAATCTATCTTCGGTAGCTCTCTCAGGCTAATTTCTCTTCCCCACTTGAATGCCCCTCTAATAGTGGATGCCTGGCTATAAAAGCGACGGGGTATAATACAAGGGTCTAATAATAGAAAGCCCTTTTTTAGCCTAGGTGAAGCCATTATAAGTTTCTTGCCTAAATTAAGACATAGTCTTCTAGCGCTTTTTTGTGGACTATCTGGATTAGCCTTAACTATATTAGCTGACATAAACTCTCTAATATTAAGAAGCCTTCTTGCAGCTTTTTCAGCTCCTATAAAATTAGGGATTCTACCATATACTGGACGTGGAAAATTGGCTATGTTTCTTTCCTCCATTAAATCCCATATATACTTCCTTATCCTGTCTTTCTCTCCTTTAATATCCATTAAATAACACCTAAGAAGATATTCTAAGTATGATCTCTTAAGCTTCGCTTCTCTACTCATGAATTTTTAATGCATATGCATTAAAAATTAAGTGAGTCTGTAAAATTAAATCACTCTACGGTAACTTCTCTCCTCATAGGAACACTCTCATTAAATGTTAAATAATACTGAAAACACTTCTTTACTATGTGAGCTTAGAAGTCATTCACCGCGATAGTGTTACTCATAGAGTCCGTCTCTTAATTAATAATGAAGAGGTAAGCGGACTTACAATACGTGACTTGAAAATGCGAATAGGTACTTCATCAATTCTTATAGGTGGAATAGCAGGGGTATACACTAGACGAGAATACAGAATGAAAGGTTTTTCTAAAAAAGTTATTAATTATGCGATAAATTGGATGCATGAGAACAATTATCCGCTAAGTGCTTTATTTGGCATTCCAAATTTCTACCATAAGTTTGGTTATGTAGTTTTCATGGGTGAGCATACTCTAACGATCTTAATACGTAATGCTGAAGAAGCTGAGAAGCGTTTTAAAGTAGAGTTAGTAGAAGAGTTCGACAAAGAGGTTCTTAAGGCTATAGCTACCATATATAATGAGAATAATGAAGAGAGAACTGGTACAATAGTTCGTGATCCAGAAGAGTGGAGAGGCTTTTCAAAGGGAGTTGGATGGGAGCATAAACCTATAGTTCATGTAGTTAAAAATGAAAGAGGCAATATTGTAGGGTACTTAGCTTATGATCCTTGGCAATATGGAGATACTCTAAATATAGCTGAAATAGGCTCTAAGAATAATGACTATAAGGTGTTTGAGACGATAATTTCTTTCTTAGTTGAAAAGGGTATTAGAGGAAGATACGCGTATCTAACGTTCTACTTACCCTTAGATCATCCTTTTACTAAGTTCGCAATAAGGTATGGATATACCATGAAGAGTTACTATCCTAAAAGAGCTCATGGAATGGCGAGAATAATATGCTTAAAAGAACTTTTTGATAAGATAAAGCCTGAACTTGAACGAAGACTTATAGAGTCTAAAAACAAGCATAAAGCTTCAGTATTAATAGATACTGATATAGGTTCCATTACCCTTAAGATTGACGAAAGTGTTTTAGAGGTAAGCGAGGAACCTAAGGCAAATTATAGGATCAAATTGTCTCAATCTTCACTTACGCAACTTGTTTTAGGCTATCGGGATATACGGGATCTAGCATATAAAGAAGCTAAAGTAGATAGTGAAGTACTGCCACTTCTTAATATTCTATTTCCAAGATCGGCTCCCTATGTCTGGCCGGCAGATAGATGGTAGTCTAATAATTGTGCTCACTTAGTAGTCTTTCTAAGAACATTTTTCCCCTCTTTATAGATTCAATAGTGTCTATTCCTGTTTCATCCTCAATAGCGAACCATCCTTTATATCCTATCTCTTTGAGAGCCTCTATATATTCATCCCAAGGTACTAATCCCCCTCCTAAGGTTTCCCTCCTCGTATTAGGATTATAGTCTTTAGCATGGGTATGTACAATTAATGATCCTAATATCCTCACACCCTCTACTACCTCCTTAGTACCATACTTAAGTAGATTCGCTGGATCATAGTTAACTTTCAAAGCAGGACTTCCTATTTCTAATATAAAGTCTTTCAATACATGGACTCTTTCCATTCCTGTTTCTATACAGAAATATGCACCTACATCTTCAGCATACTTAGCTATTTCTTCTATACTTCTCTTTATTATAGAGTAATTAGTGCTACTCTTATCCTCTGGTATCCTACCAGGATGTGTGGTAACTATAGGAGCATTCATGTCAACAGCAAGTTCTAAAGCTTTTTTGGTCTTCTCTATACGAGCTTCTAATCCTTCTAAATCATCTAGTCCACCTAATCCTCTAGGTCCGCTTAATTGTGCACAAAATCCTGTTATTTCTAGCCCATATGAGTGAACCAATTCGCATATCTTTCTTCGAGTACTACGATCACATCTATCAGGATCTAGAAAGCAAGGTCTATTAGGTCCGTAGTCTACACACCATAGCTGTACTCCTTTAACTCCTATCTTTGAGGCTATCTCTAATTGTCGCCTAAGATCTTTTTCACTAGTAGTTGGTCCTAAAGACCATATGGCTAATCCTATTTTATATTTCTTCATATATCCCCTATGTGTACTCTCTCTTATCGCTTCAAAATCTTTACTCTGGGATCTTCTTTTATCTTAAAGACATCTTTCTCGCTAGAATTTCGCTTAGAATAACTAGCAAATGGACTAGAAGATAAAGTTGTAAAGTGAATCAGATTAATTAGATGTATATAAATCTTTTCAAAAGGCTTTTGATTAGAAGGATTTTCAGTATAGTGTAGGGATTTTCTATGTCCTTCTTGAGAAGGTTATTTGGTAAGAAGAAAGAGGAGAAGGAAGAAAAGAAAGAAGAGAAAAAGGAAGTTGAAGCTAAGCCAGCAGAGGAAGCTGAGGAAGAGAAACCTGAAGAAAAGGAATCTGAAAGTTAAATACCTTTTAACTTATTTTTAGATAATATCTTCATGAAATAATAGCTGAGGTGTCATTTCATGGAGGTATTAAAAGCTATAATAGAACGTAGAAGTATCAGGAGATTTCTTCCTAAACCAGTAGAGGAGGAAAAGATTTTAAAAATACTTGAAGCCTGCCGTTGGGCCCCTTCAGCCAGAAACTTACAGCCATGGGAATTGATCGTAATTAATGATAGAGAAATTCTAAAAGAGCTTGCTAAATTAGCTCCTTATGGTAGCTTCATTTCAGAAGCTCCCTTAGCTATTGCAATTATTACAGATCCTAGCTCTAAATGGCATATAATAGATGGTACTCTTCTTACACAAAACTTGATGCTAGCTGCATGGTCATTAGGGCTAGGAACCTGTTGGATAGGTACTATGGACAGAGAAAAGGCTAAAGAGATTCTAGGAGTGCCTAAGGAGAAACACCTCTTAACAGTAATCCCAATCGGCTATCCAGCTAAAATAGGTAAGAGTTGGAGAAAACCATTAAAGGAATTCGTATATTTAAACCGTTATAAAGTAGAATATTTTAAAAAGAATTAAACAAGTAAATAAATAACGATTAAGTTTTTCTATAATATTAATACTTAATTAATTCTAGCCATAACGCTCTATAGTATTTCATGATTCTAACAGGATCTGTACTCTCTGGTATCTCCGCTAAACAATAACGCTTGTATCCTATACTCTTTAGGAGACTAAAGAGTTCACGATATGGGTATTTCTCATCATAGAGTTCATGTATATGAACAGACTTTATCCAGTCCTTAACTAGCTCGAAGGACTTCTTTATTGAATTATCCACTATATCCGTATAGTTAGAATTCCAGCAGACACCAACCATAGTATGATCAGCTATTTCCATTATTTGCCTTATTACCTTCAAGTCGCTAGTACCCCTCCCATGAACCTCAAGCCATATTTCAATTCCATAATCCTCTGCGAATTTTCCACACTCCTTTAATGCATTTCCTATTTGTGAAATAGTCTTTTCTCTAGGTATTCCATAATCCTCCATTAGTCTATTAGGTCTGACCTTTACTCCTAAGGCTCCAACGTCTGCTGCTAATTCGACGAATTTCTTGGTAAGCTCAATATTACGTCTTAATTCAGATGCATCAGGTGAATGGTATTCACAAGTAGTTCCAAAACTTAGTAGTCTAACTGGAGATGACTCAAAAAGTTCTCTTACCTTTCTTCTCTCTTCCTTACTTAATGTAGGCTCTACACCATGGGCATGAGTAGTTCTAAGTTCTACAGCCTCAAAGCCTGTTTCACTACAACGCTCTATTATTGTCTTTAAATCCCAGTTTCTTGCTAAATTATAAGTAACAAGCCCTAATCTCATGTAACTTTCTTTTACATAGATACTACTAATAAAATTATCGGATTTTAAGGTCTTTAACTTCAAGTTCTCCTCTCGTATCCTTTCTTCCCTCTCTTAACAATTCCCATAACCCAGAGTATATGGAAAGCAGACACACATAATTTTTCTGATATCTTTAATCTTTTTGAAATCTCTGAAGGTTTAACCTTAGTTGTAGTTCTACTAATGTACTCCTTTATTTCTTCAACTACCTCTAATGGAACATGTACCACACTTACTCTTTTAGGACGGATGACTAGGACTACATAACTATTCTTAGTTTTCCATACGATCCTCCTCCCTTTAATCCAAAGATCTTGTTGAAAAATCCACGATGAAGCCTCTTCTGAAAGTCGTCCTTCCTTCAGAACTCCCATTTTTCTTAATAACCATAATGCTCTCTTAGCTACCCTAGATCTTACACCTACAATACGCCCTAGTTCGCTTGGTGATGTTATAGATCTCCCATTTAAGGCTATGATAAAAGGTAATATCCAAGGTCTCCTAAATACGATTTCACGCCATTTTCCTCTATCGATATTCTTATCCTCCCTTTGCTTGCCTTTGGTAAATTAAATTAAGCTTCAAATTTAAGCGAAGCTATATTTATAAGCCTTTCATGCCTTATATCCATCAAGTACTCTTATGTCTGCCAGAATCTTCACCCTTAAGTGGCCAAGTGCTCTTGAACTCTCTCATGCTCAAAAAATAGGTTCCTTTGTAGGATTTAGACCAGATATCGGATATATCTTTAGGGTGAACTTCGTCAAGTGTGCGAATTTAAGCCATGAAAATTATGAAGAGTTATTATCAAAGTTTGGAATTAAGCTTACTGAAAAAGAGAAGCAATTTATCGAATCTCTTAGAGGCTATGATGCCTTTATATACTTAAAAGGCCCTGATCTCGTTTTAGAAGTTAAGAATGAAAGAAGGGTAGAAGATCTTTTAAGAGCAGGTATTATAAATAAAGAACCAAGATATGGTACATTACGCGTACTTCCTTCTAATTTATGGAATTTAAAACGTAGACTAAGATCGAAGGGACTTAGAGTAAAATTAGGCTTTAGGCTGGATTTTAAAGTTAATGTAAGAATAACTCCCTCCTTTAAGCTAAGAGATTATCAGATGGAAGCTTATGAAAGGTGGAAAAAAGCAGGATATAGAGGTGTGATAGTACTTCCTGTAGCAGCAGGTAAGACCTTTATAGGTATTAAAGCAATAAGTGATCTTCAATTAAAAACCCTTGTACTAGTTCCCACTATAGACTTATTAAGGCAATGGGCAAATGTAATACAAAGTAGATTAAATCTTCCTAACTCCCATATTGGCGTGTTTGGAGGTGGAAGAAAGGAGTTAAGAGACATAACAGTAATGACCTATGATTCTGCTAGAATATATGCTGAGAGAATCATTAAGAAGTTTGGGTTAATTATTGCTGATGAATGTCATCATGCTGTAAGCCCTGGATATAGTCGTGTTTTTCGGTTAAGCATGGCGCCGTATAGACTAGGGCTTACAGCTACCCCATTTAGAAGTGATGCCTTACATAAACTATACCCTCAGATAATAGGAGCTATAGTCTATGAAGTTAAGCCTAAAGCACTTCAAATAAAAGGCTATCTAGCTACATATGAAGAAAGAAAAATTTACGTTAAGCTAAGCCCTAAGGAGTACTCCGAATATAAGAAATTAATGAAAGTATACATGGACTATTGCAAAAGAATGTTTCCGCATATAAAAGATCCACGGGAAAGGTTTAAGGCTGTATTAAAAAGAGCTGCTATAGATAGAGAAGCTAGGGATGCATTAAGAGCAAGACATAAAGCTCGGCAAATAGCTTTAAGTACTGAACGTAAATTAGAACTTGTCGAAAAGCTTCTTAAGAAGTATTCTAACGAGAAGGTGTTACTGTTCTCTAGATATACTGATATCATTAGAGAACTCTCTAGGAGATTCTTTATACCAAAGATTCTACATGATACGCCTAAAAATGAAAGGGAAACCTTGCTAAAACTCTTTCGTGAAGGTAAGGTAACCAAATTAGCCACGGCGATGGCTCTTGATGAGGGAATCGATGTACCCGATGCTAGTGTAGCTATAGTCATTAGCGGTACTGGAAGTAATAGAGAGTATATACAACGACTTGGTAGAATACTACGGCCTAAAGAAAAGAAAGCTATCCTAATAGAAATCATTACTAAAGGTACTATAGACTACGATCTAGCTTACAGGCGAAGAAGACAAGAAATTTTCGAGGAGAAAGTATGAGCTTTGGTAAGAAGAACCTTAGATTTAAGTTCGCAAAGGGTTATGTAATACCTATATATCTAGATAGAAATATAACTCCAGTATTACAAGATCTCATTAAAGTATATGAAGAATGCGTAAATAAGCCATTTTACAAATTGGATAAGGAATCCATTAGATACTTAGTAGGCGACGATAAGCTTGCTAATAGCTTAATTCATACGATGAGCCTTTTCTATAAAGAGAAGCCCCCGATAAACATTAAGCTTATCCGCAGACGTAGGATATATGTGTTCAAATTAGTAAATGAAATGTATCATGGCTTTGTCCCAAGTGAGAAAAGAAAGGAATTCCTTCACCTTTTAAGAAAGATGGGTATTGAAAATGTAGATGAGCTCTGGTCTGATGAGCCTCAGGAAAGGAAGCTTCATCGTATAAGGAAATGTATACCTGAGGATATAATCAAGGCTTATAACTATGAAGTAATTAATACAATCTTCGTAAATTCTACTAAAGCAATAATAGTATATGAGAAAGGTCCCTTCTCTCTAGGAGCCTTTGCAAAGATCGTATTATACAGAGCAAAGAAGTATGGTCTAATATATGATGTTAGATTAAAGGCTAGAAAACTCGAGATCACCATTGAAGGTCCTGTAGCGTTTTTTGGAAGACCAACTAGCTATGGAAGAAGGATCTCTCAACTAGTATGGGATGTATTAAGTTTTCTTCGTAGATGCGAGAAATGGCAGATATGGGCTTTACTACATAGAGGATATGGAAGATCTCTGCGAGTATTAGTACTTTCAAATAAAATTCTTCCAGATTTAAATGCAATCGAATCTAATCCTATACAAATCTACGATAGTTATCTAGAGGAAAGAATTGCAACGTCATTTAAATCACTAGGATTCAAAGTTATACGCGAGCCAGAACCTTTAATCTTAGGTAATACCGTCTTCATACCTGATTTCCTAATAAGTAAGGATAACTTAAATGCCTATGTTGAGATAGCTGGTTATTGGAGAAAAGAATATGCTATAAGGAAAGCTAACAAGATAATGCAAGCAATAAAAATGGGAATACCGCTTATAGTTCTAGCTGAAGAAAAGCTAAGAAAATACTTACCAAAGGATGAAAAAAGCATAATTTATTACAGTTTAGAAGGAGGAAAACCTAGCATCCCCTACGGTAAAGTGCTTTCTATATTTAAGCTCATTGCCAAGCCTTAGCTTAAGCTTATTTGATTAATGATCGCTTTCCTAATATCGTGAAGTTCCTCCTTTCTAGAATTCCTCCCACATATCCTTAAAAAGCTCCAGCTTATATTAACTTTTGTCACCACTTCTAGAAAATTACTTAAAGAGACTCGTTCTCCATAATTTTAATCATGGATATTTGTATCATTCCAAAGCCAAAGGAGGTCTATCAGCGAAAAGGATTTCTGAATATAGAATCTCCAATCAAAGTTTACATGAGCTCTCATACGTATAAAAAAGTCTTAGATTCCTTAATTCAGGAACTCGAAATGTGGAACTTGTCATGCATACTCTCTTCCTATGAAGAAGCAAGCATTATATTAGGAATAGAAAACGACCTTTCTCAGCTTCTTTCTTCTCTAGGAATTCATATACCAGAGCGTATCGGTATAGAAGGGTATTTAATTGAAGTCAGACCTGATAAATGCTTTGTAATCGCTAAAAGTAATAAGGGAGTATTTTATGGTATACAGACATTACGACAACTTATATACGTAAAGGAATCATCTATTCTCATACCTTGTGTTTTGATAATAGATTATCCAACCTATAGCTTTAGAGGCTTTACGGATGATATCAGTAGAGGTCCAGTTCCTAAACTAACATTCGCTAAACGAATGTTAGAAGTGCTTGCTGAATTTAAACTAAATGCATTTACTCACTATACAGAATTACACGCATTTAAGTTTCCATCGCATCCTGATACTGTCTGGCACGACTATCTTACTCCTGAGGAGGCAAAAGAATTAGTTAAATATAGTAGAAAGTTATTCATAAACTATTTCCCATCGATACAGTCGTTTGGGCACTCAAAGATAATACTAAGCAATCCTAAGTACTCGAGTATGTCAGAGTATCCTGGTAGTTCTCTCCTATCACCTGCAAAGCCAGAAGTTTATAAATTCCTAGAAGACATCTATAAGGATATATGCTCTATCTTTAACTCAAGAATTTTTAATGTAAACTGTGATGAAACATGGGACTTAGGTAAAGGAGCCAGCAGAGAAGTATGCTCAAAGAAGGGTATAGGTCAAGTATATCTTGAACATATATTAGCATTAAAGAGAATTTTAGATGGCCTTGATAGAAAGCTCATGTTTTGGGGAGATATAGTATTAAGGCATAAGGAAGTTGTTGAGAAAATCCCTAAAGATGTTATAGTTCTAAACTGGCGATATGATGCTAGAAGCAGCTATGACGACATAATAGAGCCTTTCTGGAGAGCAGGACTAACACAAATCATATGTCCTGGAATATGGTGCTGGAGAAGAATATTTCCTGATTTTAAAGAAGCTCAAGAGAATATAAGCAACTTCTCACGTGATGGACTAAGATACTCAGCTTTAGGAGTACTTACAACTTCATGGGACGACGATGGAGAGAACCTCCAATCTTTAAACTGGTATGGTTTACTATTGGCGGCTGAGGCTGCCTGGAATGGTATCATAAGTGAAGACTTCTATGAAAGATTTGATTGGGCCTTCTTTCGATCTAAGACCAATGTTGGTAAGGCTATAAAACTTTTAAGTGACAAGATTAGTAGAAAGTTGCTAAATCTCAATATATCCTTCTGGATGAATCCATTTAAGAGTATAGCGCACATAAGTCTCTTAGCGCATGAGGCTGAGGAGGCAAAAGATTATGTAGAGAAAGCACTTAATATAATAAGTAGGGCAAGAAACGAGGTATATAGGAATAAAGACTACTTAGACTATCTAGAATTTGCGATACTTAGGTTAAAGCATGTTATAAGAAAGGTAATAGTTACTTATAGGCTAATAACAGCAATTGATTTAATGAGAAATGTAGATAAGGCCCTGAAAGAAACCATTCAAGTCTTTAAAGAGCTCTTAGATGAGGTAGAGATGCTCGAGGAAAAGCATAAAGAACTCTGGATAAGAGAATCGAAACCTAATTCCTTTGAAAAGATAGTTGCTCCACGATATACTGCTTACAAGAAGTTGCTTACTAGAATAGTGAAGGAATTAGAAAAGCTAGATCCAAGAGAAGCTTCAATACCTAAACTCATTATTGAATTGGGTAGTTTAGAGACCGTACCATATACTTTCATGACTACCTAGAAGAATATTCATATTACCAAATAGTGAAATACGTCTTTTCTTTTTAACTTCATATAATCTCAGTAATTACTATTGCTGAAGCTATTTCTACAGCCTCCCTAGCTAAATTTACGAGGATATGTACATCTTCTTCATTAAGTGAGCGTAGTATTTCAAGGAGTCTAAGCGCTTCAATCCATAGCTTAGAGGGCATCCGTTCCATAGCTAGCAATATGCCCTCTCTAACACTGGAGATCTCATCTGATTCTACATAAGTTAAAGCTACAGCTAAAGCTGCGTGTCTAATAGCGTTACGACTTGAGTTCCTGGTTATTAAATAATTCTTCTCCTCTAATCCTTGTTCGGCTTCAGCTAATAAAGAGCCAGCTTGTCTGAGTTCATTAATAGATTGTCTCATATATTCCGCCTAACTTTATTTTAGAAGTTTAATATTATTAATCTCTTCATGAAAGCGAACCTGAAGTGAATCTTGATACTCTTGATAGTACCTACATTTGACCATAAAGACTTATAGATTCCGTGCTATTTTATTAAAGGTCTAGCTATGCTGGTAAAGGCCCATTCCTCGAGAGGATTAGGAAAAGCTACTTATCTTGCCTTAATCCTCTCACTTTCAAGTATCGTTAGTTTAAACGTAGTATTACCTTCTTTCATAGTTAATCTAGGTGGTAACTTAATTATTTTAGGAACTGTGTACTCCCTTCAGTCCTTTGTAAGGCCGTTAGCTAGGATAATGAGTAGTATAATGTCGAAAGCAATTAGTAGAAAGTATACTATTATACTAAGTATTATCGCTAGACTGATAGCTTTCCTACTCCTATATTATGCTAATAATGTTATAATGGTAGCTATAAGCATGTTGCTTTTAGCTTTAGCTCAAGGCCTTGAGAATCCCACATTCTTGTCTAGTACAGCTGATATTATTACCAATAGTGAGATTATAGCGATGGCATTTGGGATAATACTATCAATCAGAATGGCACCTAGCATAATAGCACCTATCTTAACTGGCTATATAGCTGAAATCCTCAACACACGTTATGTCTTCTTGTCCGGACTAATACTTTCCCTTACCTCACTCCTTTTCTCGCTAAGGATAAAATTGGATACTTCTGTTGAATTAGAGCATAATGTAAAAAGTAATTATCTTAAGGGCGTTAGAAACCTAATAAGTAGGGAGTTTCATTTACTTTGTACTTCTACTATCTTATTATTCATGGTAGTATCAGCTTTTCAACCACTCTTTTCTTATTGGATAGTAGAGGAGCTTAATTATGGATACATATTCTTGGGGTACCTTCTCTCCCTAGGGGGATTAGTTTCGTTCTTCTCAAGAATAATATCTGGGTGGCTTGCCGATAGACTAGGCGAGATAAACGTACTAATCGGAGTTGGCCTTTTAAGAACCTCTTCTATGATAATACTAGCCTTTACACATAGCCCATTGTGGATAGGCACATCCTATATTCTCACTCGATTACTGATGGCAGCTCCTCCACGTAATGCATTGATAGCTAAAATGATGAATAAGAATCTATATGATGTAGCATATAGCACTATAGGAGTAATCATGGATATTGGGAGAACTTTAGGTCCTTTTCTCTTAAGTTATATAACTAAAACCTTCAACTTCCAAATAAGCTATATAACTATGGCTTTGCTTTTACAAGCATACATAATTTCTCTATACTTCTTAAAGAGAGAGATGAAGTATAGCGTCTAGATCATTAGGGAATCTTCACTTGTTAGGAATCTCTGCCTCTGACCTCTAAGCCTTATTCTAAGGCGTAATTTTTATTTTGTCACGTGCTAAGAATCAGTTGAGTTATTAATTTTTATGATGATAATTGCACGTCGCTGAGTAATGATGATCCTCCACCGGGTCTGATAGCGTTCCTTACTATAATACCTTATCTCTTTAGGTAAGGAAAAGAATTTAAGGGGCTATAAAACATTCAACATTAAACGGTCTCTTTGGTTGGGTGAGATAACTATGCGGTTTTGATTTAGCCATATGGATCATAACAGCCCGCTGTAACCTTTCATGTAGACACTGCTATACAGCTAGATTCAAAGGAGAGCTAAATACTGAAGAAGCCTTGAAAGTAGCTGATAAGTTAACTAAATTAGCTAATCACATAGGTATAACAGGAGGAGAGCCTCTAGTTAGATCAGACATATTTACTATACTAGAATACGTAGCAGAACATGCCAGAAGCATTAGCATGCAATCAAACTTAATGTTACTCGACCTTAATAAAGCCAAACTCTTAGCAGAAATTGGTTTTAGTAACTTCTTTACAAGTCTAGATGGAGCTTCACCCAGAACTCATGAGTTACTAAGGGGGACCAACTCCTGGAAAGGCCTAATGAAAGGTATAGAACTCTTAAAGAAAGTAGGTATAGAATTCTCTACTGTTACTACGATAAACAAATTCAATTGGCAAGAAGTAGGAAAGATTGCTAAACTATCAGAGAAGCTAGGTGCTACTTCTGCATGCTTTATACCTATAATCCCCATAGGACGAGCAAGCATGAGTAATTTAATGCCAACTCCTGAACAGATGAAGAGTGCAGTAAGTACTCTAGGTAAAGTAGCTAAGGAAGTAGGCATTCCGATAGTCTTATGGTGTGCACCTTTTGCAGTATGTATAGATTATTCAGATGAGATCTATGTAGGTACATGTACTGACAAAGGAATAGACGTAGATCCAAAAGGAAGAATACTCCTATGTGATACTTTAGACATTCAAATATCTGACATAAAGAAGCCTATAAACGAGATAATTAAAGACCTCAATGAAAACAAATATGTGAAATGGGCTAAGAATAGAAAACCAGAGGTATGTACTGAGTGCCCTTACTTCTCACGATGCGGAGGAGGATGTGTAGCTAGAAGCTATCTAATATATGGAACCTTTGATGCTCCTGATCCCTTATGCCCTTTAGCACTTCATAAACAAAGTAAAGTAGCATCTCTAAGGTAACTCATAAATAGTAGCTATCCTATACCTCTCACCTTTAGATATTACCAAGACTTCCTCTGAAGGTCGAGTATCAACATGAGGCCTTGTAGCACCTATTTCGTAAACTATCCCCTTTATGGGACTTTGAATTATTTTTTCCTCTAAAGTTTCCATACTCATTACCTTAGCTATTAGATCTCCTTTACTCACTTTATCCCCATGTGATTTACTTAATATCAGAATCCAATCCCCTTGGGGAGCATAAATATCTACATGAGGATCCCTTCCTAGTAGGAATTGAATTTGAGGTTCAATAATCTCTCCTTCAAGAAGGCCTATATATCTCATTATATTCATCAATCCATTGCAAACCTTTTCTGCTTCATTAGTAAAGACCCACCTCTGACCTGAATGTTCAATAGTTATAGCATGTGCTCCTGCTTCTGTAGCTACATAAGAAATCATACCCTTTAGCTTGCCCTTAAAAGTAGCTTTAGATCTTAATGAAATGAACTTTAAAAGGGAGTATTTACACATATCCACAGACACTTTATCCCAGTCGAGACCCAATGCTGCTCCACATCGCCACATTTCCCAACAGTGGAGATCAATAACATAATCAGCTTTACTCACTAAATTATTATATAACGCATATACTATCCTCTCAGTCTCATTACCGTCCTGTCTCCCAGGCCATAATCTATTCATTTGATGTGGATGATCACTGGAGTAAGGCTCGCCTAACTCCATTTTATAAAAGTGCCTTCTCCATTTAACAGCAAGTGGATTAGCTATTGGGACTAATATTAAAGTGCCACTAATATCCTGCTTATTTATTCTCTCCATAAGGAGTTTTATAGTATATACCCCTGTAAGCTCTACTCCATGCTGAGCAGCTTGAATATAGAGAACTGGCTCCCCCTCCCCTTTCATGAAATAGGGTACCTTAACTATAGAACCATCAGGCATCTCAACAGAGATAACGTGCCTTTCAAATTTATTACTCATGAATAAAACTATAGTGTTTTTACCAATATAACGTTAAGGCTCTATGTGCCCGATTGAAGTTTGCACTATAACGCACTTAAGTCCTACCTCATTTAATAACCTTTTAACAGTAATCATTTCCCGAAAATTAGGTCTCTTCAGATCCTTTCGTCTAAAAGCTGGAAAATAGTCGAGAACACACACCTGAATTTCTGGATCAATAGAAGCTATTTTCTCTCCAG
>CAZFCQ010000011.1:0-74293 GCA_964517845.1 uncultured Thermoprotei archaeon | reverse complement strand
GGGTGCAAACACTGATATAATGATGATTGCGTCCTTCGCTGATGCAAATTTGTGATTAGCATATTCTTTATACTTCTGAGCCTAATGGGCCTGTAAAGATAAGACAACATACAGAAACTGCTATGTATGATACTATGATAGAGTAGTGTATAACTCGCCAATGAATGCATGAAGAGAATTTTTAGAAGAGAAGAATATGAGAAGATGCTAAGCTCTACGCTAGGAAAGCAGGTCTTAGGTTAGCGTAGAGCGAGCTTATTATGCATCTTATAATCTTTCATTCCTCAATGATCATGTTCTCAACCACGACCGTTTGACATATCGAAACATCTTGTACTCTTACTGCCAATTGCGAACTTATGAGCTATTTGAAGGAGAGGTTTAAGAAGCGCGTGAAGCATATAAGAGATTAAAAATAGATTGTCTTCAGGTCTCTCTAGCTAAGAAACAGAATCAACACTATTACTCAAGCTAAGGTGGGGAATCTTGAATGATCTAGACGAGAAGCTAGGGACATTAAGGGAAATCGGATGACGTGCCTGTGAAAAACTGCTCAGAAATAGGCAGGATATAGTCGCAGTTTTTATAGTAGGCTCTGTAGCTAGAGGGAACATCCACGAGGGCTCTGATGTTGATATGTGTGTCCTAATTAGAGAAGGAAATAGACCTAAGAGAGATAGCCCAGGAGTTAGGTTACACAGTCGATATCGTTTATGTCCCCTTAAGACTCTGGAAGGAAAGGCTACGACGAGATGTAGGAAGCATGCGGGAGATTAGCGTGTCGAATATCCTAGATTCCATAGTCCTCTATGATCCTAGTGGACTTATCCGAGGAATTAAGCAAAAATTTAGGGTATATCCTGAGGAGAAAAGAAGAGAGAACATACTTCACCACTTCCATAGAATGGGCTGGTTTGAGAACGCTGTCAAGTATCACTACTTTAAGAAGAATTACGATATCGAATCCATTTTTAGTAAGCTGTTCGCCATAGAAGCTCTCAGAATACTCTTCCCGCTAAACTGAGTCTATCTGAGGGGTGACAAGTATCTGTTTGAGCAAGTAAGAGATCTTCGGGCACCCCCGGGTATCTTGGAGAAGTGCTTAAGCCTATTGTGGTTTAAGACGCGGGATGTAGGACGCGAAGATGCAATTTGGATCGTTAATACAGTCACGGAGATAAGGAGAGTAACGGAGTACGAAGTACGCTCGCTGAAGCCTAGTCCCTCCTAATACCATACATCTCCTATTCATTCTAGAGTATCATCAAGGAGAATGAAGAGCTCGCATAACATAACCTATAGGGAGGCATCCTTTGATTATCAAAGTATAGGTACTTTCTACCTGTATAGTAATTGTATAGTAGCTATAGCTCATAGAGGGATTCTTCTGCTCAAGGGAGTTAACGGTAGAATTATTCATCAGTGGACTGACTTCTTTGATTAGCTCTTATAGCTTTACTCCTGTGTTTTCAGCAGCGAATCAATGGATTTTGTAGCCTATTCTTTCTATAAGACCTTGTTCATGATCTTGTTTTTCCCCGAATTTTCGGGGTTTATTGATGTAGATACTACATGAAAATTCCGCTTATAGCTATATTGTGATTTTTCATATATAGAGACATTGGATATTTAGAGTCTGTTCATGATTAAGTTTGATTGTTTCTATTAAATATTCCAAGATTCACTACAAATTTTTAGTATTTATCGATTTAATAAATCCTGAATATTCAGGGTTTATAGCCTCATCATGAACAATGCCTATGTAAAAGAGGGGGAGGTATAAACCTTTCATTCTTCCCTTTCTACTTATACCGAGGTATTGGTAGAAGAGTATAAGGAGGGTCTAATAAAGAGCTAAAGCCCTATGCATAATCAGAATTCTGAGTAAGATATGCTCATTATATGTTATAATGTAGGGCTGAATTGATAATAGACGTTGCTTGCTTTAGTTTGAGTTCCTTATTTTTCAATCCTTAACCTCTTTACTGGTCATGAATAAAGTATCAAGCGTTAAAGCTAGATACTAAGCTAAAGCTATCTGCTTATCTTTCTAGTCCTAGAGGCTAAAAGGATCTTAGCTATAGTAGGAGGAAGAAGTACTGTAATTAATGCAAATATCACAATTGCTGAATAAACTTCTTCTACTATGAGTCCTAAGTCTAGGCCGAGTTTAGCGCCGGCTATTATGAGGCTTAGTCTAGCACTATGCAAGAGACCTATACTAAGGGCGATTCTAAAGGGAAATTTAAATAATATCCCAGCTGTGTTTACTCCCATAACCTTCCCGATGATTCCGGCAAGTAGGAGCATAGGTACTAGAGCTATATTTTCATATTTAATAAGAAGAGGTAGATTTGTAGCAGCTCCAGCAAGTATGAAGAATATTGGTATGAATAGACCATATCCTAGTCCTAACATTTTTCCTCTAAGAAGACTACCTTCCTCAGTAACTTCAGAAATCATTAAACCTGCAAGGAATGCGCCTAATATAGCGTGAAATCCCAATATCTCGAATAGTATAGCTAAAGTAACCATTAATGCAAAGCAGAACCTAACCTCGTGTTTAAAATGCGACTCAGTCTTTAACCATTTTGATAACACCATTTTTATACTATGTATTCTTACTATTAAGGGCAAAATGAAAAGTGAAAGAGCGAGGAAAAGGGAAAACATAATAGAGGAAACAGGCGTTCCTTTTATCGATTCGATTGAAATTGTCAATATGAACATACTTGCGGCATCAACTATTAGGGCAGATTCAAGTATTATCTTTTTTAAATCGTCTTCAAGATTAAGTTCTTTAGTAATTGGTAGTACTACCCCTATTGAAGTTGTAGAGAGGAGTGCACCCAAGAATATAGGCTGAATATTCCAGAGGAGGCCTAGAAGTGCGCCTAAAGTAAACGGGGCGAGAAGTGAAAGGGAAGCTAAGAGTACACTTTCATATCGTACTTCTTTCATTCCCATCTCTAATCCTGCTAAAAAGAGGAGATATATGAGACCGAAACCTGAAAGAAACTCTAAGTAGGGATCATACTCATATGGAATCAAGCCTAACCAGGACTTACCTAATAGGATTCCAATGAGTATTTCTAGCGCTATTAATGGTATCCGTACCTTTCTTGAAATTATCGAAGTTAACAGCGCTACGAGTAAGGATATTCCTAAAGGAATTAGTGGAGAAGTAACCATAGATAAAATCAACTCCTGGAGGTGATAAGGAGGACTTTCTCTTATAAAAAGATTACTATTTAATTCCCTGTAAAGTAAAAGGGAAAAATTTCTAATCTAAGATGCTAAGTAATTCTGAAAGATCTATAGAGCCAAAGCCAACTACATAATCTCCAGCACCATAGGTTACTATTAGCTCGTCGTCGATTTTAATTAAGCCACAAGGGAATACTACCATTGGTCTATCACCATAGATTTCGTACATTTCCTTAGGTTCAAATATGTACATTTGTGTAATACTGTCAATAACAATTTTACTTCCTTGAAATCTATGGAGCATTGCAAATACTCTGTATATCTGCGCTTCTTTATCAGTAGCATGGACTAACGTTACATATTTACCAGGTTCAATTTCTACTGGTGGGGAGCTCCAGCCAAGACTTCTCTCAAAAGAAGCCGGTTTTAATACTTCAAGTGTATTCTCTAACTCTATTTCTCTAAAAGTGCCAGTAAATAGGTCATCTTTTCCATTAATCTTACTTACTACTAGGTGGTATGTCTCTATGTCATTGCTAAAATGCGGTCTATGGAAGAGGAGAAGTTCTTTACTCGGAGTCTCTACTAGGAAAGCGTCTTTATCAGCAACTACCCTTTCTCTGATGCCTTCGGGAAAGACAAATACACCAAGTTTATTCCAAAGCTTTCCTTCATTTGCGGGAGATATTGCAACTACAGGTAAAACACGTTCACGCTTAGCTAAAGGATTAAAATAATTAACAGTCCTACCAGAATAGACCATTACCCATAGATCTTCTACTCTTGTTATTCTAGGGTCTTCCGCTCCCCAGATATCGTACTTTGTTGAAGGATATATGACTATTTCACCAGTATAGTGAGCACTGCTGATCATACCGTTTAAAATATCTTCGACTGGGATGGGTATTCTAATTATAGCACTAACGTACATGTAGTATCCCATAATCATTCGAGCATAAAGTTCAATGTAGTCTTCTTTAAGGATTCCAGTTGCATTAAAAAGTGCTACTGGATTATCTGCAGGATGGTTTTTTATATGAATTCTTGAGGGTGATAAAACTCCTAACCTCTTGACTATATCTTTGCAGGCATTTTTCCTCTCAAAATTACACTCTATCATCTTTAGGGCTTTTGCCATGATTATGCCACCAATTCCCCTTTTTCTTAGTGAGGGAATGATCTGAAATACATATTGTGTAAAATATTGGTATAACTATGCGAGTAATTGTTAAAGAATACTACTGTTAAGCACTATTGGTCGGATATGAGTTCTTCTTAACTTAAGTTTAAATAATTGAAGTAGCTAATCATTAGACCTTAGATAAAGCAAGACGAATACTACAAGCTCTGCAGATCTTATGTACTGTAGGCATGCCACAAAGTTCACATTTCCTAAGTTTAGGCATAGATACCCTATCCTTTAATTCCTCTCTAAGAGTGTCTTTGAGTTTTAATAGTTTCAATTTTGTTCCAGGACTATTATACTCTAGTCTATTCAGCAAAGTTCGTAGACGGTATCTCAAGGAGAGGCGAGCATAAGGGCATTCAACATAGGGTGTTTTAAGGTCATTGACTAAGAAGTAGGTTAGAGATTCTTTTTCATATACGTAATATAATGGTTTTATCCTTGGAACAAAGCCCTCGAATATCGTCTGTGTTAAGGGACCTTCTCTTACTATACTTAAAAGGTCTCCTCGTATAAAATTCATAATAAAAGTCTGTACTTCGTCATCTAGATTATGACCTGTAGCTACAAAATCGGCTTGTAACTCATTAGCGTATAGATTGATTAGATATCTTCTGAAGACGCCGCAAATACTGCACGGTTTTAAACTTATCTTCCCCTCTTTGTACCATTTAGCAACATTATCGATTGTATGACCTAGTTCTTTGTACAGTGAAATAACTAAAAGATCTATCTTAAACTTTTTACAGAAAGATTCAAGAGCTCTTCGTTTATACTCCCTGTAGTTAGCTATGCCTTCATCTATCAATAATGCTAGTAGACTGAAATCATAAGTTGCTTTAAACTTATTTAATATGAAGAGAGTATTGAGGCTATCTTTACCCCCCGAAGTGGCGACTACAATTAACTTACCGTTTAATTTATCTGAGAGGTTAGTATCTAAGAGATACTTTTCCACTTTCTCTTCAAAATGCTTTACAAAACATTCTTTACATAAAGCTAGATTGGCATACCTTATCTTTATTACTGCAACCTTTTCTTTGCATAAGCTACATAGAACCATTACATTCCTCCTTTAGGATAATAGGCTATCCAAGCGAACGTCTGATGCGTGCTGCTTCATTAACTAAAGATACTATTTCCATTCCTTTTGATATATTTTCCCTTATCCTTGTTAATAGCTTACGGTAATGTGGATCAGGGGATATATCTATATCAAAGTATTCCATTAGCAATTTGTAATCCTCTTCAATCAATTTAATTGATTTAGGAGAAAGGTACTTAGAAGCTATATCAAGGCAGAGATACTGTGCATCAAACATTAAATCGGTTTTTAGACTGGGATAAAGGTCTATAAGAGTGTCCATGATATCTTTAACTCTATATAAACCTCTCCCTGTTCCTATGAAGGTAGGAGGGACACCTATCGTATACAGGGCAGCTGTATACCTTATAGCTCTAGGAAGGAATAGATGTAATTTAGTTATTCGGGACCTTAGTTCATTTCCAACGAAGTGAAGTACAGTGTCTAATGTACGACCATATGTGGCTCTTCCTAAACGTTCTCTACGTTTAGGCATTAAGTCTGCGATTTCGGATATCACTTCAAGAGAAGGAAGTATACCCTTCAGATATTCTTCTGTAATAATTTTGCAAGCCTTTCTTATTTTGCTGAGATCATTAAAGTGACGAGGGGGCTTGCCTATTCCTTCAATTAAGACCTTAAGTGCTTTTATTACTTCATTCCTCGGAAAATCAAATCTAAAGCCGCTTTGTATCGTAACTGTGAAGTAGCCTTGATACTCTTTTACAAAGTTTTTAATATTGTAAGGAGATAAATGACCCCGAAAGGGAAGTGCTCCAGAGCCTATTATAGGATATACGGTTAGGCCTTCTTTTTCACTTAATAAGTTAAGCTTCCAAAGAGCAACTTTGAGGCCTATTACAGATGATAAGTGACCGTAGGCTAATGCCGAGTCAGACTTTCCTAAGAGAACTCGAATAGAATCTCTATATATGCCTAAGGAAGTACTAAGATGTGTCCTAAAACATTTAATGAATTCGTCAATGTCAAACATGATCCTTACATCTTCGATTAATGGAATTACTTCTATGTCCTCCTCTTTAGGTAAACCCAATTCCTCTCTTGCTAAGTTTAGTAGTTTATTTACTCTTCTTTGAACTGCAACTAACTGTCTAACATTATAGGTCATAGGATGAATTACATATTTAGTAGCTTGTTTCTCGTAGAGTTTTTCAGACTCTATGTTAGCTAGTATGCCAGCTAGTAGCGCTAATATCTGTTTATCAATGGATTCTAGATCTGCAGATGGTACTCTTATACTGAGGACGAAATCTTTCTCAGGAATTACCGATTCTTTAAGTTTTTCATGCATTTGCTTAATGATCCATCGTGGTTGAAGAAAGGGTGTAAGCTTACCTTCATAGTCTATCATTTTCTCATCACAGCCATAACCTCCCTTGTCAAGTGGGATTAGGTCTTGTAATGTTTCCTTCACTTCTTCCTCTACTGTAAAGTACTTGTACGCACTATCAGGGTGTTGTGTAGCCATGAGAGCTGGTACAACGCCATATCTGGGCAAAGGATACACCTTAAGCCACTGTCTAATAGGATGGATATATGTGTTACTTCTTTTTTACGTATGTAATATTTAGTTATAGCTTTAGAAGCGAAGTAAGTGGTAGGTTTATCTCAGGAACAGATATACCTCTTAATATATGTCTCGTAGTCTTAGGAGGAAGCTTCCTTCCGGACAATGCTATCCTTATCACTAAATCCTTACCTACAATTATTCCATGTCTCCAGGAAGAGACGATAACATCTTTTGAGAAATAATCAACATAGAATACTGGGATTCTCCTTGCCTTAAGCCTTTTAAGAGCGTGATATCTATGGTGACCATCTAGAATTATGTTATAGTTAATATCCACGAGAAGAGGTTTGTGGAGAACTCCATCTTTAATTATCTTGTTCATTATTTCTATAACATGCTCTTCTATTACTTCTTCATGTTCTTTAAGCATCTCAAGGGGTACTAAATAGACTTTATGTACAAATACGCATCCCTTGACACCTTTTAAGTATACCTCCGTTAAAGATGATATATAGTTTATTCTATCTGCTTCTGATAGATAAAGGTTCCATTAGTACTTTTTATTATTACTTCATTGATGCCTGGAACTCCTCTTTCAACCTTACCTATGACATAAGCTTCTACGCGATATTTTTCACATATTGATATTATGTCATCTACGAAGTCTCTATTAGTTATGATTTCAAATCCTATTCCCATGTTAAATACTTCATACATTTCCTCCCAGTTCACTTTTCCCTCATTTTGAATAAGACAAAATATAGGATCAGGAAAAGGTAAGTTATCTTTGATAAAACGTAAACCACTACCGATGCGTAGTATCTTAGTTAAGCCGCCACCTGTATTATGAACCATCCCTTTGATACTCTTAGGATATCGTTCTAGAATTTCTGCTATAATAGGGGTATAAATACGTGTTGGTGAGAGAAGAGCTTCACCGACTGTCATATTTAACTCATCTAAGTAATCATCGATTTTATAGCGTCCATAATATCTTTCTTTAGAAATAGGATCGCATATCTCAGGATACTTAAGTTCATATTCCTTACTTAAAAGTACATGTCTAGCTAAGGTTATACCATTGCACATTATACCGCTGTTTTCCTTAGCTTCGTATATGGCTCTTCCACCACTTCTTAAGCCTATTATTACGTCTCCTTCAGATATATTGTCTCCACTTATAGCTTGTGATAGAGGTAGGCGGGCTAAAATAATACCTACTAAGTCCAAAGTTCTGACTTGATCAGGTAAGTCGGCGGTTTCCCCTCCTGCAAAGGTTATACGTATTCTATTTTTTAAACTAGAAGTAACATTTATGATTAAATTTAAGGATTCTTTAAAGCCTAGACTTATTTCATTTAAAACTTTTAACCGAGGGAGTCTGAAAGCGTTTACAGCTATATAGTCAGCAAAAGCTATAGGTTTAGCACCAACTGTGATAATATCGTCAATATTCATGGCGATTACATCTTGTGCGAGACCTCTAAACCATTGAGGTCTATCAGTTTCTTTATAGTAGATATAGGCGACTATAGGCTTGCTTCCAGCACCATCTACATGCAATATTATACCTTCACTAGTTTCAGGGTCCTTAACTATAGTAGTAAAAGCGTGAGGAAAGACTGGCTTTATAAGTTCCTCAAAGAACTCAATACCTCTCTTGTGTACATCAACACCTAATTTGAGGTATTTCCTTTCTTCAGACATATGTTTAGCATCCTCAAGTTAATATCTAAGGTATTATTATTTTTAGCTCTACATATACTTATGTTAAGGTGAGTATATGCCTTGTGTATCCATTATCCTTGGGAGTGAAAGCGATAGAGAAGTGGGAGATAAAATCTTTGAGGTGCTTAGGAAATTTGGCATTAAAGTTGAGTATAGAGTTCTTTCAGCACATAGAAACCCTAAAGAACTAGAGGAATATGTAAGTCAGACTAATGCAGAAGTCTTTATTGCCGTTGCTGGACTTTCAGCTGCACTCCCAGGATTTATAGCTTCTAGAACAATAAAGCCCGTGATAGGGGTACCTCGAAATGTTAAACTTGGAGGACTTGATGCGCTTCTTTCTATAGTGCAAATGCCTCCTGGGATACCAGTAGCATGTGTTGGTATAGATAATGGAGAGAATGCTGCCCTTTTAGCATTAGAGATCTTGGCTTTAAAGTATCCAGAAATAGAAGAAAAGGTATTAAGATATAGAGAGAAGCGTTCAAGAAAGGGGACAAGAGTAATATATTAGGTGAGAGGCTATGAAAGAGAAAGATAATGAAGGCACCCTTATATGCCCATTAGAATGGAGATATGGAAGTCGTGAAATGAGAAAGCTCTTTACAAAAGAGTCTCTTTTAAGAAAGAGGCTACTCGTAGAAGCAGCACTAGCTTATGGATTAGCAGCTGCTGGTTTCATTAGTCATGAAGAAGCTAAGAGAATAGAGGAAGCTATAGACAAAGTTCAACTCAAGAGGGTTGAAGATATTGAAGCTAAAATAGGACATGATATAATGGCAATAGCTATAGGGTTAGCGGAAGTTTCTGGAGAAGCGGGTAAATACGTTCATTTAGGCGCTACAAGTTATGATATAGTTGATACTGCATGGGCATTGATCTTAAGAGATGCTCTTAAGATCGTTAAGAAGAAGCTTACCGATATAATAAGAATCTTAATGAAGTACTCTTCAGAGTATAAAAATTTGATAATGCCCGGAAGGACACATGGACAACACGCGCTTCCTATAACCTTAGGTTTTAAATTTGCTAATTATGTCTATGAGCTAAGCAGAAGCTTAGAGAGAATATTAGAGCTTGAAAAAAGACTAATTAGAGGTAAGATAGCTGGTGCTGTAGGAACCATGGCAGCGTGGGGAGAGAAAGGATTTATAGTTGAGAGAGAAACTTTAAGAAGATTAGGACTAGAACCTCACGTCATTTCAACGCAAATAGCACCAAGGGATAGCTTCGCAGAGCTTGTTTCAACTATTGCAATTCTAGCAAGTCAATTAGATAGGCTAGCGCTTGAAGTAAGAGAACTTATGAGACCAGAGATAGATGAGATAGCGGAAGGGACAGGTAAAAGAGTGGGAAGTAGTACTATGCCTCAGAAGAGAAATCCTGTAACAGCAGAGAAAATATCAGGATTAGCTAAAGTATTAAGGGCTCTAACAATAGCAGCTCTAGAGAACATACCCTTATGGCATGAACGTGATCTAACCAATAGTAGTAGTGAGAGAATTATAATACCTCATACTATGCTCACAATTGATGAGATTTTAGATTCTACTATTAAGCTATTAAGAGGGTTAATCATAAGGCCAGATAATATGAAGAAGAACTTAGAGATTTCTGGAGGGGCTATTATGTCTGAAGCTATAATGATAGCTTTGGTAAGGAAGGGTATGGCAAGACATGAAGCACATGCCTTGCTTAGGGAAATTGAGAGAGAGGCTGAACAGAAAGGGAGAAAGTTTAAGGATGTATTACTTGAAAATAAAGAAGTACTTAAGTATCTATCTAAGGAGGAGATTGAAAGCTTAATAAAACCAGAGAATTATCTAGGAAAGACCTTGGAGTTAATAGAGAGAAGTATGAATCATGCTAGGAGTTTATTAAATCAAAGTACTTCCTCAAGTATGTAGTTTATCATTGATTTAAAGATATACCATCCATCAGCATAGTACCTTATCTCTTCCTTATGTTTGATACTCGTATAATCAGGAAGTTGCCATGAGTAAACAGCACGTTCAGGATGGGGCATGAGCCCTAATATGTTACCTTTTGGATTACATATACCGGCAATATCGTATAATGAACCATTAGGGTTATGTGGATATTCACCATTAGCATCAGTACCATTAGGCTTTACGTATCTAAAAACTATTTGATCCTTAAGTAATAGGGTCTTTAAATGATTTTCATGAGCAAGTAAAAAGCGACCTTCTTTATGAGCGATAGGCATTCTTAAAATGGTGCCTTTAGGTAAGTTTTTTGTAAATATGCATTTACCACTATTCTCGTGTCTTAAATAAACCCATCTTGTTTCAAATTTTGCAGAAATGTTAGGAGCTAGTGTAGCTTGGGGACTAGACTCGTAATCCCAGCCAGGTAATAGACTAAGTTCTACTAGAACTTGGAAACCATTGCAAATACCTAATATTGGCCTCTCATCCTCAACATATTCTAATAAGACATCTCCTAAGCGGGCTTTTAGCTTTTTAGCCCATATAGCACCTGCCCTTACATGGTCACCATAGGAAAATCCTCCAGGAAGTACTAGACCATGGTAGTGGAATATATCTACTTCACGTCTTATTAATTTTCCAGTATGTATTACATCTACATGAGCACCTACTTCCCTTAGAGCACGAGCAGTCTCTTCATCACAATTAGTACCAGGAGCTCTAAGTACTAGAATTCTTATAGACATCTTAAACTTTCCCTCCATATTTTTCTAAGCTCATCCGAACTTAGATCGATAATCAAGTCGTTTCTTCTATATAGACCGTGTACTAAGAGCCTACATTTATTTGTAACAATGCCTATTCTTGAGTACTTACAACCTATGTTTGATGCAAGCTTTTCAAATTCATAGGCATAATCCCTTTTAACTTCTAAGAGGAAACGTCCGTTACTTTCAGAGAATAGAAGAAAGTCATTTCTATTAACGTTATCATGAGGTACCTTAGATAACCACAATTCAGCCCCATAGCTACTTGCAAGAACCATTTCAGCAATGGCTACTCCTAGACCTCCTTCTGAAAGATCATGACATGCTACTATATAGCCTCTATCAATTGCCTCTGTAATGCATTTCATAGCTTTCTTTGCTTCTTTTACATAAACTTTAGGTACAGATCTTCCAATAAAGCCCTTGAGCCTATAGTATTCAGAGCCTCCAAGTTCTTGACGAGTTATGCCAAGTAAATATATAGGATTTTCAGGTTTCTTTAATTCTACAGAGACAGCATTTCTCACATCGGGTATAATACCTACTGCAGTTATGAGGAGAGTGTATAGAATAGAGCCTAGAGGAGATTCATTATAAAGGCTATCCTTACCAGAAATAAATGGTGTTTCGAAGAGCTTAGCAAAATCGTAGCAGGCTTTAGCGGCTCTAAATAGTGCGCCTAGTCTATCAGGTTTCTCTGGATTACCCCATGTGAAATTATCTAAGATAGCTATTCTTCTTCCACCTACAGCTATATTATTCCTTAAAGCTTCTTCAATACTTGAGGCAGCCATCCAATAAGGATCAATCCTACTATACCAAGGCTTAATACCTATAGAGACTACAACACCTTTCCATGAATTATCTAAAGGTTTTATTATAACGGCATCATTAGGCCCACTATATAAGCCTTGGAGAGGCTTAAGTGCAATGTTACCCTGTACCTCATGATCATATGTTCTAATCACACTTTCCTTACTAGCTACATTAGGCGAAGCAAGTAGCTTTAATAATTCTTCATTTAGATCATTAGGCTCGGGAAATTGTGGTTCTTCATATTTAGGTGGTATCCATATGGCTTTTCTAATAAGTTTTGGAGGATGTACTAGAAAATTTACATCAAGATTCACTACAAGTACATCCCTAAAGTAGACCTTGATCTTCTTATCACGGGTGAATTCTCCTATTATAGCTGCCTCTAGTTCCTCTTCTTCAATAATCTCTAAGACTTTTTCTATGTTCTCTTTAGGTATCGCTAGTAGCATTCGTTCTTGAGATTCAGAGATCCATATCTCCCATGGTGCCATGTCAGGTTCTCTCAAATGTAATTTATCAAGGAATATTACAGCGCCCCCATTCATCCTATCTGCCATCTCAGTTACAGCAACTGCTAGTCCGCCACCACCTAGGTCAGTAATACCAGAACCTAATCCCTGATCTCTTATTCTAAGTATAGCTCTTCTGAGTTTTTCCTCTTCAATAGGATCAGGGATCTGGACTGCAGATCTAGAAGAGACTTCTGAGTCCTCTCGTAGATCTGCAGAAGCAAACGTTGCCCCATGTATTCCGTCTCTTCCAGTCCTATTACCGATAACTAATATCATATCACCAGGTTTAACATTCCATATGTACTTTGACTTAGGCAATATTCCGACACATCCAGCGTATACTACTATATTGCCAACATATCCTTCATCAAAGCAAATAGCTCCTGCTATTGTAGGAATACCCATGTTATTACCATAATGACCTATACCAGCAACAACACCACGAAATAGATATCTAGGATGCTTTATCCCAGGAGGTAATTTTTCATAAGGATAATCTAGTGGACCAAAGCATAAAACATCAATAAGTGCAATAGGCTTTGCCCATACTCCTAGTACATCACGTATTACCCCTCCAACGCCTGTTGCTGCACCGCCAAATGGGTCTATAGCAGATGGATGATTATGGGTTTCTACTTTAACCGCAATAGCATACTCTTCAGTGAAGTCAACTATACCTGCATTATCTCTTAAGAATGAAATTACCCAAGGAGCGTTTATCTCCTCTGTGGCTTTTGCTATAAAGCTTTTTAACATATTCTCCACGAGAACTTGGCCATCTTCGTTCAATAAGACACCCTTGAATACTTTATGCCTACAATGCTCAGACCATAGCTGACCAATGGTCTGTAATTCTACATCCGTTGGGTTTCTCTTTAACCTCTTGAAGTGCTCCTTAATGGTAATCATTTCATTAAGATTTAAGTTTAGGCCTAGCTCATTACTTATTTTAACTAATTCTTCGTTGGAAGCAGTAAGGATATTTATCTCATACACCTTAAAGGGATAAGGAAGTCTACGATATTTCATAGCTTTCTAACCTTAAATGAATATCTATCTTTAACAGGATTAGCTAAGAGTCTCTTGCACAATTCATCAACTATCTCACTAGCACGTTTTTCACTCTCTGCCTCTAGTATCAACCTGTATACTTTACCTACCCTTGTATCCAATACGGGGTATCCTAGATCCTTTAGCGCCTCTTTAACACTTTGTCCTTCAGCATCAACTAACCCTTCCTTTAGCCATACTTCTACGAGTACTTCAAACTGCACCATAGAATTACACCTGGTTTTGGTAGACGATGCACTTCTCTGCAAAGTGAGCAATATCTTCGGCTATTCTTCTTGCCTCAGAAAGATCCTCATGGAAAGCTACCGCTAATCCCATTCTTCTACTTGGATAGGCTATAGGTTTTCCAAAATACCATACATCTCCCTTATAACCTCTTTTTCTTATGTAGCTATATATCTTCACGGGATTCCAGTTAATTACAGGAGTATCTTCTCTAATACTGTCTTCAGGGGCTAAGATTACATGGGCTACACAATATTCATCTCTAGTTATTAGGCTTGTATCAGTGCTAGTTATTGGAAGTCCTATAGATGCTAAGAAATGTAGAGCTCCCTCATCTTTGCCTAGAGCCCATCGCGTTACCATTCCAGTATCATGAGGTCTATTAGCAAACTCACTATTGTATACTTCACCGTCTATAACGAATTGCTCTATAGCATATATGCCAAGACCACCCAAATATTC
Source organism: uncultured Thermoprotei archaeon (assembly GCA_964517845.1). Classification (GTDB taxonomy): domain Archaea; phylum Thermoproteota; class Thermoprotei; order QMSL01; family B3-G16; genus CAZFCQ01. Next base: position 59,755 of record CAZFCQ010000011.1, on the reverse strand, counting down.
AGCTATCCTTCTTGCGTATTCTTGGCATTTCTGTTTAGTATCCTCAGAGATAGTATAAGGTAGCCAGCTCTCATGATAAGTAGCACCAGGTCTTTTGTGTTCAACAGGAGGTAGTAGTGTAGTTACTATATTACCTTTTTCATCAAAGTGCCTTAAGACGAGTTGTGTTATTTCAACACCACGTTCCTTAAGATCTGTCAGATATCTTTCAACAATAACTTCGTCTCCTTTTCCCCTCGCATGCTTAACAGCATATTCGTAAGCTTGCTCAACGTCAGACCAGGTCTTAGCTATGGTGGTACCATGTCCACTAGAAGTCATAATTGGTTTTATGATGAGAGGGAGTCCCATATCTTTAGCAACTTTCTTTAATTCTTCCTCACTACTTGCGTAAGCCCATTCTACTTTAGGCACATGAACTCTTTCAAATAGTAATTTAGTACTAAGACGATCCATTCCTACTAAAGGAGCATAAGGCGTAGATATTACGTTGTAACCTTCCTCTACACCTAATTTGAATATTCTTAGTGTATCTGCGCGTTCTATTTCTAAGTAAATTGCATGAGGAGTGTTTTTAGGATCTTTTACATACTTACGGATGCATTTCTCTAGGAGATCTCCGTTAAGCATATCGATTATTTCATAGTAATCAGTAATATCCTGAGCAGGGAATCCCGCATATCTGTCAATAGCTACAGTAGTTATACCTCCATTAGTTCCTCCAAGGATCCTCTTTGCTGCAGTTAGTACTAAGTCTCCTAGTTCTCCACCTCCTACAGATATGTAAATAAATGGTTTTCTTGGATTTAATTCATTAAGAGGTTGTGCTTTTTCTTCAAATTCCTTCTTGAAATAATGCGCTTCTTCTAATATTTTAAGTCTATATTCTATAGCATCCATGATTTCTCACCTCCTCATACCTAAATCTTCAAGAAGAATTTTAACGGGATCAATTTTACCAATTTTAGGAAGCCAATCTACCCTTCTTCCAAGTATACCCCTTTCTTCTCTATATTTGTAGAGTAATCTGACTCTTTCAGCTATTAGTTTCCTTCTTAAGAGCATCTCTTCAGTACCAATATCAGATCTGTAGAATATCCCCCATCCATCTAATAACTTTACAGGGTTTAACTCGAGGCATTTGTCTATTTTCTTGGAGGCTTCAGGAGGCGTATCGCCGAATGCTAAAATTTCTAATAACCTAGAGCCCCCTGTAGTGATCGCGCCATCTTCATGTAAATGAGCAGAGCCCCAATACAACTTACAATTAAAAGACCTTAATAACCTCTCATCAACATATACAGGGTGCCCTTTCCCTAAGCTCCTAAAGTCAGGATATCCTTTAGGCGCGATAGCTTTGACTACGGTAGCTTTATTAATAAATTCAATATTGATTCTGGAGAGACGTTCGTCTATAATAGCTTCGAGGATATCAATGAAATCAGTTTTCAATAACGCTAGAACATTTATACCTTCTGGATCGCCAAGTCGCGAGTACATTTCTATTAGAGTAGGACCTTCTATTTCTGTTAACATCATTTGACCTGCGATGAAACCATGATATTGCTCCCCTGTTATGTCCTGTATTGCATCAACCATAGCTTTAACTATTCCTAAACTACGTTGATATTCTTCATTAGTCATAAATGGAAGTAGATATCCGCAACCAGTATAAGAGCCCATACCCCCTGTTTCAGGACCTATATCGAAGTCATATGCATGTTTATTGTCCTGTACTAAAGGCATACCTACTACTGACTTTCCATCAACGAAGCATTGTAAGGTATACTCAGGACCCCATACTTTCTCCTCAACTAAAATTTTTTCCTCTATATCGCTATACTTACTCATATAATCCTCTAACCATCTTACATGCCGTGCTTTGAATTCTTGCTTCTCGTTATGAAGATAAATTTGACTATCTTCAACTACTTTTACACCCTTTCCTCCAGCCTGTCGAGCTGGCTTTAAAGCTACGTTTTGTAGCCAAGTAAGGGTATCTGAGTATTGTTCTAGATCTTTTAAAGCCTCTTCGTATGAGCGATAAGTTTTGAATAGTAACTTACCTGGGATATTATAACGCCATTGTAAACGTCTCATCTCAGCTTTAGACATTTCAATTATTGATAGCTTCCTTTTAGCCCCAATACATGGAATTCCTTTCTTCTCTACCTCATCGGGTACCCCATGGAAGTTGGGTTCCTCTGGACCTATAACTACCATATCTACATTCCATTTAGAAGCTAATTCTGCTACCTTCCTTGCATTCTTTGTATCGATAAGAGCGTATTCACCACCTGTTTGCCTAACTAATCTGTATATACCAGGATTCCTTAGCTCACTAACCCAATATATGCGAGGTTCATGTTTACTTCTAGCTATAGCTTCAGCTAAAGCGTGTTCTCTTGCACCACCACCCACTCCCATTATTTTCAGATTATTCACCTCCCCAACATGCGAGACATAGAGAACTACAAGGAATATTAATAGCATTAACTAATCCTTTAAGAGGCAAGAAATGGAATGTATCAGCACCAATTACCTCAGCAATTTCATTCTCTGTAAGAGCTCGTGCAATTAATTCATCAGGAGGAGGAATTTCAACACCAAAAGGACAGGAAGCTTTAAGAGGAGGACTACCAATACATACATGAACTCTTCTTGCTCCTTTACGCTTTAAATTCCAGACGGTATTCCTAAGTGTAGTACCCCTTACAACACTATCATCTATTAAGATTATATCCTTACCATCAACAGCATATCTTATAGGATTTAGTTTAAGTTGAACTCCAACTAACCTTTCAAATATAGAAGGTTTAATAGCTGTTCTAATTCGCCTACCTGTAGTAATGAAACCTAACGACATAGGAATTCCTGAAGTACGAGAGAAACCTATAGCGAATGGAATGGCTGTTTCAGGAACTCCTATTACAGCATCTGCTTTAATGGGAAAATACTTAGCAAGCATCATTCCGATACGTTCTCTAACAGCGTATACAGGAATTCCATTTATAATTGAGTCAGGACGTGCTAAGTATACATACTCAAAGCTGCAATAAGCTGGATTATGTGAACCTTTTAGATGTGCTCTTTCAATGCTATAGGGGTCAAACTTTATGACCTCGCCGGGTTTGACATAAAAGGCGTGTTCCATGCCTAAGACGTCTAATGCAGAGGTTTCTGAGGCTATAGCGCCTAGATCAAAGCCTAGAGATCCTATCTCAAGGGGTTTAATTCCATGTTTATCTCTACCTGCAAGCATTATTTGATCTTCGGTTAATGCTATGAAAGAGTACCCCCCATCAACTTCATCTATAATCTTAAGTGCGGCTTTTAAAGGATTCCTTGTTCTATCTATTTCATCAGACAGTAATTGTCCGAATGCTCTCCAAGAGTCATGAATATTCTTTTCTAGAAGAGGCTTACCATCACCTACTAGAATAAGTCTTACAGGGGAGGAAATTAATATAGGCGCATCATTTTCTCTTGGAGAGACATAGCCAATACCTATGAAACCATGTAATGATTTTAGTAAGGATTGAGTGAATGAAACATCTACTAATCCCTTACATGTTTCGTAATGGAAATCTCCATCAAAGGTTATTATAGACGATATTTCTTGTCCTCTATGTTGTAATGCTAGTAAGCCATAATATATGAACCTAGCAATACTCCAATGCTCTCTTCCTAATCCAAAGGAATATATCCCAATTATCCCAGGCATATTTTCACCCTTCAAAAACCTCCGTAAGTCTACCATATACTGCATGACCTTTAATTATCTCATTCCTAGCTTTATCTGCAAGTCTTTGAGCATAAGGAGTTGGATACTTGCCAGTTACACATGCTAAACAAAGATCACGAGTTCCAACTGCCTTACAGAAATCACAAATCGTCTGATAATTAACAGAGTCCGCACCGAGTATTTGAGCTATTTCATCTTCATCTCTATTAAAACCTATCAATTCATGAAACGAAGCCATATCAATTCCATAAAAACAGGGGCTAATTATTTTAGGAAACGTTGAAAATATGTGAATCTCCTTAGCCCCTGCCTTCCTTAGAATAGCAACGATTCGTTTAAGAGTATCTCCACGGACAATGCTATCATCGATTAAAGCGATACTTTTTCCTTGAGCTTTATTTATCAGAATATTATACTTTTTAGAGAGTATAAGTGCTCTTTCCTCTGGAGACATTATAAAGGCTCTATGTCTTACATAGCGGTGCCTAATGATTATAGGCTCTATAGGTTTAGAGGTCTCCTCGTGGAATCCATATGCTGCATCTAGTGCAGTTTGAGGTATAGGTACTATAACATCTATGCGAGATGCTATGTCTGAATAACGTCTAGCTAGCATACGGCCAAGTTCACGTCTTACTTCGTACACATATAATCCATTTTTAAGTCTTGAATCAGGTCTAGCGAAGTAGGCATACTCAAATGCACATAAAGCTTCACGTTCCTTTTTTACTAGCGCGTATAGATCTATCTTAAAATCTTTTACTAAGATTAGCTCTCCTGGTCTAAGAGGAGCATTATAAGGAACATTATTTACATCAAGAGCGACACTTTCTGAAGCTATAATTAGAAGTTTACGGACTTCATCAAAACCATATACTAAGGGGCGTATACCGTAGGAATCCCTAAATGCAAATAGTGTACCATCACGCGTAATACCGACCACAGAGTAAGCGCCATCTACATTTTTCATGACTTGCTTAATGCCTTCTATCAGATCGTCTTCAAGTTTTGTTAGGTATAAGATTTCATATGCTAATATTTCAGCATCAGAAGAGGTATGGAAGTAAGCTCCCTTTAGTTTAAGCTCTTTTCTTAAAGGGCTAATATTGACTATGTTTCCATTATAAGCTAAAGCTATTATGCCCCCATTATCATTACCGACAATGCAAGGTTGTGCATCAATTAACATTTGCTTTTTAGAAAAACTACCAGAGGTTGCATATCTTACGTGTGCTATACCTAGATTACCAGGGAGTCTCTTACTCCAGAGAGATAATCTTTTACTATCTAAATCCGCTACTAAGCCTAATTCCTTGAATACATGAAATCGTTTTGAATACGTTAAAAATCCATATGATTGTTGACCCCGGTGATTTAAAGTGAGAAGACCCCAATAAAGGTGAGGTAATACATCGTCTCCTTTTAAACTAACAGCACCGATTATACCACAACTTTCACTTAATGAATTCATTCGAATGAACCCTCCATGACTTCCTTAAGAACTTCATCTAAACTCTTAAGACTTAGGCTTTCTATATCTCGTTGACCTGTAAGAACTTCATAGGATCCTTTAACTCTAAGAGCTATCTGTTTAATAAGTGGCCATGGAAGTTTTGGTGGCGTACCCTCACCATGATAGCCTATCTTTAATAAATATGCCCGAAGGAACTCTTTGTCTAGACAATGGGCTTCTTGAGGTTTACCTGGAGAATAGTGTCTAATTGACCAGAGACGTGCTGAATCATGCGTAGGGGGCTCATCTATCTGGATAAGCATACCTTTGTATCGTCCAAATTCGAATTTGACATCAGGTATTATGATGCCTACTTTCTTTGCTTCATAGCTATAGAACTCGTATAATTTAAAGCAGGCCTCCTCAAGTTCAGACCACTCATCATTATTCACAAGCCCTCTTGAGATAGCCTCATCCTTAGAGATTTCTACATCGTGCCCATGTTCACTCTTTGTTGTAGGGGTTAGTATAGGCTCAGGTAATTTTTCAGCTAAAGAGAGACCACTAGGTAGTTTAACACCTGATATAATTCTTATACCACGCTTATATGCACGCCAAGCTGAACCGTATAGATAACCTCTCACTATCCACTCAATGTCTATTCTCTTAGCTTTGATAACCTTTATAGTTCTATCATCAATCTGTTCTATAAAGTGATTAGGAAATACGTCTTTACTTTTTTTAAACCAATAAACTGAGAGGAGATTAAGATAGACTCCTTTAAAGGGAATTAACTCATTAAAGACTCTATCAAAAGCGGAAATTCTATCTGTATGAAATATGAGTAAGAAATCACCTAAATCATAAACATCTTTGACTTTACCTCTTCGAGGCAAAATATGTGAACCAAATAACCATGAATAGCGAATAGCTTTAACATGATTATTAGGTTTAAAGGGATCTGGCATTATTGATGATTCGAAGAGCATATCTTTTTGCACAAACGACACCTGTATAACCATTATTATGTTAAAATATAAGGTCTATTTAAAGATTATATTCACATTATGATGTATATAGAGAAAGTTAACATTAATCAATAGATATTGTATAATATTATTCATGTAGGGCGGGATCTTTGGATAAGTTAGATGAATTAAAAATGAGGATTTATGGAGCTGAAGTGTTAAGGATAATGAAAAATTTTTACTCCTACGACGTACTCTCTTCACTTACAGGACTCTCTCCTCAAATACTCTCGCGTTATGTTACAGGCCATTTTCTTCCCAGTTTAGACCGTGCGAAAAACTTTGTAGAAGTATTTAAGAAGCGTATATTAAAAGAGGCTCTTCTTAGGAATATTGAAGTAAGAGATAATGTCGTAGTGAATATCAAGCTACTCTCTAATGCTAGGCTCCTCTCACAATTAGCTAAGGTTGTAGCCGTAGAATTCATGAACCTTAAAGTAAGTGTAGTATTAACAAAAGAAACGGATGGTATTCCTCTCGCTACTTTTGTAGCAGGAGAACTTAACGCAAGATTAGTTATAGCAAAACAACGAAAGGAAGTAGGTGTAGAGAACTTCATTGAAGTGAAACAAGTATTTCCAAGTGGGGTTTATAGCTATATCTATATCCCTAAGGAATTATTACCAAGAGGTAGTAATGTGCTTATAGTAGATGATATAATAAGATCTGGGTCTACTGTAAGAGCATTAATTGAAGCCTGTAATTTAATGAAAGCACATGTAGTAGGAATATACACGATTTTGGCTATAGGAGAGGGTATTAAAAGAATAGAAAAAGATTACAAGGTCCCTATTAAAGCACTACTTTACTTGAAGTAGAAAGGGAATACTTATGTTTGATCCTTATGAACTACGAAAGGACTTTCCATACTTAGAAAGAAAGATTAGAGGTAAACCCATAATCTATCTAGATAACGTAGCCACGACCCATAAGCCTAGATATGTAATGGATGCTATAAGAGAGTTCTATGTCAAGTATAATGCGAATATCCATAGAGGAGCTCATTTATTAGGAAATGAAGCCATAAACGCTTATAAACATTCAAGGGAGAAAGTAGCTAGATTTGTTAATACTAGGGATGCTAAGGAGATAATCTTCACTAGTGATACTACAGAGAGTCTTAACTTAGTAGCTTACGGATAGGGATTCGTAAATTTAAAGCCTGATGAGGAAAAACTTCTAAGCATAATGAAGCATCATAGTAACTTATTACTATAGATGAGGATAGCTAAATTAAAGAAGGCTAAGGTACGATACATAGATATAACTAATGAGGGCAATCTACGATATGACCAACTTGCTGAACTTGTAAACGATAAAACCAGAGTAAGTCACAATTACACATATGTCAAACGTTCTTGATACTATTAATGATATAAGGAGAATTGCTCGAGAGGCACATAAGGTAGATTCAATAGTTATAGTGGACGGTGCACAGTCAGTACCACACATTCTTGTAGATGTTAAGCAACTTGAAATAGATTTTCTAGCGTTTAGTGGTCATAAAATGCTAGCACCTACAGGTATAGAGGTATTATGGGGAAGAGAGGACGTGCTAGAAGAAATGGAACTTCTTAAATTAGGAGGGGAGAGATGTTAGAAGATGTTATAGTAAACGAGATAAAGTATACAGAAATACCATGGCGATTTGAAGGAGCGACTTCTCATATAGCTGGCGCTATAGGTCTTAAGAAGGCAATTAATTACCTTAGGCATTTAGGAATGCACAATGTAAGAGAGCATGAAAGAACACTGACAGAATATCTGTTAAAAAGACTAAGAGAAATAAATCATATAGAGATCTATGGACCTAAAGACGTTAACATGAGAGGCGGTATAGTCTCTTTTAATCTAAGAGAAGTAAACTATATGGCTGTTACTAAAGCTCTAAGTAAAATGGGAATCATAGTAAGAGGAGGTATGCACTGTGCACATCCACTTCATTATAGATTAGGAATTAAGGGTAGTGTCAGGTTAGTTTTTATGTATACAATATTAAAGAAGAAATAGATGGACTACGTGCAGCACCAGAAATTATAAAAGAAGTTGTAGATGAGATCAAGAACCTAGGTGAGGAGCATATTTGCCCTACTGGTTAAGTAGATGATCAATAGTACCATGTATCTATTTTAGTATGTTCGTATATCCCTCTTGCGTTATTCCTCTCAGCAGCTTCACATACCTCCATTAAAGGACATTTACCATTACAGGAAGATATGATGGACTTTGTTGGGCATATAATCCTTGCACAACTAGATGAGCAAACAGGCCTATTCCTAGTACAACATGTCCTTCCTAGCGACCATAAAAGGTCATCCAGATATAAAGGTCTTATCTTGGCTTCATAACATATTAAAGAGAAAGCTTCTCTCACGCTAAACCTAATTAATACATCAACATCATCTTCAACCTCCTTACTCGAGATTATCAAGTTTAAAAGTTGTGGATTAGGCTTTACGATACCAATCCTTAAAGCTATTCTCGTAAGATGATTATCTACTGGAACTTTGATTTGAGATAAAGGAGCTCTTTCTATAAGGTTTCTCCTTTCTAGGAATTTTATGAGAAGAAACGACTTCTTAGCGACTGGGTCGCTATATGCTAGAAATCTACTTAACCTTCTAAGCCACGTAAATACTTCTGTGCCTTTGAAGATCATTAATGCATTATCAGAGTAATTTGAATGTAATTTCCTTGCAGCATCTCTAAGTAGCATAGCCCTAATCTCAGGGTCACGTACTAATTTGCGAGTAGGAGTGTCTACTGAAAGCCATGAAGAAACTTCTTTAACGGTTATGTGCATCATATGACTCGTAGTAAAGAATTCAGGATTCTCAAAATACTTTAGTATACCTAGTCTGTAAAGGAGATCCGAGCCGCGATAGAATTTGCTATTGATTATACCCTCAAAAGGATTTGAGATAGTGCCAGTCCTATGATCTATAGCAACCATGAAGAAGAAGTAATTAGCTACATATAACGGATCCTCATCAGAAGGAGGATAAAACTCAGGGTTTGTAAAGGTATCTAATGTTAGTTTAAATCGTCTTATTACCTTAGCTACCTCTAAACATTTTTCGTAATCTATTGTTATACTGTAAGTAGCCATATCGAGAAATATGATGGATGTACCTCTATAAGGCATTTGCCTATATAGGTAGATCTCATTAATTGAATTCTTCATTATTATAGTCCTTATGAGCAATATTATCGATGAAATCTTAGCCTCTCTATTAGTTCCCATAAGCGTATGATTTTTCTTTTAAATCTAAGAAAGTTTCAAAACATTCCTAATCTAATTCCTTAAGACTTCTAGATCTTGAAGAATTCTAGATATGGAGTATACCATTAAATTAATTTAACAGGAAAAATGAAAAAGGTGAACTGTAATGATAGTAGTTACGGGATTTGAACCTTTTGGTAAGTATTCAGAAAATCCTTCAGGAGAGGTAGCTAAAGCACTTAATAGTGAAAGGATAATGAATCAGGAAATAAGGGGAATAGTACTTCCTGTAGCTTATCGTAGGGCTAAAAGGATAATAGAGGAGACTCTTATGAAGTATAGACCTTTAATCTTTCTAGGTATAGGACTTGCTCCGGGATCACCCTCTATAAAGTTAGAGAGAATAGCAATAAACATAATGGATTTTAAAAAACCTGATAATGATGGAGAGAAGCCCGTGGACATCCCTATTTATCCTGATGGTCCATTAGCTTATATGGCTACGATCCCGATAAGAAGGGTATGTAAGGTTCTTCGAGAGAGAGGAATACCGGCAGTGATATCCTATAATGCAGGGACTTTTCTTTGTAATTTTGTATTCTATACTACATTGTACAACGTAGATAAGTTACAGCTAAAAACAAAAGTTGGCTTCGTGCATATACCGTGTGACGTGGGACAAGTAGCAAAAGGGGACCAAATGCTACCTTCTATGCCTATATGTCTCGTAATTAAGGCTATTAGGACGATAATTAGGGCTACTTTAGAAGAAATAAATGGGGAGGCTTCTTATTCTTCTAATGTATAAAAGCTTTATAAAATTAAGAGGTATTCATGAGAGGATTACTTATATAAGTATATGCTAATATTCCCTTCAGTTAAAGGGGAAGTTTAAAGTGAATGGAGCTCCTTCAGATCAATGGTCATCGGTATACTATATAATAAGTACGTTAATTTTCCTATTCCTAATTCTATTTAATCAAAGGATTCAGGTATTTTTCTGGTTGCAGGAAATTAGCAAAGCTCTTCGAAGACTCGAGAAAATGGTTGGCGATTCTAAAGCAGTTTTAATTCGAGTTTTTAGAGAGTATGGAAATGCACAACAGGATCTCATTAATAGACTTAATGAATTGCTAGAATTTTACGTAATAAGTCCTGTAGAGAGAGATCCTTTTGGTGTTATAAGGAGATTAGAGCATTTACTGAGACTCCAAAGAGATAAACTACATGAAACTATAGCTCGTTTAGCGCCTAAAGCTGATATCGTCATTGTAAAGAATATCAGCAATATGGTTGAGGCTTCGATAGCATTAAATACTCTATATAGGATAACTAGGCACTACTCAATACTTGGCAGGAAGACAAAGAATATTTACATGATAATGCAGTTAGAGATGCTTTTACCTCAAATAATGAAGGCAGCTAATGCATATTATAAGGCGCTTAAGGCATTCTCTCATGGAAAACCCATAGGAGATGGAATAGGAGCTCTAGTAGCAGGTAAACTTATACTAAATGCAAATGAAAAGAAAGTTGAAATAGTTGATGATACAGTTATCGCAGAGATTCCTTTTGAAGGAAGAAGGTTATTAGTGGTAAAAGCAGCAGGGCCTGGAGGAGAGGTGGGTAGACCAGGCAAGATTATTGAGAGGATAGTAGAAGGAAATAGAGGTAAAATAGCGAGGATAATTATGATCGATGCTGCATTAAAACTTGAGGGAGAGAAGAGTGGAGAAGTGATAGAAGGCATAGGTGCGGCAATAGGGGATCCTGGACCTGAGAAGTTAAAGATAGAGGAAGTAGCTACTAGGTATAATATTCCTATAGATTCTATAATAGTTAAAGAAAGCTTAGAAGAAGCTATCACTACAATGAAAAAAGAAATTGCTGAAGCAGCGGAGAATGTTATTAAACGTATAAGAGAGATAGTCCTAAGAGGGACAAAGGAAGGGGACACGGTTATAATCGCTGGAATAGGAAATAGTATGGGCATAGGGCAATAGAGGAGAGGAGCAATGAGGATTTCGAGAATATTAATGATATTAACATTTATGCTTTTAGGATTTTTAATCGCATTAAGTATGTTACCGCCTTTTATGCAAAATATGTACTTACATCAATTAATACTGATAATTCTACTTACAGTATTCATCCTTTTCTCGTACTTGCCAAGACTCAGTATGCGTACAGAAAAACAAGTGAAGACTATAACTGTTGTAAAGTGTACTAAATGTAGCTTTAAAATGGAGAGAGATTTTCAGAAAGGAGACTTCGTATTTAAGAGGTTAGGTACATGCTCTTGTGGTGGTGAATTATATATTGATGCTATATATAATGTAGAAGTAGCTAGAACAACTACTCGGCGTAAGTAATTACAAGGGCTCCTTCCTCGGCTATTAATATAGTATGTTCCCATTGACTAACTATACCATTTCCAGCTTCTTTTAGTACAGGATATTCATATAGTATATTTCGTTTTCTTAAAGAAAGAAATGTTTCCATATAGTGAGGAGCGATCCTCAAAAGCCATCGCTCACAGAAAGGTAAAGTACGGAATTCCCTCCATATTGTACGTAGTAGACTTCGTTCAGCTTTTGATTTAGCTTTTCCTCCGCTATAACTGAATATGTATACCCTATTTTCCTCAACTACATACCCTTTACCATTTGTGACAAAAGGTTCTATAGCGTATACCTCGCCCTTCCTTACATGTTCAATTGTGTATGTACTCACGTTGGGAACTGTCTTTCCAGCATGTAGTTTCCAAGGCTCTATTTTATGTCCGGTAAGATTCTTTATAGGTTTAAAACCATACTCTTTAATAGTTTCCTCTATCTTTGACCCAATACGTCCTAAGGAAACTCCACTTTTTATTAAGGATATGGCATTCTCTAAGGCTTTTTTAGCGGCTATTATAAGTGGTTCATATTCACGACTAAAAGTTATACTTCCAGCAGTATCAGCAATGTATCCTTCAATATGGACTCCTACATCGATTTTTACTAAGCTATCTCTAGGTATTACAAGTGTATCATCTGGAGGAGACGTATAATGGGCAGCTATTTGATTAATAGAGATGTTACATGGAAAGGCAGGTTTCCCGCCTAGCTTTATTATCATATTTTCAATTTTTTCACATAGTTCCTTTACTGGCATACCCTCGTGGACTATTTCCATACCATAGTAAAGCGCTTTGCTAGCTATTTTTCCAGCTCGTTCATATAGTCTAATTTCATGATCCTCCATAAACAGGCCTCTCTTTAAATTTTCCTTAAACACTTAATTAGTAGAAGAGAATGAAGTTAAGTCTTGAGGGTACCTGTAATGGCTAAGATAACCTGGCTTGGTCATGCCTGCTTTACAATAGAGGATGGTATAAGAATAATAATTGATCCATGGATTAACGGCAATCCTGCATGTCCTGTAAAGCTAAAAGATGTACCTAAAGTTGACCATATACTAATAACTCATGATCACAGGGACCATCTAGGCGATGCTTTTGAATTAGCAAAGAGAGATCATGCTAAAATTATAGGAATCTATGAGTTAGCAGATTATGCACGTAAACAAGGTGTTAAGCAGACAATTGGTGCTAACATAGGTAGCTGGTTTAAAGTGGACAATGTGAAGTACTTGCTTACACCAGCACTTCATACCAGCAACATAGGTTCTCCTGTAGGATTCATGATAGAGCTTCCTAATGGCTTAGTGATATATCATGCTGGAGATACTGGACTATTTGCAGAACTACTTTTCATTAGAGAGCTTCATAAAATTGATGTTGCTCTACTACCTATAGGTGGTTATTACACTATGGGCCCTATAGAGGCTACTAAAGCTGTGCAGATCTTGGGTCCAAGGATAGTAATACCAATGCATTATAATACATTCCCATTGATAAAGCAAGACCCCTATGAGTTTAAGAAACTAATCTCACAGATAAGACCAGATGTAGAAGTAAAGATAATGAAACCAGGCGAGACTGTAGAAATTAAGTAAGTATCATTAAGAGTGAGGGCGGTACTGTGAGTCTAGAGAATATATTAAAGAACACTGAGGAAGTACTTACCAGAGACGAACTTGAAACTTTACTTAAGAGAGGAGGACGCGGGTATATAGGTTTCGAACCTTCAGGACTAGTACATATAGGGTGGGTTATATGGGCACGTAAATTACAGGAGCTAATAGAAAGTGGTATGGAGATGATAGTGTTAGCGGCAACGTGGCATGCTTGGATAAATGATAAACTAGGTGGGGACATTAACTTAATTAAGGATACTGCTAGATATGTGCGACACTTTCTTCAAGGCCTCGGAGTAGATATCACTAAGATTACATTCATGGATGCCGAAGAGGTAGTTAATGATCCTAGATACTGGGGAATAGTGTTAAGGGTTGCTAAAAGCCTTACGTTAGCTCGTGTAAAGAGAGCTATAACAATAATGGGTAGGAAAGAAAGTGAAGTAGTACTCGATTTTGCTAAGCTAATATACCCATGTATGCAGGTAGCCGATATATTCTATTTGGATCTAGATTTGGCATTAGGAGGTATTGATCAGAGAAAAGCACATGTACTTGCTAGAGAAGTAGCACCAAAGTTAGGATATAAGAAGCCAGTAGCAATACATACACCATTATTGATAGGACTACAAGGTATAAAAGGAGTATCAACGGATGAAGAGGAAATGATAGTAGACTCTAAGATGAGTAAAAGTAAACCACAATCTTGTGTTTTCGTACATGATCCTCCTGAGGTAATTAGAAAGAAAATAAGAAGTGCCTATTGTCCCCCTAAAGAGATAAGAAACAACCCTATATTAGAGATTAACAGGCTAATACTCTTCGCTAAACCAGGTTTTGAGCTCTATATTGAAAGACCCGAAAAATACGGTGGTTCAATCGTAGTAAGTAGCTATGATGAATTAGTTTCTCTTTATGTAAAAGGTAAGCTACATCCATTGGATCTCAAGAATGCAACGGCAGAAGCGCTCATAAGAGAGTTAGAAGGAGTGCGCAAGCATTTTGAATCTTCTACTGAAGCTAAAATGCTTCTTAAAAGAATAGCTGATGTTATGGGTATTAGCTTAACTAATATTTAGGAAAAGAGAATAGTTATATTGTATTCCGTCACACTTAAAAAGGTGATATTCATATTAGCGAGGTGTACTTAATGGGCGGTATAGCAACTACTGCTAAATATATCATTCACGCTTCTATAGAGATAGGAGGGATAGTAGATAAACCTGACGTTATTGGTGCTATATTCGGGCAGACGGAGGGATTATTAGGCTCTGAACTAGATTTAAGAGAGTTACAGAAAAGTGGGAGAATTGGTAGAATTCAGGTAGAGATAGAAACTAGGAATGGAAAAACTTTAGGCAGGATTACTATACCCTCAAGTCTTGATAGGGTCGAAACAGTACTAATAGCAGCAGCTTTAGAAACAGTAGACAAAGTTGGCCCTTATAATGCTAGAATTAGAGTTGAGAACATTGAGGACTTAAGAGCAAAAAAGCGTAGATGGATTATAGAACGTGCTAAGGAGCTCCTTATAAAATGGGAACGTGAAGATATGCCTGAGACAAGGAGAATTATAGATGAAGTTCTAAAGGCAGTTAGAGCTGTTGAAGTAATAAAGTATGGTCCTGAAGGACTACCTGCGGGACCTGATATAGATAAAAGTCATGAGGTTATAATAGTTGAAGGTAGGGCTGACGTTATTAACTTAGTCAAACATGGTTATCGTAACGTAATCGCATTAGGCGGAGCTACAAAGGTTCCTAAAACCATAATAAATCTAGCAAAAAGTAAGGTTGCTACAGCATTTGTTGATGGAGATAGAGGAGGGGAGCTAGTCTTAAGGGAGCTACTTCAAATGGCAGATATAGATTATGTAGCTAGGGCTCCTTCAGGAAAGGAAGTAGAAGAACTTACAGGAAAAGAGATAGCGAAATGCTTAAAGAACAAGATCTCAGCCCAAGAATATCTTGCTATGTTAGAAAAAGGCAAAGAGCATGTAGTTGTAACAAAGGTAGAAGCAGTACCCATACCAAAGGATGTAATCTCAGAAGTAAACAGCTTAAAAGGAACTTTAGAAGCATTAATAATGGATGATAATTGGAATATGATAGAAAGAGTTCCAGTAAGAGATCTTGTTGAAGTCGTTAAGAAGGTAAATAATGCATACGCTATAATATTCGATGGTATTATTACACAGCGATTAGTCGACTTAGCCACAGAGAAGGGTATAAAGTATCTAATAGGTGTAAGGATAGGTACTCTAAGTAGAGTATCAGAGAGTATAACCTTACTTACATTTGACGACCTTCTTAAGGGACAGGATAAAAAGTAGTGATATTATAGATATTTATCAAGTCCTTCACTTTTCTTTTTATGCCTTAGTTTCTTGCTTATGAATAAGTGAATATCAGACTCTATCCTTTCTATCAAGGTCTCTTCTTTTCCCCTGGGAAGTATACCACTAGCTGCATATTCGTGCCCATCACCAAAACCACCAAGTGCTTTACAATGGTTATAAAGGAGTTCTGAGGATGATGGACGTAGTTTATGCCTTATAAGGTTAGCTAAACGAGGAGTTGTTCTTAAGGAAACTTTAGAATAATCACCATCTAATTTCCCAAAACCAGGTATTTCTGGATTGAGATACATAAAGCCTATTACATATCTACTGCTATTCATGAACATTCTATATACCAAGTAGCTAGTGAAGGTTCCTAGAACCTTAGAACCAACATTAATGAAGAGGTTCTTTACATGGAACCATAAGATGTTTTTAGAATAGCTTATATTTCTAGATCTAATTTGGGATAATGCTTTCTTGTAAAGGGATCTTCTTTCTTTTTCAAATTCCTTATAGAGTACTTCTAAATCCTTAGAAAAACCTTCAAGACAGGCTTTAATAGCTAATTGTGGACCTTTTCTATAGTACCCAACAGAGCCTAAAATGGTGAGTTTTTTCGAATACTCTGATCTGGGTATTAAAAGATTGTCTTCTAGAATGTAATAATCGATGCGTTTCTTCTTAGCAACTTTAACTACGCCAAGTCTTAAAGCTTCGTCTATGACAATTTTATTTAGACTTATAGGTTCTCCAGGTATTTCCGTAGCGCCTATCACAGCTAATTTGGCTAGGAGAGGGACAGAACCTAGTACACTTCTTACTAGGAGATATGTAACTGTTGAGGCTGAGGCTTCTCTCTCTCCACTTATATTAAAGAACTCAGGATTAACATTAATGATTTTAGGATCATCGACTTTTTCTGGGTCATGGTGATCTATTATTATAATCAAGTCACGCTTCCTGTTCAAATTAGAGATCATTCGTGCATGAGGAGCTGCTAAGTCTGCATAAATAAGTAAACCATGTGAGGATTCTAATTTAGATATAATTTGAGGGTACGTCTTTTCTAAACATATAAGATGCGAGTCTATATTGAGCTTATTGAGCAGAAATTTGAGTATAGCAGCACTTACAAGCCCATCTGCATCATCGTGATGTACTACTGTAACTTCACCATAGGATTTAGCTCCCTTAATTAGTACCTTTCCAACATCGTGCAAGTATTTTAAGAAATTAGTTTGCATATTACTCACCCGAAGAAGTCGAAGAGGGTAGTCTGCCTTTTGCCAGAGAGTATTAAGTTCTCAGTTATACCGAAGTACCTTAATATTCGTAATGCAGCGGGAAGTATCTGTCTTTCTATGTAGTAATTATAATCTATCATTTTCCTATCCTTTAAGAGTATATAGGGCCAGGCTCTATCCGCTAGCCTTCCAGGGCCTTTGATTATAACGTATCCTACTTTATCACCTACTTCAAGCCTATATCCTGCTTCTAATAAACGTCTAGCTGCAGTTACATGGGCTGCACGAACTTCATATTCTCTAAGATCTTTACTTAAACTCTTCCATATTATAATCTTCTCAAGAGGCACTTTTCCAGATTTGAGATTCTCAATTACCTTCCTTACATACTCTACAGCTCTATCAACAGAACCTTCCTTTAGGATGATTTCTAATATCTTCTCTTGTACTTCTTTAGCTATTTCAGCCCAGTCACCCCTAACTGCTTCTAAGCCCACCACGTCAATCCTACCATCAGGAAGGAGGCCACAATACCTCTTCTTAGCCTCTGTGAAGAATACTCTAACGTATACCTTATCAGGCTTTATTTCGAGTCCGAATTTCTCTTTAACAGCTTTTATGAATTTCTCAACTTTGTTCTTATCATACTTTACGAAAACGCTATCGGTATCACTGTATATTACTTCAAGCCCTAATTCTTTAGCCAATTTTATGGTTTGTTTTATAGTTTCTCTACCCCATGCAGTTGTAGCTTCTGCTACTTCTCTTCGGTACCATCTTGCACCTACCCAACCAGCATAACCATAGCATGCATTAGCAATGATTTTAACTGCACGTTGCCTCTCATCTAAGATTCTATATTCAATACTATCAGGCCTGTATTGCTTCATGTTCTCTCTTATTCTTTTTCTGAACTCAAGCAACTTTGTTATAACGCGTTTATAGAAGCCAGGAGGCTCCTTCCGAAAGGCATGTCCTACTTCAGGAGCAATGTTATACTTAGAGGGATCATCAATTTCCTCAGGAGGTACATAAGTGTCGGGGGATATGTTTTTGTTTATCATTATATTAGGATACATTGAACTAAAATCTAGTACAGCTATATTCTCATGTATCCCTTTCTTTGGTTTTAGAACGATAGCCCCTTTATAAGGAACATAAGGTCTTTCAATACGATTGGGGATTAACTCATTTTGGAGAAAAGCCTCCCTCATCAGATACCATTCTACTCTAAAACCTACACTAGCCGCGCCTACTTGGTCTAGTGTAAGTCCTACAAGACTTGAGAGTTGCATTGCGAAGGGTAGTATTTTTTCAGCTATACCGTATGTGCTCAAGGCATCCTGAAGAGCATATTCTAGTAAATTTTTCCTACGAGAAGCATCATCCCAATATTTATAGATCTCTGTACCTTCTATTAGAATACGCTTATCCTTAGGCATTATACCTAGATAGTCAGCAACGTTTTCAAGAGTTTTAACTTTAATTTCAGTCATCTCTTCTATAAAATCATATAGGTCAACATTTGCTCTACCCATAATAGAATAGTGACCATAGACACTTGGTGCAGGAGAAGAGCCTGTTCTTGAAACGCTTAATGAGATTCCTAGGTATCTACTTCTTTCTATTAAGTAGGGCCAGTCGAATCTATTTGTGTTATAACCAACTATGATATCGGGATCAAATTCTTTTATAAAGTCTACGAATTCTTTTATAAGCAAGACATCGTTATGGTCCTTAGCAGTAAGTAGTCGCTTTTCCCCTTTATTAGTAACTACACTTATGATAATAATAGGATCCCTTTCAGGCTTTGGGGAGCCTCTAGGGTTATAACATTCTATATCAAACGCTAAAGTGCGTAAATCTGGTAACTTACTATAATCCTCTATAGGTTTAGGTGGCTCTAATGCCTCATAAACAGCGTCAACTTGCCAATTTTTATGTTTAGTGGTAGGTTTTACTTTAACTTCGTGCCAGCTACAGGGTCTTAGTTGGTGATCGATTATGTAGCGCATATAGAAGCGTATATCAGCCTCTAATACATCTTGAACACCTACAACTCTTCTGAAAAGCTCCCGGTATTCGGGAACATCCGCAGGAACCTGGCAGGTTACCTTGATAGCTTTCACAGGACGCCCAAAAAATTTCTTATCAACTATAGTCATATCAAGGATAGGCCTCTTACCATGAGCTTCTGCCTTTAGCCTTCTTAGAAGGTTTTCGGGGCTTACGTTTTCTTCAGGTAATACATAAAAGTAAGGTCTAAAGCTTCTATCTAGAATTACTACTCTTTGATTATCTTCAGTTAATCCCCATAAGCGTATCTCAGGTACATTACCTACGACATCATAAGAGGCATCTAGAAGCCAAAAAGTGATAGTCCTGGGCTCGGACAACTTTTCACACCTTAATTGATAGCTTAAAAAACCAAGAATTAAGTTTTATCAAAGTGAAATTAATACCTCATTACTTAATGGGGATGAACTCTACTTCTAGATCTCGATCAGGGTATTTTCTTAGAATACCTATTTTCGTAAAATTAACAAGGGAATCTGCCTTCAATATCTTATCTAAAAGACTTATATGAAACTCGAGTCTTCTTCGGTTATCATTGATTATAATGAGCTCTTTATGAAATTCTTCCTTGAGTAAGCTTCTTAGAATAGGTTTTATTTGAGTTTGCGTATTAAAGTAAGCAACTCCTTTAACTAATAGACCATCTTCATCTATTTCTTCATGTTTGCGCCTAACTTTTCTTGCTATTCTTTTAATCCTTTCCTTAAACTGTACAGAATCTTTAACATTAGCTGCACAGTAATGTATGTTAATTGATAGATTTTCTTTAGCCCAGTCTACTATTTTAAGAGCCAGCTCTTCACTACCCTCTGCAGCTATCTGTGAGTATGGTTTAAGAGAGAGGCCGCGCAATCGAAGTGCTGAATAGTTACCTTCAGAAAACTCCAGTTCGTTCATATTAATGAAGCTAGCACCGTACTTTTCTGCAAGAAGGAAAAGTCTATTATAATATTCGAACATCCTAGGACCAGGTATTATAGGCACTTCAATCCCAACATCAATACCGATTTCCTTCACCCAGGCTAGTTTCTTTAGATCATTTAATGAGATAGGATGAAGCCTTAATTCATCTAACCCTGCGTATTTAAGTTCTCTCGTGAAGGCTTTAGTAAGTAAGCGTCCATTTGTATATAAATGGATATGGTGTTCCTTTCCTAGATGTTTCTTGAGATTTTTAATGAAAAATAATAATCTCTCTTTAACTAATAAAGGCTCGCCACCAGTGATTCCGGTTCCTTCAGCATCCATTAAGTAAGCTTCTTTAAGTATATCCTCAAACTTATTGACTAACCTGTTATTGGCATATATTACGTCCTTTCGTTTAGCGGGATTTATAGGACAGTACCAGCATTTTTCATTACATAAGCCAGTTATGAAGAGGACTAGTTTACCTCCTTCTAAACATATTTTACAGCCTTCGGGTAACTCTCCTATATATACAATTCCTTCTTTTAAGCGTTTAATCTCTCTTAAACATGACATAGCAGGCTTCTCCATCGCTATAATAGTTCGGTATTGTATAGCTTTTTCTAAAGCCTAAACTTTCATATAGCTTTTGAGCTACTACATTACTTACTCTTACCTCAAGACGAAATATCTTTGCACCTTTTCTTCTAAGCTCTTTCATTACCTCTATCATTAAAGCTTTCCCTATGCCCCTTCCTCTAAAATCAGGGTGTACTGCTATGTTTATAATATGTCCAACTATATCCCATCTAAGAGTTCCAATAACATAGCCCACTACTTTTTCATTATGAACTGCAACAAGGAAGGTCTCGTTATTTAATATTGCTAAAGTATGTAGTAGGTCCAGGGGATAAGGATCCCTAAAGGAGAGTTTTTCGATTTCAAAAACTATAGCTAAGTCTTTCAGAGTTACCCTCCTAATAATTACTTCCTCATTATCTTTAATTTTAATAGTCTTCATGGGGCGCATCTTCCTTAATATGCCTTTCATAATAACATTTAATAAATAGCCTTTAAAATAGCTATACGTCTAAGCGATGAAGATCCTCAGCTTTAACTATAAACATAAGGATATAGAATTGATACCTGAGGACTTTGAAGACTTGTATTTCTTAAGTATACTTATCAAAAAAGGAGATGTGGTCTACGCATGGACTACGCGCCATGTAAAACCAAGAGCAAAAGATGAAGGAAGGCCAGATAGAGGGGATAGAGTAAGAGTTTATTTAGGAATAGAAGTTGAAAATGTAGAGATAACTGGATTTAGAGAAGCCTTAAGGGTGAAGGGAAAAGTAATCGAGGCTCCTGACTGGTTAGCAATAAAGGGGAGGTATCACTCGTTAACGATAGGTAGAGGTACTCCACTACGAGTCATTAAGCAGCACTTGTTAGAATACGAGTTAAAGAGATTAAAAAAACTAAGTATTGGGAAAAAGAGGCGGATATTGATAGTAGCTTTAGATTACGATGAGGCGACCATAGCACTCCTACACGATCTAGGTATCGAAATACTTGAGACTAAGAGTATTAGCCTTCCAGGAAAGTCTGAAGAGAAAGGAAGAAGGGCAGTAATAAGTAGGTTCTTTAAATCACTAATAGAAATTATTTCAAGAATAGTACAAAGAGAAGATGTTAAGGATATAGTGTTAGCAGGCCCTGGCTTAGCTAAAGTGAGCTTCAAAAAATACCTACTTAAGGAGATCCCTAGAGTTAAGGTCTTTATAGAGGATGCTACATCGAGTAATGAAAGTGGAGTTTATGAGGTAATAAGAAGAGGTATAGAGGTTAAAATTCTTAAGGAATATGAACTTATTGAAGCTCAAAGAATCCTCATGGAGGTACTTGCTAGAATTGGCAGAAATGATCCTAGGGTCATATACGGTTTAGATGAAGTAGAGAAGGTAGCAGGTATGGGAGTCATAGAATCTCTAGTAGTAGGAGAGGATCTTTTAAGAAATCCAACATTAAGTGAGAGAGTAGTGAGTGTGATGGAAACTGTAGAGAGGTATAGAGGTAAAGTTATGCTTCTTAATCATAAAGCCGAGTATTATCCTACACTTAAGAGCTTAGGAAGTATAGCAGGTCTATTAAGATACTCTATTAGAGCCATGTAAGACCTCTTAACTTTTTCCTAAGAATAGGGTATTCTCGTGCTAGCTCTCTTAATACCCCTTCAAAAGTTTCATCAGGTGCTAACGCTCTCTTTATGTAAACTCCTGTTCTACCTATCTCATCTCTCCTAGTTAGTATAAAAACCCTCTCTTTGACGATATCTATTGAGATTCCTAAAAATCTCGCTACCTCAGGTTCTCTACCTATTATACTCATTTCCTCATGACCGTAGTTAGTTGGTATTATAAGCATTAGTCTTTTGTCTACTCCAGGTACACGACGTTCTCTTAGTATATCATGAAGAGTGAGTTCTCCACCAAATTTGTAAAATTCTCTTTCTAAGTGACTTAATTCAGTTATAGGGAAGGTTACCAGCGTGAGTTCATCTAAGTAAATATGACCTTTAATTGCATGACGAGGTGTTGCTTGGGAGATCTCTCTCAGATATATGTTAAATCCGGCTTTATCTAGTGTTAGTTCTACCCTATATGGAGATACCTGTAATGGTATAAATATATCTATGTCACTTTCTTCATTGACATCACCCCTAGCTACGCTTCCATGAATTATGGTGGGTATTCCCTCTTTTTCTAGGATAGACATAATTTTAAGTGCCTTCTCTCTTAGCTTCTTGAGTAGTGACCATCTCTTTTCATCATAAACTACTTTAACCCGGTCGCTTATCCGAATAGGTTTTCTCTTTGGCATTTGAGTTCACTATTAAATATTAGAAGGAGTTAAAATTAAGGGTACATAGATGAAGTGCACTCGTTGTAAAAGAAGAGAGGTCGTTTATAAATGCCCATATTCACACGAAGAACTCTGTATTTCATGCTTAGCAGAAAGAATGATTAATAGAGTTAAGAGGGCAATATCACGTTTTAAGATGTTCACACCAAGAGATCACATAATGCTAGTTATAGAGGGTTCTAGGAAGGAGATAGCCATGGTTGATTTATTATCTAAAATAGAGAAGGAATATCCACAAGCTAAGCTTAGCATACTTTTAGTTGAAAAAGGACTTACAGAGGATAAGGTAGGGAATGTCCTTGAGTTTATAAAGGGAGAGTTAGGATTAGAAGTTATTTATAGAAGTTTCCGCGAAGTTTATGGTCATGATCTTAAAGAGATATACACAAAGCTTGCGAAGAAGAATATAGACTGTACATATATATGTTCAGTATGTCGAAGCTTAGAATATAGACTCATACAGAAAGAGGCTTTAAAAAATAATGCAACTAAGATAGCCTTATCAATTTTGGCTAACGAAATTGCCGCCGATATCCTGAACCATTTACTTCAAGGAAGAAAGCCTACGCTATATACTTCTTTAGACGAGTCAATGTATAAAATATCTAATCTAATACCATTAAGAACTCCATTTATGTACATAACTGAGGAGGAGATAATGGCTTATGCAACCTTCAGATATCCTGAATTAAGTGAAATTACATGCCCTTATGCTCAATATGAGCAGAAATATCTACATAAACTTGAATTAAGGAATCTCCAGAAGGATCATCCAGAAGTTTTGTTTAGTATCATTAGAGCAACAGAGGAGATGGGCCGTTTATTAGATGAGCCTTATAGCCCATGTACATTATGTGGAAGACCTACGTTAGGTGAGTTATGTGAAGATTGTAGAAGGACAAATAGAATAAGAAGCATATTACAACTGAGATTCATGTAAAGCCTCCCGGGCGACGGCAACCCCCTAAGGTGGATGGGGCTAAACATATGGGTTAAGCTAGCCTCACTCTCCTCCCCGCTCCCCCGTGAACGCCGTTGTCCGGCCTTAGGGCTGCTCCCTTCCGGGCCTGACCCGGTTCGGCCGGCAAGACCGATTCGGCCCTCCTTCCAGAGAGCCTATCGGTCTCCAACGACCCCACGGGACGGGAATTCATAGAGGAGTACTAGCCTCCCATATGCCTAACCCCATCTCCCTTAGGAGTTGCGGCCTCCGCCATGAGCCCTTTTGCGGGCCCCGCCGGTGCGGGGTAGGGGAGGGCTAGCCCCCCAGGCCTCCCGTCGCCTTTCGGGCTTTATAAAGTAAGCACGATTATTCATTATAATATGTCCTTAATAACTTTACTTACCCATAGGTAATCTCATTAGTTATTCTTTTTAGTGCAGCTAAATAATGCCTTATTCCTACCTCTGTAGGGGGGAGTAATTCTCCGAAACGGTATATTACTTCATACTCTACACTTAAGTATCCGTTATAACCTCTTTTGATCAATTCTCTTATAATAGATCTCCAGTCTATCTCACCTTCTCCTAACAATACTTCCCTATATTCTTCCTTATTTATTTGCTTTACATCCTTTACATGAACGTTTATAATGTAACTAGAGAGTAGTTTGATATCATTTTTGAAGTTTCTCTCTCCTATTATGAAAAGATTTCCAGGATCATAGATTATTCCTAGATATGCACTATTGATAGTCTCCAATAATGTCTTAGTATTTTCCGCACTATCTACTAGCGAATCTCCATGGTTCTCTAATGCTAATCTTATGCCATATTCCTCACATAGCTTCAAGCACTTTCTTAAACTTTTAATAGCCCAGTTGAATGCTTGTTCTCTTGTAGCATCTTTAGGTAGAGGAACATTAACTCTGTAGAAATCTCCTCCAAGGTAAGCAACAAGCTCTAGCCATTCTTTAACTTCGTATGCAGCCTTTTGCCTTTCACTTTCATTAGCTAAGGTAAGAGTAGTATAACCGGAAATCCCTGATACTCTTAGATTCCAAGAATCAAGCAATTCTTTAATTTCATTTAGCGATTTTCTGTCATACTCATTAGGAGATATATGAAATCCCTTGCGTCCTCTTATCTCTATAGCATCGAAGCCTAATTCTGAGGCGAATCTAATGGCTCCCTTAAGATCGTAATTCTTAAGAGCAATGCTATAAAGACTAAAGTGCAATTTCTATCACCAGAGAGAAGATATCAGATCTTCTCATAAATTTTTATTGATAAAATGGCGCCGGGGGCGGGATTTGAACCCGCGCGGGGGAACCCCCACGGGCTTAGCAGACCCGCGCCCTACCGGACTAGGCGACCCCGGCATTGAGATGCTTATTCGGATCTGATAATTAGTTAGAGAAGCTTCTTTAAATATTTTCACATGAAGGATTTAATAAAAAATAAAGGGGATTAAAGGTTATGAGAGGATGATTGATATTAACGTTCTACTTTACTATGCTAGCAGTCAAGTCGGCATAAGCTTCCTTTATATGCCTCTCAAGGACTGTCTTTGTCTTCTTAGCAGAAGCGATCTCTAATGATCGTTTAACTAGTCGTCTAGCAAAGTCTAGTGTAAGGTCATGTGCAAGTCTTTCTGCTTTTAAGCTCATTTTAGTTACTTGTGGGTAGTCTCTCTTTAGCTCTTCAAAGAATCTTCTAATGCTTAGGGGTTGCCTTCTCTGCGGCATATTCAATCCCCTATCTGAAAAGAGGGCGGAGGGGTTTATATATCTTTCTTTTATTGTATCATGGAAACCACTTAGCCTCTACATGAGGAATAATAAGCAATGCAGTATCCAACATTGAATTGCATAGTTTACGTCTAAAGTCTATGATGTGGTATTCGGATCAATTAACATTATAGTGTAGATAAAAGAGTAGTCTATCATAAGGAACATATGAAGAGATATCTATCCAAAATCACGGTATTATAAGTAAATGAAACTACTAAGTTGTATGAAGGAGTATCAATAATCTTACATTATGAAATAGGATTTACTCCTGAGTTAATTTTTGATAGAGAAAAGATCTTCAGTGGCAACATCTTCATGGGGTAGAGTACATTAAAGGGAAATCTAAACAGAGATGAGAGAATACTGGAGCATGATTTTGGTGGGCCCGCGGGGATTCGAACCCCGGATCTCCCGCGCGTCAGGCGGGTGTCCTAGACCACTAGACGACGGGCCCTCGATAAATTCTATTTACTATACAGGAATATAAGTTATGCGCTTATACTAGCCTATCTTAAACGTTAGCATAAATAGCGAAATTTTCCATCTCTTTTCCCTTAGAGGTACGAGTTTTATGCCTCCTAAACGTATGCTATGGTATCGTCCAAAGAACTTTCATAACATGAAGAAAAAGCGAAAATCAGAAAAATAAATAAGATCCTAGTATTATTTACATATCCAGACCTATGCCCCGGTCGTCTAGCCCGGTCAAGGATGTCGGCCTTTCGAGCCGAGGACCCGGGTTCAAATCCCGGCCGGGGCACCATAGGTAAATGAAAAATCCTCAGCCTTTTTATATATCATAAACACAAGTACTATGAGCTAAAATTAGTTCCTAAAAAGAGATTGCTTAAGAGCATAACTTTAATATTATAGCTTACGACACAGTATTCTACAACGTTCATGATTTCGTATCATATGCGGGGGGCTATCTCATATTCTTAGATTATAGCAATAAGTGTGTATGTTACAATAAACTTCTAAAGGTTGTCTTTAGAGAGTTTGTGTCTTTCCTTGCTCTTTACATTGTTTGAAATCATATACAAGCTCCTTGCCTATTGAATGCCTCTTATGAAGAAATGACGAATATTACGAAGATGAGTATAGACTAGACACTAGCCTCTTATTTAAATGGAACATCACTAGGTATATGCGCTTACGGGGTTCTGATTATGACCATAAAGCTTGCTAATTGTTGTATCTGGCTAGTTTCTCTATATATTCTCTAGTGTGTAGTGTATATCTGCGTAGTTCATAGTTTTTTAGGAGCTTCATTATGCGTGAAACGATATTATAACACTCTCTAGCATGTTCTAATGCTAGTTCAGCATCTTCCTCTTTGAAGAGAAGTTCAGGGTCTACCCTTAATTCGGGCATTGGAAATTCGTCAAGAATACGCCATAATCTAAAGATTATGCTTAATCTAGCGATTCCCTGTTGCTTAAATTCTTCGGGAGATTTCTTTATAAGGTGATTTAAGTCTTTTTCACTTACTTTATCTCCTTTTATTAGTTTTCCAATAATTAGCAAGTATAGTGCTTTTACTGCTAAATGCATGCTCTCCCTTGATACCAGTATGGACTCTAAGAACTTTGTCCTGCCCAACATATAGGCTGCTTCATCTACCTTGTATAATGCCCTCTTCAGAAAGAATTGCGCTATGAAGAATATATCTTCACTCATTAATTATCCCCAGATGTTCGACCACTGTTAGCTCATTTGTCGCAGAGTTATTCAACTCTTTCTGTTAAAGGCACCTATGAGAATAGGATATAACCTTGTTTCGTACTTGCTTATAGCGAGATCAAGCATTCTCTTAATGTTGAAATTCGTAATTTTTTATAACTGAGAATCAGAGATATTTTAATTAAATAGAAAATTCATGGAAAAACCTTGAAATCAAAAAAGATATAGGTTTTGTATGTTTTGAAATAATAGAGAAAGTGCACTGGAAAATACACATCAATAAATTGATTTATAATGCATCTTGATAATTAGCGTTAAATTCATAAAGAAGTAACACGTAGACTAGGCGTACATGAGAGGTATTAGAAGAGGATTTTCATTAGTAGTCGCAGAGAAGAATAAGGTAGCTAGGGCTATAGCGAATATCCTCTTAGGCAAATATAGGGTCTTGCGGATAAAAGGAGTTCCTATCTATACCTCTGAAGACTATGTAATTATGGGAGTTAGTGGGCATATACTAAACCTAGATTTCTTAGAGTACAGAGAGTGGCGTTATGATACCCTTAAAGAGCTATTTAGCGCTGATGTTGAATATAGAGTTAGAAGGGGTGCTGAGAAGTACGTTAGAGCAATAGAGTACCTAGCACGATATGCTCGGAGGTTGTATTTAGCATTAGATAATGATATAGAAGGAGAGCATATATGCTGGGAGGTACTCGAGATAGTAAGACGCGTTAATCCGTACATTAAAGTTTATAGAATTCGCTTCTCAAGTCTTGATCCAAACGAGGTAAGAGGGGCTTTTAGCAATCCTACAGGGCTGAATGAGTTCTGGATTGAAAAATCTGCAACACGGCAGGAGGTTGATTTAAGATCAGGTGTTATATTTACACGATTATTAACCTTATCACTTAGAAGGAAAATGAAACTGCCTAAGAACAGGATAATCTCGTATGGTCCCTGTCAGTCACCAACATTAAGACTAATTGTGGAGCCCTTTCTTAAATGGAGAGCTGGAGAGAAATATAGATATGTATTAAGGCTAATGCTTGAGCATCCCTTCTATGGGGAATTTACCTTTACTAAATCTTATAACAACTTAGAGGAAGCTGAAAGAGCAAAGGAAGAAGCCTTGAGAGTAAGGATAGCTGAAGTAGTAAATGTTAAGAGTTGGGTTGAAAAGAAACTACCTCCTAAGCCTTTAGATGCTTATGAATTGGCTAGCCGTGCAGCAAAGTTCTTGAAATTACCTTCGAGGAAGACTATGAGTATAGCGGAGGAACTTTACAGGAATGGATTTATAAGTTACCCAAGAACGGAGACGCAAATCTACAGAGGAGTTAATCTTAGAAGAATACTAAGTAGACTGATAAATTATCATGTAAAAGAAATCAGTAATATAGCTAGAGAGCTCTTAAGCCAAAAAGTCCTTAAGCCCAGAGAAGGAAAAATTGATGACAAAGCTCATCCTCCCATTCATCCTATAAGGGCTACTAAAAAAGGAGAGCTAAGTGGAGATTACTTAAAGTTATATGAGCTAATCGTCCGTCATTTCCTAGCTACTCTTATGCCTCCTGCAAAGATAAAACGTAAGGAAGCGCATATCAAGTTAGGTAACATCAGACTAAACACTTCAGGCCTTAAAGTTATAGAGCCAGGATACTTTATGATATACTACTTTGAAAAACCAGAGGAGAGGGAAGTTCCATTTAGTAAAGGGGACAAATTATATTTAAGAGATGTTAAGGTACGGAGAGTTAAAGTTAAACCTAAGTATCTTACTGAGAGTGAACTTATTAGAATAATGAGAGCTAAAGGCATAGGGACAGATAGTACTATGCATGAGCATATACAAACTAATATAGAGAGAGGATATGCATTTAGAAGCAAAGGAAAGCTGATACCGACACCATTAGGAGTAACTTTAATAGAGAGTTTACTTAAAGTCGTTCCCGAATTAGTTGATGTAAATCTACGCTCGAATATGGAGCGGGAGTTTAGTCTAGTAGGGGAGGGCAAATTAAGCGGAAGTGAAGTTGTTAAAAGTATAATGAAGACATATTATGATGCATTTCATAAATTAGAGAGTAATTTAGATTGGGTTACAAAAGACCTAGTATTAGCATTTAAAGCAGGAAAAGTGCGACCAGATTTAGAGAAGTGATAGGTAGGTTATTTACTACGAAGTCTCATCATCTAATTTCAGAACCCCAGTTCCTCTTCATCCATAGTGAATTGTCGTTTACATTAATATGTTCAATAACTCACTATTTAAAGATCATTTACTAATCATACCTAGCTTGAAATACTTAACTCTACATCCCACCATGGTATTAATATTATTAAGTTGTGTTCAGCTTCATGGGGTATACCTGGTATGGTGCATATGAAGAGGTACCTTACGTTAGTTGCGCATAATTCTTGATTTTCATAATATATGTAACCATCAAGAAGTCCATCATTTTCATCTAGAAGCACGATATTTTTATCATTTACATATACAATAGCTTTTATACCTTCTTCCTTTGAAGAACCATCATATTCTCCTTTAGCGTAAAGCTTGACCTTTAGATAAGGAGAGAGCGAGAGATTTTCTATTACTGTGATACTTCTAGCGAGAGTTCCTTTTATACTATAACTAAGACCAATAGCTGTTATGTAGTTGATAAGAGAATTGTTACCTAATAGTAGGTAGTTTATAAGAGAGAATCTTGCTGGATATTCGTATGAGGATAGCATATATGCTCTAATTTTATCAAAGCTTAATCTAAGCTTAGTCCATGATTTATTGTTCAAGGGAACAGCATCATGCAGAGATTCTATTAATGAGGAATTCGAAACTAAAGGAGCTAATGTCCATATTTTATTTTCGAACCATTCAGCCCAATCTATAGGACTAAGAGGCTCAGTTATAGGCTTAGACAAAGACTTATAGGTCCACATTAAATATAAGGAAATGTTGACTCCTTGAGCATCATAGTAATATGAGTAATTGTACACCCTTATGTCGCCTATGAGGACGGTTATATTAATTAAGAAATTTACTTTCCCGCGGCTCATATTTAGGATTAAGTATGTTGATTTGTCCATTAAGGGTTTCCAATTATTAATCTTATCATTGAATAAACCCAGAGGAGGGCTAGCTAATAGTCCATATGATAGACTATTATATGGTAAGCGAATTTCACCTCTTGGTGATACCAAGATCTTTAATTGAGTTGCACATTGTTTAGAGGTGTTAAATAATGATATGCACTTAAGAGGAGTAAAAGCGTGAAGTACGATAATATCTCCGGGGAGTAATAGGCCTTCGCTTAATTCAGTTACGTTTAGCTTTAATGGAATTGGAGCATTTGGAATTATGCCTATCTTTAAATGCTTATCTAGAAGTAGAATGCTTTGTGATTCTCTTATTTGTAGATAGAAATACTCATAATCACCATCATTACTCCACCAGCTATTATCAGCCTTTATCATACAATAATAATCGCCTTCTTCATTGAAGGGTGCCCTGCTAGTAGTAATAAAAAACCTTACGACCATATACGATCCATTAGCATAAAGTATCCAACTACAATTCCTTTCGTTATACCAATCTTCAGGGAGAATGCCTATGTTGTCGTAAATGAACCACATGTAGTGTTTATAAAGAAAATCTATTGAACCAAACCATAGCTTTGAGCCAAGGTTCATCAGATGAACTCTTACCTCACCAGTTTCTCCTAAAAATATAGGATTTGGTATAACCTCCACCTTTACGATATCAACTTTATATCGAGTGTTACCACTTATGATAGGGATATAAGAGTGGGTCTTATATTCTTCTAAATTAGCAGATATGGATATTGTTACAGCTCCATGTATCTCCTCTATAGTAGCAGGACTCCCGACATTCTCTACATATACTTGTACATAGGCGTAAGCACTTTCTACTACTATACTTACCCTATATGAGCCCTCATCGGTGAACTCTTTTATAATAGACTCTCCTCTAGCTTTTATCCATACGTCCTTACCTATGTTATACCCGGACTCAGTATTGGCCCATTCTTTACTTATAACCCATACTCTTGTCCATAGTCCCTCTTCATTTTGTCGATAGACATATATTCGGAATTTAAGGTACCAAGAGAACTTAGCTCTTAACATTAACTTTCCTAAACCAGAACTAATGTCAAGAGATTTAACTTTGGCGTGCGCTACTCCAACTATATTAGCAGATACTCTCAATTTTTGGTTTTTATTTACATTGAACTCCTCAAGTTTATTGAAAAAGCTCTCATCCTCATCAAAGTTAGACCAGGACTCACCAGTACTAAGATGAATGTCATTTACATGTACTTGAGCTATTACAATAAAGCCATAGGAGGAGGCGTATCTGGGAGAAAGACAGTACATTATTAGTATTATCAATAACGTAGTAACTATCATAACATTAGGTTTCAGTTTCATAATACCAATATACAAGTGCATCTCACCTTATTTATGAATTAGTAACTACTCAATTCTAGATGACCTTTCTTATACTTAATGTATGGTGTGTAGCAATACTTTAAGCTTACTACATGAGCTTAACTTAAAAGGTGATAAACACCTTTTGTAAAAAGAAGCATACCTTTAGCTTATGATAATTTATGCAGAATGAAATAGCGCTTACAGTGATATAACAAGGTGTTAATAGGTAGTTCGTAGTGTTTGTTGTAATTTTTAGTAAAGGAGAGTTCCCCTCGTTAAGATCGCATAAGAAGGATATGATAAAGACTTAACAGGTTGTTAATCTTCGGTAGAGAAATTTTAACAAGGTGTAAGTAGTGCATTAATAGGTACAAATTTATATGAGGACGTGGTGTATTATATCAGGATAGGAAGTATGGAAACTATGAAGGTTATCACTAAGTTGATGACAGATCCTAGAGGCGTAGGATTAGAACTAGCACTAATAATAATGACTACATTAATCGTAGGAGTAATGGTTAGCTATTGGTTATATAACACATGGCGTAGTATGCCTAAGTCAATAATACTAGTTGAAGGGGAGCCTATAGTCTCAGGAGGGACTTTATATATAGCTATTAGGAATGTAGGGACATCCAATGTTATCATATATAAGGTTATTGTAGATGATAAGGAGTCAGTATTCACCTTAGAGGCTATAGAGGGTAATGTACAGGGTAATTCATTAAGTCCAGAGGCAAGTGCTCTGTTAGTCGTTAGTAACGTCTTAGGGAATCCAGGAGATCGAATTAAGTTTGTAATAATATCAAATGCTGGAACCTTAAGAGGCACTGCTGTGGTGACATAATGATTCTTCCTAAGATAATGGTCATTGTTACCCTTGCTATAATGAGTAGTATAGTATTAGTAAATATGCAACAAACCATGCATCATTACAGGTATACTAGAAGGATCCCTTCACCAGGTCATTTGATAAGGCTAGCTCATATACTGGAGGGACTTTACCAGGGCTTTGAGCTACCTAAGATGAATATCTCAGAATTTAAGATTACTACCCATGAGGTCTCAGTTAAAATAAATGATATACCTTTTAAACTATGGGGAAGTGCATTAGCTTTATCTAGAAGTAACCTTACAGGTAATGAGTATTGGATAGAAGTTAATGCAAGTTCTCATGTTAAAATAAACTTAGACCAGTATACAATAGTCCTCCCAGCAGCTATAGAGATCTATCATAGTGACAGTACTATCAATATACGTTTAATTTCTATTAAGCTTATGCAAGATGCGATAAAGAAGGAGGATAGGTTATGTTGCAGTATGTTTACTCGACATTTAACTATTTATGTTAATGGCGATCCTATTTGCAGATTTTCATCCAATTCTAGCTTCTTACTCTATATAGAACTAGTAAGGTGGGGGGCATGAGATGGAAGTAGGTAAGGTACTTTCCTGCTTAGTAAACATGATGATAGTTGTCTCATCTATGGAGTTGACATATAAAATGTGTAATCTGGTGAATGAAGTAGCATCATATTACGAGAAAGTGTATGCGTTTATGATCATTAATAATACAATCCTTGAAGTGTTGCAAGGATATGAGACGTGTCGAGTATTTATACCTTATAAGGTACCTATCTACGTAAACAACAGTGTTATTATTATATACGATAAGAGACCTTTCGTAATTAACATTCCTGAAGGAGTACGTGTTGATGTAATGAATATTTCTGAAGGGGGGATGGAGTTCTGTATTTACGCAAATTCATAAGGAGAAAGAGGAAGAGGAGAGTTGTTATACCGCATACTACCCACGATGATGATGTATCTAAGAAGTGTACAGTGGAAGAGTATACTATAGCCAAAGTGGTTAAAGTAGTAATAACTAGTAATGGAAGATATCTAATTAGGGAACCTACACCTCCTAATGAAGATAAGATTCAGGATTTTATAAGAAGGATAGAATATGGTTTAATAGATCTAAATGACGTAAGTGATCCTATCCTTAGATACTATGTAGATAGGGAGCTACGTGGATTTTCAATCTTAGATCCGCTTTTAAAGGACCCAGATATTGAGGATATCCATATCTTAGGGGATATAGTAAGAGTTGTACACAGAAAGTACGGTATGTTAGATACTAATATAAAAGTTGATGCTGACGAGCTAGTACTGAAGTTAGGTCATAGGGTAGGTAGCATACCTACTGAGATTAAACCTCTTCTTGTAAGAACTATAGATTTGGATGATGCTATATTTAGAGTAAGTATTACTAGGAAATCAGATATCTCTCCTTTGACGTCAATAACTTTAAGAAGGATAGATCTTGAAAGGTTCTCAATACCGTTTCTTATTAGTCAATACTCGATGGATTCCTATATAGCAGCGTTAATAGCATCCTTAATTCTTTTAAGGAGAAGCATTATTTTCATAGGCCCTCCGAAGTCAGGAAAGACTACTCTCCTTAGGTCTTTTTTATCCTTCATCCCAAGTTATGTTAAGATAGTGATAATTCAGTCAGCAGGAGAGATAATTCTGAAATCAGAACTTTTCGACTATGAAAGTATATCCATTAGGGAGCTGTACTCGAATGGAGGATATAGCTACGTAGATTTATTTGATAATGTCATTAGATCTAAGTCTCCAGGTTTTCTTGTGATAGGGGAGGTTAGAATAGAACGAGATTTTTGGGCTTTTCTTCAAGCATCTTTAACAAGATTAGGAGCTATAACTACAATGCACGCTGAAAGCGATGAGGATGCTATAGAGAAGATGAGTCATCCTCCTTATGGTGCTTCAAGAGAGCTTATTATGAATAGTGTAGACGCTTTAGTAGTACTATCTTATGATATTGAGGATAATAGAAAGTGGGTTTCTAGTCTTAGTTTAGTAGACTATAATGACCACCTCATAACGATCTATAGATCTAGAAGGTTAGGTAGGCTTTTCGTAAGAGAAGCCGTAGACCCCTATAAGCTTATAGAAAGTAGGGCTTTTGAGAGAGCTATAGAAAACGGCAATCCTATGTTGAAGATATTAAGGAAAGAGGAAAAGATACCAGAGTTTATAATAAAGACAGCAATACTGCTTGAGGCTATAACTAAGAAGTGTCCTAACATGAAGTTTTCGTATTTCACGAAGTTAATTAGACATTATTACTCTGGATATAAGACATACGCTCCTAAATTGAAAGGAAAAATAGAGAATGTCTCGTTTAAGAAAGGACTTTATAAAAACTTAAGGGATGATTTATGATACAATTGATACCTGATACTTTACTTAAATTACATGATAGAGCTCTTTTAAAAGCATCACTTCCAGCACTATACCTTATACTATATTTCATTCCTCTTCTGTGTGTAATCACAGGACTTATCTTAAATATGTTCATGCTTATCTTAATTATTATTGCAATATTAGTACCATCGAGTTACATTTTCTACTTATTGTTGAGGATTACTATAAGGAAGAAAAGAATAGAGGAGGAGATGCCTTTTTTAGCTTTAATTTTAGCTAGTTCTTTAAATCCAATTAAGGTACTATCTTCATTAGAAAATGAGTCAATATTTGAGGGAATAAGCAAGGAAGTTAAGCGTTGGCAACGATGGAGAGCTATTAAAGGACTAAATTTAATAGATGCAGCAATATATGAGGCTAATAATGGTATAAACTTAGCATATGGTGACTTCTTCAGAAGATTAAAAGAAATTATCGAAATAGGTGGAAGTTTAGAGGATCTTATGTCAATTACTTTAAGGAAATTAAGAGGTAAAGTTGAGAGATTTAATCTCATATTCGATGATATGTTCTCAGCTCTTCAAACTAGCGTCTTCTTAGTACCTGCATTAATGATACCGTTAACCATTTTCATAGGAAGTAGTGCTGAGTTAATAGTAGTAGGCACTATAATACCTCTAGTATCCATTATGGTTTTAGCTGCTATGATAGTTTCATTTAGAGTGGGATTCATAAGCTTAGGCGAAGCTCCTAAAGTTTTTTATACACTATCTATGTCATTGCCTATGTTCTTTATACTAAGATCAATGGGGCTTAGAGATTATATGTCCATGGGGTTATCTCTTTTAGTAGTTTCAATACCAGCGGGAATAATAGCTTATAAATACACCATAGACATAACTCAGGCTTCTAGTGAATTGATAGGCTTTTTAAATGAAGCAGCAGAATATGCCCTTGTTATCGACACAGACATGGTGTCCGCAATCTCATATTTGGCTCTTAGATATAGGGCTAGAAGCCCGGTAAAAGGTTTATTTAAAGTTATTATAGAACATATAACTAAGGAATCCCTTCTTAAAGCTATTCAGAAGATGAAAGGAATAAAGAGCATAGTCTTTCCTCTAGAAGCTTTGAGGATAGCATCAGAATATTCAGTTGGTTCGCGAATGATGTTTAAGTTCGTTAAGTTCCTTACAGAGATACACATGCTTCAAGAAGAAGTAAGAAAGAAAGGAAGGATGTTTCTCCTGTTATCCATATTCATAGTAGCAGTTTACTCTACGATAATGGCTATTTCGATAGAATTAGGGTTAAGACCTCTTAAGAGTATGCTTAAAACAATACCGGATAATACTAGTTTACCAATACTTGTCAATCAAACAGATATTGAGTTCCTTAAGGAACTCATCTACTGTAATGTAATACTCATCTCTAGTATTTTCCCACTTGTAGGGGGGCTCTTTAAAGGAGGGGCACTAACTAGTGGAGTGGCATATCTTCCCTTGTTTATCGTAGTAGCTTTATCTATCATACTTCTTAGTGATGTGCATGTCTTACTAAATGGCATATGGAGGTTGGTTCCTTGAGTTTAGATGAAATAGTGTCTGCATTATCATTTGCAGTATTAATCATAGTAGTAACAAATTGTGTAGGTAGTTTAATTAGCATGCATGAAACAGCGTATAGCGAGGCAGTACTTAGTGAAGTAGCTAAGGAGCTAGCACTAAAAATAGCTTACAATATCACCACAGGAAATAACATCTCATGGCCTAGTAAGAAAGAGGGAGTAACTGTCAGTATTATAATTTATGATTATAAGGAGGGTAAATTGAGTAAAGAAGTAGTATACTCTGATAGTAGTTTTAACAATCTTGAACCAAAGGCTATGTGTATCCTGTTCGTAGTTTCTAATGATAGATTAGTCAAAATTGTAGCTAAAGTCTACGGAGGGTGTAGGAGTTGAAGATTATCGAGGCTATGCTAATTTCTCTCTTAATTACAATTTTCCTACTTAATCTTAATGTAATTAAACAAAGATATGTAGTGCATGATAGGAGAACAATAGTAAAAGGAGTAGATGTTGTTCTAGCATGGTTGAACAAAAAAGGAATTCTGAAAAATGGTGTATATACACGCGATTCTAAAACACTTAGAGGGATACTAACTGATATACTAGAGATACCATACTCTTTAGTAGTTCTTGATTTAAATGGAAGCACTATATTAGAGGTATCTTATGGAGTTTTAGGTTCCTCTCGATGTGCAGTTTTCCTACTTCCAGGAGTGAATGGGACTTTAAAGCCAGTAGTAGTTATGTTTAAGGTTAGTACATATGAACCGTGAAAATTATGGTCAATTCCTTCTATTAGCTTCAATTATCATAGTCTTCACAGTATTGCTTACAATTTGGAGTTGGGGACTATTAAAGTACGCTACAATGTCTGAATATTCTAGATTTTTTAAAGAACAACAAGTTCTAGCGATAGCACTCGAGGCAATAGCATATGCATCTCATAGTAACGATATGAATTTTAATGAGAGAGCTAGGTGTTTCTTAGAGAGCTTTTATGCGAAGGTTAATGAAAGTTCTTTTGAAGAGCTGCTTCCTAATGTGACTTACTTCTTCTCTAGAGACTCGACTATTAATAAAACAGACTGCATAGTATATTATGAGTGTAAAATTATATTCTCAGCTGATCATGTTACAACATATAGGGCTATGTTACATGCTTTCTTTATTAGTGAGAACATCCTGTATCTTAAGATTATGCATGTGATAAACAATGAGCATATAACTATAGTTAGACTTATCGACGTTAATGGTGGCGTAGTGATAGGTAGGGAAAAGGATGGAGGTTATCTAGTGTTACCATTAAATAGTACCATAATCGTCAAAGATGTTCATGGAGTTGTATACAGAGTAAACATCAGTTAAAAGTATCTTTCATTAAGTCTATAGATGAGGAAGTTCATACGGAATCATTTCATGATGGCATATTAATAGGAAAGTATGCTTAGGAGTTAAAAGCCTTAAGAATTAATGTTACGAGTCTTCAACTTGCTTATGTTAAACGAATATTATCTCTTTCAATTTTTAAATTAACAATGATTACCTTCATACTGGCCTTAAGCTTTCTATCTACCTTTCTACCATATATCTTTAATTATCAAAGCTCGAAAGTAATCTCTCCCATCTATCGAGTACCTTCTTTTTAGAGAATCTCTTAGCATATTCTATACAGTACTCATACATTTCCTCTCTTGTCTCCCTATCTGTTAGTATTAGTGTTGTGTACTCGATAAACTCCAGTTCATTATTCGCTATAAAGCCAGATTTTCCGTTATCTATTATCTCCCTTATCGGTTCCTGGTCAAAAGCTATTACTGGGGTTCCACAAGACATAGCCTCAGCAGGGGGCATTCCAAATGCCTCAGGCGCAGTTATAGGCCACCAAAAAACTGTAGCTGATTGATAGAGGTTAATCAATTTATCATCGCTCTCATGAAGTACTATATGTACTCCTTTAACTTTTTTAGCTAGATCGGTTATTAATTGGAAATATGCTTTCTCTCTAATTATTCCATGGAGTACTAGTTTAACGTTTATCCCTGCATGATTAAGCTTCTTGAATAGCTCTATTGCTTTATGTTGTCCTCTCTGAGGTCGGAATTTTGCTACGTTTAGTATTAAACCATCTTTTTTCTTTGAGAGGTCTGGTTTGAATTTCTCATCAACAGGTGGAGGTATTACTATACTCTTCTTTCCATATCTTTCTGAAAATACTTTCGCCATGTAGTTGCTATCGTTAACTATTACGTCCGCTCTATCTATTGCCTTTTCTATAAGTTTTTCATACAGCGCGTAGTATGCCCGCCTTAGACCACGAAACTTAGGCGGATGTGTTATAGGCATCAATACTTTAACCCACATATCAGGTGAGCAGAGTAGAATATGTGCCATTGGATATCCAACGAAGATACCTACATCAACCTTGTCCTTAAGGGATTTTAGGATTCTAGATAGCTTAATCATTCTTCTATATACTGAGAATCTCTTAGGTGGTGAAACAGATATCATTTTAACGTATGAAGGTTTAAAAGGATCATTTCTCTCGATATAAACTAAGTATACCTTATGACCTCTTTCAACAAGTCCATCAGCAATTATTTGCGTATGCCTATGAATGCCATTTGAGATTATGCAGATACGCATCTTATTCCGCCTCATGAAATAATTTCCTTAAAAACGCCAGACAGCCTGTATAGAGACAGCTTAAATTCTCTTAACCCGCAATCAGGATAGCCTATTATAGTGTATTTGAGAAATGATGTCAATATGCTTAGTAATGCTCTTTTTAAAGTTAATTTCCCTTCTCTAGCAAGTATAAAGGCACTATAGTATACGTCTCTTGGCTTATGATAGTGTACATAGTGATAGCAGTAAGCATCGTTGACTTTAATCCATTTAAATCCTTTGCTCTCGACGTGTTTCTTAATGTAGTAATCCTCTAATACATGATAGTATTTGGGTATTTTAATATCCTTTACAAGATCAGTCTGAATGATAGTATCTCCTGTAAACCCTCTTCCCTTTTTTATAATGACGATATGGTTCTTAACTAACCTCTTGAAACGTCTCTTGAGTTCCTTTCTTGCATTTAAGAAACGTTTATCCTTTGCGTTTAGAACCAACCTTTGGGCGCCTTCTATAGCTCCTATATGATTTTTCACGTGTTTAAATGCTCTCTTAAACCATTCATTACAGAGGATACAGTCTGTATCGATGAATGCGAACCATTCAGTTTCAACAGCTTTAATTCCTTTCATTCTAGCAGTAGCTCTATTGCCACCATTATCATTTATGAAGACTAACTCAGGGAAAAGCCCATATCTATCATTTAGTTCTTTTATGAACTCTAAAGTGTTATCAGAGGAACCACCATCAACTATAATTAGTCTATTAATAGGTACATTTTCGCTTACTGAAAAAAGACACCTAGAAAAGACCTCCTTTCCAGGCCAGCCTCTTATACAGTTATACGTTAAGATGATGACGTCTATTTCCACTTGGATACCTCCGGAACTCTTGTATTATGCATAGCTCGAACAATAGCAGTTTACATAAAGAAATTAGTTACTTGGATGTGAATTTTAGTTTAACGGAAGGACTTTAAGCATGGCCAGAAGTTTGATAAAGTGATGTGAAAAAACTTATAATATTCAGGTTACTAATACTGAAAATGAGCCGCGGTAGCTCAGCCTGGGAGAGCGCTCGGCTGAAGCATAGGGAGCTAAATTCAGAGACCGAGAGGTCCGGGGTTCGAATCCCCGCCGCGGCACCATTCTCCTTTTAGAAAATGAAGTTAAGGTTTAAGGACTACCTTTGTAATTCCAGGTTTTCGTTCATCTAGCATTTTAAACGCTTCAGATCCTTTTTCTAATGGAAATACATGGGAGAGTATTTCTTTAAAGGATATTCTACCTGAAGAAGCTATTTTCACAGCTCGCTGAAATGTGTAGGGGCTTCTATATGAGGTAATTACGAGCAGTTCTTTATCATATAATTCAAACGGCTTCACTTGCCAAATAGCATCCTGAGGTGCAACACCGAATATTAGAAGGCGTCCTCCTCTTCTTACTACACTTAAAGCTGTATCTATTGCTTTCGGGTTTCCAACAGCTTCTATTGCAACATCAACTCCTATTCCGTTTGTCTCACTGAATATTACTTCCTTTGGATCTTCCTTAGCTGGATTAATCGTAACGTCAGCCCCTAGTTTCTTAGCTATTTCTAGGCGTTCATCAAGGATATCCATAGCATATATTTTTATTGCCCCCCACATTTTGACTAATTGTACAAAGAGTAGACCTATAGGACCGGTACCTACTATAGCTATGGTGTCACCTACTCTAATACCTATATTATCCAATCCACGTATACAACACGCTAAGGGTTCTATTAGAGCTGCTTCCTCTAAAGGCATATCTTTAGGGATCGCGTACACGTTTCTAGCAGGAGCCTTGACGTATTCTGCAAAGGCACCATCTATGTCTACACCTATAGCTTTAAGGTTCTTGCAAAAGAAGTTACGTTCGCTCATTCGACAATATTCGCATTCACCACAAGTTATATTGGGTTCAGCAACAACGTGATCACCAGGCTTTACTATTTTAACTTTGCTTCCCACAGCTTCAATTACTCCTGAGAATTCGTGTCCCGGTATTAGTGGTAGTTTAACCTTCCACTCTCCTCTATAGAAATGGATATCTGTTCCACAGATACCACATGCTCCTACACGTATTAGAACTTCATCCTCTCTTATTTTCGGCTTCTCTACATCTTCTAAGCGAATATCTCTGATTGCGTGGAGTACTAACGCCTTCATCTAGCTCACCATTTAAACAATGTAGCTAAAAAGATAATTTAAAATTGATTATGAGTTAAGTTGTAATGATGTGGCAATTTAAAGAGGTTAAGATATTAATTGCAATAATAATGGGATCGATAGTTATATTGTTATTTAGGAGAGTGGGGTTGTGGGCATACTTAATTGGTGGTATGATATCTGGTTACATAATTGGTGATTCTATTAAAGGAGGTATTGTTGGATTTATTGCTTCCATATTAGATAAGATAATCTTAGGGCTAGGTATAACCTTACTAAGCGTCATATTAGGTAGTATATGGAGTCCTTTAGGAGCATTACTAGGTACACTTTTTGGATCTAGTATAACATTAATTTTCATATTGACTAAGTTAGTAGAAGCTTTGATAGGCTTAGTTGGAGGAGCTATAGGAGGTATTCTAGGAGAGGTCTTTAAGAGTGGATAGCGATAAAATTTTCCTTAGACTTGCTGGCTCATGGGTACTCTCCGCTCATCATAGAATCAGCAAGGCGCTTTAATTCATCGCCTATATTAATGAGATACTTAATGGGTAAAAATAGTTTTCTTGAATAGTACATAATCTTATGGAGGAAGGGGCTTAACGAGTAACATTAGGAAGATACATAATATACCTATTGCAACCATTCTGATAGCACTAAGTATGATATGTTCTTTAGATATTTTTCCAAGGTAGAGGCCCATGAGAAAGAGAAGGATAAGGGCTATGGAAAGTGATATGTAGAAGGCTAATAAGGGGCTTAATCCTAAGAAGAAGGGTACTATTATCACTAAGCTTACGATAAGAGGAGAAGAGCCATCAACTATGCCTACGATTATAGTAACAGTAAGAACTGCCTCTTCTAATACTGAGTTCTTTAGGGGTTTTAATAGCGCTCTCTCAAGCTCACGAATCTCCTTTAAACGCTCAGCTCTTTCAGCTATGTATGCTCCAAAGAAGCCTGAAATGAACATAGCTATACCGCTTGTTAACGTGATGTTTATTATGAGTGGAGGATTAATGTTCTCGGAAATATAGGATCCTATGAGGATACCTAAGACAGTCAATATACCATCAAAACCATTCATCACAAAGTAGCGTCTTATCATCTCTTCAGCTTCTAATAACTTAACCTTTTCAAATAGACTCTTTATAAAACTCACTTTCATAACGCCCTCCTTAATAACGAGATTGTTAAAGTATCAGAATAGCTAACTCTATTAAAATGAGAATTTATTGGACATAAATTACTATCTGAGGATGAAGCGAAGTTACATGAATCACTTTCCTTCATTTCCTGATCTCTCTATAATAGTAAAGAATTTATGAAATTTTAAAATTTCTCTTTGCAAAAGGAAAGTGCTAAAATAATGAAACGATAAAAGTTAAGTTAAGATCTAGAAGGCGATATATGTACATTCTATTTAATGAAAATACTTTCTTACGAGTATGTAGGAGAGCAATGCTACATAGGCATCAATAAAGCCCTGTATAGTATTCCAGAAGCTAACTTCGAGAATATATGCAGAGAGCCCTACTATCCCTAGGGAACTACTGATGAAGCTCTGAAAACGAGGATTAGAGAAGAATTCCAATGTTTGCTCTGGACTCATGCCAAAGAACAAAGGTATGGCAAAGTATAGATTGAAAACTATACAGACTAGATCTCTTAGTATTATTGCTAGAACAACTGCTAATGTATAAAAGTATTTGTCATTCATCAAATCTTTTTTGGTTAATTTAGCTACTAGTGCTGGAACTAGGAACATCCATATGCTCGCTACAGCCTTCATAAAAGCACCAATCCAGCCACCAGCGAAGGGACCTAAAATGCCTACTAGTGGTATACTTATAAACAAAGAGAGAGTTGCCGCTTCTAGTCCAAATACTAACCAGCAAAGGATCCATGGTACTGCTACTAAGTCTATTCTCATAAACCATGGTGTTAAGAAGAGGGGAGGAAGAGATTGAAGTATGACAGAAAGTATGCTCATAATCGCTGCTCCTGCTATCTTTACTGAAAAACGTAATTCCTTCACTTTAACTCCCTACTACGAGACGTAAGTTAACTATTTAAGAGTAACTACTTATTTATGCGTAGCCAGTCCAAGGGGGAAATAACTCATGCTCTAGCCCTAGTTGAGACAATATCTTCCCTACAATATAGTTTACTAAATTATCAATATCTTTAGGCTTATGGTAAAAGGCAGGAGCCGCAGGCATTATTAATCCTCCTGCTAAGGATATCTTTAGCATATTCCATAAACTAATAGAACTTAAAGGAGTCTCTCTTATCAATAGGATTAGCTTTCTTCTCTCTTTTAATATACACTCTGCCGCTCGCGCTACTAAGTTTAGAGCTAAACCATGGGCTATAGCAGCAAGGGTTTTTAAACTGCAGGGGGCAATTACCATGGCATCTACATTAAATGAGCCACTAGCTATTGGTGCAGACATATCATGTTCATCAAAATAATACTCAACCTTCTTGGTTAGCTCACGCCAATCTTTATTAAGTTCATGTCTAAGTAGTAATTTACCATGTTCTGTTATGATTAAGAATATCTTACACCTATGCTTAATTAATTCTTCAAGTAGCCTAACGCCATAGATAACTCCGCTTGCTCCAGTTATAGCCAAAATCACACGCATATATCCTTAAAGATCCAATAAGAAAATAAGCATTAGGTAGTAATGAAGAATATAAAAGATGGTAGCCCGGGCGGGATTCGAACCCGCGTCACGGGGGCCAAAGCCCCGCAGGCTTGGCCGCTACCCCACCGGGCTTTATTATACTCTATATTTCTGTAATATATTAGGGGGATATTAGGTTTATGCTCAT
Organism: uncultured Thermoprotei archaeon; assembly: GCA_964517845.1. Lineage (GTDB taxonomy): Archaea > Thermoproteota > Thermoprotei > QMSL01 > B3-G16 > CAZFCQ01. The sequence continues at coordinate 15,463 of CAZFCQ010000011.1, read as the reverse complement.
GTTGTTAATAAGTGTAAAGGATTGCTAGAGTTTAGTTATACTAGGCATTCTCCTAGGGAACAGTGTTATTCTAGTCTTTAGGTTAGCCTTTCTCTTAGAGCTATAAGTAAGCTGTTTATCCTTGAAAGTCTCCGCTCTATTAGCCTATTATAGCGAGTAACTGATCTAATATATTGTTCTCTATTGATTCTCTTAAAGCGATACCTTCTTTCAACATCAATTATTGCATTTATCTCTGAGTCTAACCTTCCTAGCTGCGTTAAAACCTCTTCTATCTCTTTATAAAACATAGGATAAGAAGTACGTACTTTTTCGCTTAATTCACTAATACGTTTATCTAGCTTATTCAGATCTCGGGTTACTCTTTCTTTTCGACCCTGATAAATACTTCTCCTTAGCTTTCCTTGAGCATAACTTCGTTCAAGGTCTTTTTCTTCCATTTTAATAGCAATGTATTCGTCAATACTATTAAGGAGATCATATACTTCCATAGGCGGTTTAATCTTATGTAATTCTTCACGTCTAGTAGATATCTGCCTTGAAGCGAAAAAGCTTAGTGTTAAGGCTATAGTAGCTATAATAGCTAAAGTCACTATACTACGTGACCTTATAAGGGCCTTTCTAAACATGTTTACAGAATACGTTACTTTGATAATAGGTTTTCTTAATGGACCTAGAATCCCTCTTATATTTACACTTATTTCATCATCTTTCTCTTTTACATTGCCGTAGTTGCACGTTATGTCTTTAAGGTACACATAGTCAGAGGTTTTTATATGTAACGCAAGAGTTTTAATAGGAAGATTGAACCACCAGATAGGGGGCATACTTAAAGAGAAGAGTCCACCTTTTTCATTTGCTATTCCTTTACTTGTGATGTATTTTATGCGTAAGTATATGGTCTCATTTGCTCTCAATGGATACCATAGCTTAATGTTCAGAATTGTGTAATTGACCTCAGGGATTATTGTGTAAGAGCCGAAACCATAGTCACCTTTAACATAACTACTACTAGCTCCATATACCTCTATATTTTCTGTATTCTTTGGTAACCATATAGTTATCGAGCTTGCGTGTTGTGAGCCGATGTTCCTTATTAGATACTCTTCTTGAACGCTATATTTGTCGCCTTCAAGAATTATGGTTTTATTTAGTGTATTAATTATAGGCCAAGATAAGCTAGCCTTTAGATTTACTATAACTTCGGATGTATTGTAAGGTGCAATGTTCCTGAAAGTTAATCTAGTTAAAGTCTTATTGGCGATCTCCTCCACTTTTGCTGAAGGAGGGTTTATGATCTCTATTGAAGTTCTAGAAACTAATGGAGGGTAATAGAGTGTAAAATTAACTAGTCTGATGGGAACACTTATTTTAGGAAAAGCCATTATATGGACTAGTAGATGAGTAGCATTAGTTTCAGTAGGGGCTACAGTATATAGATAAAATGTTGCATTAGAGAGAGGCTTTTTAAATTTAATAGTCATAAAGAGATCTTCACCGTTAATTACAGTAATTTCCTTAATGACACTAGAAGGCTCTAAGCTATAATTCATTAGATACTCACTAATATAATGAGGAAAAGAGAACTCTAGTCTATCTATCTTCTCCGTTATATTTACTTTAAAAGTATAGGCCAATATCCCGTTACTGAGCAAAGATACATCGCTCTCTATGTAAGCTATCTCATAGGCATGTTTGGCGACAATGGGAGGGCATAAGATGGTAGATAGAGGGAGTAGTAATGAAATTAGGATGAGGAATAGGTATATCCTAGACATTATTACACCCTGGAAGAGGCGCAATATATTTCTAAGTGTATTTAGATATCTCACGTAATACTATGCTTAGGGTAAATTAAGCTAACTCTTCTTTGGGAGATCGAAGTTTATGAAAGTTTACATAGAGACCTATGGGTGTTGGCTTAATAAGGCCGAGAGCGAAATAATGGAGAAAATATTAAGAGAGCATGGACACGTTGTAGTCGATAATATAGAGAGAGCAGACGTACTACTGATAAATACCTGCGCTGTAAGAGTCGAAACCGAAAAGAAAATTCTTAATAAGCTAAAGATACTTAGAGCTACAGGTAAGAAGCTCATAGTAGCAGGTTGTTTAGTAAGTGCAAGATTAGGGGCTATAGTCTCTGTAGTTCCTAATGCATCTCTACTAGCACCAGAAGCACTAGAGGCTATAGACGAGATAATAGAAGCTAAAGGGAGGAAAGTAATATTAGAAGAGAAACCTAGAGTAGTACTACCAGAATACAGGGATGTAAGCAAGACCTATTATGTAGTACCTATAGCATCAGGATGCTTGGGAAATTGTACATTTTGTATTGGGAAGTTAGCTAGACCTAGGTTAAGAAGTTATGATATGAATAAGATAGTACTATCCATAGAGAGGGCTGTTAAAAAAGGAGCTAAAGAAATTTTCCTCTCAGCACAAGATGTAGCCGCATATGGCTTTGATAAAGGTACTAATCTGGTTTGCTTATTAGAAGAGATTTTAAGAAGAGTTAAGGGAAAGTACAGAATACGTATAGGAATGATGGAACCTCATCTTGTACAGCTCTTTATAGATGACCTTCTTCCATTATTTTCTGATGAGCGTCTTTATAGGCACGTTCATTTACCTGTACAATCTGGCGATGATAAAGTACTTAAATTAATGAATAGGAAATACACTACACAGGAATATCTATGTTTAATTAGAAAGATACGTACGATGTATGCTTCCATGAGCCTAATGACTGATGTAATAGTAGGATTCCCTGGTGAGGACAATGAAGCATTTAGAAATACATGTGAGCTAATAGAAGAGGTTAAACCAGATAGGATAAATATTGCACGATATGGTATTAGACCTGGTACTCTAGCAGCAACCATGAAACAGGTACCTGAACACGTAAAACGCGAGAGAAGTAAGAAACTTTACCTTCTTGCTCGGAGAATACGTTTAGAAAGAAATAAGGAAGTTATAGGAAGTAAAATAGAAGCCCTTATAGTAGATATTAAGGGAGAAAGAGCTTTAGGTAGAACCGAGAATTACAAGTTAGTTATCTTAGATAAAGTAGATAGTTTAAAAGTAGGAGAGTTTGTCCAAGCAAGGATAGTTGATGCTACGGTATCATTTTTGATTGGGAAAATTTTAGAGTAGGATAAAAATACTGGATAAGCACGCTTAGAATAAATGACATATGATCTCTGAGAAGTAGTTACGAGATATGATAAGGTACATTAGAGTTTACATGTTATACGTAAAAACTAAAGGTGTGTGTATTGCTAGGGTATTACTGGGGTAATACTAAGGTATAATGCGGTAGTTTACACTATTTGTAGTAAGGGGGATCTATTGAGAGGAAATGATAAAAGCAATATGAGGCTCATAACTGTTCACCTACCTGAAAGTTATATAGCTGGATTAAACGAACTGATAAAGCAAAGGATGTATCCTTCAAGGAGTGAGGCAATAAGAGCTGCTGTTAGAGATCTACTTAGAAAGGAACTGTGGAGAGAAAGAAAGTTAAAAACTTCGAAAATGATAGCATAGTCTTCTTAATTTGATAGATGTTTGCTTCACAAATATCTCTAATTTAGTTCCTATAGGAAGAAAAGAGCCGTAGGGTATCATCTTTGGGGCTGAAAGGAGCATATCTAAGGGATCTTCCGAATTATTGAATGAGAGAACATATGTAAAAGCACATCCTATGGCTTTGGTAATATGAGCATCACTCGAAGCTACTAATCTAGGGTTTAAATTGCTCGTTGAAAGTATCTTTAGGAGCTTCTTTCTTGATGTATAAAAAAGTGAGGAGGCATTAAGAGATTCTACAGGTATGTCGGGATATTTATCCAATATACACCTTAAAGTGCTTTCATCTACTCCATGTCTACGTAATTCTAATGGATGAGGAATCAGGGGTAATAGGTTCTCATCTAAGGCTATATCCAATATTTCCAATGAACTTTTACCTTTTAGTGCCTCTATACGCTTACCTAGTTGCTTATCTTTGATGCCTAATAAAAGAATATGACCTTCTTGGGAAGAAAGCTCTATCCCAGGCAATATAGGCCTGCCTATGTTTTTGAACGCTTTAATTCCACCTAAGACAGTATTATGATCAGTAATACCTATGTGAGATAGAAGACCTGAACGTAATACTTTTTGAATATCATCTAGAGTAATTAAGGAATCAAGTGAATAGACTGTGTGAACATGAGGATCGATCCTTATAATATACGTAGGCGAGTCACCTAACTTTACTGCCCTCAGGAATTTCACGATCAATTGTGAGAAGTGATATATTATCTTTGTCACAAGCAGCTAATACCATAACCTCCGAGAGTATACCATTGATAACTTTAGGTTTTATATTAGTGAGGACCACTACTTTCTTGCCAATTAATTCTTCTGGATGGTAATGCTTGCCTATACCAGCAATAGCTTGCTTTGAGAAGCCTCCTAAGTCAATAATCAACTTAAGGAGTTTGTTACTTTTAGGGACTTTCTCTACATGTAGTATCTTTCCTACTCTTATATCCAGTTTTTCGAAAGTTTTTATATCAACTGTGGTTTTTTCTCTTCTCCGAATAAGATTCATTAAATCCTCTTTTGATACTTTTCTAAAGAGAGGCTCTGGCTTTATTATGCTCTGTCCTTCAGGAATATCTTCTACTGCCTCATACCATTTATGTTGATGTACGGAATCTGGATATCCTAGTATATTCCATAGTCTGTCTGTACTGAAAGGTATGAAGGGCGCTAAAAGTATACATAGTGCTTTTACTAAACGAACTGCGATATGAAGGACTGTAGCAGCTCGTGTTTTATCCTTTCTGACTAATTCCCAAGGAGCTTCTTCATTTAGGTATTTATTGCCTAAACGTGCGATCTCAACTATTTTGTTAAGAGCTTCTCTTAACTTAAAGGAATCCATAAGTTGCGTGACTTCAGAGAATATATTCTTTAAGTTTTCTAAGAGTCTTTTATCCTTTTCATTTAAAGAGTATTGAGGAGGTATTTTGGAATCGAAGTTCCGCTCTATTAATTTAAGAGTTCTATGGATGAAGTTGCCTATGGTATCATTAAGAATACTATTTATAGTGCTAATGAAGATATCCCATGTAAAGTTGGAATCTTTAGTCTCAGGCCTTATTGAAATTAGCACAAAGCGCCAATAGTCTGCGGGTAAGACCTTGAGTGCTTCATCTATCCATACACCTATACGACGGCTTTTTGAGAACTTTTGTCCTTCGAAAATTAGGTACTCTACACTATCAACGCGCCAAGGCAGAACGTAGCCTCTTCCAGAAGCTATGAGTAATGCAGGGAATATTATTGTGTGGAAGGGTATATTATCTTTAGCTATGAAGAATACACTTCTAGTACTAGGTTCTAGCCAATACTTTTTCCAGCCTTCTGGATCTCCTTTATTTAGGAAATACTCTATAGTTGCAGATATGTAGCCTAAGACTGCCTCCATCCACACATATATTGTCTTTCCTTCTGCACCAGGGAAGGGAGCAGGAATTCCCCATTTATTATCTCTAGTGAGGGATCTAGGCTTTAATCCTTCTTCAAGCATACGTAAGCTAGTATTTCTTGCATTTTCGGGTAGATTAGGATTATTGAGTATATAGTCTTTAAGCCTATCTGTAAGTTTTGGAAGGTCAAAGAACCAGTGTTTAGATTTTCGCCAAACAGGCTTAGAACCACAGATAGCGCATCTAGGATTTTTAAGTAAGCTTGGTTCTAACAATCTTCCACACTTATCACATTGATCTCCACGTGCATCAGGATAATTACAATAAGGACAAGTTCCTATTACAAATCTATCAGGAAGGAATCTTCTGCAGTGTAAGCAGTAAGGTAGCGTCATCTCTTGAGTGAAGATATAACCGCGATTATAGATTTCCATATAGAATTCTCGTACAAAGTTTTTATGAACTTCGTTCTCTGTTCTGGTATAATTATCGAATGAAATCCCCCACTCTTTAAAAAGGTTCTTAACTTTGATGTGGTTCTCATCAGTAAGCATCTTAGGATCGATACCTCTTTTTACAGCCTCAACTTCTATAGGAGTTCCATGTTCATCGGATCCGCTTACAAAGAGCACTTCCTCACCTTTCATACGAAGATATCTAGCAATAACATCGGCAGAAAGCACTGAACCTATCATGGTCCCTAAGTGAGGAATGTAGTTAATATAGGGCCAAGCAGATGCTATTAACCATCTACCCACATAGACCCCTCATGTTCCAAGCATCCATGATTCTAGATATTTCCTTTGTTTGTCTGTAAGCTCATCAATTTTGATGCCCATTGATCTAAGTTTAAGCTTAGCTACATACTCGTCTATTTCGATAGGTACATTATAAACCTTAGGTTTAAGCTTTCCTCTATTTCTGACTAGATACTCTACTGAGAGAGCTTGGTTAGAGAAGCTTAGATCCATTACTTCACTTGGATGCCCTTCGGCGGCAGCTAGGTTTACTAGACGCCCTTCACAGAGTAAGTATAAGCGTTTTCTATTCTTTAAAGTATATTCGACAACATTGGGCTTTATTTCTCGTTTACCTATACTAAGCTCCTCTAAGTCGGGTATTGATATTTCAACATTAAAGTGACCAGCATTTGCGAGTATGGCACCGTCTTTCATATTTAGGAAGTGTTCTTTCCTAATAACATCTATATCTCCTGTCGCTGTAATGAAGATATCCCCTTCCTTAGCAGCTTGAGACATAGGCATTACATCAAAACCATCCATTACTGCTTCTAAAGCTCTTAGAGGGTTAACTTCTGTTACGATTACTCTAGCACCTAAGCCTCTTGCTCTTAAAGCGATGCCTCTACCGCACCAGCCATAACCAGCAACTACAACTTTCTTACCTGCTATAAGTACATTAGTGGCTCTAATAATCCCATCTAGAGTACTTTGGCCTGTCCCATAACGATTATCAAATAGATATTTTGTATATGCATTATTAACGGCAATTATTGGATATTTTAACTTCCCTTCTCTTTCTAAAGCACGTAATCTCATAACTCCAGTAGTAGTCTCTTCAGTACCTCCTACCATTTCCCCTAAGGGTATTTTAGCTTCTTTACATATATTAGTAGCATAATCTACATCTTTCCCAGGAATTTTTAAAATAATCTTATGTAATGTAGTAACTAAGTCAGCACCATCATCAAGCGTTATTTTAGGCTCATAACTAATTACATGACCTATAGCCTCATAGTAATCCTTTGCACTCATTCCTCTCCATGCGAAGACGTGAACTCCTAATTCAACTAATGCAGCAGCTACTTCGTCTTGAGTAGAAAGAGGATTAGAAGCACAAAGAGCTACCTCAGCTCCACCTGCTATTAAAGTCTTAATCAAAACAGCTGTTTCCTTAGTCACATGAAGACAAGCCCCAATGGTTAGTCCACTAAGAGGCTTCCTCTTCTCGAAGTCTTCTCTTATATGTAATAGTACAGGCATGTGAGCCTCTGCCCATTCAATTAGTAAGTGTCCTTTCTTAGCTAAACCTGCATCTTTAACTTTGTATTCCATGTAATCACCATGATCTTTAACGTGATAGGAGTTCTTCTTTTATCTTATTAACTTTGTCTAGTATATCGGATAAATTAATCGTTTTAAGTTTACCAGCCTCAACGATTAAGTTCCCGTTAACTATAACATACTTAACATCTAAGGACCTTACTGCATATACCAAGTGGCTTATAGGATCGTAAATGGGAGAGAGGTGAGGTTTACCTTTATATTGTATTGCTATGAGGTCTGCTTTCTTTCCTATTTCTATAGTACCTAATTCCTTATCCCATTTAAGAGCTTTAACTCCATTAATAGTTGCCATTCTTAAAACTTCCCATGCAGGTAATAACGTAGGATCTCCGTTGATACCTTTATGTAAAAGGGCTGCTAGCTTCATGGTTTCAAACATATCAAGGCTATTATTAGAACATGCGCTATCAGTTCCTAATCCTACGTTGATACCATTTTTGGTGAGTTCAGGAATAGGAGCTATTCCCGAGGCTAATTTTAGGTTAGAAACTGGATTATGAGCTACACTTACCTTACGCTTAGAGAGTATTGCTATATCATCTTTGGATAACCATATACAATGAGCTGCAACCGTATCATCCTTTAGAATATTTAGGGAATCGAGATAAGTAAAGATTCCACGATCTACTTTGACTTTAAATGCCTCTTCTATCATTTTTGCTTCATCTTTAGTCTCAGCTACGTGTATATGGTATGTTATAATACCTTTCTCAAGGTATCTCTCATTATATTCGTCAGTTATGATTCTTAGTTCTTTTAAATAATCAGGATCGACAGTATAGGGGGAGTGAGGATCTATGCTAACTTTAACAAGGCCATTCTTACCTCCATGCCACTTCTTTACTAATGAATCTATACACCGTCTATCGTCTTCCTTTCGCCATGAAAAGCATACATGACCTACTACAGCTCGTAGGCCTACATTACTTATGGCATTCGCTTCATTCAATTCAGGATCCGTGTAATGGTACATTGTATTGATTACCGTAGTCCCCATTAGGGCGGATTCTGCAGCTGCTAGTACTGCTCCATAATATATATCCCTTGGAGTTAGTTTTGCTTCAAGTGGCCATATTTTTTCCTTAAGCCATATATGAAGAGGGAGGTCATCTGCATACCCTCTCAAGATACTCATAGCAGCATGTGTATGAAGATTAACAAGTCCTGGGAGCACTATCGAATCTGTAGCATCTATTATTTCATAACCTCTATATTTGCCTCGTGCCTTTTCATAAGGAGCTATGTCGATTATACGATCATCTTCTGTAACTACACAGTAGTCTTTGAGGATTTTATTATTAGTCATAGGGACTAAATACCCACAATGAATGAGGTATTCCATCATATCACCTAATCTACATATCTATATGTTAAGTATTTTCTCAATAATGGGTGAGTATAGGTGAGTGAAATAAGAATAGCCATTATTGGCGGTTCAGGACTTTATGAATTGCTAGAAGAAGCAGAAAGTAGGATAGTAGAAACTCCATTTGGTAAATCACCTAGAATAGATATAGGAGTTTTTGGAGAGAAGAGAGTAGCTTTCTTAGCACGTCATGCAAAACCAGGTTCTATGGAAGTGAAACATGAAGTACCTCCCCACATGATAAACTACAGGGCAAATATACTCGCTCTTAAGAGGTTAGGAGTTAAAGCTATACTAGCAACTAATGCCTGTGGATCACTTAAGAGAGAATACAAACCTGGAGATATACTAATACCTGATCAGCTAATCGATATGACTAAGAACCGGGATTACACATTTTATGATGGAAGCGTAACCCCCAAAGAACTAATAGGAGAGGGGGCTAATTCAACTGTAATCCATATAGATTTTACGCATCCTTATTGTCCTTCCCTTAGAGCTATAATTATTGATGCCGCAAAAAGTATCAACTTAAAGGTTCATGAAAAAGGCTGTTATGTATGTACTGAAGGACCACGTTTTGAAACCCCAGCAGAAATAAAGTTCTTCTCACTAATAGGTGTAGATGTAGTAGGAATGACTAGTGTACCTGAGGCTATCTTAGCTAGAGAGCTAAATATGTGCTATGCTTCTATATGCATTATAACGAATTACGCAGCAGGTATGCAGGAGAGGATTTCCCAAGAAGAGGTGAGAGGTATATTTAATAAAGCAAGAGATAAGGTTTATGCACTCTTAGAAGAAGCTGTAAGGAGAATTCCTCGAGGTTACGTATGCAGATGTCATGAAGCAGTACAGTAGCAATAATTAAAAGAAGGCAATTTAAATATTACAATTTAGAGCGTGATAAAGGTGATTATTTGAGAGAAGAGTTTGATTATCTACCATTGCTTGAAAGGGCATTAAAGCAAGTTCCAAAGCATAAAGTACGTAGTGAAAGATTTGAAATACCAAGAGCTATGGTCACTATTATTGGAAGTAGAACTGTAATTCAAAATTATAGAGAAATATGCGATATATTACGTAGAAGTCCTAGACATGTAGCTAGATTCCTTCTTAGAGAATTAGCTACAGCAGGGAATATTGAAGGTGACATGCTAATACTTCAAGGAAGGTTTCAGGCTAACACGATTAATAGACTAATAAAGGTGTATACTAAAAGTTACGTGTTATGTCCAATATGTGGATCTCCTGATACTAGACTTGTAAAAGAGCGCCGATTATTATTCCTTATATGCGAGGCTTGCGGTGCTATATCCTCTGTGAGGCCTATTTAGGTGGAATAGTAATGATATACTATGTGTATATGAAAATTCATAGAAGAGGAAATATCAAGATACTAGCAATTTGTGATGAAGACATATTGGGTAAGACATTCCGCGAAGGTAGAATGAAAATTGAAATTAAAGAGGAATTCTATGGTGAGAGGAAAATTCCCTTGAATGACATATTTGAATTAATAGAAGATGCGGACATAGTCAATATGGTAGGTAAAAGAGTAATCTATGAAGCTATAAAGAGAGGCTATATTCCACAAGAGGGAATCATAGAGGTCGCAGGTATACCACATGTTCAGATAGTAAAACTCTAATCGAATTACGAGGAGAAGCTAATGCTTAAATTTTGCATTATTTGTGGTAAAAGGACAAGTGAACTCTTTGATAATATGTGTAAGGAATGTTACATTAAGAGCCATGTTTTAGTGGAACTACCTAAGGCTACAGAGGTTAAAATGTGTCCTTTTTGCTTTTCCTACTTTTACAAGGGAAAATGGATTAGACCTGAAGGAAGCCTAGAGGAAGTATTAAAGGAAGCAATTGCAAGAGTATTGCTGGCTAGAGCGCGTATAAATGCTAAAATAGTAAAAGACTTTGATGTGGAGATACTAAGAGGATTAGATAGAGCTCTAAGCTTAAGAAGTACAAACCTTTTAGTTAAAGTTGTCATCAGGGGGAGTGCCCACCCAAAGATAGAGCCTTATCTAAATGAGGAAGAAGTACGCGTTAAGTTGGTATGGAAGTATTGTCCTGCTTGTTTTAAGATAAAAGTTAAAAAGGAAGAGGCCATAGTTCAGGTACGTGCTACTAATAGAAGACTTAGCGAAAGAGAGAAGGAGAGGATTGTTAATTCACTAGAAGCACTTATAGATAGGCTTTATGAGGAGAGCCCTGAAGCAGTGATACTAGATTATGAGGAAGTAGAAGGTGGAATAAATATAAAACTCTCTTCTAAAAAGATAGCTAGAGCCATAGCATCTTTCTTTCAGAGAGAATATTTAGCTACAATAAAGGAGACGTATAAAATTATCGGAATGGTACAGGGTAAGGAAAAAGCTAAAGAGACTATATCTATAAGATTACCTAAATTTAAGATAGGAGATATTATTAAGATTAAGAACCGCTTTTATTTAGTTAAAGATATAGGTAATGGTAGAGTATATGCTCTTGATATAGAACATGGTCTCCCGACTTCTATTAAGGGGAAGGAACTAAAACGAGCTACGTTGATTGAGCACGAGCGTATTCCGGCTATGATAGTTTCGATAGGCAGAGAGACCATTACGATAATGAGATTAGACAATTACGAAACTATAGAATTAGAACTCAAGAGCTATGGTGAACATATTGGTGTAGGGAGTATAGTTGACTTAGTAAGGATTGAAGATAAATTTTTCATTATTAAAAGTGATTAGGATTTAGTAATGTATTAGCATATAAAGGTGAGGACAATAATACAATTAAATGGTGATTAAATGGGTAGAAGAAGACGTAGAAGAGAGGAAGAGGAAAGAGAATTGAGGTTACCTGGAGAGGAAGAGATCCTAGGAGTTATCATTCAAATGTTAGGTCATGAAAGAATGAAAGTACTATGTGCTGATGGTTATACGAGATTATGTAGAGTCCCTGGTAGATTTAAAAAGAGGCTATGGTTCCGCGAGGGAGATGTCGTATTAGTGGCTCCGTGGGATTTTCAGCCAAAAACAAGAGGGGATTTGTTATGGAGATATACTAAGAGTGAAGTTAGAAAACTTAAGGAAATGGGATACCTCAATAAACTAGAAGAAGAACTTGGTGAGGAGATAATTTAAGGATTCTTATCAACTGATTATCCATTCATAAACATCCTTTAATTGAGGAACTTCTATACCTAACTTGCTAAAATATCTGAGTATATTCCTTATATCCCTTAAGAGAAATTCTTCAAATAAAGGATGTCCCTTTTTAACAGCACTACCCCAGTCTATGAGTATGAGCTCTTCATTTCTATTCATAATATTGTATTCCGATAGATCTGCATGGACAAGTTCTGCCTTATGATATAACCTATACATGTAGTCGAGTATTGTATTTAGCGCTTTTTCAGGATCCTTGGGGGGAGCTTCCTTTAAGAGAGGAGCTGGTACACCTCTATGCTCTGGATAGTTTATGAACTCCATGACGAGTACGTTATTTTTAGCAATAATAGGTTTAGGAACTCTTACGCCAGCTTCATGTGCTAGTTTTAGATTTCTAAATTCTTTTCGACACCATAGGTACCTTAATTTCCTTGGATGTCTCCTTATCTCTTGGAATCTTGGATCTCCTTCTATGTACTTTAAGATACTATGACGAAATTCGGCAGTCATAACAAGAAAGATCTTAACAGCGAGGTCCTCGCCCTTAGAGGTTTCAGCCCAGTATACTCTTGCTTCTTTACCAGCACTTACAACTCCATGCATTATACCTATTATGCCACTATTAGCTAAATTATATATCGTTAATAAAGTTGGTCTGTCGAAGACTTCTTCCACAGTTTCTAATAGATCTCTGTCCATGATCCTTCTAAGTCTTTCTCTATCTATCTTCTTCCTCTCTAATCTCGTTACCTTCTTCTCAATTTTACTCAAGAATAAACCCTTTAATAGTACAGGAGAGAGATATAAAAGTATATGGTAGCCTAAGTATCTTGGGATTTCTATGAGCTACCTTAGTGGTACAATCACCATACCAGTAGATAAAGAAAGACTAGGAGTTATAATAGGTAGTAAGGGCAAAGTGCGTAAGCGTTTAGAAGAAGAGTTAGGTATTAAAGTAGAAGTCGATAGGGAATTAGGGGAAGTTAGGATTTCGCCTTGCACTGAACTTAAAGACCCAACAAAACTACTAAGAGCTAAAGATATTATAAGAGCCATAGCTTATGGATTCAGTCCTGAGAGAGCCTTCAGACTTTTAGAGGAAGATACATTCTTAGATGTAATAGATCTTAAAGAGGTAACAAGTAGAAGAAGGGAAGATATAACAAGAATAGCAGGTAGAATAATAGGTGAATCAGGTAAAGCTAGAAAGATGATAGAGGAACTCACCGGAGCAGATATTTCAGTATATAAGCACTATGTAGCGATAATAGGCGATTATGAGCAAGTTAGAATGGCAAGAAATGCCGTTGAGATGCTAATTCAAGGACGGCAACATCGTACAGTATATAGATATTTATTTAGGGAGAGAAGAGAGGCAAGGTTACGAAGATTATTCCCATCTTGGGAGGTAACAACGTTTAAATCTGAAGATAGTCATGAAGAGAGTTCTTAGCAGGTATGCAAAAAGATAGCATAATTTAGTGAGATTCTCTTTAAGCAACCCTAGCGATCATGAAGTTTAAGTTCTTAACCTTCAGGTTCTCTATAGCTTATAATTGGTTTGTAAGCTAAAAAGAAAAGACCTCTTTTAACTAATTAGACCTTAATAGTTATGTTCAACACAATAATAGTTCGATATTTAGGGAGAAACCATCAACAGAGTTGGCGCCGGGGGTGGGATTCGAACCCACGACCACCCGGTTAACAGCCGGGCGCTCCACCTGGCTGAGCTACCCCGGCACTTTAGCTAAAACTTATTCATCATACGATAGAAGATTTTTCTCTTATAAACTTTCATTAACATCAGGTTAACTTGCTTCTTATTAGCTTTTAATTTTTCAAGTATTAAATGAGATTTGTCTCCTCTTTTATTTTTGAAAATTTCGAAAAATAAAAATATGAAGATAAATCTCATTATATACCGGGTGTCATATGTTAAGGACTTGTAAGGAGGTATAATCGCGTTTATGAAGAAAGTTGGGGTTGAAGTTATAGAAAGGTTAAGCCAGTTCTTTAGCAGATATGGTTTAGACAGGGCTTTAAGTAAAGTATGGTGCACGCTTTTAATCTATAACGAACCACTAACTCAAAGAGAGATCTCAAACATAACAGGGTATAGTATAGGGATGGTGAGTACTTCACTCAGATTACTGCAAGATATGGGGTTTGTTACCATAGCGGGTAAGAAGGGTAGAGAGAAGCTCTACAAAGTAATAGCCTCCCCTATAGACGTATTGGAGCGGTGTATTAAAGAAATAACAGAGTATCACATTTCATCAACAATAAGGTTTCTTCAAAACAATATAAATTCATTCGATAAGAGAATTAGAAGAAATATTCAATATATACTATTAGAATTTGAAAAGATAAATTCAGCAATGAATTCCTTAGTAAAGATTATGAAAAGACTAAGAGATAGTAGCCTTAACTTAGATCTAGAAACATATAGAAACGAGTACCAGGAAAGTTTAGACAGAATGTATTACTTTTAGACTTTTAGCTTTACTCATAAGGGGCTTTTTATGAAACTTAATGAGTTATACATGCACCTTATCAAGAATAGGAGAAGATATCAGATGAATATATATCATGATCCTTATCTTCTTAAAGTATCAAGTAAAACATTAGCTAAGGAGTTGAAATTGCCTAATAGTAGGATAGGGTTTCTGTTATCATTATTAGAAAAAAGAGGATTACTTAAGATAGAACGAGTAAGAGGTAGAACGTATTATATAAGGCTTTTGAATATATCTCTTACTGAGGCTCAGGAGGTACAGTATCCTCAAAACATAGATGGCTCATCTTTGCTTTAGGTAGTTTCGTATTAAGATGGAGGATAACTATAGGATCTATCAAGCATTGAAAACTTTAATCCCAATAATTAGCAGTAGCTTACTTATCAAAACTACCTCGCAATGTGTATTTCATTCTTGCCTCAGCGAACTACTTCGATGTATGCGGGGAAATTTGCTGAGAATATCCTGAATATCATATAATATAATCTCGTCGATTACCCTATTTAGTGCATTAACATGCGTGAGGAAAAATAAATACTCTATTAAGATCAATGTAGATGGTGTTCCATTAAAGGTCTCATGTTATCGTGTATAACTTGAGATTAAGTATTTCTTGATACCCCCTAATTTAGACTCCTCTTGACTTTATTTCAGTAACCCATTAGTAGCTCTTAATGTATGATGTCTTCTTACATCAATTTGCTATTTACTAGTGTATAAAAAACGAACTCATCAAAAATTCGTGCCAGTCGATTACTGAACTGAAAAGCATGGGATAAATCCTCAAGTCATAGAGAGAAGAGTTCTCGACTTCCTCGTAAAGCATCTAGTATTAC
>CAZFCQ010000010.1:14656-79120 GCA_964517845.1 uncultured Thermoprotei archaeon | reverse complement strand
ATAGAGGTATCCTCAATAAAGACAGATATAATCAAACTACTAAAGGAAAGAATAAGCTCCTAGGTAGTGCTCATTATCGTGAAATAGCTAGCTATATATTTTATCCTCAAGTTCGAGGACTTTCTTCTCACCTGCCTGATAGAATTCTGCTAGTTTCCCCTTTGGTATTAAGGATGCTTCATGAGTCTTGAATTGGATGTTAGTAAGCTTAATATGTTTGCTGTACTTGGGATAATGAAGTACTTAAGCCTTAAATAATATGCTTAGATTATAGTAAGTAAAAAAGGTACATAGAGTTCAAGATGTAAATTTTCATTAATTTATTCATAAGGATTTGTAGTATTCGATACTATGTAATAAGTTAATGAGAACTTCTATCGAGGTAAGAGGTATAAGAGCTTGTAAGGTGAGGATTGTGGAAGGTTACTATAAGGGTAAGTGCCCTTTCTGTAATACTGAATTTGCTGGTGGTGATTATGAAAAAGTTAAGAGAAGATTGAGGGATCATATGATCGAGAATCACTATGACGAACTTATTAACAGATTAAAGAGAGCTAAGGGGGAGAAATCTTTAAAATGGTTAGCTGGTCTCTTAGCGGGATTCTCAATTAGAGAAGATCCTTGATACATTTACAAGGATAATAGAGCTATTACACTAATCATAAAGTTATCAAAAATGCCAGACCTAAATCTTACGTAATTAGATTTTATCGCTAATAGCTTCCTTATATCCTGTATTGCTTCCCGTACTGTAAGGTACGAAAACTCCTTATAAATGTCAGTAATACCGTTCTGCTGAAGAACAGTAAAGCTTCCTAGCAAGAAACTTACTAGCTAACTCTTAAACTTACTATAAAAACTAGGATTAAATTTAAACTAAATCCTCATTAGCATGCAGCAGTTCATAAAATCCAGCGTCAACTATGCAAGACCCGCGTAACCTAGACTCCTACTTAGTGATAGAATTCCCGTTGGTAAGGCGACTGAACTACTCAGCCTGAGAGTTGACAAACTATGGCTCCTCATCTCCTTAATTACTTTTCCTGCATCTGTAGTGATCTTAGGCTTACTGGAGAAATGAGAAATGGGCACTTTTTCTCTGAATATTCAGAGTTTTTCGATGAAAGTGAAGTCTAGCTATTAAGCTAACTTTAAGAAACCTTTAATCATGATGAAGAAAGGCAAAGCACTTGCTGGTGTTGGCTTACTCTTGCATCTAAATGTTAAGATGTTCAATAATAAGCCTGTTAAATGGATCATTACTGTAATCTTATTCACCTAATTTAGTAATAAGATAATGGCTATTCCTATTCTGAAGCCATTACTGAAGGCTAATTTACTACTGTCTTTAATTAAGAAAAACATAAAGCAATACTTAGGGCTATTAATTTCGAATAGCTCGGTTTTATCCTTGCTTAGAAGAGCGCAGTCGTTTCATGACTTGTAAGAATGTAAATACAGCTAATATCACGGTTGATGTAGCAAATACGTATGTTAGATTCTTGTAAAGGAGTAACTCGTTCATCATGATTTTAAGCTTCTGAGTAGTCGCTTTGTTCCTCTGTTTTAATACTTCTAATTGGTTGAGGGTTTCGTTATAGCTTAGCTTAAGTGACTCATAACTTTCTCTTAAATTCTCATATTCTTTTTTCAACATGCAATAGGTTAAATTTACTTCTTCATATTTCTTGAGGAGTTCATGATAAGCTCTACTTAATTCCTCGTATTCCTTCGGTATTCTTTCCTCTGTATGGGGTATTTGCTCCTTTGACTTCTCTATTAACGGTAGATAGTTAATCTCCCAGAATATCCTCAGGAATTCAGGTATTTCACCCATTAAACGGTTAGAGATTTCTTCTGGAGATAGTCCTGAAGCCATTAGATCTAAGCATTGGCTTAGTATACTGCTACCCTTCTCCAGATATTCTTTAAAGTCATCTCTAATAAGCTTATCAGGATATACAGGCTTAGTCTTAGATATTGGGATTCTGATTATAAATGAGTAATGCTCTGAACAACCATTAAAGACCCATAGATACTCCCCATCGAAATATATGCCCCATGGATCAAGCTTAAAGCGTACACCGCTTATATTGACTTCGCTTATAACTTCATCAGCTTTCCTTGGGGACTCTGGTAGGCCATGGTAAATGTATATACCCGATCCAGTTGATACGAATAAGTACTTTCCATCATAGTAGATATCGCGGATCCCTCCATATAGTCCCTCAGGTTCTCCTAGTATGATATCTGGATTAGATTCATTTGATAGTCTATCCAGGTTCTTGTATATGAGGACTTTAGATCCAATATGTAACGCTATAAATAGTACATCTTGGTATATGTAAACGTTGAATGGTTCAGTAATACGCTCTCCATTAAATTCTGTTAAAATTACATCTGGCGGCTGATTATTCCTTGTGGGAATGGACTTCCAAACTAAGACTTTACTTTGTTCCCAGAATGAGTTAGTTGCTGCAAGCTTTCCATCATGACATGAAATCCCGGATGCTGCACCCCCTCCAGTCACTCCGGGAATATTTATAATTATATCAGGTTCTCTCGCCTCATTAGGTATCTCATTATATATAGCTATCTCTCCACTTTTGCTTATCACACAGAGATGTTGTCCGTCACTACTAACTTCAACTGCACCTATAGGGATGTAGAAATCAGGATATGCATAGTTCTCATCAGGTATTTTGTTGAAAACTCCTAAATATTCCTGACCCGCTACGAACATCTTACCATTAGCTATTTCTAAGCCGTATTTCGGATTCCTATGCCAAAGAATACCCAATATGCGATCAGCTTCTATTCCGCTTCTGAGCTCAGTTAGGTTAAAGCGTAAGATAGCTTGAACATAGAATCCTTTCTCTACTACATAGAGAAATTTTTCGTCTGCTGCTAATCCCCTTGGATTACCTCCTAGCGTATTCTTAGTAGGATTACGAGTTGGAGTGAAGTCATCAAATTTCTCCTTACCTATAACGTATTTTGCTAATGCACCATCTGCAAGTTCATTTTTATCGAAGACCAATATTCTATTGGTATCGTGAACAAATATATATCTTTCATTTGATGCTACATCGTATGTTTCTCGGATTATACCAGCAGGATTCTCTACAGGCATCTTACATTCGGGGTCTTTATATCCTAGAATATAATCTGCAGGCACGTGATCTCTTAGATTTTTCTTACTCCAAATTAATACCCTACCATTTCTCCTATCAGTGACATATAGGTACTCCTCATCAACATCTATGCCTACTGGCTCATCCATAAGCGTTCTTGAACAACCTCCAACTCCTTCCTCTCCCAAGATTATATATTCGCTCCTCTCAATTGGTTTATAATCTCCATTAAGAATTCGGCTTATATTCGTGTACACTACCACTATGTGTAAGGACTTAATAGTAGTATAGAGCCACTTCCCATCCCAAGCAAGATCCCATATCTCATTATAAGGCAGAATGATTACAATCGGTATAAAACTCTCTAAATCGTACACAACGAGCCTAAAATTGGCTCTATCAGCTATGAATAACCATTTACCATCAGTATCTATGCCACCAGGACAATTTAGGCCATACTTATCATCACTAGGTATCCTC
Source organism: uncultured Thermoprotei archaeon (assembly GCA_964517845.1). GTDB lineage: Archaea > Thermoproteota > Thermoprotei > QMSL01 > B3-G16 > CAZFCQ01. Next base: position 75,506 of record CAZFCQ010000010.1, on the reverse strand, counting down.
GAGTAAGCGTCCTTCTGTCCAATGATTTTCACAGCTTTTAGAGACTTTACATCAAAGACTAAAACTCTATGATTCATTGTATCTGCAACGTACAAATAATACCCATCAGTAGCTATACCCCCTGGTTGTATATTATCAAAACTAAACGATTCTGGGCCACCTGCAACTGTAGGCCACATTGGAGTCATAATGACAAGGTCAACAATAGGGCTTTCAGGGAAGAGTCGAGCATTAGGTTTAGATGCATTTAAAATCACAGGAAAAGAGGAGGTAAAAAGAAGAATGATAATTAGATATAACGACAGCTTATCTGATCTCAAATTTTTAACACCCATTTGGTCATGCTACCTTAAAAAAGATAAACATTACTATCAAAAGTACATCTTCAGTAAAATTTCAAGTAGCTTTTAACTTTATCCATAAAATTACAGACATTTTTGAAGTATAATAGAAGATAACTCCATCCTTGGAATGATGTATTAACCTCTGGAACGATATTCAGTATCTTAATTGACTGGGTTAACAAGACAGCATTAAATTTAGAGTCAGAGGACTAGTCTAAGACTATGAGTTCTGCTTTGTCGTATAATTCTCTTAATTGCTCTATTGATGTAGTCAAGTAGTGCCTTTGGAGAACTTCAAATTCTCTAGGTAGTGTACGACCTTGTAATAAGTCTATTACTTGACCTGGCACTCCTTTTAGGCTCATGTATGAGGCGAAGAATGCCCTTAGGTCGTATAACCTTATCCGCCTGCCTATAGCCTTCTCACTAGCCCTATAGATCTCCTGCCTTAATTCATAACCCTTGAATGGGAATAGTTTATTCCTCCAATGCTTGATATAAACCTCATCATAGCCTAAATTCCTTAATGCTATTTCGAAGCGATTAATGAACTTCTTCCTGTAAGATAGGTATTCTTTAATTAGGAATTCCTTGGTCTTCTCACTAAAGAAGCTTATGTAAGCCCTTTTAGTCTCTTTGACCTTTGATGGTCTGATAACTCTATTGTCTAAGTCTACTTGGTCTAGGGTTAGGCTTAATACTTCACCAGGCCTTAATCCTGTCTCTACTAGTAAAACGAAGTATGCTTTAGCACCAAGATGCTGAATTAGCCTAGCGATTGTTCTCACTTGCTCTAACGTTAATATCTCTTTAGGAGCTATAGATCTGGTACTAATTACCTTAAATGAATTATATAATATTGGGTCTTTAATGACTAATCTTATAAAGAGCTTTAACGCTTTCGTAGTGTGTCTAGCAACATTCTCTCCTTCACGCTCTTTTAATTCTAGAATGTATTCTGGTAGCCTATCACTTGATAGCTCAAAGTCTAACTCCTTTAAGGCTTTCCTCAGATATCTTAAATGGTCTCTTACAGTCTTCTTACTTCTATTGCTAATCAATTTTTCAAATTTCTCTATCATATCTTTAGTAACTAATATGCTTACGTTTACTTGCGATAAGATACTTGATAACTTCTGATATGCATATGAAGATAATAAGGGATATTTTCTAATTATATTCTTTAGATGAGCTGTTACTCGGTCTATCTGGATAATAGCCTCGCTTATATCTTTTGGTTCACTAATCGCTTTAATTTCAGGCTCTCTACCTACTATTAATGCTGCAAATTCATCAACTGTTAAGCATTCAAGTAACTTAGTTAGTAGCTTATCCGAGACTCTAATCCTTCTATTCTTAACCCTATTAAGAGTAGTAGGATCATAGCCCAGTACTCTAGATCTTATACCTTTATTCCATAAATACATGAATATGCGATATCTAGTCTCATCATCTATTGCCTTCAGGTTTATCTTATTAGGATCGACCATTTACAGGCCGCCTTTAATTTATTATATTTTTATATTTTAATATGCATTAGTGAGCTTATAGCTGCATATATAATCTGATGAGTAAAAACAATACGCTATGATGATGAAATAAAAGCATGTTTAAAGATTATTAGACCTCATGAGTCATATTATTAAAAGTTACAAAGTTAATTCGTGAAGAGTCTCTAATATGGTGTGGCGGCCCCGCCGGGATTTGAACCCGGGACCTTCGGCTCCGGAGGCCGATGCTCTATCCTAACTGAGCTACGGGGCCTATTGTGTAATTTAGCTATGTTGCTATTCTATGAATATTCCTAGTTCTCTAGCTATTCTCTTTAGTCTTTCTATGCGTTTCCATACTGGGGGATGTGTAGAGAATAGTTCTACTAGTGTAGAACCTCTAAAGGGATTTACTATCCATAGCATGCTTGTGGAGGGATTTACATTTATTGATCCTCTTCTTGATTTAATGAAGTTTTCTATTTTAGTTAATGCGCTAATTAGTGCTTGAGGTTTCTTAGTTATGAAGGCACTTCCTTCGTCTGCTTTATACTCTCTAGCACGTGATATTGCGAGTTGGATTATCATAGCAATTATTGGAGCTATAATAGCTACTGCTAGCATAGCGAATATGGTGATTATGGATCCTTCACTTTCTCTATCTCTACTGTATGCTGAGAAGATAGCTCCCCATCTGCCCATATAAGCTAACCAGCTTACAGCGCTGGCTAGAACTGCTGCCATTGTAGCGACTAGCATATCTCTATTCTTGATGTGTGAAAGTTCATGAGCTATAACAGCCTCAAGTTCTTCATCTGACAATAGAGATAAGGCTCCATTTGTTACAGCTACTACAGCGTGAGAAGGACTTCTACCAGTAGCAAAAGCATTCGGTACGTTAGTAGGGACTATAGCAACACGAGGCTTGGGTACTCCAGCGTTAGCAGCAACACGTTCTACAATTCTATGGAGTTTAGGTGCATCAACTTCTGAGACTATCTTAGCTCCACTCATAGCGAGTACTATGCTATCACTAAAGAAGTATACGAAGAGATTTAGAGGTATGGATAATAGAAGAGCTGTAAAAGCTGTATCAAGAGCTGAGAGTCCGAATACCGCACCTACTAAAGCTCCAACTCCCATAAGTAGTAGTGTAAGTAGTGACATAAGTATAATTTCGCGAAACATATCTTCACCTAGGTGATAAGATATAAAAAAGAGGCTTTTAGGTTTATCTTACATCAGAATTTCGTTATTTAGATTCCGTCCATCTTTTAGCTGCAATAGCTAAGTCATATATTGCCTTTTTCCAGTCTTTAGCTTTAACAACACCAGAGGCTAATAAGACGCCTTTAGTACCTAGCTTTAATGCAGCATAGACATCTTCACCAGTAGTTATACCAGCCCCACAGAGTACAGGTACTTCTGGGTTTACTTTCTTTACAGCCTCTAAGGTATCAGTAACTATCTCAGGCTTGGCTTTAGAGACTGCTATACCTGTGCCTATTAACTCAGGTGGTTCTATTGCTATCATGTCAGGATTTAATGCAGCAGCTGCAGCGCTTACTGAAGGTACATTTGTACAGACTACAGTAGCTAGTCCTACTTCTTTAGCTCTTTTGATACAATCATCAATAAGATCTAGCCTTAATCTATGTTCAGAGTGATTAAGGAGTGTTCCAGTAGCTCCTGCTTCCTTTACTGCCTCGGGAAGTATATGACCTGTATGTGCACCTGGACGGATGGGATCTATATGTTGTGCAAAGACTGGAATTTCTACAGCCTCAGCTACTAGAGCTAAATCTGTAAATTGAGGAGCTACAGCAACTGTTATTCCAGTTTCCTTATAAACTACTTCAGCAACTTTCGCTAATTCTACAGCTTTTTTTCCAATGGCTTGAGAGTAAGTTTTATAGTTTATCAAAATTAGAGGGAATTCTATTTTTGCCATGTAAACACCCAGGTTTTAAAGTTTTTAACAAGATTTAAAAGAAATAGATAAAAAATGCTTCTTATTTAGCTTCCTTGAACCTATTCTTTAATTTCTCTAATACGGCAGGTAGTGTGGTGTACTCCATCTCTTCAGGTCCAAGTCTATGTGGCATGAATGGACCATGACGGCGTATGTAGTCAGCTATTTGAGCTGATTGTGTTCTTACAGTGTCGAAGGCAGGATCATCGAAGAGATCTACTGGACCTACTAGCTTACCATTACATAGCTGGAATCCTAAGCCAACTACACGCGGTGGACCGTCGAATCGGGTACATTGTGAATATTTGAGGGGAACAGGCATTAATGGACCATTGTGACTGCCACGCATCCAGCCAGGTACTAAATATGGGAAGGCAAATGCTTCTAAGATTTCACCTACAGCAGGAAGACCATGCTGAGCACGAACTATTAATACTGGGTCATCCTTTCCTACATAGCGACCAGCAATTAAGCTCAGCCTAGTAACACTTGCTGCAGCAGCTATTTCTTTATCAGAGTGTCTATAGACTCTGGAAATTACGTAACGACCAACAGTACCTATGAGTGCTAGTAAGTCGTACATTTCACTAGGAGAGTGTAGGGTTACTTCCTTTCCTTCCATTACGTCATGTACTACGAAGTCAAAACCTTCATGCATTCTTGGATCTATAACTAGTCCAGCGGTATTAAATGGATCAGAGAAGATCTTAAATAATGGATAGTTCCAAGCGCCAGGCTCTGTTTTATCAGCAGCAAAGATTAATATAGGTTCGCTAGGACGCTCTTCAAATTCCATCTCAGCTACTCCAGGTCCCATACCTCGAATGTTTCCTGAAAAAGCTTCTACTAGGAGATCCTGGCCTGCAGCATAGAGTTTCAATGGTTTAGATACTTTCTCAGTTACTTCTTTAAATGTATCCCATGCTAGTTTATGAATTTCTGGGTTACTAACACCTTTAGTATGAGTCATTAATAATTCCAAGTCATCTCCTGCATTGAACACGAAGTAGTCAATTAAAAGTCCTGATTCCTTAGCTTCCTCCAATTTCTTCTTTGCAAACTCTAACTGATCCTTATAGACACGGTGGTGGCCTGCAATTGAACCAATATCCGCCTTTATTAGAGAGACTGTTACCTTCATGATATAACCCCAACTTCCTCCTTTTAATAAAGTAAAGGAAATATATTTACAGTTTACGCTTCTCTCTACTACGATTGGTAGAAAATATGAATGAAAATCTTTATCGAATACTAACGATGATGGGCTTTAATTCTGAGGAGGCTAAAGTCTATCTTGCACTTTTAAGGATGAAGTCAGCTACTGCAAAAGAGATAATGAGGCATGCAAGGATACCTGATAGTCATGTCTATAAGACTTTGAGAGGGTTACTTGAGAAAGGTTTAATAACAGTTAGCGTTGGGAGACCGCGCATTTACACTATTTTGAATCCTACGAAGATTCTTGCTCCGCTAAAGAATAGAGTAATAAGTGAACTAGAGGAGGGTTATAAAAAGCTATTACAAGAGGCTACTAATACAGAGAGGCCGCCTTTCAATATCTTCTTAAATAGAAGGGGATTTGTTTATACTCTCAGCGAGGAAATAAACAGGGCTAATAATGAAATTAGGGCTTTGATATATGAAAAGTGGCTTTTAGGTAACATAGTCAGAGAGTGTCTCAATAGGGCTAGAGAAGGAAAGAGAGTACATCTTTTACTTAGAGAGCCTTTAGAGATTAGAGAAGGTAGAGAGTTACAGGGGAATATTGAGATTAGATATACACGTACGGCGCCTCCAATGAATATAGTCTTAATAGATTCAAGGAAGATGTTCTTATCATTATGTATAAAGGAGGGGGAAAATTTTTTAGGAATAGAAGTTGATGGAAATGAGTACGTGAAGGGTTATCTAGAGTATTTCAATCACTTATGGGTAGAGCATTTCTTAGAGTTCTTAAGAAGAGCAAGGGCTAGAAGGTTAGAAGAACTTTATTAAGTACTTTATTCAATAAAGTAGTACTCCCCGATAGACTTTTGATACCTGTCTAAATACGATTCCTCCTTATTTACTCTTGGCCTTCCACTATGTTTATCTCGTCTAAATGTTATCCCTATTTCTCTTAGGAATCTATTCATGCCATTTTTAAGTTTCATTGGTGACAGAGCATGGCCTTTAACTCCTGGATTACCTTCGAAAACCATTATACTATCTGCTATAAAATCGTGAGCTATTATATCATGTTCAACCACGAAAGCTGCAACTTCACGTTCTTGGATTAAGCGTCTAATGATTCTTGATACCTCTAATCTTTGTTCTACATCGAGATATGCCATAGGTTCGTCTATTAGGTATATGTCAGCGGGTTTAGCTAGACAAGCCGATACGTAGACTGCCTGTAATTCACCACCAGACAGTTCCTTAAGGGGTCTTTGGAGTAACTTATCTACTCTTAAGGGTTTTAATACATCACTCATAAACCATGAGCTTAATGCATCAGGACTTCCTTCTTGTCTTAAGAATTGGGATACTGTACCATCAAAGTCGGGCGATATATATTGAGGCTTGTAACTGAGCTTTAATAAGCTGGTTAAGGGAGGTGATCCCTCATCTGGAGATAGCTCTCCGATGAGTAGTTTTATGAACGTCGTTTTTCCTATTCCGTTAGGGCCTAAGATGCCTATCACTTCACCTTTATGAACTTTACCTGGTTCTACAGTGAGCGTGAAACCTCCAAGATGCTTAACCATATTAGACCAGGTTATTAACACTTCCTCAGGTTTCCATGTACGCTCTAAGGGGCGTAAGTTGAACGAGATACGGTAGGAACGTATTCTCATATTCTCTCCCGAGAGATAACCATCAAGGTACTCATTTACTCCCGCACCTACTCCTTTTGGTAAAGAGACTATACCGTAAACACCTGGCTCGCCGTATATTATACAGACCAGATCAGATATGTAGTCTAATACTGCTAGATCGTGTTCAACTACAATAACGGTATGGCCTCTTTTAGCTAAATTACGTATGATTTTAGCTACTTTTAGCCTTTGGAAGGCGTCTAGAAAACTAGAAGGTTCGTCAAATATGTATATGTCAGCATTCTTACACATAACGATACCTATAGCTAATCTTTGTAATTCACCACCCGATAGCTCTGAAACATTACGATTCCATATTGTACTTAGATCTAGTAGCTCTTTAACTTCATCTTTTATTCCCTTCTCATCAGCTATTTCTAAGATCTTGCCTACAGTTCCTTTGATAGTCTTAGGAATGAGGTCAACATGTTGAGGTTTTAGAACTACTTTAAGTTTATTATTTGAAAGTGCTTTTAGATAGTTCTGTAACTCAGAACCGCGGAAGATTTGTATCACTTCATCCCATTCAGGAGGGTTTTCTATTCTTCCTAAATTTGGTTTTAATTTACCACTTAGAATCTTTAGAGAAGTACTCTTTCCTACGCCGTTAGGACCGATTATTCCTAGGACTTTACCTTTTTTAGGAATAGGCAATCTGTAGAGCTTAAAGCCATTAGGTCCGTATCGATGGATGCAAAAACGTTCTAGCTCTTCTGGTAAATTTACAATACTGATAGCGCGGAAAGGACATTTCTTTACACAAATACCGCAACCTAAACATAGAATTTCCTTTATAATAGGCCTTCCTATAGCCTCATTAAATTCTATAACTTTAGTACCTGTCCTAACGAGAGGACAAAAACGAATACACTCTAATGAACATTCTTTAGGCTTACATAGGTCATGATCTATTACAGCAATTCTTACCATTGCGAAACTCCTAAATAAAACGAACAATATAAAAGTTATCTGGTATAATCCTTATATGTATAAGGGAGGAGGACTTGAGTATTCTTAAATGCTTTCTAGAAGGAGATGCGTATGATAAATTCCGATTAAGGAGAATTTCCTTCGTCTACGAAGTAGAGTCTTTAGAAATACCACCACCTATTGAGATGATTTGTAAATTTAGCGATATTCCTTTGAGATTAAGTAGGATTAGCCCTGAGCCATACTTAGTTAATAATGATGAGTATAAGTGGATACTTTACCCTAAGAGGAGAGGAAGGAGAAATGAAGGTAAGTACATATATAGTGCTTCAATGATAGCTGATGGCCTTCTTCCTTATAGTTATGTTGACTATAGGATAATAGATCTAAGACAAGAAGATTTAGAAGAGGATAGAAGGATTAAGGTAATCTATGACTTCAGCTTTTATGGTTTGGAAGAGTATAAAGTCGTCTTAGGTCCTTTTCCTGAAATAGTCCAAGTAGAGAGGGTTAATGGAGGTATATTAAAGCATTGGGGAATAAAAGGCTATGGCGAACTTTACTTCTTAATATACAATCAGCCTAGAAAGGCTATTAACGTAGAGTTTAAACTACCAGCGCATTATAAGGTAAGACTTACTGGTAGGATTGAAGGTAAGATCATGGAGGGTTATGAGAACATACATGTTATTATAAGTAGTGAAGAAAGAATCAAAAATGAATATAGAGTAATAGCTTTCATGGAAGACTTAATCCTCTGAAGAACTTTCATATTCTTCAGCATATGTATCAAGAAAGACGCTATAATATTCTTCCTGATAAGTTTCGCGCTCTTCTCTAGAGATACCTTTCTTAGCAGTAACTTCAATAATGCCTATTTTATGTCTCCTCTCGCTGGGTATATTATTGACTATAATCATCTTTTCCTTGCCTATGGAGCGTTTATAATTACATGCAGTACATACGAGATATACCTTATTACTAATCTTTCTAGGTATTAATAGATGGCCACATTTGGGACAAAATCTCAAGATTACCCCCCATTTATTCCCGTAAGGGTAGTAAAATAGGGGTTAATAAATCATACTTTGATATAACTTATGATCAGACATTTTGAGTCTTCAGTTTATGGTGTTAACTAATTTATCATAGTGTTTTATGAAAAAAGTGTTTCTAGAACTCTAATTTTAACTCCTCTTCGCTAAGCTCTACACCCATTCTCTTCTCAACATGTTCTACTTGACCATCCCTTATCCATACTATTCTGTCGCTTACGTCTATCATTTTTAGGTCGTGTGTTGCAGTAATAACAGTCACTCCTTGCTCTTGATTAAGCTCTTTAAGCATACGGATTATCCTAAGTCCAGTATTTAGATCGAGATTACCAGTAGGCTCGTCTGCTAGTATTATTGCTGGATCATTTGCTAATGCTCTAGCAATAGCGACACGTTGCTGCTGACCACCAGAAAGCTCATCAGGTCTATGGTAAAGTCGATCACCCAAACCAACACGCTCAAGAAGACGTTTTGCTTTCTCATAGCGCTCCTTACGAGATATACCTGCGAATACCATTGGTAAAGCAACATTATCTAGAGCTGTTAATATAGGTATTAGATTGAAAGTCTGGAAAATGTAGCCTACACGATGACAACGTATCCATGCTAATTGAGCTGAATTAAGCTTAGAAAGTTCATAGCCTTCAAGGAACACAGTACCCTTAGTAGGTTTATCTAATCCACCTATCATATTGAAGAGGGTAGTTTTACCTGAACCAGAAGGGCCTAGAATCGATATGTACTCTCCACGAAATATCTCTAGATTTATACCTCTTAAAGCCTTAACAGTCTCGCCTTTTAGGAAATAATACTTATGTAAATCCACTGCTTTGACAACAACCTCTTGGGGTGAGGACATAAACTCACCTACATTAATAACGACTCAACTTTAGGAATATAAATGTTGACCTCACTTTATCAATTATGAAACTATGAGAGTTATTAGGATAAATAAAATTGACGAGTTTAGGAACGTTAGCACAATTGTGCGCGAGGTACTAAGGGAGGGAGGATTGATAATATACCCTACAGACACGGTTTATGGCTTAGGCTGTGATCCTCTAAGTGAGAGAGCTGTAATAAAGATCTTTAAGTTAAAGAAGAGAAAGCTTGAAAAGCCCTTACCTGTGCTTATAAGTAATTTAGAGATTGGTAAAAGGATAGCATACTTCAATAAATTAGCAGAGGAACTTGCAAAAGAATTCTGGCCTGGCCCTTTAACATTAATACTAAAGAAAAAGAGGATAATACCAGATGTAGTCACAGGAAATAAAGATACTATAGGAATAAGAATGCCAAATCATGAAATAGCTTTAGCCATAATCAATATCAATAATGGAATGCTTATTGGTACTAGCGCTAACCTTTCAGGTAGGAAACCACCAATTACAGCAGAAGAGGCAGTTTCTCAATTAGGAAATGTTGATTTAGTAATAGATTCTGGTAAAGCTCCTTTGGGTATCCCATCCACATGTATAGATTTAACTACGGTTCCTCCTAGATTAGTAAGGGAAGGAGCTATTACTAAAAGTCTGATAGAGAGAGTATTGGGTGAGAAGCTATTATGAGAAAGAGTAGAGACTTTAACCTACTAATTTCTACAAGAAGATTCCGTGAATTTGATTGCAGGTCTGAATTTAAATATATACTTAGTGAATTTGGCGATGAAAAAGCGCAAGTAAGAGCGATAGGCATTCCAGGTTTAGTAACAGCTAAAACAAGCTTGAATCCTTTTGAAGTGATAGATAAGCTAAAGGAACTTGTCAAAGAAAGACCTTGGGAAGTAAGGTATACGTTAAAGGTAATTCCTATAGAAATCGTAGTAGAAACAGATTTCAATACTATAGTAGAACAGGCTCAGAGGCTTGCTCTTGCTAAGATTACTGAAAAAGAAACATACAGGATAACTGTTAATAAGCGATTCACGGCTATGAGTAGACGTGAGTTAATAGATGCCATAGCAGCAGGTATAAATAGGAAGGTTAATCTAGAAAATCCAGATAAAATAGTCGAGATAGAGATTCTAGGAAGCGTTACCGGTATTTCTGTTCTAAGGCAAGAGGATATCCTTTCAATAGTTAAGTTGAAGAGGAAGTTAGGAGTAGAATAGGGGACTACTTTTTACATTCAAATAGAGCAATTCTTGAAAGAATTATCTTTTCAATCAACTCCTCAAGTAGTTCGTTTCCTTTAATTATAGACGCATTCAGTTCTTCTTCATGAATATCGTAAAGTTCCTGAATAGCCTGAAGTTTTTCTTGTGAAGGAAATAGAAGATTATCTGAAATTCTTGCATTAGGGAAAAGCTTTATGATAGTATTAATAAGCTCCTCAGAAATGACTTCTTCAGAGATTAGAACTACGACTATCTCGGTGATATTGGGTTTTAGTCCAAAAATGGAGAGAGCTTCGTTTATCTGACGTTTACCTGAGAGGTATAGCATTACTTCAATTGGTATTTTTCTTGAGATATTAACTCCTCTCTCGAAGGCTCTTATAGCATGTTCAACTGCTTTAAGTAGGACTCTCCAGTTCAGAATATGTATTGCATTTAAAGCAATTATGAGTATGTTGTATTCCTTAGCTGTACGGTTAATATCAACAAAAAGTTTCTCAACATGAGAGATGGGATCGCATTTTATTCCAATAAACGATACAAACTTCCCTCTTACTCTAAAGGATAGCACATTTAATAAGTAAGAATTCTTATTTTATTTAAGATGCCTTCCTCAAGTGAAAATATGCAACCATTTGTTGATCTCCCCTATATTCCTAGATCACCTAGTGAAATCATCGAAGTAGCTTTTAGAAGAGGAAATAAAAAGGCTTCGAGTATAAAAATCAAAGGTTCACCTATTGAGAAGGCTAAAGCTAAGGAGATAGCTCGTATTAAGACTATCCGTAACTATGTACGGAGGAGACTACGGGATATATGCTTCGGATATCCTCGGTTAGATGAGCTTCATCCCTTTCTATAGGGAATTAGTTGAAGTACTAATCGGTTTAGAGAATCTAAAAAGAAGTTTATCGCACATAATGCGGGGAATAAGAATTGTAGAGAGGCTCTCAGCGGAGTATATTGTTGAAGTAAGGAGTGCTATGTCTAAAAAAGAGATCTCGAGGTTAAGAAGGGAGTACCTAGGTCGCGTATCTTCAGTCATTAAGAGATTAGGGAATGATTTTAAGTTACTTTCAGAAGCAAATAGGAAGTTATCAAGAATACCAGATATAGATCCTGAAAAGCCTACGATAATCGTAGCAGCAGTACCTAATGTCGGGAAGTCAACATTAGTTCGAAAAGTTTCTAGTGCCAAGCCAGAGATAGCCCCTTATCCGTTCACTACTAGGAATCTTATATTGGGACACATAAAAATAGATGAGGTGAACATAATCCAGATAATGGATACGCCGGGGCTATTAGATAGACCTCTCTCAGAAAAGAACCCTATAGAACTACAAGCAGTAACTGCACTTAAATACCTAGCAGATGTCATAATATTTTTGATAGACCCTACATATCATTCAGGGTATCCTCTCGATTATCAATTAAGAGTGTTACAAGAGATAAAGGCTAACTTTAAGGAGATCCCAATCGTAATAGCTATTAATAAGATAGATATTGCTAAACATGATGAGATAAGGATAGCTAAAGAACAATTACTTAAAGTCTTTGAAAGAATTAACCTTTATGAGATCTCAGCGGCTAAAGGCGTTAATCTGGATAAGCTAATTAAAGATGCAATAAAAATTGCTCTAAATAGAAAAGCTTCAGGAGGACTTATTCATCAGACCTAAACCATGAACTTTAATTCGGCCAGGCTCTCCCTCTTTACCATGAATATCAAATTTTATACCTAAGATTTTCTCAGTTACGTGTATGTTAGTTATAGTATGTAAAGTTAAGGAACTTACGCTTATTTCTGAAGTACCTTTCGCAACCGCCATGAATGGAATTAACATATCTCCCATATGTCTATCGGCACATGCTCCTGTTTTAAGTTCACTAAGTAATTTTTCTGCAGCCTCCTTACCTACTACCTCAGCAGGTTTTCCTCGTGCTCCTAAAGAGTCAGCTCCCAAGATAAAGCCCCTATCCGTTATGGCCCATAGGACTACAGCACTTCCTGGACCTAGATGGGGGTCCTTATTTGGTGGATACCATTCTATATTTATTTCAATATCATCATATCCAGCCTTCTTTAGGATATCCTCCGCTGCTTTTGCTTGCCTAATAGCTACGTGAGATGGTAAGCGAACTGCATGAGAAATCCCTTTAATTTGTACCACACTACCTCTTTCGGTAGCTCTTATAGCTTTAAGCACTTTAACAGGCATAGTTCTGACAATAACTCTTCCTCCTCCACGGGGATAATGACCACGCCTTCTTAACTCTATGCTAACTTCGTAGCCAAACTTACGAAGCCAGGGTAATAAAACAAATCTTACATAGTCTATTGGTGGAGCCTTCATGACATCAGTACCGCCTATTATCTCAAAGGTACATGGTCGTATAGCGAAGGCTGCCGCAGGTAGTAAAGCTTGTAACACAAGCGAGATACTACCAGCTGTTCCTATATCAAATCTAAAATAACCACCAAGCCTTTTCTCTGGATTAAAGGTTATATCCATAGACCCCTTATAGAGGCCTTTCACTTTAGCCTTAGTTAGGGTTGCTACAGCTTTAATAGCAGTCATATGTTGTGGCCTTAGTCCTGGATTTGATCTCTTCGCTCGTATATTGAAAACTCGTATTGGCTTTAGAGTAAGGGCTGATAAAGCGATTGAAGAGCGTAGTATCTGACCTCCTCCTTCTCCATAAGAGCCATCTATCTCTACTAACTCTGTCATAGTTTGACTTCCTCACTTTCATTAAGGAAAGGGGAATAAAATTAAATAACTTTTCAACTACACGGGAACTGAAAGAAAATGGATCCCTTAAATCTTATAACCAAAAAATGGAAAGAGATTTCCATAGTAGCAGTCCTATTCTACTTAGACATAGTAGTTTCTTTCATAGCGTATAGCGGTAGTCCTATAGCTGAAGTAATACTGAGAACAGAAATGGAGTATAACCCCATCATACGTCTTGTCAATATGCTTATGTATAGGAAGTATTACCATATGGCAATTCAGCTAGTCTTCCTAGCCAACCTTATAATAGTAATCTTCATTTACCTATCAATTCTAGGCTTCATTCCAGGTCTTAATCTAGTGATTTTACTATTTCAAGCACATAGCTTGGGAGTCTACCTAGCAGGTATGAAGTTATTAAAAGACCTCACTACCTCATTTAGGGTATTATTAACGGTAGCATTAGAAAGTGTAAGCTATATTCTAGTTACTGCTGCTGCGTTGGATGTCGGGATATGCTTAATTAAACCCAGCATCATTTTTGGTAAAGACATTAATAGAAGAGAGGCATTACTTGCTACATTATCAGATTTAGGGAACATGTACCTAATAGCTATAATTTTCCTTTATTTAGCAGCGGTCTTAGAGATCCTTTTGATAATGTATACATAAGGGAGAGAATATGAGTGCCCCCTTAGCAGGGTTGGTAGGACCTCCTAATGCTGGTAAATCTACGCTTTTTTCAGCTCTAACACTGCTCGATGTTAAGATAGCCCCCTATCCATTTACTACTATAGAGCCGAATGTAGGTATAGGCTATGTTAGAATACCTTGTGTTTGTAAAGAGATGAACGTTAAAGACAATCCTAGAAATTCTCTTTGTATAAGAGGTAATAGGTTCATTCCTGTAAGGGTCATAGATATCGCTGGTTTAGTACCAGGAGCTTGGAAAGGTAGAGGATTAGGAAATAGATTCTTAGATCATGTAAGAAGAGCAGACATACTAGTCTTAGTTGTGGATGCAAGCGGTACAACGGATTCTGAAGGTAGAAAGGTGAAGCCTGGATCTCACGATCCTTGTGATGATGTTCAATTTCTTGAGAGAGAAATAGATATGTGGATTTATCAAATAATAAAGGATGACTGGGAACATATAGTTAAGTTAGTTAATGTTGCTAGAAAGGATCTAAAGCAGGTACTCTTCGAGAAGTTAAGTGGACTAGGGATTACTATGGAACATGTAGTTGATGCATTAAACGAGACTTCATTAGAATCGAAGAGAGTTGATACATGGAAAGATGCGGATATCTTTAAGTTCATAAATACGTTAAGAAAGAAAAGCAAGCCTATGATCATAGCGGCTAATAAGGTAGATTTACCTACAGCAGAGGATTATGTAGAGGCATTGGAAGAAACGTTTGGAAAGAGATATAGAGTCATACCAGTAAGTGCCGAGGCTGAGTTAGCCTTAAGGAAAGCCGCAAAAGCAGGATTAATAAGGTACCTACCAGGAGATAGAGATTTTGATATAGTAAGACCAGAAAAACTTAGCCAGAGACAAAGACGTGCATTAGAGTATATACGAGAAAATGTAATTAACAAGTGGGGTTCTACAGGGGTTCAGAGATTAATAAACATAGCATTTCTTGAAGCATTAGGTATGGTAGCAGTATTCCCCGTAGAAGACGAGAATAGATTAATAGATCATAGTGGTAACGTGCTTCCTGACGTATTCCTGATGCCTAAAGGAAGTACAGTGTTAGATTTGGCCTATAAAATTCATAGTGAATTAGGAGAGAAGTTCATGTTTGCTATAGATGTTAGGACTCGAAAAAGATTAGGTGCAGACTATAAGCTAAAACATAGGGATATAATTAAAATTGTCGTTGGTAGAAGCTAAAAAGAGCCAGCAGAGATGAGCAAAATGGGAAGTCTAGTAAGAATAGAAAACCTATGTTTCAGGTACTTTAGAAGTGAAAGATGGGCATTGTATAATGTGAATCTCTTAGTAGAAGATAATGAGTTCATATTGGTAACAGGCCCTAGCGGTTGTGGAAAGACAACTCTCTGCCGTTGTATTAATGGACTAATACCACATTTTTATGAGGGTGAATACAAAGGAGATGTTTATATACTAGATAGGATAAGGGTAAAGGATCATGAGCCTTATGAGTTAGCAGAGTATGTAGGGATGGTTTTTCAAGATCCTGAATCACAGCTAATAACTTCGAGTGTTGAGCGTGAAATAGCGTTTGGGCTTGAGAACTTAGGTATTCCTAGGGAGGAAATAATAGAACGTATAGAATGGGTTCTCGATCTTTTGAACATAAGACATCTAAGAAAGAGAGCACCCTATGAGCTTTCTGGAGGGGAACAACAAAAAGTTGCAATAGCCTCTGTTTTAGCATTAAAGCCTAAGGTTCTTGTATTGGACGAACCTACAGCTAATCTAGATCCTGCAAGTTCTGCTGAAATCTTGCAATTGCTTCAGGAGTTAAGGGCAAAAATGCAGATAAACATCATATTAGTTGAACATAGACTAAGCCTTATAGCGGATAAAGTAGATCGTATAGTCCTGATGGATCAAGGTAAAATAATAGCTGAAGGAAATCCTCGTGTTATACTAGGCAGTAAAAAAGCTGAAGTAATAGGAATAGAAATACCTAAGGTAATTAAAGCCTATAGGGAACTTTTTGGAGAGGAGGATTGGGTACCATTGAATTCAAGAGAATTCGCAGAGGTAGTGATGTATGCCCTCGAAAGCCATAGAAGTTAGGGATTTGTGGTTCAGATATGAAGAGGGAGAGTGGGTACTCAAGGGTATAAATCTAGATATTGAAGAGGGGGAACTTGTTGCCATAATGGGCGAGAACGGAGCAGGAAAGACAACATTAATAAAACATTTTAATGGTTTACTTAAGCCAATAAGAGGGTATGTTAAAGTAAAAGGAATAGATACACGAGAAGCTAGCGTAGCAGAATTAGCTAAATTTGTAGGACTAGTATTTCAGAATCCAGAACATCAGATATTCGCGGAAACAGTAGAGGAAGAGGTAGCTTTTGCATTAAGGAATTTCGGATATGATAAGGAGGAAATAAGAATTCGCGTAGAGAGAGCCCTTAAAGAAATGAACTTATATGAGTACAGAGATAGGAATCCATTCTCATTAAGCGGTGGAGAGAAAAAAAGATTAGCCCTAGCTTCGGTGCTAGTCTATGATCCAGAGATAATAATTATGGATGAACCAACCACAGGGCAAGACTATAAACAGAAACAAGTATTAGGTGGGATAATTGAGAGGCTAAATGCTAAGGGGAGAACTCTAATAGTAGTGACGCACGATACCGAGTTCGTAGCAGAATTCTTTGATGATATAATAATAATGGTAGATGGTAGGATATTAGCAAGAGGAAGAGTAGAAAAATTGCTTACTAATGAAGCAATCATGAAGAAAGCACGCCTATTATTGCCCCAGTTAGCTGAAGCAGCAACGTATCTTAAAGGAAAAGTAAATTTTACAGGAAATTACCTTAAGGTTGAAAATTTCGTTAAGTGCATAGCTGAGGCCATGGGTTGAATGGAATAATGAGAATAATGAAAGGATTTGAATTTAGAGAATTAGATAGTCCCATACATAGACTTGATCCTCGTGTTAAGTTACTTTATTCATGCTGTATGCTTGTGCTTAGTCTTCTCTTTGTAAACATCTTCGTATTAATGCTAATTCTTACTACAAGTATACCCTTAGTCTTATTAGGCCGAGTTATAAAGCGATGGTTAAATATGATAAGGGGGTTAATTCCTCTTCTAGTTTTCATATTTGTAGTGAACTTTCTCTTCTCTCCAAATATAAATGGACTTGAGTATGCTACTTCTATGACTTTGAGGTTTCTTGCTCTTTCATCAACATTTTCTGTAGTTTTTCTAACTACATCACCAGAGAGCCTAGCCATGGCATTAATCAAGATGAAGGTACCTTATGAATTTACACTGGCATTTACTATGGCCGTTAGATTTCTACCAACCTTAGCTCGGGATTTACAGAGAATCATAGATGCTCAGAGAGCTAGGGGATTAGAACTTGAGAAAGGTGGTTTCCTTAAGAGAGTTAAAAACTTTATACCAATATTAGTACCACTAATGGTCTATGAGATAAGGAGAAGTTTTCAGATAGCGGAAGCAATGGAAAGTAGAGGATTCGGTCTACCAAAAAAACGGACTTTTCTCTATGAAGCTAAATTTAGTAAAACTGATTATATCGTTACTTTGATTATCTTGACATTAGTAGCGATCATGGTTCTCCTTAAAATAATATGGAACATTAGCTAGGAACTTCATCTTGTTGACTACCATAAGACGCTAGTATTTTAAGCCATGGATTATCTACTAGATATGAAGGAAGCTTTCCATATAGAGGCGCACGATTCTGTACATTACTGACTTTGCTTAGAGTAGTATATGAAGGCTTAGAAGTAGTGATAAGCCTGCGCTCTATATCTATCATAGTATATCTTAAGGCTGAGAGCTCTTCTTTTACTTCACGAATATTCTCTGTTAGAATTCTTATGCAATTTATCAATTCTTTTAAAAATGAATTGATCTCTAAGATGTCATTTAAGGGCAGAGTAATCAAAGGAGTCATGAATACCCTAGCTGAGGATCCCTGATCATGGATTTGAATAAAAGGTATTCCATTTTGAAGTAATGGCATTATTCTGTCAATATTATTGCTCATGATTAATGAATGTAATTTCTCTACAGGATAACCTTCTCTCAGAGCACGTCGATATTTACTAACAGCCTTATAGACAGTCTTAACAGAGCAGTTAACTTTTTTAGCAATCTCCTTAGGGGATAAACCCATTATATGGTACTGAAGAATTTTTCTCTCTGTATCTGTAAATCTTAGTGGTGCTTCATTACGTGACATACGCATTAGAATAGTTAACTTATAGGTTATAACTCTTGCCGTAAGGAGGAAGAGGTATACTTTAGCACCAGACTTATATTAGATTAACTGCTTCTGAGAGAAATCATTTATTTATCTCTGTATCATTCTTATAATGGAACATATGAGGTGATGGAGGGGATTAACTTAGAATGAGCGAAAAAGGAAAAGTGAGATGCCCTAAATGTAATAGAGAGTTTGATGCTGAGCCAGTTAAGGAGTATAGGTTTAAAAGATGGATAAATAGGGTTTATGAATGTCCTTACTGTGGATTTATATTTAGGGTAGGTGTTAAATTACAGGATAGAGTATAGAAATTACCGCGATGAAGATATTACCGTTATAGCGGATTTATGAAGAAGCGGGCAGCATCGGAGCGGAATTTGTAAGCCTTTTAGAAGAAATCGTCAAGAAGTTTCTGTCTCCTTGGACCTCTTATTATAGAGCCTATTATTTTGAAGTCGTTGACTAAGATATTTTTAAGACGAGGATTATAGAGGGCTGCAGCAGGATGGAAAGTAGGAATGACGAGAACTTTTAAATTATTAGAGCTGATATTAAATGTTCTACCGTGAATTCTGCTTATCGAAATGGATTTTAAACCAACTTTTGACAAAAGGTACTTTGTAGAATGCCTGCCAAGCGTTACTATTACCTTAGGAGCTATAATCTGGATCTCTTCATCTAAGTAGGGAGAACAAATGGCTATCTCATCGCTCTTAGGATCTCTATTATTGGGAGGCCTACATTTTACAACATTAGTTATATATACATCGTCTCTTTTAAGTCCTATGCTAATCAAGAGTTCATTCAAGAGCTTACCAGCAGCTCCTACAAAAGGTTTACCCTGCACATCTTCATTATAACCAGGTGCTTCGCCTACAAACATTATTTCAGAATAGAGATTACCGTTACCTGGTACTGCATTTGTGCGAGTTTCCCATAGGTGGCACTTCTTGCAATTCCTTATCCTTTCCTTAAGTCTTTTCATGAGTTCTTCCTTATTAGAGGACATTATAGTTACCTCATGAGAAGTTAAACTAAAGTTCCGTAAAAACGATATCTTTAAATGAAGAAGAGTTAGGTGTATGATGAAGCCAACCCGATGCTGAAAAGTGATGAGAGGGTAGGTTGCTGATGTAGATTTATGATTAAGTACATCTTTCATTCATAATTCACTTAATAACCTATGGAAATTAGGCATCATACACTCTTGGTTATATAGGTATTTGTAGATGATAAAAAGAAAGACTACTTGATTTCTTTTTTCTTATGTTGTCTATATGCAAATGCCACTAAAGAGGACTCTATGAAGGATCCTAAGTAAGGTATTGCCCATCCCACTAAGATAAGTAGTAATGCTACTTCTGGCTTCTTACATAACTTCCAGAATTCTTCGCCTATTTCAGCAAATACGTTAAGTATCTTTTTAAATATAGTTTCTAACTCCATTTCAGAAGACGAATCCTCTTATGAGTATCACCTACACTAGAATCCAGATGATATCAACTTAAAGTTTTTCCTTATTATTAATTGTCAAGGTATCTTTCTTTTTCTTATTTCTTAGATTCTTATTTGGTTATAGCTGTATTGCTGATGCTTTCACTTTCATTAAGGATTAGCAAAAAGAGGTTCTTATAATAGGTAATCGGTATAACTTATCATGCATACCGATACTAAGGTTTATGAGTGTCAATTTATCATCTATAGCTAGGATGAGACATTAACTGAGGGCAGGTATAGTTGTCCAAGAGAACATGATCAGTATATGCGTATAATACTTAGTCTCACACACTTTATTGGCATTTCCTTAATTCAAGAACTCTCGAAATACGAATTAGAGAGACTAGAGGAACTAGGCGATCCTACCTTTAACCTTATATTCACGTTCGCTATAGCTATAATAGCTGGAAACCTAGAGCTCTACATCTCATTACAAAGATATCTTAGAGTACACGAAATAGTTGAAAAACTGATAAACGAAGAAATTAGCCTCATAAAGAGAATAAAGCAGGAACCTTGTAAGGTAATACAAGACTTATTAAAATTACGTGAAGAGTTAGTTAAGAGAGGTATTAACCTTGACGAAACATACAAGAGAATGTATAAGCTCTTTGAAGGAGAACCTTCTTAAATGATATAAGTAAGGCGGTAACTTCTTCAGGATAGATGCTTCATAAGGGTTTCTTAGATTGATGTCAATAAATAGTGATCAAAAATAACTAATGCATATGCATTAGTTATCTACTAGATTGGAGCATCTTGTGGTTATCATAATTAACTGACGGTAGAGATATTACTGGTGATCATACAGTGATTAACTATCAAGATAGTGGTAAAATAGAACTTAAAAAGATAATAGATGAGCTACAGTTAGGATCCTCTAAATCATTTTCATAGTGTCGATATTATAGTACGCTATTAGTACTAAACTTCATGGAAAGAGTTCATAAAGTTCCCTTCTCCTAGCCTCTAGAAGGTTGGGCTTTTTACCTATAAATTCTGCTGCTGAGAGAATGTTGACGGGTCTAGGTAGGGCATTTATTATCTCATCAATATACGTTCTATAGTT
This sequence comes from uncultured Thermoprotei archaeon, assembly GCA_964517845.1. Lineage (GTDB taxonomy): Archaea > Thermoproteota > Thermoprotei > QMSL01 > B3-G16 > CAZFCQ01. The sequence continues at coordinate 54,485 of CAZFCQ010000010.1, read as the reverse complement.
GAGATCTCTCATGAAGTGATGATCTATTATTATTGTATTGACATTTGTTTCGCTTACTATACGCCTTATATTGGATATAGAGTTTTGTAGTGCTTCCGAAGGATACCTATAGCCGAGCATGTAGGTCATAGGACCATCAAGAAGTAATAACGAAGGATTTTCCTGCAATATCGCTTCTGCTTGATGAATTAATGGTGGTCCTTCAACATCTGATGTAAAAAGGAAACTTTCATTATCAGATTTAATTGCTACCATCACTACATAGCCTAATCGATCGTTAATTCCATGCGGTAATGGATCAGATATTTTAATGAAAGTATTGCCTATTCTTAATTCTCGGCCATCAGCATACTCTATTTTACGTGGTTTTGCATTATTCCTTAGTAATTTTAGAAATCTGGCAGCTCTAATCCTTTGGCTTACATTTATATGATCAGTAGGATGTTTTATGTACACTATTTTTCGATCAAGTAGCTCAGGTGCACTTGGATTGTGGTGATCATAATGATAATGCGTTATCACTACGATTTCAGCGTTTTCAATGGTAAGTCTTATATTCTCCAAAGCTTTCTCAAGTTCTTCGAATTCTAGTGGATGAGGAGGTAAGCCATAGCGCCTAGGCCCTAGAGCGGCACTTGGATCAATAAATACTGTAGTATCATCAGTCTCAATAAAGGTTGCCATAGAACGTACTCCTAAGGAATCAAAAGCTATAGGTATGATCTTCATATAGGTCATCATTAAGTGTTTATTAGATGTTGTAGACTATATCCAAAAGATGAGATTAAGGTTATGTATAAATTTAAATAATATCTGCAACTCACTCAAGGGGCTGAGGAGATTAGTTCTCGTAGGAATTTTATACTTCTAGAGACGCCTACTTCTTCGTCTTCTTTTCCTTCATACTCTAGTGAGAGGTATCCGTTATAGTTTACTCTATAAAGTATTTCCATTATGCGTCTATAGTCTAATTTAGCCTCACTCCAGTAACTTCTAAGACCTTGCCATGATAACTTTAGTTCAAGAACTTTTGCATGAACGTGTACCGTGTAAGGAGCAACTTTTTCTATATTCTCGTATATATTCTGAGGGAAATTACCTACATCAAGGTTAACTCTAAACCAATCAGAATTTACAGCATCTATTAATTTTAAGATTTGATCAGCAGTGGTCGTAATCCCTCCATGATTCTCTACAGTAATCATTAGGCCGAAGTCTTCTGCATATTTACATATCTCTTTTATACACTCTACCGCCCAAGTGAAAGCCTTCGATTCTTCGACACCTTTAGGAGGCCAGCCTGCATTGATTCTCATGATAGGAGCTCCAAGAAATATTGTAGCATCAACCCACTTTCTTACCCATTCTACCTGCTTACGTCGTTCTACTTCATCAGGCAAGCAGAAGTTATTATCAACAGTTATGCAAGATAGATCTAAACCGTAAGATAGAAGTTGGCGTTTTATGCTCTTTAAACGATCTCTCTCTGGTTGAAAGAATAGCTGATTCAATTCTACACCATCAACATTAAGTTCAAATGCCCTTTTTATGAAGTCTTCTATGCTCATTCTACCCTTTCGAATATTTCGATGGTATGAATAACTAGCGATACCTAATCGCATATATCGTACCTCCCATTTTATTTAATATACAGTTAATTCTCAGATATTATGATATTTAGCTTTAAGAGCGCTGAAGCGGGGTCTAATACCGTATAAGCTGCATACTCTATGGTATTAGCTTCAGGTAATGCGATTATTAGCCAGATTTCACCTGGACACTCGATCATTCTATGAATATCGATATTTGAAGGTATTGCATGTGCATTTGGATGAGAATGGTATAACCCTAAGTACGCTAGACCAGACCGTCTACCGTTAGTGATAACATGCATCCATTCCATAATATCGAAGTTAAAGGAGTACTCAGTGATGCGACACTTCTTGAAATGATAAACTGTTCTAACCTTATAAAAATCACGAAACTCTGAACCTAAAAGAACACCTGCTACTTCATAGGGATATGATCTCTGGACATTACGTATTATATTCAATAAAATCGAGTTGGGTATTAAGAGATATTTCATGATTCCGTCATTATCTATGTCAGATTGGGCTTATATTCATTAACTTCTTAAGAAGTTTTTCAGAGAATTTCAGATTTTTCACTAGAGTAAATATTTTAAAAATATTCGCTAGCAAAATTTTTGCTAGAAGAAAAAGTCTAAAGGTGAATGAGCCATAATGAGTTTAAGTTATAAGCTATCATATCTGAGCTTTATTAGAAAAGGGGTGTTGAATAAGGTACATACTTTAAGGTTTTCGAGAAGGGCCTTTCCTTCTAAAGGTATAGCTATGAAGGTCCTATATTGTGAGATATTACATTGTCGTAAATGTATACGGCTTCGCGAAGATAGAAGACCTGTACCTGGAGAAGGGGACCTAGATGCTAGATTATTTATAATAGGGGAATCTCCAAGCAACCATGGATATAGGCCATTTGTAGGACCTAGTGGTAGAATCTTGGAGGAACTTTTATTAAGGATAGGCATTGTGCGCGATAAAGTCTATTTGACTAATTTAATTAAATGTAAACTACCTCCAGGGAAGATGCCTAAACCTAAGGAAATTGCCCTTTGCAGTCCATACTTAGATCAAGAGATAAAGATAATTAAACCCAAGGTAATAGTAACGCTTGGAAGGCTTTCTACACAGTATCTATTAGGTAAGATTGGTAAGGTGTTCAAATCTCTTAGTAATATCCATGGTAACATATATAGGGCTTCGATATTAGGGATAAGAACTACGTTAATCCCGACATATCATCCAGCTGCAATTATGTACAACCCTAAGATTAAGATTCTATTGGAGAGAGATTTCCACATAATAAGAAGAGTTATCCAGCAGGAGAGTCATTATGCTAGATGAAGTAGATGCCCTAGTAAGCATTGAGAAAGGAGAGGGAAGGATTATCTTTAAGAAAGTGAAGTGTTTATCGCATTCTTATAAATCCTTAGAATTCCGCCAGGATCCATTAACTAGATTATGGAGTATAATACTCAAACAGGGACGTGAAGTGAACTTTGTAAAAGATGTAGCAAAAGAGAGGCTTATTATAGGCTTAGTCGATAAGGTACTTAGTGTAATTAAAAGAAAGGAGAGAAGACTTCAGTTTGACACGTTAACTAGTATCAGCGTCTTAAAGGAAGGAGATAACATTAGAGTAACATGCTTGAGAATTCCTTATGCAGGAATCTGGGGAACTATTTCCTTGCTCAGAATCTCCAGTTGGTTATACTTTCTATCAAGTAGGACTAATTATTGGGTAGATCTTGCTACGACAGAAAGGGAATTAGGTGAAAGGATAGTAGTTGATAATAAGAAAGGTGTATGGTTCTCGTATTTCGCACCGTGGTATGAGGGAGAGGTTATTGGAATACCTAGTAGTAATATGCTTCCTTCAGATTTAGGAGAACTTACGGAGTTCATTAGATGTACTATACGTATAGCAATTACATTAATGCTACTTGTAGAGAGCGCAAAGAGCGAAGTAAAAGTAGAGATATACACTCCACATTATAAGGAAGAACACTACATGAGTACAATAGCTATAGTTTCTATAGGAGATATGAGTTTTAGGTCTTATTGGGAACCAGAGGAGATTTCGAGAATGCTCAGGTATCATCTATAACGGCGTATCACTATTATTTTACCACTACGACTTATATACAATTCAAGATTACCACGGAATTCCCGCGTATAGGCATCAGTTATACGAATATAATCTCCTCTACGTACTCTGTCTATTTGTCCTCTCCATAAAACTAGCCTGATACTTCCTGTTTCATCACGGAGAATAGCAGTAGCTACCTTTGCAGGACCATATTTCGTATAAACTTGACGAGGACTAGTTATGCTGATAATTTCTCCTTCTACTTCTATATTCTCCATACCTGATTTAATTTGCGATATCTTTAAACGGACCATTTACCACGCCTGTTTTAATTTAATCGAAATTTACTCTAATATATTAATCGTCCTCATGTAACGACTCTATCAACTTATGCATAAAGCTTTCTACATCTTCCGTAATTTCCTCCATTTCATCAGAGTCATCTATTTCGAGAGCATATTCATCTTCTTTTCTTATCTTCTTCAGAGAGGAGAGGAAGTCTCTAAGAATGAGGCTTGTGGTACCTTTTTTATATATTTCAACTGAGGAAGAACTTTTCCTTTTTCGATTCTTTAGGAAATTAAATATGTTCATCCTTAACCTCCTCAAGAAGTTTTAGTATTTTATCTAGTTTCTCTTCAATAGAGATAAGCCTCTCATCAAGTACCTTTCTTACAATTTTTTCTACTAGAGAATAAATGTCTCCTTCTTTGGGGGATATTGAAGAAACTTCCTTCTTGATAGCTTTACGTGTCCTAAGCAATTCATCTAGATCAATTATTTCTTCAGCCACTTATATGCACCCCTTCTAATGTTTTCTTAATAACTACCCTATTTAATAACGTTAATGATAAAGTAGAGTTCACATTGGCGTTAAGTGGTAGCCTTAGAAGGAGACTTCTATTTTTATAAACATATATCGTATTGTTACATATAACTAAAATACAAGGAGGAGGTACAAATATGTATAATATTATGCTTGATTCTATATTGCTTGATGATATATATTCAACTTCATACTTTATTAAATAAGCTACCGCACTCATATATTTCTCGTATAGATTCATGTTCAAGTATGTGAGCATAGTACCTTGAAAGATACTGAAAGAGAGTGTAATTATTATAATAGCCGTTAGTACATACGTAATTTCACTCAATAGGTATTCGCCTCCTTGCACGATATAAGGCTAAGAGGATTGCTTCAGCTTCTTCATTTGTTTTATAGCCTAAGGAGAGGAATTTATGCATATATTCAAGGTTAATGACGCGCTTAGGTACATGAGCTAATTCATGTTCAATTACATAAGAGGCTAGTTTCTTTAATCGTTTAATTGATCTTACATTCTTTAATCTCTCTGATAATATCTCAATCATTCCTGCAGCACTAGTAGCACTAAGGTTAGGATCATCAGGAATAGCTACTACAAAACGGACACCTAGTAACTTTCTATAGAGATCAGTATATCTCTTTCCTGTATGGGGCTCTATGGAATTTTCAATGGTGATCCTATTCACTACAGCTACATTTATGGTAGGAGGAGGCTTGATATAGTCTCGTATAGCTGTTACTGTTGTATATAATGTAAGTAAAGACGTAGGATCAGGTACTCCTATAGGGATTATAAAGTCACTTAAAGCAAATAGAGCTATACTGAATGTTTCATGTATCCTGGTAGCAGGCATATCTATGTAAATAGCTTCAATAGGTAGTAACTTGGATAGCTCTTTGATAAGTAGTTCAAGCCTATCTAAAATCTGTCCAAGATCCATTTTTTGGAGGGCCTTATATTTAGAAGGTAAGGTCATTGCTGAGGTCAGGAGTACTGGAAACCTTGTATCTTTATCAGGCTTAAAGACAGCTACTTTTATTATTTCACGTATATCGGCTTCGTCTAGGATAAAATCTATTAGACTCTTTATTTTCCCCTCTTTATATTTTAATGAGAGTTCAGGGCTTATTCTATATGTTGCAGTACCTTCTTGGAATTCAGCATCCGTTAAGAGTATGTAGTTCTTATTGTTAATATAGCTTACATAGGCATGTAATAGGGCAACATTTAGTAGAATGGTGGTCTTTCCTGTACCTCCTCGGCTTCCCGAAGTTACTGTTACTACCTTCATCTAATAATCACAAATAAAAGAACGATTTTTCAGGTAAAAATATTTTCTCTAATATAAACGTAATTTAAAATATCGCTACTTTAAATTGCCTAGGAACCACTTTACTATACGACTTATAACAGTTATACGAGCCTCATAGGTATTAAAGGTATGGCCACCTTTCTCTAGCAATAAAAGCTCTTTCTTAACAGCTAGGTTTTTATAAAATCGTAATGCTTGAGAGTAAGGTACTATGGAATCATCTTTAGAATGTATAATCAATGTGGGAGCTTTTATCTTGGTGACATAGTCGAAGCCGTTAAAGGATTTTAAGCTCATTAGGTTTTCAAGCTTGATTCTAAGAGGGCCAATATAACTGTAGACTCCTTTCTTGAAGTTATCCATTCTTCTATTAAGGACTTCTGCAAAATTAATAACAGGAGAGAGCAAGACAATAGCCTTAATAAAGTTCGACAGAATAGATGCTAGGTATATTGCTACAGCTCCTCCTAAACTTAAGCCTATAAGTCCTACGTATTCACCCATACTCAGAGAATATCTTAATGCTAATTCACTATCCTCTAATGCCCATTCTAGTTTAAAATCTTCAAAATCACCTGGACTTTCACCATGACCTCTATAGTCGAAGCGAATAACTATAAAGCCGTTTCTACATAGCTCTCTTGCTATGTCAACAAAAAGTCTCCAAGCTTCTACTTTATTACCAGTAAAGCCATGTAACATTAATACTACCGATGATTTCTTTCTGTTGAGAGGAACATGCTTATAAGCCGCTAAGGCATACTTTTTGCCTTGTATTCGAAAAGGTTCTTCTTCAATTCCAAACATAGCCGATCACACCTGGATAAGTATAATTAAAGCTTGCTTTTTATTTGATGTATCGTAATGAAGGTAAATAGTGTGCGCATTTATGATGAAGGTAGTGGTAGTATAACATAAATTCTCTATGAGGGTGAGACTTTTTCCCTAAGAAAGATTATTCTCTTTTGTTGGCTACATTCTCAATCTCCTATATAGTAAGATGATCTGAAAAGTAATTTATAGCGCAGTATTGTTGATATATCTAATGAGTGATAATGTGAGAGCTCGAGATAGGTTCTTGAAGGCACTTTTAGGGAAAGGTGAGCCTGATAAAATCCCCATATGGGAACTAATAATAAATGAACCGGTGATAAAAGCCCTTTGTGGTGATATTTCTTACATGGACTTTATAGAGATAATGGACATGGATGGAATAACCGTGGGGGAAAATCAGAAGATAGAATGGATTAGCTCAACGAGTTATCGTGATGAGTGGGGAATAATCTGGGGTGTAGAACCTAATGGATTAAGCTATCCTCTTAAGGGACCTATCAAGAGTAAAAAAGACTTAAAAAAGTATAGTCCTCCCGATCCAGATGCTTCTTATAGGTTAGAAAACCTTGAGAAGGCTATTGATAGATTCAAGGGTGAGCGAGCAATAGTCTTTCTCGGTCATGAAACATTTGAGTATTCCCACTACTTGCTTGGAGGTCTAAATAGACTACTTTATATGTACTTCAAGGATCCGGACTTCGTATTTGAACTCTCAGATATGATAAGCGAGTATAAGTGTCGTGTATTAGATAGAGCTGCTATAGTTGGTGCAGATATATTGCTTACAGGCGATGATTATGCTAATAGAAAGGGACCTTTCGTATCATCCAGTATGTTCCGTAAGTTCATATTACCCTATCTCAAAAGAGCTGTTGATATAGCTAAGAGGAGAGGATTACCCTTTATTAAACATACTGATGGTAATATATGGAGTATAATTGATATGATAGTCAGTACTAGAATAGACGGACTCCATCCAATAGAGCCAGCAGCAGGAATGGATATCATGGAAGTGAAGAAGCGATATGGTACTAGAATATGCGTTATAGGTAATATAGATTGCTCAGTACTATTACCACTAAGAACACCAAGTGAAGTAGAAGAGGTGGTAAAGGAGACTATAGCTAAAGTTGCTCCTGGGGGAAGATATATACTCTCCTCTAGTAATAGCATTCATCCTTCAGTTAAACCTGAAAACTTTAAGAGAATGATAGAAGTAGCAAGAAAGTATGGCACATATCCTATAGATGCTACATTAATAAGAAAATATGTTTCGAAAAATTACTACAAAGAGATCTTTAAATGGGAGTTTTATGCTCATTAAAGCATTATTCAAGTAATTCAGAGATGTCTTTAGACTTTAGGAGGTCTATCAGTAAGCATAGCTGTTGAAGAGCTTTCTCAAAAACTTCTTTTCCCTTCTCCTTATTAGATGTGGTAGCAACCCCCATTACACCGCTTTTGGTTAAATCTCGTGTTTCCCAAGGTAAGTATATTCCTCTTACATTACCGAAGATAGGAGCTGTGCGTTCATCTACAATACTACTAGTATCTACTAGGTTTTCATGTAAGTAGAGATTGAGGGATGTCTCAAGAGCAGCTGCATGACCGCATTCTTCAGATGGGTATTCTCCTTTTAATGCATCCCACCATTGAAATATTATAGCGAATAATTTCTTACGCTCCCTTACTTCACGTGCTATTTCTAAAAGAGCGTTAAGATTACCTCCATGTCCGTTTATTATTATTACCTTTCTTATTCCGTTTCTGTAGAGTGAGTATAGTATGTCCTTAACATAAGCTCGTAAAGCTTTAGGGCTTACACTTATAGTCCCTGGAAAATGCCTATGATGGCTACTTATACCAAAAGGCACGCAAGGTAGGCATAGTACATTTGTCCTTTTTGATGCTTCCCTTGCTAATGCATACGCAATTAAATAATCCGTGCCTAGAGGGTTATGAGGCCCATGCTGCTCTATAGAGCCTACTGGTAATAGGGCAATCTCTATCTTTTTAAGTAGTTTATCAGCTTTACACCAGGTAAGTTCATGAAGGAGTATAGAAGTCATAATGTACTATCACCTCAATATTTTTCCCTATGTATAACCTTCGTTAACGGAATTCTAGGTGGCGGGGAGGGAGATTCAGCAGGCTTACCTATGGGTATTATTGCAACTGGACGTACATGTCTAGGTATACTTAGTACTGACCTTATGGCCTCCTCATTAAATGCACCCACCCAGCACGTACCATAGCCTAATGCATGAGCGGTTAGTAACATATTCTGAATTGCAGCCGCCGTATCCTGTATACAGTAGAGGGTTTCTCCTCGCTTGCCATATCGCCAAGAAGTTCTGGGTATATTAGCACATACTACAATGACTACAGGTGCTGAAGCTATCCACATTTGAGCTAATGCAGCTTCAGCAATTCTTCTTTTAGTCTCTTCATTTTCTACTATTATGAATTCCCAAGGCTGACAATTCCCTGCTGAAGGAGCCCATATAGCCGCTTCTAATATTTGCATTAGATCCTCCTTGGGAATAGGATCATTAGTAAAACGTCTTATGCTTCTTCTACTCTTTATTACCTTTAATATATCCATAAGAACCACTATATAGAAGTAGTAACAATGAAAAATAAATTAACTTAAAGGATATCACTCCCTAAGTACATTCTTATCTAGGGTACTAATCTTGAGAATTAAATCTAAAAAGTGTAAAATTTGTGGCAGAGAAAGTATCTTGATATCAGAAGTAATAGGAGTTTGTGTAGAGTGCCTTAGAGAGGTACCTAATGAAGCTCTTAAAATCGCTATGGAGGGACATAAAAGAAGTCGAGGAGCCTATGGATTACCTCCAGAACCTCCTAGGGATCCAAGAGGTATCACATGTAATGTATGTGCAAATGAATGTAAAATAGGTGAAAATCAGTATGGTTTTTGTGGATTAGTAAGGAATGAACAAGGAAAGCTAATTAGATTAGCAGGAACATCAGAATTAGGCATCTTAGAATGGTATTATGACCCATTACCTACAAACTGTGTAGCCGAGTGGGTATGCCCAGGTTGCACTGGAAGAGGATATCCTCGATATGCCTACAGACCAGGTCCTGAGCGGGGATATTATAATCTAGCGGTTTTCTATGGCGCATGTAACTTAGATTGTTTATTTTGTCAAAATTGGCATTATAGAAAGTTAACACATATGTTGCATCCTGTTATGAGTGCAAAAGAGTTAGCTTTAAAAGTTCATAAACGGGTTTCTTGTGTATGCTATTTTGGTGGTGATCCTTCTCCTCAGATGCCACATGCTATTATAGCATGTGAAGAAATGCTTGAGAGAACTAAAGGAAGAATATTCAGGATTTGCTGGGAGACCAATGGATTAATGAATAGAAGCTTACTCAAGAGAGCAGTAGAATTTTCGCTTATGAGTGGAGGATGTATAAAATTTGATGTAAAAGCCTGGAATAAAGCTGTATATAAAGCATTAACCGGAGTAGATAATACTGCTGTCTTTGAGAACATAAAGTTTGCTTCAAATTGGATCTCTGAGCGAAAGGACCCTCCTCTGATAGTAATCAGTACACTATTGGTTCCAGGATATGTGGATGAAGAAGAGGTAACACAAATTGCGAGATTTATAGCTAGCATAGATCCGGAAATTCCCTTTACCCTATTAGCATTCCATCCAGAATACATGATGTACGATCTACCAGTTACTAGTATAAGTCATGCTAGGAGATGTTTAGAGATAGCAAAAGCTGAAGGATTGAGGAACGTTCATATAGGTAATATATGGTTATTAAGTAATCATTATTAAAGGGGGCTACCCACCATCAGCTAATACTAATAATTCGAGATTTATATCATGTTCAATTTTGAAGGATTGAAGATCTTGCAGAATTTCTCCCTTGTAAGCGATCACGACACTATCATATCTGATACCTAGCTTATAGAGAAGTTCAGCTATACTAATTCCATGAGGTACATCAATGGATAATCTTCTAGGAGGGGTTTCATTACTGTATGTTATAGTGACTCGAGGCATATTCACCTCTATAAGACTTAATATGGAGGGTAATAATCTTTCCTTAATGTGGATATTTATGCGTAATAATACAGTCATAGTTAGATATGGAGAAATTACGTTAAAGTCACCTAGAGTAAGGAGGAGAATGGAAAGAGCGCTCATAAGATCAATAAAGTGGCGAATAGAGAGAAAGGGACTACATTTGAAGGATATTAGAAAGGAAGGCGGAAGAGTAATAATCTACACCAAAGAGCCAGAGAAAGTAGCCTATGAATTAGGAAAGGTCTTCGGAGTAGTTTCTTCGAGTCCTGCTATAGAGGTGGCTAATGATTTAGAGAGCATAAGTGATGTTGTGATTAGAGTGGCTAAAAGAGAATTGAAGAATGGTGTGAGCTTTGCTATTAGGGCACGCAGGCTTAAAAGTTATCCTATTACAAGTAAGGACATAGAGAGGATATTAGGAGAATTAGTTCTCAATAAGACAGGAATGAAACTCAAGGTAGACTTAGAGCACCCTGATAAGATTATATACGTGGAGGTCAGGAGTAAAAAAGCGTATATCTTTACTAAAATAGTAAGAGGCGTAGGTGGACTACCCTATGCTGTTGAAGGAAAAGTAGTCTCTCTTTTTTCAGGAGGAGTAGATAGTGCACTTGCATCATGGATGATGATGAAGAGAGGATGTGATGTAGTACCTATACACTGCGATATGGGACCTTTTTATAGTGAAAGAGCTAAGAAAAGAGTTCAAGAAGCTCTTCAATGGCTTAGGGACTGGGTACCTAAGGAAAAATGGAAGATATACATAGTACCCCTAGGCGAAGCCCATATACTGACTCAACATGTGATTGAAGACAGGTATAGGTGTTTACTGTGTAAGATACTTATGTATAAAATAGCAGAGAGCATAGCAATTAAAGAAAGAGCGAGCGCTATTATTACAGGAGAAAGTTTAGGTCAAGTAGCCTCGCAGACATTAGACAATTTGTATTTCCTCTCAAACTGGATAAAAATTCCTATTCATAGACCACTAATAGGCTTCGATAAGGAAGAAATAATTAAAAAAGCACGTGAGATAGGATTGTATGATGCAGTATGTGTAGATGTAGGAACATGTAAGCTGGCTCCTAAGCACCCAGAAACCCATGCTAAGGATTATTTAAGGAGCATTTTTGAAGATATAGATATAGATGGTATAATTAAGAAGATCCTAGAGAAGATTAGAATAATGATACTTTAACCACCTGAGACCACACGGATAATTTCGAGTAAATCTCCATCATGTACAATATCATCTTCTGTTATTGGAATCTTATCTCTAAGTACTACTACTTCTTCTGGATTGATATTCATTAAATTAAGTAATTTTTCAACAGTTGTACCTTGAGGGACTTTAACTATTGTAGGTTCATTACTAGGGACAATTATTAACTTTACGATAACTTCATTGTTGACTCTAGCATTCTTCATATTCTCTCTTCTACCCAGTAGGACCTTTTCTCCGTTACTTCTTTTTTCCATATAGGCACCTCACGTTTAATTCTATCAACTAATTCCTCCAATGCTTTAAATCCTTCTTTACGATGTTTTGAAGCAACAAGGATGTACATTATATCTTCTCCTACCTTAACCTGACCAATTCTATGTTCAGCTATCCCATCGATTATATTATGCTTACTAATGACTTCTTTTACTAAGTTCTTGAGCACTTTGATGGCTAGAGTCTCATGAGCTTCATACTCTAATCTAAGCACTTGTTCTCCTTCCTGCGATTTACCTCTAACAATACCTATAAAGATTATAATGGCTCCAATTTCATCGCTTTTCTTCTTAATTTCCGATATTAAATCACTAAGCGAATCTAGCTTATGATTAACCTTAGTTTTCATTTTAACCACCAGAAGGTAAAGGCATTATATCCACGATATCACCATTATTAAGCGTTAAGTCTTTTAAATCATCTTCCCTAACTAATTCATTATTAACAGCAATAAGTGTATTTTCTATTAATGAGTCTATAGGCTCAGGTAACTTATCCTTAAGTATGGTATTTAGTTTCCTTAACAACGCAAACAAGCTTCGCTCATTTATAGGAATAGAGATCTCATCAATACCTAGTTCGTCTTTTAGCTTAGCATAAAAACGTACTTTAACTTTTATAGTCTTCGTAACTCTTCCCTCCATTTGCTATTAATCTTCATTTACCAATCACTATATAAACTAAAACTTATGCATTATGGTGCTTACTTATCTTTTTTAAAGAGGTAATAGGCTAAATTAAATGTCATCTTAAAATTCTAGGAAAGGGAAAATCTAAATGATGAAGAAGTATCAAGGTCTTATGATAATCGTTATTATGATAAGTATATTACTCCTTACCGTACTAGTTAGCTATTCAAGTCAGGAGTCTTCAATAATTAGAAAGAAGAGAGGACAAGTTACAGAGGTGACTATTAAATTACCTGTATTTATGATACTACTCGGATATCCGATATCGTTTATGGAATTCATAATCCTTGTCATAATGTTACCATTAATCTGTATATTATTAGTGATAGTGACAATAGAGTATAAGCTTTGGAGAAGGAGAAGGATATTGCCAGTTTTTAGAAGTGAGAGGGTTCAGAGTAGAGAAGTTACTAGACAAGAATTTCAATATCCTCCTTCTCTTATGGCTCTCAAATATCATAAGAGCGAGGAGTAAGGGAAGCGGTTGCTCATGCTGGAGAATAAAAGTAATAAGGAGGCTAGGGGAAACTATCTGGTGTAGTACTGAGAGACTAATGCTGAGACTACGGGGGCCTGAGCTAGATCCGTGATGAGCTATTGTCTTAGACTTTACTTTTAGAATATTTTATATTCTTAATGAATAGTTAAAGCTCATTAAATTAACTTGAAATTAATTTTCATTATGAAAGCTTATCAATAAATTATGAGAAGATATGTCTTGGGGTTAAATATGAGAATAGGTTGTGCGGCTTATTCATATAGAAAATACCTAACTGAGAAATCAATGACGCTAGAAGATTTCATAAGAATCGGATGGGAGCTAGGTCTTGATGGTGTAGAGCTCACAGAATACTACTTCCCTTCGCTTGAAGATACGTACATCTACAAATTAAAAAAGCTTCTGTTATCATATGGGCTTGATATCTCAGCTGTTGCTGTAGGTAATAGGTTTACAGTTCCAGATTCTAGTTTAAGGAAGAAAGAAATAGAGAGGGTAAAGAGATGGGTCAATATAGCTCTTAAAATAGGTGCTCCTTGTGTTAGAGTATTTGCAGGTAGAGTTCCAAAGGGTCATACAGAAGAGGATGCATTTCAATGGACCATTGATGCTTTAAAAGAATGCGTAGAATACGCTAGTAAAAGTGGTATCGTAATAGCTTTAGAGAATCATGGAGGTATTACATCTACCGCAGATCAGGTATTAAAAATAATTAATGCCGTTAGTTCTGAATGGTTTGGTATAAACCTAGACCTAGGCAACTATAGACAGAACACTTATGAAGACATAAGAAAGACAGCTCCTTATGCAGTGCATGTTCATGCTAAGTTCCTTCAAGTAGGTCCTAAAGGAAACGATGAAATATTAGACTATAATAAAATAATTGAGATATTGAATGACGTAGGGTACAAGGGATACTTATCAATAGAATATGAGGGCAAGGAAGATCCTAAAACAGCAGTACCGAGAGCTGTCAAATTCCTTAAGACTTTAATAAAGGGGAGCTAAGGACGTATAGGTTCTATCTTCTCTAAACCTAAAGCCATCGCTACAGCACCATAAAGTACAACGTTACCCCCTAGAGGGGTAACCTCTATTTTTGGAACTCTATTAATGGCATAGTCTTTGACGTATTTTGAGATGTAAGGTAAGATGTACTCTTTATTATATAGTACGACAGAGCCTCCTAATGTTATTAGGCTTGGATCATAAACGTTTATTATGTTAGCTATACCTACAGCGTTATATCTACCTATAATATCTAGTATTTCAAGAGCTAGCGCATCATTTTCACGTACTACTTTGAAGAAAACTTTAGCATCTATTCGGTCTATATCACCTTGTACTATATCAAGTAGAGATGTTCTAATTTTTCCCTCCTTGAGTTTTTCCTTTAAGAAAAACCTTACAAATTTAGGAATTCCTGATCCTGAACAATAAGCTTCCCAATGTCCTCTCCTTCCACAACCACATATTAGTCTTCCAAGAGGATCAACAACCATGTGTCCAATTTCAGCTGCATTGCCATCTTTTCCTAATAAAAGATGACCATCAACATATGCTCCTCCACCAATACCTGTACTAATCGTTACGTATACTAGATTCTCTAATCCTTTACCAGCTCCAAAGTATTTCTCACCTATGACAGCTGTAGTACAATCATTAAGCAAAAATACAGGCTTCCCTAGGTACTCTCTTAGAGGTTTAGTTATTGGTATGTAATTAAATGGTAAGTTAGGCGTATTGACTATAGCACCTTCCTTTAGGTTTAGTGGGCCTATGGAACCTACACCTATAGCTTTTATTTCCTTTAAAGTAAGATTAGCTTTAGATAAAGCTCTCTGGATCATATGTACTATTTGTTTGCTTACTACTAGGGCATCTCCTTCTCTTGCGGTTTTCTCGGATACTAATTTTATGAAGTGACCATCCTCATCAGCGATAACTACCCTTAGATTGGTAGCACCAAGATCAATACCTATCACATAGCTCATAGTAAATCCCATATATTCGTTAATTCTCTATAGCTTAAGATTATGATTATAGTGAGGAATAATTAAGCGATTAGGTCGCCTATATCTGACAATAAGTCTACTATCCTTAGTAAATCGTCCACTAAAGATACTAAGATAGCTTTAGGCTTTTCACTACAGACTAGATTATATATAAAGTTGGCAAGATGTACTCTTATGTCTTCGGCTGTATTTGTAATTTTCATAGCTTTGTATGTATCATATTCTTCATAAGCTCTTAATACGCTGATTTCAAGTCTTTCTAGTTTCTCGATCATTTCTTTAAGGTTGTCTATATGGGATGAAATAGAGTGGTAATCTCCGCTTATTATAGATAATACCTTCGAAGCTATATTTTCGGAGTAATCAGCTATTTCCTCTATGTTTCTTGCAATTAATCGATAATCTAGAAGATTAATAGGATCTAAAGATCTGCTCAGTAGGAATCCAATGTCAGAGATCAGAGATCTTATCATCCTTACTACTAAGAAATATAGCTTATCCACTTTATCGTCTCTCTTTATTACCTCCTGAGCTAATTCCTTATCTCGGTTTATGAGAGCTATGATAGCATCTCTGTACATGGAACGAGCTATATAGTCCATGCGCTTAATATAGCCCCATACGTCCTCCTTTTTTATCCATAAGCATTCTAAGAGCATAGTTTTAGAGTCTTCTCTAACTATTTCAAGGCCTATTAGAAGATTAGTGATATTGTCGATCTTCTTTTTATATTTAAGAGGAATATTCTTCTCATGCATAATTTCGATTATATCATAGCCTTTTAGATAAGCTGCTATTATGCGTCTTTCAATTCCCTCATAAGCTCTTAACCTTATACACTTAGGTTTAGATAGCTCTTTGTTGCCTACGTATGGTCTGATTATAAGACCTTCTTTACTTATGAAGATTTCGACATTCGAGCCTTTATTTAATCTTAATGCTCTAGCCCATGGCTTAGGTATAGCTACATAGTAAGAGCCGCTAATCTCTATTAAACGTCTAATCTCTGAGTGCATACTGCATGTATTATTTCTTTTAAGACTATTAAGCCTTTTAAAATAACCTTTAAGTTCATAAGGTCTCAAAAGAAAAGCGGGATCTAGATGAGGGCTACATCGATAGCTCTCAAAATAGCGTTAATAGCCATGTGCGCTGCATTATATGCAGTTCTAGGTTATGCTACCTACCTAGGCCTCTTTACGCCAATTATAGGTGTAGTTCGATTTTGGCCTCCAGTATTTGTTCCAGCAGTATTCTCTGTAGCATTTGGACCAATGATAGGAGGATTAGGAGCTGCTATAGGCATCTTCATTAGCGATATGTTAATTCATGGAAATGCCTTATTAAGTCTAATAGCTGGTGTCCCAGCTAATTTCCTCTGCTTCTTCATATCAGGGTTAAAAGTTAAACGTAAGATCGTACATAGTATCGTACCATTCCTAGGAACTAATTTAGTAGTAGTTAGTCTTTGCATAATAGGATCTAGTCTTAATACTGTACCGTGGTCACTATCAATGATCTACATAGGGGCTACTATTTTTTCATTAGCTATAGCGTTAGCTTCATTAATTAAAGTTAGAAAATGGGCATGGTTCTATGGAATGGCATCACTAGGGCTCTTAATAGGTGCTTCATGGATAGGTATAACAGTTTGGCTTTTTAGCCAGTTCTTTGTCTTACCTACTGGCGAACAGTATCTACCCTTCATTGTTTCATTAGCATGGATGCTATGGGTATATTGTACAGAAATACCATTCTTACTTCTCATTGCTCCCCCTATAGCTGAAGCTCTAGAAAGAGCTGGACTAAGTTTCGCTAAGGAGGAGAGCTAAATGAAAGTAGTAGAGGCAACTAGCCCTGCGGGTCTTTCTAGCTTTTTTGCAATATGTGATAAAGATAGAGAAGGAAACTTAATAAGGGATCCTCTTAGAATTGGAGCTATAGGAGGAGGATTTAAACTCTCTCCAAGAATTAAAACAAGAGTAGTAGTGGAAGAGACTACAAATCATGAAGTTACAATATATATAAACGGTAAAGCAGTATCCAATGCTATAACATCTAGAAACGTTATTAGGGAATTACTAAGGAGATCTAAAGTAGATAATCCCTTAAGGATAAAGGTGGAACATTATATACCACAACCAATAGGATCCGGATTCGGTACAAGTGGTGCTGGAGCTATAACACTTGCTATAGCTTTTTCTAGGGCTTTAAAACTCAAATTAACTACTATGGAGTTAGCTCAAATAGCACATAAAGCAGAAGTTGAGGCTAAGACAGGATTAGGTACAGTAGGAGCACTAGTTACAGCAGGCTCCTGTATTGTTACAAGGAAACCAGGCGCTATAGGTTATGGACTCGTAGATTCTATCCCACTAGATTCAAGTAAATACAAAATCATAGTGATTTATTATGGGCCTATGTTAACTAGAGATATACTTACTGATCCCACAGTACGTGATAGAGTGAACAAGGCAGGATGGGAAACATTAAGTAAGCTACTAAAAGAACCCTCACCCGAAAACCTTTTAAGATATTCCTATGAATTCGCTGTTAAATCTGGCTTTATTACAGAGAATTTAAAGAGAGCCATTAAAGTTATAGAGGAACTTAACTTAGAGATAATAGGATATGCACAAAATATGTTGGGTAACGCTTTACATCTACTTGTAGATAGAAGCGAAGCAGATGATGTAAAGATGAAGTTACAAGAGAGATTAGAACACGGAAAAGTATTAGTATACGATCTTGATGATTCAACAGTTATCCTGAAGGAAGAATGAAAGATCCTTCTTAATTTAAATTGTACGCTCTTCACGAGTATAAGGCTTACCTAGAGCTGAAGGAGCTGACATTTTTCTTCTTAAACTTTCACTAGCGCCTATGATTAGTAGAACGATAATTGTTACTAAGTATGGTAAGGCTCCAAGAAGATAAGGATTTAAACCATAACGTTGGAGCCAGTATTGTAGTGCCTCAAGAGTACCAAAGATATATGAGCAAAAGAGTACACGTAATGGATCCCATAAAGCGAAGATTACCAATGCAAGAGCTATCCATCCTCTGCCAGCAGTCATATTCTCTATCCACATGGGGATGTATACGACAGAAAGATACGCACCTCCTAATCCAGCCATAAATCCTCCAAAGATTGTACAAGCATATCGAATAAAATATACATTAATGCCTGCAGCATCAGCTGCTGCAGGATTTTCTCCGACAGCTCTAATATATATGCCTATCTTGGTTTTATGTAGTACAAACCATAAGAATATTGAGGCTAAATATGAGAGGTAAACTATTACATCATGTTCAAAGAGAGAAGGACCTATTATTGGGATTTTGCTAAGTAAAGGTATAGGCACTATAGGAAGCCTACTTCTTAAAGGAATACCTATATACCTTCTTCCTACAAGACCACTGATACCGATCCCTAGCATAGTGAGTGCTAGACCCGATATTATCTGATTACCACGAAGTGTGATACTAACAAATGCATGAATTAAGGCTAGTAAAGCTCCAGCTAACGATGCGAATAGTATACCTAACCAGGGATTATTTGTAAGTAAACTTACGATGAAACCAACTACTGCTCCTATTAGCATCATACCCTCTAAGCCTAGATTAAGGACTCCAGACCTTTCAGTATAAACTTCTCCGAGTGCAGCGAATATTAAGGGTGTACTTGCACGTATAGCAACTCTTATGGGAGGTATGATCCATGAAATATCCATTAGCTCCCCTCCTTTACAATCTTCACCCTATACTTTGTTAATATTTCTCCTCCAGCTAAGCATAGAAGTATTAACCCATTGAATATATGCACTACATTAACTGATAATCTCAATATAACTTGAATAGCATCACCACCTACTAATAAACCACCTAGTAGAAGTGAGACAGGTATCGTTGCTAAGCAATTCAGCCTAGAAAGCCAAGCCACTATTATTGCAGTATAGCCATATCCACAGGAAATAGACCAAGGATATCTTAATCTATGATGAATGCCCGCGACTTCTCCAACACCAGCAATACCCGCTAAGCCCCCACTTAAGAACATGACTATCGCTGAAATTTTTACATAGCTTATTCCAGCATATCTAGCAGCTTCGGGATTTAACCCAAAGACCCTTAATTCATATCCTATTTTTGATCGAGAGACGAGTATCTGAGAAAGTATGGCTAGAAATATTCCTATGATTAAAGTGGGATAGTGAATATAAGTATAGGGGATGCAAGGAAGCCAAGCAGATTGAGGAAAAATCTCTGTCTGAGGGAACCCCCATGTAGATTTCCCTCTCCAAGGGCCATAGATTAAATGTTCAGTTACTTTAAATGCTATGTAATTCATCATGAGTGTAACTATGACTTCGTTTACGTTAAACTTGCTCTTCAGTATAGCAGGTATTAAAGCCCAAAGACCACCAGCTAGGAAGCCAGCGATAAACATACATGTGATAATTATGAAAGAGGGAGCTGAGGGCATAGCAAAAAGAGCTATCCAAGTAGCTGCTATAGCACCCATTATAAGCTGTCCTTCAGCACCTATATTCGAGAGATTAGCTTTAAAAGCTAGAACGAGGCCAATACCACAAAGGAGTAAAGGTATAGACTTAGATATTACATGTGCTAAACCACTTAAAGAACCAAAGGAACCTATGAAAATGGCTCTATATGCTATTAAAGGATCTACACCTTGAAGTAAGAAAAACAAGGCAGCTATTGTCAATGAAAATAAGATCGATATTAACGATATAGAGACCTCTAACCACCTTGAAGTAATGGGTCGTTTCTCGACCCTAATACGTATCTTCAAATTACTCACCAAGTTATTTTCTTTTAACACCAGACATCATTAAGTATATATCCTCTAGTGTAGTATCCTCAGCAGACATTACATTAATAAAATGTCCCTCAAACATGACTGCAATATAATCGCATAATTTTAATATCTCTTCAGGATCTTCAGAGACTAGGAGGATACTAGATCCATGCTTCTTCTGCTCTATGAGTAAGGAGTGAACATATTGCGTTGCTGCGATATCAAGCCCATAAGTAGGATGAACAGCTATTATTAGATGTGGGTTAGAGGAAAGTTCTCTAGCAAGGATAACTCTCTGGATATTACCTCCAGAGAGTAATTTAGCAGGAGTTTCATTACTCGGCGCTACAATACCGTATTCATTAATTAACTTTTTAGACCATTCATCAACATAGGACATATTAATGAATATTTTTCCAGAAAAAGGATACTTCCAATAGTTTTTAAGCAATAGATTTTCTTTGATACTCATATCTGGGATTATACCAACATTAATACGATCTTCAGGAATGTAAGCGATACCTTTTCTCAGAATTTTACCTGGAGAAGAATTCGTAACCTCTTTGTTCATTATGTAAATGTGGCCTTGCTTAACTTTTCTAAGTCCAACGATGGCTTCTATTAATTCTCTTTGGCCATTACCAGAGATGCCTGCTATACCGAATATCTCTCCAGGATAGATAGAGAAGGAGACACCTCTTACTGCTAGGGCTCCTTTATCATTAAGAACATAAAGGTCATCTACTTTGAGTATCGGCTTCTTATCTTTAAAGTTATATTTGGGGTATATCTTTTTATTAATGTTCTCTACTATTAATTCTCGTCCTATCATTAACTTAGAGAGCTCCTCTGGAGTAGTATTCTTTGTATCTAGTGTAGTTACTACTTTACCATGTCTTAAGATCGTTACTCGGTCACTTATTAGAAAGACTTCCTCTAGTTTATGTGTTATGAATATTATGGAACATCCCTCATTCTTCATACGGCGTAATATTTTGAATAGTTCATTTCTTTCAATAGGTGTTAAAACAGTAGTAGGCTCATCCAGTATCAGGATTCTAGCACCATGTATTAATGCTTTCAGTATCTCAACACGCTGACGTTCACCAGCTGAGAGCTGCCATACCCTAGCATCGGGATCTACCTTTAATCCAAACTTAGTTGAGAAATTTCTAATGAGGTGCTTAACTTTAGAAAGTGGTAGTATTATTCTTACATTTTTTAAACCAAGAGTTATATTTTCAGCTACAGTTAGTGAGTCCACTAGTTTAAAATGTTGATGTACCATGCCTATGCCTAGTTTAAGAGCGTCACGTGGTGAGCGTATCTTAACTTTCTTTCCCCAGACGTATATCTCACCTTCATCAGGTTGATAAAGTCCATACAATATATTCATTAATGTAGTCTTACCTGCTCCATTTTCACCTAATAGAGCATGAATCTCACCTATACGTACTTCAAAGTTTATATGATCATTAGCTACGACACCTGGAAAACGCTTAGTTATACCTTTCATTAATATAGCTATTTGATTATCTTTTTCTCTCATGGAAGAGGGGGGATCAAAAAAAGTAGGATAATTATACTTCATGATAGTAACCTCTTTAGACTCACTAACCTTTAGGTGATCCTACGATATTGTCTACGAACCAGTTTATAGACCATAAAGCATCATGTCCAAGCCTTTCACCAGGTCTAACTTTTAGTTCTCCATTTTGATCATATATAGGACCTGTAAATGGGTCAAAAGTTGGAACTTCCTCGCTCATTTGCTTTAAGCGAATCATGATTAATTGATACACTGAAATATTACCAAGTATAGGATCTTGAACGTATGTTGAGTTAAGTATTGGTATAAACTTGGGGTTTATTGGAACACCATAGTCTGCACCTAATTCAACAGCTCCTTCTTTTAACATCCACCAGTAATCTACGTTTTCAAGATTAGTCGTATTATAGACTCCGAGATATACCTTTATGAGAATATCCTCGTATATTTTCTCCCAGTGAACTAATTGCCCACTTACAACTACATCTGGACCATACTTTAGCATAGGACTGTAATGGCTAAAAGTGTAGATAGGCTTACCTTTCTTGAAGTGGTCTTCACATACTTCAACTATAGTGGGAGAGTCTTCAGTAAAGGCTATTACATCACATCCTTCAGCTACTAATGCCTCTGCAGCTTCTTTAGCTTTAGTAGGGTCATACCACGCATGAATCCATTTAACGTAAACCTTAGCATTAGGATTGACCTCTTTAACTCCAAGAGCAAAAGCATTGATGTGGCGAATAACTTCAGGTATGGGATGTGCTCCTACATATCCTATCTTATTCGATTTAGTGAGCGCTCCTGCCATTAGACCATTCAGATAATATAGCTGATAGAACTCGGCAAAGTAAGTTCCAACGTTTTTGGCTCTCTTATATCCAGAACAATGGAAGAATACAACATCTGGATACTTTTTAGCGGCTTCAATAGTTGCATCCATAAATCCGAAACTGGTAGTGAATATAACCTGACAGCCTTGCTCTACTAATCTATCGATATATCTTAAGCACTCTCCCTCTCCGACCTGCTCTATAGCAATAGTCTTCACCCAGGGGAATTTAGCATCTATATACCTACGACCTCTATCATGACCATAAGTCCATCCATAGTCCATTACAGGACCAATATAAATAAAGCCAACTGTTAGATTTTTCATAACGAAGTTCTTGGCCTTCTCAAGTATAGGTATAGTCTTAGGTATAAACTCTGTTATATTGACTTTACCCTCTCTAGTAGTAGGTACCTCTATAGAGGTACCGAAACTTTTAGCTAACCCTTTGATAGCAGTGACGAAATTTTCAACTTGCGGTATAGTGGGGGTAACTTTAACCTTTACTACACGCTCTTTACCTGGAGCTAGAACCCATGCTATGCTTGCACATATTATTGCTATTATAATCATTGCTATGATGCATTTTACATGAGCTCTAATCCCAGCTTGGGTTACTGATGAACTCATATCTGATCATGTAATCTTTTTTAATCAATTGATATATAGCTATTTCTATTAGGTAGTTCATTATGTTTAAGTAAAAATGTGAAAGATAACTATGCAAAAAACTAATTGAGCTAAGTATAGTTTAGAAGAGTCTATCTTAAAATTTTCTATCATTCTGTTAAATAACTTTGTACATATAAGCGATATTTAAACAAGATGATGTTTACATTAATTATGAAAATTCTTCCCTATTAGAAATGAAAGACATATAATCATTTAGATTATCTAAAGCGAAAAGTAATGAGTACTTGATAATTTTCTCTATAGGCAAGTTTATGTTTTTCTTTCTTAGGATTTCTTGTAAAGAACGTAGCTTATCAAGCATATCGCTTTTTAATTCAAGAAGTTCGAATTGTGCTTCCATTCCGGCGAAAGATGAAATATTATCGACTAAGGGTTTAAGTCTCTTAGAATTAAAGCCTACACTATCTATTAAGTCGATACCATGATTTATTAGATAGTCACGTACTTCCTCTGGAACCCTAGTTCTCGAGATTACTACCATGTATTTAGGCTGATAGAGAGAATGGTAGAGGGTTACTATCTGTAAATCTTTTAACCTTATAGCCTTTCTCTCCTCTACTGTTGTTATAGCCTCAGATCGTTTTACTCCTAGTATATCGGCTAGTCCTTCCCATAAACCATTTATCCATTTACTTCGCCATTCTTCAGCTGTGAGTGGTTTAGTTAATGGTCCTCGTATTTCTCGTACACGAAGATACCAGTCAGTTAGTTCTTTGCATTCTATTATTATGTCTGGTCGTTTAATCGGAGGATTACTCTCTAGAGAGACTATGTCCACAACTTTGCCCCCGTAAACTAGTATATCAGGCCTTAACGCTGTATATAGACTCCATATTTTTCTTAGGTCTTCTGAATCCTCCCAGCTAATAGGTCTAGGAGCCTCTAAGAAGAAGCTTAGAAATCCAGCAGATGGAATGTACATTATACAATTAGGAGGTATGCCACCAGTCTTTTGCTTCCCTAATCTCTCTAGTGATAAATAACCATGTTCAGGATAAATGATCTTAGCTCCTAAACTACCTAGGAGCTTTAGGATGGATATTAGAACCCAACATTGATATAAATTTCTCAAGTTAGTTCTGAAGGATGTCTTTACAGCAGCGCTAGCGCTACGTTTAAAGGAATCAATATCTATCTTACCTCTTAGCAGATCATACATATAGTTAAATATTTTCTTCTTTAAGTGTGAAAAGGGGTCTTCTACAAAATCTCGCAGTTCCTTAGATAAAGATATACCCTTGATGTTGAGCACTTCTTTAGTAACAGTAAGCTCTTCTTTGAATCTTAGAACCCAACGCCTAGCTATGTTAATTTCCTTTCCTATTTCACTCTTGACGAATTCATTTCTGAATTTCTCTCTTAACTCTAAGAATTTCTCATGAGTCTCTCCTTTAAATGCAAATTTTCTATCTTTATCATGTTTGTCTAAGAAATAGACTAGCTTCTTGTAAGATCTGAACCACTTAGGACTTAACTTATCATTGCTCATAGATCTACACATTGGGAGTACTTCTTTACCACATCTATTTTGTAGTATCGAAAGTTATCTTAAATATTTGATTAGTAGTGTTGGAGAAAATAATTAAGATATTACTGAATTGAAATTATTATTATAGTATATAATCTATTTCTCTTTTAAGTAATCTAATATACTTAGTAATTTTCTAACAACCTCCTCAGCACTCTTGCCTAGTATAACAATCATAGGCTCTTTACCCCAATCGCCTTTATGATAAATTATATCTGGAACTTTACCTATACGTTTTATAGCCTGCTCCACTCCCCAGGGTATACTCATACCCTCTTTCTTCTTGATCTCAGCTGGTTCTTCTCGTCTATCATAGTAAGAGATAGAGAAGCCTAATTTCTTAGCTATTTCTAATAGTTCTTCGGAAAATCGAATATTAACCGCAGCTCTTATATTAGGAGAGTATTCTTGAAGCTTAAGAACATACCTAGCTAAATGACTTGAGGCGTTAAAATCTGGAGGTAAAGCCGCTTTTAGCCCTCTTCCTGTAGCTCTTAATCTGCCAGGTATGCCCACTACATCCTTTAAACATTCTGCATAAGGTATAGCTTCTACTAGATTTATACCAACTTCTGGAGCTATCCTCTCACTAAGGGTGTGCATAATCAATAATCTCATAGCTTTTTCAACATTCTTTAGAACCTTATATTTAGCAGCATCTTTATAGAGCTTTACCATAGGATTTACTGGGCCATAGCCTTTCCCTATGTTTAATCCAAATCGTATACTTGAAGTTATAAGTTCTTTAGCTACTCTTACAGCTTCAACTATACTTTTACCTTTAGCTAGTTCTGCAGTTATGGCGGCTGAGAGAACACATCCCGTTCCATGTGTTGTCTTAACATGAAGACGAGGAGACTTAAATTTCCATATTCTTTCCTCATAATAAAGTACATCTAAGACTGCTTCTGTTCCTGGTAAATGTCCACCCTTTATAAGCACCGCTTTTGGACCCATGTTATGAATCTCTTTAGCGGCAACTATCATATCCTCATATGTCTTCACCTTACGTCCACATAATATCTCAGTTTCCTTTATGTTAGGTGTTATAACAGTGGTTAATGGTAATAGTTCTTCTTTGAGATATGCTATAGCTTCTTTAAGAAGCAGAGTAGCACCACACTTAGCTTTAATTACAGGATCTACTACTAGAGGGATATGGTATTGACGTAATACCTTAGCTACAACCTCAATGATATCAGGAGAATAAAGCATACCTGTTTTCGCGGCATTAACGGAAATATCCTGTAGTATTGCCTCCATCTGTTTCTCAACAAGGTCAGCGTCTATTATTTGCATTTTTAATAAAGAGTACGTATTTTGTGCTGTAACAGCAGTTATAACTAAAGTTCCATAAACACCTAAAGCTGCAAAGGTCTTTAAGTCAGCAGAAATTCCAGCACCACCACAGGAATCACTACCTGCAATTGTCATAGCTACGGGAATATTATCTCTGAAGCTCCATTTCAGGTCATTCATGAATTTTATCCCCTTAATAGCGAGAGCAAAATTGAAATTAAAATATTAGTACATAATGTTAGATATGTATAAAGAGATACATGTGGTGAGAAATTGTTCGAGGATAAGGCAGAATATATCATGAGAGAGGCCACATCCCTTGGAGTTCATTATGCTGAGGTACGATTTGAAGATACTATCTATGAGTCCCTTACATATGTTAATGGAAGAATACTTGGTATTGGCCATACTAGAATGCGTGGAGCTGGAATACGAGTTGTTATAAATGGTTCAGTAGGCTTCGCTTCAACAACTATTTTATCAAAAGAGGAGTTAGTTAAAGCACTTAAAGAAGCTATCAGTATTGCAAAAGCTATCGGAAAAGGAAGAATTAAGTTTTCTAAAGAGGAACCTTCCAAAGGATCGTTTTCCTTAGAAAACGTAAAGGAACATCCTGGGAATGTCGAATGGGACTATAAGATAGATCTAACAAAGAGAGTATATGAGGCTGCTAGAGGAGATAAAGCAGTTAGCACTACTTCAAGATATGCAGCATACTATGGATTGATAGAGTTCTATAACATAGAAGGTTATAGTACCTGCTTTAAACCACTATTGATAGGTCTGGGAACATTCACAGTAACTAAAATAAATGGAAAGACAGGGGATGGAGCAGAGACTGTAGGAGCAAGTAAAGGATTAGAGCTTTTTAAAAGCAAAACTCCAGAGGAAATAGGGAGTAAAGCGTACAAGAAGGCCTTAGAAAAGGCTAAAGCTAAGTATACATCACCTGGTCAACAAACAGTAATTATAGCCCCACGTCTAGCAGGCGTCTTTGCTCATGAAAGTTTTGGTCATTTAAGCGAGGCAGACAATATAGTAAGCGGTGTTTCGCCACTAACTGGGAAGGTAGGAGAAAAAATAGCAAGCGATGCTGTTACTATAATAGATGAAGGCATAGTTACTAATGGAGGATATTTCATTCCTGTAGATGATGAAGGTGTAATAACCCGTAAGGTAGTTCTAGTTGATAAGGGCATATTAAAGGGATATTTGCATAGTAGAGAAAGTGCAGCATTACTTGGTGCACAAAGTACTGGAAATGCTCGTTCACAAGATTTCAGATATGAGCCCATAATACGCATGAGGAATACATATTTTGATAAAGGAGAGTGGAATAAAGAGGAAATAATTAGTGAGACTAAGAGAGGACTTTTTCTAGATGATCCACGAGGTGGACAAGTAAACCTAGATGGTACATTTACATTTACTGCATCTAGAGGGTACATCATAGAAAATGGCGAAATAAAAGAGCCTGTAAGAGATGTAGTCCTAGCCGGAAACATACTTGAAATGCTCAAATATGTAGATGCAGCTTCAAAGGATGTCGAAATATTTACTTCACCTTTTGGAGGATGTGGTAAATGGGGTCAAAGGGCATTTGTAGGACTTGGAGGACCTACTCTTCGAGTAACAAGGTTAATGGTAGGGGGTAGACGTGAGTGAGTTAGATAAGCTAGTTGAAAAGGGAGTACATTATGGTGAAAAGTTAGGAGCTGAGGAAATAGAGATATGTCTAGCTAAAGGCATAACAAGGAATGCTAAATCGGAAGGATTAGAGGTACGTGGAGAGAGTAAGACTATAGAACAAGGCTCTATAAGAGTGGCTATCGGGAAAAGAGTAGGAATAACATACATAACAAGCTTAAGCGAGGAATTATTGTCCGATTCGATAAAGGCAGCGATTAAAATAGCAAAAGCTTCAGAGGAGGATCCCTTCTGGCAAGGACTTCCAGACCCTGAGAAGCCGATACACTCCTGGGTGGGGTATGATGAAGGACTAGCTACATTAAATATCCAAGACCTAATAGCTTTTGTTAAAGAACTTGTAGGAAGAGCATCGCAATATGATGATAGAATTAAAGTTGCGCGAGCAGAAGTAGGTCTAGGAATATCATGGGAGGTTATAGCCAATAACCATGGATTATATGCTGAGGATAAAGGAACGAATATGCATGCTTTTGCGTATGTAAAAGGTAAAGAGTCCAATAAAGAGTCTACAGGATATGGATATGTTGTTTCAAGAAGTCTAGTAATTGAATTCGAACCAATGATAGAGCGAGCTATTAAGTTAGCAAGAGATGGATTAAAAGCAGTACCTTTTAAGGATAAATACTCAGGACCAGTAGTCCTTTCTCCAGAGATCTTTGCTAGTCTAATAAGTCACGTTTTAATACCTGCTACCTTAGCTAGTAGTGTCCAAGAGGGATTAAGTCCACTAAGGGGTAAGAGAAATAAAGAAGTTTTCTCGAAAGAGTTCACACTAATAGATGATGGAACACTACCAGGAGGAATTAGAACTAGTCTCTACGATGGTGAAGGAGTTCCTAGAAGAAGGACAGTAATATTTGAGAAAGGGGTATTAAAGTCATTCTTATACAATACATATACGGCTAGACGAGAAAACGTTAGAAGTACAGGTAATGCAACAAGGGCTGGTACTGGCATATCGCCGACTAATTTGATAGTTTCAAGAGGAAGTAAAAGTAGAGAGAAGTTAATATCATCATTAGATAAAGGAATTTTCCTAGACGGTATGCTGTTAAGTGTTCATACAGTAAACACTGTAACAGGAGATTATAGTGTAGTTGTAACAAATCCATATTTGATAAGGAATGGAGACATAGAGACTCCCTTAAGGCAACTTACATTTGCTGGTAATATATATAGATCATTCAAGAGGGAATTCACTGCTGCGAATGATGCAAGATGGACCTCGTATAGTGTATTAACACCAACAGTGATAATAGGTGAATCTACACTCTCAGATTAGAGAAAATGTATTTTAAAACAATACAATTTTCTTTTTTATAAGTTTATAGTAGCATGCTCAAGTAGTTCTTTATAGTGAACTCTAGATTTAAATTCCGCGATTTTACCGATGTTCCAGCTCTTAAGAGGCCTATAGTACCCAACGATTCTACTCCATACATCGACTTTTTTAGAACCGCATCTAGGACATGTATCGTATATGCCTACACTGCTCCATGAACACTTATTACATACACTAATGGCAGGGGTTATGCTAAAGTATACAACTTTAGTACTCCTGACGAGATTGTAAATGAATTTCTTAAGAGCATCTACCTCTGGGAGTTCTGCTAAGAAGAGGTGCATCATTACTCCTCCTGTAAATTCTTGCTGAACTTCTCCCTCCCACTCAGCTCTATATGTCAGAGGTACATCCGTATAGTATGGTACTATGCTATTAGAGTAAAATGGAGTGCCATCTACAGTAGGCATAGCCCACTCACCTTTAGTCACGATGTCTTTAAATATTCTACAGTCGAGAGATGCTAGTCGGTAAGCAGTAGATTCACCTGGAATCTCTTCAACGTTGTAAGGCACTTTATCTATGCGTTCATATTCTTCAGTTATCTCTCTGATTAAAGCTACCATCTTTTTCATCGTACTTACAGCGCGCCTCATCTCCTTAGTAGAATCCTCAAGCCATAGATTTGGATTTCTTAAGAAATTAGCAGCTGCCTCTGGAAGACCAATAATTCCTATTGTACTGTAATGGTTCATTAAATGGCCTAAGTATTTCTTGGTCATAGGCATAAGTCCCCACATAATGTTTCGTGTATACCTTTCACGCCATATTGATAATAGTCTTCTAGCTTTTTCACAATAAAGTCTTAAGAGCTCTTCAAAAGTGTCCCATTCGCCCTTTGAGAGATAAGCAAGCCTTGGTAAATTGAGTGTAATGACACCTATAGAGCCAGTAGCATCAGGAGTTGCCCATATACCCCTTGGATTATGAGATCTACCACCATTAGTCATACCATTTAGGAAGAGTCCATTATTTATCTTAGAGACATTAATCGTTAAGCGACAACACATAGCATAAAGGGCTTCTACATTTGTAGCATATCCATTCATTATATAAGCTACTCCACGCTTAGCTAGTGCCTCAAATATCAAATCTGATAGTTCTCCCCATCGATGCCCATTCCAATCAAAATTCTCAGTGATCATTATAGTGGGAATTGGGAAAGTGAAAGGCTGTCCCTTTTCATCGCCTCGCAAGTATAATTCAAATAATATCCTGTCAAGAGTTATTATCTCATCGATATAGTCCTTAGCTTGACCAACTATTTTACCTCCAACTATAGCAGGAGATTCTAGGAATTGCTTTACAGTATCAACTGCTAATGTTATATTAGAGAAGGGACTTTGATAGCCTGTTCTTGATGGATAATTTAGCTCATAGAGTAAACGTTGCATAGCCTGACTTATAGCATGTTCATCAAGGTCATCTATGTTAATGAAAGGAGCCATGTATATGTCAAAACCTGAAACAGCCTGAGCACCTGACCATTCCTGAGCAGTTAAGAAGAAGAAATTAACAAGATGAGAGACTGCGGTATCAAGATGCTTCGCAGGCTTAGAGAATATCGTAGGGGTCTTTAATCCGATCATTAACAACTTCTGTAGAGACCATCCAGCACAGTATGGAATCCATAACGAATGGGGTAACTTATGAATATGAATATCACCTTTAAAATAAGAATCTACGACATCTGAAGGAAGATACCAATTAAGTACTTCCCTTCTTTTTATTACCTTATCTAAAAGAAATCCTAGAAAGTTGCTGTAGGATATATTAGCGTTTGCATTCTCTTTGACATCCCATACTGCTTCATCTAAATATGTATTCTCAATTTTAGCAATTTCAGGCAGTTTCTCATTATAAGTTATACTAGGGTTCTTCGTGTATCTGCTCGGCATGTTATCTTTATGCATTCTAAAATGACACCTCAAGTATCTACTGAGATTTAAGATCAGATTTAAAGGTATCTTCTAAGATAACTTTATGGAAAAATAATGAAATAGCTAAGACTACATATTTGAGAATAAATAAATAGATATTTTAAACTTTAGAAGAAAAAATATGATAGGATTTAGTCAACTATATCTAAACCAGTGTAGAATAAGTTAATAACGTGTAAAATGAAAGAAATATCGAATGATTGGAGATAATAAATAAGGACTTTGAGGTTATAGAGTTCTTTCAAGGCTCTTCATGAATAGTATATTATCTCTGAGTTTGGATATAGTATCTCCTGCAGAGAAGTCCTCGAAAGAGAGCCATTCTCTATAGCCAATTTTTCTTAATGCTAGTAACACATCTCTCCAATGAACCATTCCCTCCCGTAGAGGACTATGCATGGGTCTCCATCTTTTAGCACCGTATTCTTCACTAATCACAAACCAACATGCATTTTTAACATGTACATGGGCTAAATAGGATCCTATTAGTTCTAGACCCATCTGCCAGTTCTCAAAACCTTCATGTACCATATTACCTGGATCGTATATTACGCCTACGTACTCAGGATCGAAGTTTGATACAAATCTATATGCGGAACTAGCACTTGGACATATTGTTCTCATATGTATTTCTATGTTGGTTTTTACACCATACTCTTTAGCAAGCTTTTCTACGTTCTTATATTCCTCTAAGGCTTTAGAAAAGAGCTTATTATAGTCAATACTACCGTCATATCTTGGTACACCAACCCTTATCTGGGAACATTCTAGTATCTGCGCAGCTTTCATAGCATTAATTATTTGATCTGGGTCTGAATTACAACGCAAATAGGTCCCTAGCGCTGATACTTTTAGGCCGTAATCATCACATAGTTTTTTAGCTCTCTTAGCTTCTTCAAGTAATTTAGTAACATCGAGTGTTGCCTTATTACCTCGCCAATAATTTATTTCCTTAATCTCACTAGGAACTTGTGCCACTCTCCACTCTACTCCTTCGTATCCAAGTTCAGCAAGCACCTTAGGAACTTCCTCTACCGTTAAATCGGGGGTCATTACAGTAAATACTGAGTATTTAAATAGCCCCATCTTAACCGCCATATTTACATGATAGGGAATCTGACTTAAAAGGTATCATGAATACACAACATAAGGATATGAAGTTTGATGAAATAGAGAGTTTAGTAATTCATAAAATCTCGAGAAGGTTATTTAATGAAGCAGATATTCTCAGTAGAAGATATGCTAAACGTGTTTTTGAAAAAGAAGTCTCTAAACTAAGTGAGGAGGAAGTATTCTCTCTGATGGATAAAATAACAGGAGGATTAGGGTATCGTAAAGGAGATTTCAATATAATAAGGATTTCTTATTGTGGTTCTCTTATAGCCTGGCCTGAAGTAGTGAAAGTAAATGCTAAGGTGCTAGAAATAGGAACTGGGATTGGTAGAACATGTTATGCGGTAGTTGCATGGAGTAAACCTTCCCTTTATTTAACGATAGATATATCCCCAGAGATAATAGCTATTGCTCTTTATAGGAATCCTGTAGAAGCGTATAGGAGAGCGTTAATGAATCCCTGTGTGAAGATATGTCTTTGTGATGCCATTAAAGCTATAAGCGTCTTACCATCAGGCTTTTTTGATCATGTAATTCATGATGGAGGACCAAATCCTAATAGAAATCCATCTCTATACGCGTACAGTTTTATCAGACGATTGGTTAATCTAATTAAAAATAATGGAACTATATCTATATTCGCCGGTAAGAACAAATATTGGCAAGAAAAAATTTATAAAATATTGAAGTCTCTTAAGCTTAAAGTTGAAAGTGTAGCTTTTCCTGATTCTCCTGTTCTAGTATTTCATGCCTGTAAGAGTTAACACGTACTTTTCCGTTATATTGGCCGGCCTCTAAAGGCCTTTAAGTATATTGTTCGTAGGTCTTCTTTTGATGGCTCTCTAGGACTTCTTAGGAGATTTCTCTTATACGTTAATGCCTCTTCAGTCATGACATCTATCTCTTTTTCATCTATAACGCCAACATCTCTTAGGCTCCTTGGTATGCCTGTAGAGTTTTCTAGTCTACATATTTCGTTAAATAATGTCTCTGCATCTAATGAAGGATCATCCTTGCTTATACCTAGGGTCTTAGCTAATTTTACTATTTTTTCAGGAATAGAGGGAGCCAGATACTCTAATGCAAATGGAAGGAGGAGAGCATTAGCTAATCCATGATGTACATCATGATACATGGTTAGGTAATATCCCATACCATGTACTATAATAGTTCCAGTGCAGTTTATTGCTATACCAGCTAACATACTTGCATAGAAGATCTTTTCCCTAGCGTCTAGATCACCTTTGTATGCTTTCTCAAGATTCTCAAAGATTACTCTAATGCTTTCTAATGCTACTAGGTCTGAGAGTGGTTGGCTTGCTTTAGATAGGTAAGCCTCCATTGCATGAGAAAGTGCATCGAATGCAGTATATGCAGTAAGCGATGGAGGGAGATAATTCAACACCTCAGAGTCGAGTATCGAGACACGAGGTATTATAGGATAGCCAAGCATAGTAGTTTTTTTCTTATTCTTGAGATCTGAGAAAACAGCATATCGTGTTACTTCACTTCCTGTACCGCAGGTTGTAGGTACAGCTATGATAGGTATAACACTACCTCTAACCTCATTAGGGAAGATATAGTCGGTAATTTTTCCTCCTTGGGAAACTAAGACTGCAATTCCTTTAGCAGCATCCATTGCACTCCCGCCACCAAAGCCTATGACTACATTAATTCTTTCTTTCTTGGCCAGTTCAGCTCCTTTTTCTACTGTTTCAAATGAAGGATTAGGTTCAACCTTATTAAATACTGTGACTCTTATTCCCTCCTTCTCTAAGAGCTTTTTAGCCCTATCTAAGTATCCAGACTTTTGCGCAAATCTTCTTCCACATACGAATATTGCTCTATCGCCTAAAGACTTGGTTTCCTTCCCTAATTCATTAAAACTTCCTCTTCTGAAGATTATCTTTGTAGGTAAATAGAAAGAGAATGTGTATGGCATGATAGAAAAAAGGCTTTAAGTGGATATAAAATTTGCTCAATTCTTTGATAGTATTACTCTATATTACGTTTGACTTCAATATTTCCATCCTTCATGACGATTAGTATGTTATCTTTATTCCTTAATACTGTTATATCTTTAAGTGGATTACCTTTAACGACTATAATGTCAGCAAGTTTTCCCTTCTCGATGGTACCTATTTTGTCTTCTAACCCGCATGCTTTGGCGGCATTTTTTGTAGCTGCTATTATGGCGTCCATAGGCGTGTAGTTGCATTCTTTAACTAGTAATTCTAATTCCATGGAGTTTTCACCGTGTGGTAGTGTAGGAGTCCCTCCAAAATCTGTTCCAGCTGCCATAGTCATACCTGATTCATAAAGCCAACGTATGTTCTTGACCATAGCAGGATAGACCTCTTTTGCTTTCTGGACACCCCATGGAGGCATGCCTACCTTCTCTCCTTTTTCTACTATAAGCTTAGCAATAGAGAGTGTTGAGACAAAGATTACATCTTTACCTTGGGCCATCTCGATTACTTCTTCATCAGGGAAAATAGCATGATCTATAGTCTTTACACCTGCAAGTATACAATTCTTCATACCTTCTGCACATTGACAATGAGCCGTAACAAAAGTTCCAGCATTTTTGGCTACTCTTACAATGGCCTTAAGTTCTTCTAAGGTAAATTGTACATGCTCTGGTCTATCCCTCTGAGACATAACTCCGCCTGAAGCACAAACCTTTATAAAATCAGCACCCTCTCTTAATGCTAATCGAGCTGCTCTTATACATTCATCAACGCCATCACAGATTATAGTAAAACTATAACGTCGATCCTTAACCCACTCTATTGGAAGGAAATGTCTATCACCATGTCCAAAGGTTTGACTTAATACTGGACCTGCCGTTACAATTCTAGGACCTACCATAGTGCCTTCTTTGATAGCTTCTCTTAAGTAAACTCCTGCTCTACTACCGCAATCTTTAACAGTAGTGAAGCCAGCTTCAAGTAAGGCCCTGGCATCAAATACAGACTTTATAAGACTTAGAGGCCAAGGCCTTATTAAGCGTTCCATGAATCTATCGCTCTTAGCACCTGTAAAGTGAATATGAGCATCAATAAGCCCAGGCATTACTGTCATATCATGAGCATCTATTACCTCAACATTAGAAGGAAGGGAGATTTCGCTACGTTTATGTATAGAGTCTATGGTATTACCTTTGATTAATATTACGACGTCTTCTAAAGGTTCATTTCCAGTGCCATCTATTAGAAGACCAGCGATAATTGCCTTAGTATGCGAGCTCGACACTTAATCCCCAAAGAAGAGATAATTAATGTAGATAGCATCTTTATATATTTTTCGATAACTTATGGAATTAATTAATATTATTATTTAACACAGTATAAGATTTAACTTAATAGAAAATCAAGAACTCTTTTGAATTTTTCTACTCTTTTAAGTCCTCGATCTAATACGTTGGTGCCCTTATCTGTGATTTGATAAATTCTACGAGGTAGACCACTTTCACCCATCTCCCATCTAGATACTACTAGTCCTCGTTCCTCAAGTCTCTTAAGCGTTACATAGACTAGGGGTTTAGGAATCTCTCTTCCGAAAATTCTTGTAAGCTCCTCAGCTAATTGATAACCATGCATTGATCTTGAAGAAAGAACCTTGAGAATAACTAAGGGCATTATACCAAAGAACGGAGTTTTAGGCCTTAAGTGTTTTTCATGATGCTTATTATAAGGCATTATCATAACCTAGATATAAACTAACCTCTTGTTAAGATAACAGAATTAAAATATTTATATTTTATTTCTGTATAATTCTTGTAGAGTACTGTGTGCTTCATAAGTTCTCATTTAAGAATTCTTTGAGATCTTTTCTGTAGGGTAATCCTGCTTGAGCTCCTACTCTTGTTATTTTTATTGCAGCGGCCGCGTTAGCCCACCTAACAGCTTCCTCAAGAGATTTGCCTTCAGCAATTGCTACGGCTAAAGCTGCATTAAAAGCATCACCAGCTCCTGTAGTATCTACAGGTTTAACTTTAAATGCAGGTATGTGAATCTCACGATCACCTGATATAAGTAATGCACCCTCAGCACCCAAGGTGACTACTATACTCTTAACTCCTTTACTCATAAGGACTCGTGCTGCTTTTAATACATCCTCTGTAGATCTTATCTCAACATTAGAGAGCATTTGTGCTTCGACTCTATTGGGTGTTAATATGTAAATGTACTTAAATATCTCCTCAGGAAGTGAACGTGCTGGTGCTGGGTTAAGGATTACTTTAACATTATTCTCATAAGCTTTTCGAGCGGCATAAACTACAGTCTCTATTGGAATTTCTAATTGAAGAAGAAGAACATCACTTTTAGAGATGATATCCATAGCATCATCTACATCAGAGGGAGATACTCGGGCATCTGCTCCTGAGGCTACTGCTATCATATTCTCTCCCTTAGCATCAACGAATATGAAGGCTACACCTGTATGAGTCTCAGGATCTCTTTTTACGTAATCTACCTTAACATTATTTCTTTTGAAGTTCTCTATAACCTCATTAGCGAAGATATCATTACCAACTCGACCAACCATGTAGGTCTTAGCTCCTAGCCTAGCAGCTGCAACAGCTTGATTTGCACCCTTACCTCCTGGTTGCATAACAAAACGCTTACCTAAGACAGTCTCACCAGGTATAGGCAAGTGCTCTAGAAGTATGAAGAAGTCCATATGAATAGAGCCTACTACAGTAATCATCGATTGCAAGAAGCCCCCCAAGAAAAGTTATTACCTACTAAAGTATTATAAGCTTTAAAAGATGATGTGAGAATAATGTTATCTTTACTTAAGTACACAGTGAGTAACTTATTGAGCTAACCTCTTAGAAAGTTATAGTTATTAACTTGTATTCAGAATATTAATTACTGGGACCTTCCAGTTACGACCCCTATTGGGCGAATGAGAATGAGGAAGGTCCAACCGCGGGGTTCTTCTACATTACTTAAAATTCATTAACCTCTCTTAATTATATTAAATCTTGGTAATGAAGAACTCAGGCGACTCTGATTGTTGATGAAAGGGCAGGTAGTCTGAGCCCGCCCCGCCCTCTCACAGCCTGCTGAGATGGCATTTATGCCTATGATTATGAGGCAGGCCGCGGTAGGCGGGGCGACAGAAAGGAACTTTTCATACAGCTTGTGTAGAAGTTGTAGTAACTTTAGCTGGCTTAAAGTGCTCCGGAGTCGTGATTAAAATCTTACGCTTATCACCTAGGTAAACTTCTATTAGATAAGCACGTCCACGCCTACCTATGATCTTTCCAGTCTTTCCTTGATACCTCCTATGTGGAGCAGTTCTAATAAAAGTGGGGTCTATATCTATATGAACAATATCTCCCACTTTATATTCATAGAGTAGCCTACTTAGTCCAGGTCTTCCTCTTTCTCTAGGAGATTTACGAAGCAGTTTTCGAGATTTGAATCTATATCCATGAGTACGTTTGACCATACTATACACCACGCTATAATCACACAAATAGAGAAGATATTTTTAAGTATTTTTATGTTAAGGAGTTTCAGGAGACATCCCCTAGCCTTTAATGTTATAACAATGGTTTAGAATTATGAAATCACTATTGTATAAGTAGCATTCCTCCCCATTACTTAGCCATAAAAAACATGTAAAATGCGTTATTGCGAAGTTTTTAATATACCATTCATGTAAGCCTATTTCGATGAGAGATCTGAGAATTGCTAGGTTAGCTAATCTCATAGTAAACTACTCAATTGAAGTTAAGAAGGATAATGAAGTGTTGATTACAGGAACCTATACAGCATTACCGCTCATAAAGGAATTAGTAAAAGCAACAGTTCTTCAGAAAGGATATCCAATCATAATAATCACAGAGGAAGAGATAGAGGAAACTTTCATGAAGTACGCTGATGAAGAAGTGCTTTCTCATGTCTCACCTATTGAAAAATACATCATGGAGAATATAGACGCTAGGATTAGCATATTCTCCTCAACACATACAAGGTATTTATCCTCTATGAAGCCTGAAAAATTACAAATTAGAAGCGCTGCAAGGAGAGAGTTAACTGAAATTTTTATGAGAAGAGATCAAGAAGGGAATTTGAAATGGTGCGTAGCTCCTTTCCCAACTAAGGCATTAGCCCAAGAAGCTGAAATGAGTCTGTTAGATTATGAGGAATTTGTTTATAGAGCGTGTATGGTAGATAAAGAGAACCCTATAGAGGAGTGGAAGAAATTTACCGAGAAATTAACGAAAATTAAAGATAAAGCTCTCTCTAAAGCCTGTGAAATAAGAATTGTAGCTGAGGATACAGATCTTTTCATAAAAGTTGATGGTAGAAGATGGATAATTGATGATGGTAAAAAGAACATTCCCGGAGGAGAAATCTTTACGGGACCTATTGAAGATAGTGTAGAAGGAAGGATAAGGTTCACTTATCCAGCGATTTGGAGGGGAATAGCAGTAGAAGATGTGGAATTAATTTTCAGAAAAGGTAGCGTAGTAGAAGCAAAAGCTACAAAAGGCGAAGAATTCCTTGAAAAAATAATTAATGTAGACGAAGGAGCTAGAAGGGTGGGGGAGATAGCTTTTGGATTGAACTATAATATAAATAGATTCACTAAACAGATACTCTTCGATGAAAAAATAGGAGGAACTATTCACATAGCTTTGGGTGCAGGATATCCTGTAACAGGAAGCAACAACAAATCAGCAATTCATTGGGATATGATTAAGGATATGCATAGAGGAAAGGTATATATTGATGGAGAGTTAGTCTATGAGAATGGAAAGTTCCTAATGGATGTTATATAACTATCTTTAACAACATGTTTTAATTACCTAGCTTTTTTCAACTTCCTTATAAAGAGGGTATCTCTTAATTCCGAATAATCAGTATATTAAATTAAAAAATCAGTCAGATAGACCTTCTATAAGCTCATTGTAAATTCTTAGATTCTCTTCGACTTCCTGTATGGTTCTCATTCCTATACATATCGAATGGACATAAGGTAAACTTAGCGCCCATTCAAGGGCTTCTCTAATATTAAGCTTTCCGTAGGCTAGAATCTTCATTATGCAGATGCCTTTTCCAGCGTTATAAGCCTCTTGTAGAGCCTCTAACATCATTTCTGGTGGACTCTCAGTACGATGGCCTATCTTATTAACTTTAGCCATTATAACGTCAATTTCAGGAATTTCGATTAGAAACTTAACGACTTCTGCCTTATGAGTAGAAACACCTATATACTTTATCATACCTGAGTCTTTAGCCTCTAATAGAGCTTCTAAAGCACCAGATCTTCGTCTGAATTCCTCTATAGAATTAACATAGTGCATATAGTATATATCTATATAATTGGTGTCAAGTTCTGAAAGAGAATTCTTAATGCATTGCCATGCTTCTTCCTTACTTACGGCTTTAGTCTTTGTAGAAATAACGACTTCTTCTCTCTTAACTCTCTTGAGGCCTTCTCTTACATGTATATGAGTCCCATAGCCCTCAGCAGTATCCCAATAATTTATGCCTAACCTGAACGCTCTTTCTAATACTAAGGCTGCTTCCTCAGGGGTAATAGCAGGATCCTT
>CAZFCQ010000010.1:0-14556 GCA_964517845.1 uncultured Thermoprotei archaeon | reverse complement strand
TGAACGCTCTTTCTAATACTAAGGCTGCTTCCTCAGGGGTAATAGCAGGATCCTTTCTCCATCCTCTTCCTCCAAATGGGATTGTGCCAAAGCTAATCCTTGAGACATATAAGTTTGTCTTACCTAATTTGATCTTATCTACAAGTCTAGGCATAATTATCAGTAACTTATAATTCATCAAAAACAGCATTTAAAGATTAAGTACCTAAGAGCTTTCCTTTATTAACTTAGGGAGTTTATGATCGAGATGTTATTATAACACAGATCATGGAGCATAAAGTGGTATTTGGATTTAAGTGAAAATTACGAAAGGACTAGATTAAAACTATATTAGCTAGGAATAATCATAGTAAAGCCTCAGTATCGATTTCTCATCATTAATTCAGCAGTGGTCGGATTCATCATTATAGCTATCCCTGAGATTACTTATTCCTTCTTCTTCATACCTCCTCCGCCGCCTTTGCTCTTAGGCTCTATGAATTCTTTAAAGTACCAACCATGAACTCGTTTAATATGTTTAAGTAATGTTTTATACCTATACATACCACGAGTGCAAACAGGACAGGGTCTTCCCATATGCATCCCCCCAGAAATCTAATGGGCAATATCGGGTATAATAACATAACTCGTATAATCGAAGTACCTCAGAAAAATTATGACGAAGCCATGGAATTGCTATCTAGTATAAGTGATATCAAAATATACCAAGAGAGCATTTATGACTATTTAACTTAATCTAAAGGTATCACTAGTATACCGTTATATTGCTTTGCTCTAATGAAGTAGGAGAGTGTTAGTTACTAATTCTTCATCATACACCCTGCGGATCATAGAAATGTCCTTTAATATCTTGCTAAGCGATGTACTCTTACATTGTTCATTAATAACTGTGAGTTTACGTTTAAGTACAGTATCTGGCTTTAATTCTAAGTGAATAAGTCTATTGATAGCTTTCTAATGCTGTTTAGGTGTAATAGTGTGGCATTTGAGAATAATCCTAAATCTTCAATGCCATACTCCTTAGCGATATTACTGACAATATTCACTAGTTTATTAAAGTAAGGATATAATGTAGGTTCACCATTACCCGAAAATCAACTAAGTTGACATTAATGTTACCAGAGCATATCTAAGTGCTTGTTCTAAGGTCTTTATACTCACTTGTAGTTCTACATATTCCAGTGTTGGTACGTAGATCTTTGTGATGCCACGAAAGCGGTACATGCAGTTAAAATTACAAACTTTTGTTAGTGGAAATAAGTTCATACCTAAGGGGATGCCTCTTCTCCGGGAAAAAAGGGGCTATAGAATATGTTTCTACCGCCTACAGGACATTTTTTACAGTCTCCCTCAGGCTACAACGACCAAATAATAAGGTATCATTCTTTCTCGTATTTTTCCCATAGTGTATAGAGTTCATCAGAAACAGACCTCCCTATATGCTCTATAGAGCCGTTAGACCTATGTACTAAAAGGCCTAAGCCCTTCTTGGCCATACCTATTACGCTTATAGGGATACCAAGTGCCTTGACTTTATCTAAGGCTATCTTTAATTTCTCCTCTGAAATACTAGCTATTAATACTCCACTACTTATTAGCTTCAATGGGTCGATATCTAATTCCTTACAGAACACCTTAGTCTCTTCTGCAATAGGAACTTTGTCTTCCCATACTTCTATTTGAACATTAGAAGCATAAGCCATTTCAGCTAAGCCTCCTAGAAGGCCACCTTCTGTGGGATCATGCATTGCATTAACTCCGATTTCAGCTAGCGTTAGAGCTTCAGGGACGACACTTATACGTTTTAGGAATGAAGCCCCTCTATTAATAAGGGTATCAGGAACTCCTTTTTTCTTTAGGATTTCACGAAAATCTGTAGCTAAAATAGCCGTTCCTTCTATGGCTACAGATTTAGTCATGATAATGTAGTCGCCAGGCTTAGCTCCTGAGGTAATTACGTACTCTCCCTTTCTAGTTACTCCTATAGCCGTCATCGAAATTAATGGCCTTGAAAGATCAGGAGTGAATTCACTATGACCTCCGACAATAGTAACTTTAACTTCTTTAGCTGCTGTATCTATTTGTATAGTTATTCTATCAATTAGATTCTCAGTAGTATCTTCTGGTAAATAAAGAACAGGTAAAAGCCATCTAGGTTTTACGCCACGGACTGCAATATCGTTACAAGCTATATGGACTGCAAGCCATCCTAGCCATTCAATAGCTCCAGTAATAGGATCGACGTGGACTACGAGAACTTTATCGTTTCCTAGGTCTATGATAGCTGCATCCTCACCATAAGAAGGACCAATAATAACCGAGTTATCTTGAACACCCGTTCTGTTAAATATGTATTTTTTAAGTAAATCAAGAGGTAATTTCCCGATCATAATCAATCCGCTCTTCGTCTTATAATCTTCCGCACTAATAGGCTTATTAACGTTGCATTATCAACATATTTATAGAAATTGAATTATAGTGCATCTGTCTATACCATTTTTAATTTCTATAAATATATTCATTTAGAATCTGCGAAGTGATGAGACGATAATTAGATTTTCGTAAACTAGCTCTTCCCTTTGAGTTATCTACGAAGGGCAAGAAACAATAAGTTGTATTGGTATTCCTCTTCATGAGAATGCTTAAATTTAGTAGCCTTATGAATTTATGTAAGGTTTTGCCTATGACTTCATACTATGAAAGAAAGAAACCTTACCCTCCTGAGGAATATTATCGCATCCCTCCTAATGAATTAAGGAAGTTCGTAACGGAATTCTTTAAGGCTTTTAAAATGCCTGAAAGTGATGCAGCTATAGCTGCAGACGTACTAGTAACTGCAGACTTATTTGGTATAGAGTCACATGGAGTTCAGAGGTTAAAAAGGTACTACTTTACACCCTTAAGTAAAGGAGTCATAAAACCTCATGGTAACCCAGTAATTGTTAAAGAAGGATCTACTTATGCATTAATGGATGGGAAAAACGGTGTAGGTCTTGTAATAGGAGTTAAAGCCATGAAATTAGCTATTAAGAAAGCTAAAGAAAAAGGGATAAGTTTCGTTGTGGTTAGGAATAGTTCACACTACGGTATAGCGGGATATCATGCTAAGATTGCTGCTGAAAAAGGCTTCATAGGAGTTTCATTATCTAACTCGCAGCCCTTAGTTGCCTACACTAATACTATTGGTAGAAATATAGGTACTAATCCTATCTCTGTAGCAATACCAACAAAGAATCCTCCACCTATAATAATAGACATGGCTACTTCGGTAGTACCTATTGGGAGAATAGAAGTATCT
The DNA here is from genome assembly GCA_964517845.1 of uncultured Thermoprotei archaeon. Classification (GTDB taxonomy): domain Archaea; phylum Thermoproteota; class Thermoprotei; order QMSL01; family B3-G16; genus CAZFCQ01. The sequence continues at coordinate 11,258 of CAZFCQ010000010.1, read as the reverse complement.
TTAAGGCTTAGAAGGAGTATCCCCCTAGGATGGGGTATTGATAAAGAAGGAAAGCTAACTCAGGATCCTGCTAAGGTATTTTATGAAGGAGCACTTCTACCTCTTGGAGGACTAGGTGAAGAACTTGGAGGACATAAAGGCGGTTGTTTAGCTCTTCTAGTAGATATACTATCAGGCATATTATCAGGAGGCGGATGGGGGCCTTATGTTAGTTCTCCTGTAAGTGGTAGACAACCCAATGTCTCGCACTTCTTTGCCGCTATAGATGTAGATATCATTGAAACCCATAATGAATTCTATGAAAGAATAGAAAAACTAAGAAAGTATATAAAGAGTCTAAGAAAGCATCCTCAGGCGGATAATATATGGATTCCTGGCGAGAAAGCATGGCTAACTATGCAGACACGATTGAGAATAGGCATACCAGTACACAAATCTGTTATAGAAGAATTTAAGGAAATGAGCTTAGTTCTAGGAATAGAACATCTATATGAGGAACTCATAAAAAGCGCTAAACCAGCTGAAGAAGTACAGATGTAAGAGCTCTATTAAATATTATCGTCTGAAACTCGCTTAGGAAGGATTAAATAACTTGCAATGTAAAAGAAACGTCAAGATCAATAAGAAAAAGTATAATGCTTTAGGTTATTTTTGATAGTATCTTAAAGCATTCCTTAAGATGATTATAGACTTCTTGATAAGCACGATATAGTTTAGTATATTCATTATGAACTCTAGGTGCAGGAGTGTATCTTTTTGAGATCCTTACCATTTTCTTCGTAGAGTCTCTAAAGTCTCTACAGGCTTTAACGCCAATACTTGCTAATATGCAAGCACCAAGAGCTGCTGCATCTAATACTTCAGGGATTTCAATACTCATACCCAAGATATCCGCCTTTATTTGGTTCCATAAATTACTTTTAGCTTCACCTCCTGTCATAGTGATTCGTTTTACATGAATTCCTAATCTTTCAATAATCTGTAGTGTCTCTATGTACTGGAATGCAACACCTTCAAGTATGGCTCTTATAAAAGCAGGCTTCTGGTGAGCATGAGTAAAACCAATAAAGGTAGCTCTCGCTATGGGATTAAATTTTGGAGCTCTCGCTCCCCATAAGTATGGGTAGTAAAAGAGACCTTTAGCACCAGGAGGTATCTTAGCTGCAACTTTATCAAAGAGCTCATATGGAGAACTGCCTTTTTCCTTACTTTTACATATCTCTTCATAACCGAAGTTGTCTCTAAACCATCGTAGGGATTCTCCTGTAGCATTAATTATTATTTCGTATTCCCATGTGTTAGGTACTACATGACAGCAACAATCTATTAAACCTTGAGGATCAGGCTTAGGCTTAGAGAGTGGAACCTCGAATACTGTTCCTGTTCCAGTTCCTATGTTTATATCACCTTCTTTAAATACACCTGCACCTAGAGCTTCGCAAGGACGATCTCCACCTCCGATTGTGACTGGAGTACCTTTAGGTAAACCTGTTAATTTCGAAACTTCACTCGTAACCTCTCCTACAACCTCCCAAGAACCTTTCAGTGGGGGTAACTTATCTATAGGTATCCCTAGGATCTCACATATCTCTTCAGACCATTGAAGTTTATGAATATCAAATAACATAGTACGGGAGGCCATGCTATAATCTGTAGCCTTCTCACCACATAGTTTGAAAGCGATATAGTCCTTGGTGAATAGTATGGAATCAATACGTTGAAATATATCAGGTAAATTTTCTTTAATCCAAAGAATCTTAGGAGCTGAGAATATGTGATCGATAGGAACACCTGTAATTTCTAAAACTCTCCTTAACGGGATGAGCTCTTTAATCTTATTTTCTTGAGGAAGAGCTCTTAAATCGAGCCATATTATGCTGTTATAGAGTTTATTTCCCTTTTTATCTAATGGTACGAAAGCTTCTCTCTGAGAGGTTAAGCCAATGGCAATTACATCTTCAGGGTTTAATTTAGAGGTGATGATCCTTAATGTAAAACATACAGCTCTCCACCAATCTTCAGGATCCTGCTCAGCCCAATTTATTTGAGGATGATATACTTTATACTCCTTAAAAGCTTCAGCAATTAGATGACCCTCTAAGTCAAAAGCTACGGTCTTACAACCGCCAGTACCGATATCTATACCTATTACAACGGGATTTGACATAGTCAATAACCTGTAACTATTAGTTAATTCTAAAGAATATTTAATGAAGTAGGTAATTATTTAAGAATAATTTCTTATCCTTTAGGGGGGATTCTACGTCATTAAGGTCAAGCCTTTCCTCTACATTTTCTATTACATACTAAGTCTTTTCTAAGTCGTCTTTTTTCGCTACAAAGGGTAATCGATTTTCTAGTTTCCTTCACGACTCTTCACAACATCTAATCATGAATTATACTACCATAGCGGTGTTTAGTTTAAAAGAGAAGAGCGTACCTTACTATCAAAGAAACTTCACTCCCCAGTAATTTAGTGCTTCTCTAAGTTCAGAGTGGGCCTTAGCGTATTCCTCTAGCGGAACTCCCTTTATAAAAGCCTCTATAGCTTGTCTCATAGCCATTGCTCCAGCTCTAGTGCCTTTAGGATGACCATGAATTCCACCGCCAGCGTTAATTTGGATATCTGGGTAGCCTAAGAGTTTTAAATTATCTGGGATTAGAGCGGGATGTATGCCTCCTGAAGCTACTGGCATAACAGTCCTAAGGTTATACCATTCACTTCTTAGAAAATCATTTATATAGCGTATACCACGTACTCCAGAGTAATTCTCTAATTGTCTTGGAGCTCCAGCTCCAGGCTTTTCCATCTTTCCTTTTGCAGTACCTGTATGTAATTGGTCGCCCCCAGCTAATCGCACTAATTTCGCTAATACAAGCATATGTATACCATGTTCAGAATTCCTAGTCATAGCAGCATGCATACACCTATGTACATGAATAGGGACTTTCACGGAGGGGTCCTCAGCAAGATTCCTTAAAGCTGGAAAACCTACGCATAATACGTCAACCATTATGCAGTTAGCGCCATTATCGAGTGCTGTTTCAACATTCTTCCATAATCTGTTTAAGTCAGCAGTAACATCAACAGCATATAAAATCCTTCTCCCAGTCTCCTCCTTTACTTTATCTAGTGCCTCCATTACACTTGAAACCCTATCCTCAAGTGGATTAAACTTTTGACTAGTTAGTGTCTCATCATCTTTTATGAAGTCGACACCACCAATTGCTGCTTCGTATGCTACTTTCGCTGTCTCCTTAGGACCTAAGCCTACTTTAGGTTTTATTATTGTACCTAGGTGTGGTCTTGGTTCTCTATCAGTTCCGATAAGCTTCCTAACGCCTTCTATGCCAAACTTAGGTCCTTTAAACATTTTAGCATATTCTTTTGGTAAGTGAAGATCTAGAAGTCGTACTCCCTTCAAGTCTCCTAGTCCAAATAAGTTACCTGCTATTATTGAGAGTAAATGAGAGATACCAGCATCTAGATCAAATAGATCTAGAGGGAATGCTACTTTTACTAATCCTCCACTATTTAGCTTTTCAATTTTGAATACCTTGCCTGCTAGCTTTAATACTTTATTTGTCATAGTTACAACCTTGGTCCAAGTCCCTATGGATTCTTCCGCCGCTAAGTTTATAGCTGCACCTTGAAGGCTCATTCCCTTCTTAGGAACAACATAGTATATACAGATTACATAATCATCTGGATCTATTTCTCCAGGGCTAGCGGTAAAAGTTCGAATCCAGAACTCTTCTTCATACCACTCTTTTTTATTGCTCATAATAGTCCCACTTTATTATCTTAAAATCTCAAAATAAAAAGTCCAGCTTAAGCAGATGTGGTGATCATCTCTTATATCATGTTAAACTTCATGGATAAGAATAGCATAAGTAATATACCTTCTCATGAAGTAATAAAGACAATTCTTATACGATGAAGGAGATACATGATTCTAAGTTAATCATGGGATCTTTCTTTCACAAATTTCTATGTTTTGAAGTTCTTGAATTAGTTTCTAGTAGAACAAATTTTTTGTACTTTTTTCTTAAATATTATATAACAAGCTTGACTTGAATTTGGTGGTTAGGAATGAGCGAAGAGCAAGGTAGTGTCAATGTTCAGATATTTAGGGTTGCAACTCCTAGATCTGCTATATTTAGAGTTAAACGTTGGTTTTATGCAAATTTCTACACTCCTAATAAGAAAGCTGGTAGAGAGGATGTAGCAGAAGAGAATAAGAAAGTATGGGAAGAGCTTGCTAGAACGTTAATTGAACGTATTGGAGATCTAGGTGTAGATGCTATTAGGATTACTCTCGAATATTCTTCTAAGGTTCTCTCATATGAAGTAGGTAAAGGCCAAGAGCCTATTCCTATTGTAAGATTTAAGCCTATTAAAGCTAAAATCGAGATGTTTAGAAAGATAGGTGAAGAAGAGATACCCTTCGAGACTAATGAGGAGTAAAGGACACAGAAAATCACTTAAATCAGGAATTAGGTAACCATTCTTTTTCAGCCTTTAACATGTCATTTGATAGTCTCTCAGCAGTATTTATAGAGGTAACATAACCACTCATTATTAATGCTTGTAAAGCTAAATATTGTAGTTTCATATTAAGTTAAGCGAGTGCTTAGAGAGCTTGGAGAGTAGTCTCTTCTACTCTTTAACCATTCAAGGAACTTAACTATGAACTCCGAACATCATTGGGGAAATTTACTTGAGCTTAATTGGCTTATACCAGTTTTCTAGAATTGTTTCTGAGCTTTGTTGGATGCGCTGATTATAACCCTAAGCGGACAGAGATTAAAAATTAAAGCCCGCATATAGGGTCCTGTGCTAGAGGACATGCCAGTCGCATGGGGTGATTCCTAAGGTGGCTATAAGCCGGCTTAATCAAGGCAAGAAAGCGGTAGTGTCCCTGATGGTCGTACTCCTCATGCTTAACGGTCTCCTCTACGTCTACCTCTTCCGGAAGGAAATGCTCCTCTGGATCATAGTACATCTGAAGCCTGAGAAGCCCTACGTGAACTTCTCATACCTAGAGAAATCGCGCTTTTAACATAGGCTAGGTCGAGAAGGCCAGTTGAATCAGGTACTAGTCCTATGGGGCGATGTCGAACAGGAGGAGGGGTATTACGATTTCACCTTCCTAGATCTAGTGGTCAAGAACTTCCAGAAGGATAACAGGATACTCCTGTTAACGATTATGCCTTTCGCGGACTGGGATCAGGATAAATGCCACGACGAAAGGTATGTTGTCGAAATCCTCATTCCGAGGAGGCTGGTAAGGGTGAAGGTGGACAAGCCCTGCGATATGGACGCCTATGTCAGGTTCCTCAGAGCCCTTGTCGAGAGATACGATGGTGACGACAAGGACGACATGCCCTATTATGAACTTTGACTCCGTGGAGATCATCAGACAGGAGTACGTAAGAACCCACGAGGGCGTAAGGACGATAGTAGGATAGTACAATTTGCATTCGTCTGCGAGAAGAATGCAGCGAGTGTAGTGAGGATTATTAGGAGGGCTACCACTATCGGCTGGAACATTACTAGGACTATACCCCTTTGCCTCTTTTAGATACCTTCTATTTATAGGTGGAACTTCATCACGAATTCTTCGTTTTAGTTTCTGGTCGCTGAGGAAAATTCAGCGACGTTCATAACTATAAAAATAAGCTATCTCAAAGATTTAGCGGGCATTTGATAGAGTTCACTAGCTGGTTGTAGTGAACGAAGCTACTTTAACGATTAAGCTAGATCTGTTTTTGGTCTAGTCTTCTTGACCCCTTGGTCTACGACCTTAGAATTATATTTGTTTACAGATTTAATAGCACTTAGTGAGATGTGGTATGGGGTCTGATGAGGCTTTCGAAGCGATAGCTCACCCTCTTAGGATTAAGATTTTGAAGCTACTTGCTGAGAGACCTATGGGCTTCTCAGAGTTAAAGAGAGAGCTTGGGATTAAGAGTAGTGGTAAGTTAGATTTTCACTTGAAGAAGCTGGAGAACCTCATAGTGCTGAATGGTGATGGTAGGTATACTTTAACTAAGGAAGGTTATGCAGCACTACAAGCTATAACCACCATTAAGAAGTATGGTTGGCAGAAGAGGGCATACGTCATAAATACAATAATCTACATCGTAGTAGTGGCTTTTATATTATTGAGGATCCTAATGGAAGGTGTTAACTCGATATACACAGCTATCTTAGTGCTAGTAACCCTGTGGTTTGCCTACTACAGCTACTTGTCTATTGTGAAGAGAGGAGTTTTCAGAGTTTTCCAGGGTGTGTGGGGGCTAATTAGTAATAGTGTAAAGTAGAAGGGTGAGCATAAAACAGAACTATTCTAATGAAAGCTAAAATAGCAAGGATAGTAGTTAAGATGGAATAGCATGTAAGTCCAGATTTTTAGCTCCTCATGTATGCGTGAACCTTCTTCCTTTATCACCTCTCTTCTTTTATTCCTCTAGAAGGTCTAGTACAAGTTTACCTTCACAATTTTTAGGTGTGCGTATTCCCATAAGCCAGCATATCGTAGGGACTAAGTCGACCAGCCAGATGGGCTTATCTCTTCGATAGCCTTTCTTAACTCCAGGACCTGCCATTATGACAAAGGCGCTATTAGTGAATAAGCCTAGTTTGGCATTAGGTAAGTAGTCGTGATGAAGAGCTGTCCAGAATCCTATTTCCTTAAGTGGACGGACTTCCTTACCCTCCATTATCTTTGGAGGCACCTTACTGAAGTCAAAGCATACGTTAGTGTAACCTGGCTTAGGGAAGTATATCACGTCTCCAACTTGATCTCCCCACTGACCAAATAAATCAGCTTCTTCCTTCCTTAAGGCTAAGGCTATAGGGCACTCATTAGTCTCGGGATCTCTGATAGAATAGAGGGCCTCTATTACATCTTCTTGAACTCTTCGGTAGTCCTTAGGATCGACGATACCATGTGGATCACGTCCTTTAAGATTCACCCATATGTAGGGAGTCGTGTGTCCAAAGGGATAGGCAGACGTTTTAGACCAGTCCACTATATATGCAGAGTCATTTTCACTCCATTTATATGAGAGAAGGCCATAGCGTATTAGGGCTCCTCCTATCCATACAAACTTCCATGCTGGTACTGCACCATGATCGGATACCAGAACCACGAGAGTATCTTCATCAGCGCATGCATCTACAATATTACCTATCAATTGATCGGTAAGGCTATAACATTCCTCGTAAAAGCGCCAGAGGGTTTTCGCAATATCAGGCTTATAATCTGGGTGCTCTTCGTATAATAAGCCTAAATATTTATGGTTTAAGGAGTCGTGTAGATGGTAGTGCATTATGAAGACATCCCAAGAGTATTTCTCCTTAAGGTACTTGGCAACTCCTGAATACCAGTCTACGGATTGCTCTATATGTTCGAGCCATGTTGGGGAGTAATACTCTTCTTCAAACCAATGTAACACGTCAGAGACAAGACCTTCATACCCTTCAATATATGGTCCAACGTGGTCTACAATCTCTTTTGCTACATTATCTGGAAAGGACCATCCTTCCACTAGGAAGACATCTGTCCTATATAGCTTAAACTCTCTAGCATCAGCAGAAAGCTTAACGAGCTTAAACCTGAATATGACTTCACGTTCTTCACCTCTCACCTTTACGGTTTCAGTAATCCAGTCGCTCCATTCACCAGCTTTAAGTCTAGCTATCTCATTTTGGAGATTTTTATCCTTACATATAATTAAAGTGTCATAGCCTTCTCCACGAGTATCCAGAAGCAATAAGTGATAGGGCAGTGCCTCTATTAGCTTCTCCCCAGGTCTTACCTGCCATCCAGGCGCCCTTCTCTCTAATGGAGCTTCTTCTGCGAACCATATAGTTGCTTCTAGAGGCGTGGAATAGCTCTTTGGTAGAGGAGTCCATTCTTTAGCTTCGACAAACTCTACTGGAATACAGTTCGTCCTTTCTGAAGGGGGTAATGCCTCATAGATATTCTTACTTAAGAAGAGGGCGGGCCATTTAACGCGCCATGGGGAAGCCGCAGGAGCTGGACCTCCTAGAACTATACCTTTTCTTATCGTAGGAGGCCAAGCTACAGGATAGTTAACTATAACACACTTCTTACCTGCCTCTTCTAATACATTCCATAGAAATTCAGCCTTACAAACCTTAGAGTTTAGTGTACGATAGCCCTCATTCAATTCAGCTTTAGGGATATGAGCGAAGAAACTGGTCATACAGTGAGTGCCCGTCCATGCACCAGTAACAATTGTAGTCCAATTAGTGGGCGTATCGCAAGGTGGGGAAGAATATGCTAAAGAAAAAATACCATTTTTTAGTAAAGATGCAGTATTAGGCATTTTCCCTTCATTAACAAATTTCATGATGAGGTGCGGCTCTATAGCATCTAGTCCGATTAATATCAATTTCTTAGCTGCTGAACGACTCGGCATGATATTTTTTACCTCCAATTTGATATAAGAGCCTTTATATCACTGCATACTTCTCGCCTGACCATCCAGTACTTTCTCATCTTTACGAAGTTTCGTTTGTCTCTCTTCTTTAAGCGACTCATCAAGAATGTAAAGTAATGCACCCTTATCTGTATATCGCTTGCCTATGAGCCCAGCCTAAATCTTAATTACTAACACTTCATGGAAGAGCATGAAGTGGATTCTCAGGGAGATTGAGAGGGATATTCAGGAAGCATCCCGAGATAAAGAAGAGATCGGAGGAAGATCCAGAGTATAGGCCTTTAGTAAAGCTGGCTGAGGCCTTGATGTATGTTTAAAAATTTATTTCTTTTATAACCTTGTCTATAAGCTTCCTTGCCTTCAATGGATTAACCCAGTAGCCCTTAACATCACTTAAGCCAACTCTCCTAACTATCTCTACTATCTTGTCAATGGTTCTTCTGCTACGTGATATGAAGAAGAGTGCTAGCTTTGGATTGAAGGTAGTGAGGTCAGAGAAGGCCATCTCCAACCCTTTAGGCTTATCAAGCTCTATCAACTCCATGTCGCTTATCAGATAGATGGCCATATCCCTCTTAGCTATGCTTGAAAGCCATACTAAAGCTATGAACTGGGCTCGTGTAGAAAATGAGATGGCATTCTACGAGGATTAAATCTTCTCATGAAGCTTCGCTTTACACTGATCATTAGAGGAGCAAGCTGTGCGACACTCATGAGTGTCAGTATTGCATGTATATCCTCCAGGACAACAAGAACTTGGATTATCTCCAGCACAACAAATTTCTCCACCTGGTCCTTGTTCTCCACAACAATCTGGATCAGCACAACCTACTTTTCCATCACCATCGTTATCAAAACCATCATTACAATAACCTTTTTCATTTGAAGGTCCCCCATAACACCATTCTTTTTTGTAATATTCACCAAATGGATCAACACATTCAGTATTTTCAGGGCAAGAACCGCAACTTCCATCGAAGCCTAAACTCGATCAAGAAGAATAGTCATAAGTTAAGCAAACACAGATAGTCGCTTAGGGCTGATGATGATGGGAACTTGCCGTTAAGGCTTGATAATGCTGATTGGCTAGCCCTAGTGCTTAAGGCTACATCAAGGTTTGAAGGATTGGCTACTACTGTAGCTATATCTTGCGCCATAGCTACACCTTCTCTTGTTAGTATTTCAAACCTTGTAATATTATAAATCCCTTTCGGGTTCTTCAGTTTTGGGCAAAATCCTCTGATTTATCAGTACCGATCAAATCCTAACCTCCTTAATAATTGCCTATGATCCATGATGTTCTCAGTATTAAAGCCATGTTTGATTAGGAAATCCTTTAAGGCCTTATCCATGGTCAGGAATACTATGTTACTCGTAATTGAGGTAGCATAGAGCAGATTATCTATGACATCCTTATGACCAGCTAAACGTAACTTGAAGGCCAGCTTAATAGCATCTGACGTAGGATTTACCCACTTATACACGCCTGACTCGAGCAGCGACTTAATGGCCATATCTATTACATTAGTTATCTCTAGGCCTGATTTACGGGCTTCCCTACATACCTTACCTATGACCTCAATCCATACGATAGAGAGACAATAGAAGCGCGCTAACCCCCTCGACCAAGCTTCTCTGAGAGTACGTATGTGCTCATTAGATAGTCCTTCAACTTCTATTCCAAAGCTCGGCAACAAATAGGTTGAGTCAAGGAGTACGTCAAGAGCCATGTAGCTCACCTTGCTCTGCTTCAGATTCAGCTTCAAACTCCTCTACAGTTGTCTTAGCCCACTTCTTCACCCTCAAGGCGAGTGAGAAGGGGTCTGGCACGAATTCTAATACCAGCTTATTACCCTTTACTCTAATTAGGACCTTATCGCCCTCTCTTATGCCAAGCATCCTCATGATGTGCCTCGGTAGGTAAATAGCGCCCTTTTTGCCTACCTTGCTTACCACGGTCTGACTCACTGTTAATCACCTGATAACTGGATGGTAGTCAGGTATTTAAATATTCGCCTGATTATCAAGTATACGATGTTGATCATTCGCCTATCGTGTATGGTGTGTATGTTGGGAGGGTATGGCGAAAGTGAAGCCTAACTGGGAGAGGCGTAAAAAGCGCCTATTGCTTACTGAGAATGTTTTGGTTCTCGTCAACTATGCATCTCATGGAGGCTGGTAGGCTTGGCAACTACTCTGATTTTGGTAAGTAGCACGTTGTTAATGAGGCTGATGGGCTTTATAGCTTGTCAAATAAGATAGTACTTAAGGCTATCAAGGCTCTTAAGGAGAGGGGTCTAGTTGAGATAGTTGAGGAGCATAGGTTTCCTTTCAAGAGCAAGCTTAGGCTAATCGATCTGGTAGGAAGGTTGCTGTATTCTTGGCCGAGGTGGAGAGGCTTATGCCGAGCTCTGAAAGATACTCAGAGTTGGTAGCTAGAATTTGAGGTGTTACGCTTATCTGAGCCTCAGTTTCTCATTAGAGATGGGGTTTAAGATGTCGACTCTTCATTCATCGAGGCAAAGGGATGATACCTTGAAAATGTCCACTTAGGCAGGCGCTACATATGCTAAATCTTGTATTTCTTCGCTATGTAGAGGTTAAGGCTAAGTGTCCACTATGTAGAGTTGCAGTATAAGTTTTCTTAATACCATAGCGTATTTCTAGAATAATGTATTTAGAAAGGACTCGGGAAGCCTTACTTTAAATACTCCTCAGAAAGGTCACGCCTAATAAGATAAGACAAGAAGTTGTCCCAACCCTTCAACAACTATCTTATGAAA
>CAZFCQ010000009.1:10368-82310 GCA_964517845.1 uncultured Thermoprotei archaeon | reverse complement strand
CCTATAAATCAAATAACTCAAACGAGTATAGGAACCTATCTTAAGTCAAAACAGTTTCGTTAGGCTTAATCTCAGTTGGGCTTGGTAGGTTCAATTTGAATATAGTTAATTGGCTTCTATGCATAAGACCTCATCTTGATCCGATTTAGTTGTATTATACCTAGTTGTTGTAGTTATAGATGGGGGAATATCTGCCTAGGACTTTTCCTGGTATATTTCTCTTTGATAGACCTCTTAAGGGATTCTGTTTATCTTTAAGAGAAACTTAGTTTCAATATTAGGCGCTCATATCGCACTATCATTATCTGATAAAATATATGGTGAATGGTGATTTAAACTATAATTTCTTTCTAGTTTATGAAGTTATCATAAATGAATGAAGAAAGAGGAGTTATTTTTCAAAGAATTGAGGTAGGTAGTCTGCATGTGCGTTTAACAGTTCTTCTAATAATTTCTTAATTTCTTCAGGTCGTAGTTTAGCAGCAACTTGAGGATCTTGTACGAAGGCTTGGTAAGCTATATCCTTATCGCCAGTTAGAGCTGCTTCTACTGTTAATTTATGAGCTGCTACGTGGTTTGTAAGGAATGCTGCTATTGGCTCGGGAAGTTTACCTACATGCATTGGAATAGCTCCATAACCACCTACTACTGAAGAGACTTCTACTATGGCATCATATGGTAGGTTCTCTATGGCTCCTCTGTTAGGAACATTAACAACATAGATCTCATTCTTATTCTCTATTATCGATTCCATTATCTTAACAACTAATATAGCCTCTCCTTTAGGAAGTACATCGAGGGAAATATCCTTAATACCAGCAGCCATATCTTTTACTAATTTTTCCCATTTAGCTATCTTCTCTTGCTGCTCATGCATATCATGTACTCTAATACCATAATTCATTCTTAGCCCTTGAAGTCTACCTTTATACTCTTCTTCTAATTTACACAGGAAGGGGAAGAATTCTGTCCAATGAGACCAGCAGTAAGGGAGTATGTTATAAGTGTCTAAGAAGAACCTAATAACAGGGTTTTTGACGTTTTTTCTGATAAGAGGAAAAGCATCTCTACCATCTTTAAGTTTGAGTTCAAGAATAGCAGCGCAATGGTTTATGCCAGCTGCAGGAGCTGGAACTATTATCTCATTAGGTTCAACACCTGCCCAATTAGCTAAGTAATCTGCTCTTCCAGGTATTGAGGAGCAAGTACAAAGTCCGACTACCTTAACACGCTTAGCCTCTCTAGCCATCGCCATGCAGTTAGTTGGTACAGGGTTTGTATAGTTAAATACCCAAGCTTTAGGAGAAAGTTCTTCCAATTCTTTTATCATATCTACTAGAACAGGTATATGACGAAAAGCTCTCATAATACCTCCGGGGCCTACAGAATCACATACGGGCATGTAAACTCCATACTTTGCAGGAATTTCTATATCTTTTTCCCAAGCTCTCCAACCACCTACCGCTATAGCCGTTATAACAAAATCAACATCTACAAGGGCTTCCTGTCTGTCAGTAGTAGCTTCAATCTTTAGATCGCTTCCTGTTTTTTCTATTAGGCGATTTGAAAGCTTAGTCATTACGTCTAGTCTATGTTTATCTATATCCATTAGGCATATAGTGCTACCCTGTAGGAGCTCCGAGCCTATGAAAAGCCTCATAAGCTGAGGAGTAAAGGTGCTACTTCCTCCACCAATTATGCTAATTTTGTAGCTCATAGTTAAGATGTAAGCAACCTAGCATCTATAAATCTTAATGAATAAAAGAATATAGTTAGGATGAGGAAGTGATTATGAAGAAGCATTTTGTATTTAAGTGTAATGAAAAATTTCCTTCATGTCATGCTGCAACTATAGTAGAACTATCTGATGGTGAAATCTTGTGTGCATGGTATGCTGGATCTTATGAAGGAGCTAAGGATCAGGCTATATTAATTTCATATTACATGGAGGAAAGAGATGTATGGGAACCAGCAAAAGTGATAATTGATACACCTAACTTGCCTGATGGAAATCCTGTTCTTTTTAAAGATCAAAAAGATATAGTATGGCTATTCTTCGTTACTATGTATGGTAAAGGATGGGATACTTGTAAGATAAAGTACATATTATCTTACAATTATGGTAGAAGTTGGGGACCCGTACGCATCTTAAGAGATGAATTAGGTTGGATGATTAGGAATAAACCTTTGATACTTGAGAATAGTGAGATACTATTCCCAGTATATGACGAACGAAGATGGAGTTCCATGGTTATGATATCGGAAGATCATGGTAAAACATGGTCTGTTTACGGTAATATTCATGTTAAGGGAGGATGTATACAACCAGCAGTAGTAGAATTATCTAACTCTAATCTCTTAATGTTTCTTAGAACTAGATCTGGGTATATATGGCGATCCACTTCTTATGATAAGGGAAGAACTTGGGAAGAACCTAAACCAACCATGTTAAGAAATCCGAATAGCGCTGTAGATATGATAAGGTTAAAGAGCGGTAATCTCCTTTTAGCATTTAATGACAGTTCAACAAGACGTACACCTCTCGTAGTAGCGTTATCTGAGGATGAAGGGGAGAGCTGGACATGTAAGAAGATCATAGAATCGGGAGAGGGGGAGTTTTCTTATCCTGCACTTATTCAAACGAAGGACGGTACAGTTCATCTGGTCTATACGTATAAGAGGAAGGCAATATGTCATGTGATGTTTGATGAAGAGTGGATACAATCCAAAAATAATTGATGCATATGCATTAGATATTCTAAAGAATTATAACGGTGCTATCGTTTGATATATTTACGATATATACCTATACGACGGGCTATTAAAGAGGCGATAATGCCTGCATTCACACCATTATCTATGTTGACCACAGCTACTCCTAAAGGACATGCTTGTAGCATTGATAATAATGCTGCATAACCATTACCACCGAGGCCATAACCTACTGAAGACGGGACACCTATCACTGGGACATCGATTAAAGAGGCTATTAATGAAGGTAAAGCTCCTTCCATACCAGCAACTACGATTACCACATCTACGTTATTCTCTATGAGCTTTTTTACAGAATTTATAGCTCTATGTAGACCTGCTACGCCGACATCATACATTATTATTGTTTTACAGCCCATCTCCTCGACTATAAAGCGTGCTTCCTCAGCTATAGCAACGTCTGCTGTACCTCCTGTTACTATCCCTACAACACCATCGTATCGAGTAGGAATATATTCTTTAGTACTTATTGAGGCTATGCGGCCAATTTCTGAAAATTTTACATCATATTCTTCAGCTAGAGACTTTATAGCATTTAGTTGTTCGTCATTTAACCTAGAGACTATAACCCTTCCTATTCTTTTAGTTACTTGTTTAATAATTCTCATCAACACTGGTATGCTCTTAGATTCTGCATATATGATTTCAGGGACTCCTCTTCGAATTTCTCTACTTAAGTCAAACCTTACTTTCTTCTCTATTTCCTCTATTGCGAGTAATCTAATTTTCCTTATAGTCTCGTCTAGGTCTATCTTTCCTTCCTTAAAGTCAGTAAGTATCTTCTCTAAACTCAAGAGCTCACCCAAGGTCTAATATAAAATTTAAGTTAGAGTAAAAATGCTTTTAGAGGTGATGAACATTAAAAATGATATTCTCATAATCGATTGCTCTTCATCAGGAATCGCCGGAGATATGATACTAGCTGCCTTACTTGGCTTAGGAGCTTCTTTTGAACGTATAAAACATATAGCAGAGAGCATAGAGCAAAAAGTCTCTAGTGTAAGGAAGATTGATATTAAGCTAGAAGATACCCTACGAGGAGGTATTAGGAGTAAGTTACTAAGGGTAAAGATAGATGAAGAAAAAGTACATCATGTACACGGCATCGACTTACTTAATTATGTTAAGGAAGTCTCTGAGGATATAGGTTTATCTTCTGAAGCTAGGGATCTAGCAGTAAAAATTGTAAAAACTATATTGGAGGCTGAGGCAAAAGTTCATGGTGAAGATATTGAAGAAGTGCACTTACATGAAACAGGAAGTGCAGACACTATAATAGATATAGTAGGGACTGTAAGTGCGCTTGAAGATTTAGGATTTATAAATGGAGAAGTCTATGCAACTCCCCTTGCTCTTGGAGGAGGAAGAATAAAGTTTTCTCATGGGATATCTTCTGTACCAGCTCCAGCTACTATCGAAATACTTAAGAGAAGGAGCGTTCCAGTTATAGGAGGACCTGTTAATTACGAATTAACTACACCAACCGGAGCAGCTATATTAGTTAACATAGTTAAACACTTCGTAATGTACTATCCTGTCATTAGAATACTCAAGATCAGCTATGGAGCAGGCGTTAGAGACATTCCAGGATTTATAAACGCGATAAGGGTAATTTTAGGCGAAAAAGAAGAGAGTGTAGGCCATGATTGCGTAGTAGTTCTAGAGACAAACGTAGATGATGTTACGGGTGAGATGTTAGGATATTTATCTCAAAAACTAATGAAAATGGGTGCGAAAGATGTGACATTTATACCAGCATATATGAAGAAAGGGAGGCCAGGTTACATAATCAAAGTTATAGCGGATATTGAAAATAGCCAGAGCCTAGCAAAGGTCATAATGGAAGAGACAGGGACACTAGGAATTCGTATCAGTAAAGTAGATAGATACATAATCCCTGAAAGAGACAAAGAGAGAGTTGCAGTTGAGATTGATAACAGAAAATATGACGTAGATTTAAAAGTTAGTAGAGATTTACAGAATAGGATAATTATCGTAAAGCCAGAATATGAAAGCATAAAGAAGGTTGCTATAAAAAGCGGAAAACCTCTTCGTTATGTATTTTCATATGTACTACATAAATGGATGGAATTAAAAGAAATGTAGAAAGCTCAGTGAGATCAGTGTTCCTCATATATACATCAGGCCCGCGGGAGTTCGTCATCGCCTAATATTCCTACATTATCTTAAATACTTCCACTATTTTATATATTTACAAAGAAGTAAGAGCTAGCAGTCATTTTCATCAGTAAAGAACAATAACTTCTCCTTCTCAGCTAATCTTATAAGCTTGAGGACTTCATCATCCGACAGGTCGTACCATAAGATATAAGCATCAGCTACAGCGAAATAAGGAAATCCTGAGCGGATATTAGGTACAATTATAGCATCAGCATCTTTATAGAGAAGCCTAATACTAGATAAAGATGCTGTAGGTGCACCTATAAGAACACTCTTAGCACCATGCCTCTTTACAAAATTAATAGCAGCTAACATTGTATAACCAGAAGCTATGCCATCATCTACGATTAGGACTTTCTTCTCATTGATGTGACTATAAGATCTTTCATTACGGAATAAAGCTTCTCTTCGTAAGACTTCATTAAACGTTGTTCTTACATGTTCTTTGACATCTTCGTCAGTAAAGCCTAGGTATTTTCTTAAATCTTCATCAATTATGTAGTTGCCATCAGGGTCTACAGCACCATATCCAGCTTCAGTATTCCAAGGTATGAGTATCTTCCTGATTATTAAAAGGTCTAGTTTAATACCTAACATCTTAGCGACTACAAAGCCTACTGGAACACCTCCGCAAGGGATTGCTAGAACAAGATTCAGTTCATTAGTAAGATTTAAAAATGATATAAGCTCTGCAAGTGCCTTACCGCCATTCTCTCTATCTGAGAACACAAAGGACATCTCTATAAGGTCTTCATTAAAGAAAACTCTACCAGCGAATTGGTGAAGAAGCGAGATTAAATACTTCCTGTTGGATTGAATTTTCATAATCTTCATTATTTAAAGGCATATAATAAGCGAAATATTTTTCCTCAGATTTTATCAGAGAGTATCTCGAAGAACGAAGGGCTTAGAATGGAGGTGGGCTTTAATTTGATAGTAGGCTTCTATACGGCTGTATTTAGAGAATGGAGTCTAGAGAAGCTTCTAGAGTGGGCAACTAAGAATGGATTTAAGGCCTTAGAAGTATACGCAGGGCCAAAGAGTAAGCATATAGACCCAGAAGAGGTAACTAAAGGAAAAGCTATGAAATTAAAACAAGCTTTTGAAGAGAAGGATCTGTATATCTCATCATTAGCATATTATCCTAATAACCTGGATCCTAATGAAGAAAAGCGGAGGGCAAATATCAATCACATAAAAATCATGATCGACGCTGCTTCGCAACTTGATGTAAATATTATATGTACGTTTATCGGTTCTAATGGTAACTTCTTCTGCACAGGAATAGAGACCTCATTAAAGCTTTTCAAAGAGGTGTTTCCAGAGATAATAGATCATGCTAAAGACCATGACATCAGAATAGCTATAGAGAATTGTCCTTTAGGAGGATGGAATATAGCATTCTCTCCTGAGATTTGGGATGAAATATTCAGTATTGGAACTAATATAGGTCTTAACTTTGATCCATCTCACCTAGTATGGCAGGGTATAGACTACGTGAAAGCCATATACGATTACGGTAAGAGGATATTCCACACCCATGCGAAGGATACTGAAGTTTTTAAGGGAAAGTTAAGAAGGAGCGGTATCTATGGAAAAGGATGGTGGCGATATAGAATTCCAGGTTGGGGAGAGATAGACTGGCGTAAAGTAATTACAGCACTTAAGGATGTGGGCTACGATTACGTATTAAGTATTGAAATGGAGGATCCTCTCTTTAAACCAGAAGAGGGACTTATTTTAGGTTTAAGATACCTATCATCACTTTTACTATAGGTGAAGTACGCATGCCCTCAAGAGAATTCCTTAGGATAGCTGCAGTAGGTACAGGTGGTATATTCCTAGGAGCACATCTAAGAGCATATCCAGAACTCAGAGGTGCTACATTAATTGGGTTTTATGATATTGTAAAAAGCAAAGCAGAGTATGCCGCTAAAAAGTACAAAGAGATGATACGTGAAAGATTGGAAAAAGTAGAGGTACCTGAAGAGAAAGAACGTTTAAATACTATACTTAAAGAAATAAAGGTTTATTCCAACTTTGAAGAGTTAGTTGAAGATGAAGAAATAGATATCATTGATATATGTACTCCTCCTAGATGGCATGACGAAGTTGCAATACCTCTAATAAAGAGCAAACATAACGTCATGGTAGAAAAGCCAATGACAAGGACATGGATAGAATCTAAGGAGGTTGTTAAAGCTGTAAAGGAAAGTGACGTATTATACCAACATAATGAGAACTGGATTTATAGTAACGTTGCAAGATTCGTAAAGAAATTAATTGAAAGTGGTATAATAGGAGACTTAATTTCAGTTACGATAACTTTTGAGCATAATGGCCCAGAGTGGGAGCGCTGGTTTTGGGATCCCCTTATAGATGGAGGGGGAACCCTAATAGATATGGGTACTCATGCGATAACTTCAATATGGTTCCTAGTGGGCTTTGATAAGAGGCCATGTTATGTTAAATCCTGCTGCACGAGGGTAAATTTCCCAACTAGATACATAGCAGGACATATGAAGCGCATAAGCGTAGATGATTATGCCAATATCAAAATCATATTCGAAGATAGGAAAACTAAGGATATAGTAATCGGAAATGCTATCTCTAGTTGGAGTTCATCACTATATGCCTATCGAGATATACTAAAGGTAGAGGGAAGTGAGGGAAGTATAAGCTTAGGATATGAAGAGGGGAAAGCTATACTTATATTGACTACTAGAGAAGGAGGTTCAAGGAAAATACCAATTCAAAAAGATGACTCTTTCGCTAATGAAATACGTAACTTTGTAAATTGTGTAAAGTATAGAGAGAAATCTATAACAGATGAAATTGTAGGCTCTGAAACTATGGCTATTATAGGTGCAGCATATCTTTCAGAATTAAGAGGAAGAAAGCTAATTGGTTTAGAAGAGTTTAAAGAGTATGCGAATAAATATCTTAAAGAGGCGAGTAGCTATAAAGAAGCTGCAGATATGCTGATTAAAGATCTTATGAAACCCTACCAATTAATGTAAATGAAAATCAGAAAGATTTTTCTCTTATTAAATTAATAGCATAGAAGTTGATTATTATAAATTAATTATAATCAACTACACATGTTATAATGAGGTTAGTTATAATCAAAAGAGCTAAGACTTCAATTAATGTTAGAAATTAACATATTCGATTATCCCTTTGGAGTGACATTCTCTAAACGCTCTCCTTGGAGGGACGTAGTGCTACGAAGTGCATTACGAAGCTTGTTCGTTTCAAGTAATATCTGCGTAAAGATCCAATTGAGTGTTGGATCTTTGCCTACTGTAGCTTTAAAGCCTAAGGTAGCGAGAGAGAATATCCTATTAACACTTCTGTGAAGTACATTTAAGTCTTGAAGAGGCTGCAACTTAGTACCGCTCATGAGATTCACCTCTCTAGGATAATTAATTATACACTAAGGAATTATTAATTTTAAAACTCCTAAACTAATAAGACCCTAGAGTAGAGAAGATGTAATAGCAATAAGGGTACATATTATATCATCTTATGATATAAACGAGCATGGTAGTTATCACCTTGAGTGAGATAGGCGATTAAGCTCTAAAGAGAGTAAAACGAGGACTAAGAATAATAACTAACTGATTATTATAATCAGTAGAGGCGATGAAGAACGTCTCGGGGATCTGAGTTTTATAAAGATGAAGAAGCCCTTATCCCTCTGAGCCTAAGCAGAATGAAAACTTAATTTTAGATAGAATATAGCTTTATGTGGGGGAGGTTTTTGAAGATAGCACTTCATTCGGTAAGTCTGTCTGGATTCTTTTATAAAGGAGAGGCAGTACCTTTAAAGGAATTAATACCCTTAGTGAAAGACTTTGGATATGATGGGCTTGAGCTCATGGCTAAGAGACCTCATGCAAATCCTATGGATCTAAGTAATAAAGTTAGAAAGGAGATAAGAGAACAAGCAGACTCTTATAGTATAGAACTACCGATACTAGCAGCATATCCCGACTTCTCAGGTCCAGATATGTTTAGAAGAGAGCTTAATCTCCTATACATGAAAGAGGTCATAAAATTAGCTACAGATCTCGATATTGATAAAATCAGAATTTTCGCTGCAGGTATGAAGAGTGTCTCTGCTGAGATTCCCTATGAGAAACAGTGGAAGTTATGTAGAGATGCTATTAAAGAAGTAGCTAAATGGGCTGAAGAATATGGAGTTACCTTAGCTCTCCAAAACCATCCGCCAGTTATAGAATCCTATAAGGACGTTATGGCTATGATCGAAGAAGTAGGTATAGAGAGTTTAAAGGCTTGTATAGATCCTGAGTTGCTCGTATGGACAGGGGATATTAGGTTACAAGAGGGGGACTTAGAGGCTAAACTAAGAGAGATTTATAATGAAGTTAAAGATTATCTGGTACATATACACATAGGGGATTCAATTTTTAGACCAGGAACCTTAGTCTGGGTTCCTGGAACTCTATCTATGTTAAGGTCGCTACGATTAGAACGAGCAAAACTAGGAGAGGGAGTCTTCAGGGTTTTAGGAAAGCCATTTATAAAGACGTTAAAGACCATAGGGTACTCAAGTTACATATCCTATGAAATGTGTGCTCCACGATACATTAAACATGAGTTAGTTACTAAAGAGGAGGTCATGAAAGAAGCTAAGAGTGGAGCAGAGTACCTTAGAAAGTTAATTTCTGAATCATAAAGTTTACATTCTGCTAGGAGCTGCTATTCCCATAATATTCAATGCATTTTTTAAGACTATTCTAGTAGCGTTAACTAGCCATAGTCTAGCCTTACGTAATTCTTCATTTTTTGAATGAATGACAGGTACCTTATCATAGAATGAGTTAAAGATAATTGCTAAATTGTTTGCATACTCAGCTAAGAGATCAGGTCTTAGCTTCTCAGCTGCTTCTTCTATCGTATGGGGGAACTTTATTAGACACAGTAGTAGCTCCTTTTCTATCTCATTACTTAGTAGGGAGATATTAACTTCATTCTGAAGATCCTTAAGACCAGCCTTAGTTAATATATTATAGGCTCTGGCATGAGCATACTGTATGAAGGGAGCACTATTTCTTTCGAAATTTAAAACCTTAGACCAGTTAAAAGTAACAGGCTTTAAGTGAGATACACTTAGGAATGCATATTTTATTGCACCTATACCTACACTCTCAGAGATTTTGTTCTTTAGTGCCTCTGGTAGGTAGGGAGAGCGTAGTTCTACTTCAGCCTTAGCTTTTTTAATGGCTTCATCCATTAACTCATCAAAAGTTATATACCTTCCTCGCCGTCCTGACATTTTAAGTCCAGGAAGATTTACTAATTCATAACCGTAATGTATGAGATTCTTTGCCAAGTCTTTATAACCTAGTGCTACTAAAGCTATCCTTAATTGTAATTGAGCTATTTTCTGCTCGATACCAATTACGTTAATTACTCTTTCAGCCTGTTTAAACTTCCATAAGGTGTAAGCTATATCACGTGTAGTATAGAGAGTTGTACCATCAGATCTAACTAACGTTAAAGGTGGTACCTCATAGCCTTTAGGAATGCTGAAATCTCTATAAAGGTTAAAATCCTTTACTACATCATTAGCTAAGAACACTAGCGCACCATTAGAATAAATTACATAAGGGGTGGCTTCTAGTTTGCGAATTACATCATTTACTAGCCCACTCCAGACCGCAATATCACTTTCCCAATCAAAACTATCAAAACGTATACCGGCTCTATCAAGCGTTTCCTTGAAACCCTCTAAAACCATGTTACACATCTTACGAATAAGCTCTACAGCTTCAGGATCTCTAGACTCATAACGCTTAATGAGTACGGTTATTTGTCCTTCAGGATTCTTTACCTTATAGAATCTCTCAGTAAACAGATCAAATATTCGAGGATTACGTTCTTTAAGCTCAACGGCAACCTTTACCCATTCATCTAACTCAGCTACCTTGGCTCTGTAGTACTCATCTTTACCTAGAGCCTTAGCTCTATCTAATGTTCTCTTGAGCTTTTCGATCTCGAGTAAAGATGATGTTAGAGCATAGATATACCCTATTACATGATCCGGCTTATCCCATGGTTCAGGCCTTCCTAGAAGATCATAGCCAAATGCGGCTGTTACGACTTGGCGACCTACATCATTTACATAGAAGTGTCTTAAGACTTTATGACCGCGCCAAGTTAATAGGCGAGAGAGTGTATCCCCTAATATAGCATTCCTTGCTCCTCCTAAATGAATTGGATGAATAGGATTAGTACTTAGGAATTCTATTAAAATGGTCTTTGTCTGAGGTGCAGGATTGAAACCGTACTTTTCTCTTAAATTACTAATAACTTGGTATAATAGTTCACCAAGCTTTCCCATATTAGCATAGAAGTTGATATAGCCATTTTCGTATACTACTTTATCAATGTACTTACATTTAGAGGTATCAATTAAAGATACAAGTTTCTTGGAGATCTCATGAGGAGGAATTCTTAGATGGCGAGCTATATCAAAACATCTAAAAGCTAAATTTCCGTGACCAGGAGGAGGCTCCTCAAAAGTGATGAGTATTTTATCTAATATTTCTGGGAATGCCTCTATTATAGCATTTCTAAGGAGAATATACGCCTCCTCTTCAAGTACTTTAAAAGGATCATAGATCATGAAGTAACTCACCTGTCCTTTAGTAGTTAAGGTAGGAAATGGATTATATTTGTCTTACGTACTTTAGTAGAGAGAGATTAGTAGATAAATAAATGTAGTTATGTGAATATTCATGAAGGTATTCTTTCCTTATGAAAGAGTACGTAAAGAACAGGAGGAGATAATAAAGAAACTAGCTTACTCCCTAGAGTCAAAGAAAGCCTGTATCTTTGAGGCCCCAAGCGGTATTGGCAAAACAGTTGCTGTTCTCTCAGTAATAATGCCTTTTGTAAAAGAAAGAGGATTAAAGGTATTCTACATGTGCAGAACACATACCCAAATGACTCGAGTGATAGAAGAGTTAAGGAGAATGTATGAAAAAGGCTTTAAAGTTGACGGAATCATGCTTAAGGGAAAATCGGATATGTGTTTTGTTAACTATATAAAGAGAATGCCTTATAGGATGATGATTAGAGCTTGCGATAGAATGAGGGCTACTCTAAGGTGTCCTTATTATGTTGAGTTTAAGAAGCTTATAAGGCAAGGATTATTCAAAAAGCTGTATTATGGTATCTATCATGCAGACGATATCTTAAGGATCAGTAAAGAGATGAAAATATGTCCTTATGAGTTAGGGATAGAATTAGCTAGAAGGGCAACATTGGTTACCTTAAGCTACATGTACTTGGTCGATCAGGAGCTTAGAAAAATACTATTGAGTACATTTAATATAGGTTTAGAAGACGCTATAGTGATAGTAGATGAAGCACATAACATATTAGATGTTGCTACAGAGGTTGAATCGTTAAGTATAGACTTAAAGACTGTTAAGGAAGCTATTACATGCTTAAAGAAGATAAGAATTAGGAGAGTAAGAAGTGAAAGAGCTAAAGAATTAGCAAGGTTAAAGTATCCTATAATTAAAGGATTACAAACAATAAAAGAGATATTGCTAGAGAGAGGAGTTAAAGAACAAAGATATGAACCTAAGGAGTTTACTGAAGATTTTGAGCGAAAAACAAAGCAAAGTCTTTTGATTTACATAGACTACTTGGCAGAGTATATAAGGGGTATAACTCAAGGCAAGTATTGTTCAAGCTTAGACATAATTAGTTTAGAGCTGATTTCTGATTTTCTGCGTAAGTTATTAGATACATGGAATGATGAGAGATATATTCATATAATTTCTACAGAAGGAGAGAATGTAAAGTATTCTATAATATGCATAGATCCTGGAATTGCATTGGAACCTATACTCCACAATGCTTACTTTACAATCCATATGTCAGCAACTTTAAGCCCATTAGAGGATTACGTTGAAATCTTAGACATTAAGGACGTAGAAGTGTTTAAAGTAGAGCCCAGCTACAAGGGACGTGTAAAGGGACTCATAGTCACAGGAGTAACCACTGCCTATGGGGAGCGTAGTGAGAGTATGTACCGTAGAATTGCAGAGATTATAAGTTATATCACAAATATGCTCGATGGTAATATAGCAGTATTTGTACCCTCTTATGAGGTTTTAAGAAATATCAGGGCTTTCATAAAGAGTACTAAGAAGATTTTTGAAGAGAAGCAAGGTGAAAGCACTCTATCTCTCGAGAAGAAGATTCAGAAGTTCAAAAGTATGTGGAAAAAAGGAGGGGCTATTCTCATAGGAGTATTAGGCGGTAGAGCATGTGAAGGAGTCGATTACCCAGGAAGAGAGTTAGAGATCTTAATTATAGTAGGGGTCCCATATCCAGAGCCTAATGCGAAGGTTTATGCTCAACGTAAATACTATTCTGTTAAGTATGGTGAAGAAAAAGCTTTCAGATATGTATCAGTATTGCCAGCTATGAGAAAGGTAAATCAGGCAATAGGTAGGCTTGTGAGAGGCCCATTAGATTACGGAGTTGTAATTTTAGCTGACGAAAGATATCTAAAACTTAGGTATTACGTTGCTAGCTGGGTTGAGCTTTTAGGAGTTTATCACTATACTCAAGTAGAAGAGATCACAAATGTAGTTAAGGAAATATTAAGGGAATATAGGCTAGACTATCATAGTAGCTAATCCGGCTATCCTAGGCCAGCGCTCGGCAGCTTCTCTAGCGACAGGACCTCTTATTTCAGTACCCTTAGGCTCACCTTCAGGACTAACTATCACTACTGCATTATCTTCAAATGCTATCCAAGTGCCGTCAATTCTTCTATATGGTTTTCTTTGTCTTACGACTATAGCGCGCATTACTTGCTTTCGTAACTCAGGTTTACCCTCTCTTACGGAGACAACAACCATATCACCCACAGCTGCACCAGGAATTCTCCTTCTGACGGTCTTTGCATGCGCTCCTACAATACCTATAACACGTACAAGTCTTGCACCACTATTATCAGTACATGGGACGTAAGAGCCAACGAATATGCCTGGAGTTAAGCCAAGTCTATAGGATACGCCAGTTGCACGAATGCCTCTCTTAGCCATCATTCACCACCTCCTTTTGAAGATTCCTTCCCAATAACTACGAAAGATACAGTCTTAGCTAAAGGTCTAGTCTCACCTATAATAACGATATCACCAATATCAACATCTATACATGGGGGTAAACGTGCATGTATTTTCTTCCTCCTGCGTTCATATCTCTTATATTTCGGAACATAATGTAAGTACTCATGAAGTATGCTTACTGTTTTTTGCATTTTCTTATTAATTACTCTTCCTCTTAGAATTCTTCCTCTTACTGGCAAATGACCATGCCAAGGACATAGTGGATCATCACATTCTCTAGGGGGAGGATTGACTCCTGGAATACCGATATTACGTGTAGGCATTTTTCACCATCTCTTTTTAATAGTTTTCTTAATTCTATCCTCAGGTGAGCCTATTAAAACTTCTCCCTTAACAAGAACTTTTGTTCCATCTGGTAAAGTAAATGTTAGGTCAACTACATCTTTTGGAATTATCTTAGGGGAGTTTTTCCTCTCATCAAATATTATGATGGTATTCTTAGTTTCATCTATCACTATACCTTTTAATCCCACTAAAAGAGGATTTTCACTATTAACTACTTCAACTCTAAGACCGATTAATTCATGGTTACCTAAGTTTAGTGGAGTTATCCTAACCACGCTTCTTCCCCCTTCTTGAGCTTTCTCTTCTTAGCTCTTCCTCTCGCTCAATAGTTAATATACGAGCTATAGCTTTTCGAATCTCTCTTATTCTGCATGGATTATCTAGTTGACCTCTGGCTATGACTAAAGCTCTCAGACGTGCTAGCTCCGCTCTTAGCTCCTCTAGTCGCCTTCTACGTTCTTCAGGAGACATTCTCCTTATCTCATTAGGACGTAAAATCGCCATTTAATCCACCTACTTTTTAGTACCTTCAATTTGAGATGAGCTTAAGGCTTCCTCAGTAGTTGAGATTTCTTTTATGCCAATATCATCAGGATGAGGTTTTGGAAGGACTATCTTCACTTTCACACCATAAACTCCAGGCTTTAAGAGTGCATGTGCTACGGCTTCATCTACGCATTCCTCAGCAGGTTTTCCTGACTTAAAGAGAATACCTGCGGTATACTTTTCATAACGAGAGCGCTCACTGGTTAACTTTCCACTAATAATTATCTCAGCTCCTCTAGCACCGGCTTCCATTATTTGACGTAATGCTATAAATGCAGCTCTTCTAAATCTAACTCCTCTTTCTAATGCTCGGGCAATACGTTGTGCCATAATCTTCGCATTTAATTCAGGTTTTTCAACGGGAACTACGTCTATTTGAGGGTTCTCGATACCAAGCTCTTTTTCTAGTTTTTGAGCTAATGCACGTATATTCATTCCTCTTCTGCCTATGACAATACCAGGCCGCTCAGCATAGATAGTTATTCGAGTACCTAAAGGAGTACGCATGATATCTAATCCTGCATATCCAGCTCTTCTTAGCTCCTGCTCTAAGAATCTATCAATTAACATTCTCTGTAAACCTTTTTGTATGAAGAGATCTTTAACTGTCATATTTTATCTTTCCTCCAAGGCTATCTCTATATGAGTAAGCTGACTAAAGAAGGGAGTAGCTCTACCGAAAGCGCGAGGTATATATTTACGTATCTTTAAGCCTTTTTGAGCAGCAGCATGAACTACCCATAAACGGGATGTATCTAACCCTTTATACTCTGCATTAGCCCTAGCGTTCTCAAGGACTTTAAGTATTTCCCTAGCTGCTTTTACAGGGTATCTACCAGCTGGCCAGCCTTCTAGCTCTCTACGATGTGCTACCTTTCCATGATAACGGCGAAAAGGTATGGCTCTACGTTTTCTTATAACATCTTCAAGTAGCCTCATAGCATCTTCAAGTTTCATGCCTCGTATTGCACGGCATATCTCTACAGCATGCTTGAATGATATACGCAGATTCCTACCTGAAGCTAAAGCTGTTCTATCAGGATCTATTCTTGTTAAGGAGTAGCCCCATGTTGGCATTGAAATATCACCATGAGTAGCAATTAACAAACAGTTAAAAAGTCACTAATAAAAATTCCTACTTTAATGGAACATACATAGACGATCGTGTAGCTCTTAGTCCTGGTTCTCCATGCTTTACTATTTTAGTTGTCATAGCGAACTCTCCTAGATAATGACCTATCATCTCAGGAGTTATATGTACGGGGACAAACTCTTTACCATTGTATACATGTATGGTTAACCCTACCATTTCAGGTAAGATAATCATATCACGACAATGTGTTCTAATAGGAATTCTCTTTCCTTGCTCCATTAACTTCTTAGCTTTTCTACAATTTTCCAATAATTTTCTTTGTTCAGTAGTAAGACCACGTAAGAGGCTCCTTCTTTGCCTAGCTGGCAGTAGCTTTATGAATTCATCCATACTAAGCTTAACTAGCTCTTCAAATGTATAACCCCTATATGTGAATTTGTAAGCCATACTTCACCACCACATTACTTATCACTATTTACATGGTAGCTTATCCACTACAGTATATAAGCTTATATATCATCATCAATAGGATACATTATTAATCTACTACTCTTATGTACTTTTTCTTGAAAGTTTTCTATGGATATACAGGTTATCTATGAAGAGAAGTGATATAAGGACTATAAGAGTGAGGTCTTTAAGTGAAATATAGCCTAAGGTAGGTATGTAAACTATAAGTGAGAAGATATCATTCTCTTCCTTGCTAAGCTCTTTATTTACCCCATTTGAAGAAGCGTTATAGACCTGTGCTGAGAGAATAGTTACTACGAAGGGAGAGACAAAAGGAAGCTCATAGTTATTATATTCATGGACTAGAGGGACATAATAAGCGTACTCTAAATCCCCTATGTTTACGAGATCACGTTCATAAGGATGTGTTATTGTTACTTCAATAGGTAGCCAACCCACTCTAGGTACATAAACTTCCGCCCATGCATGAAAACCTAAGAAGGTAAGCTTACCCTCAAAATCATCAAAAAGCATACCTTCGTATCTATTAGAGGGGACACCTAGCCCTCTAGCAAGAGTGATAAAGACGTCCACTATATGTCTACATACTCCATAGTACTTACTTTTTCCCTCTATCTCGATGGTCCTATTCAATATTTGACTGGCTTTAAGCCTAAAGGTAGGATAATCGAACCTATCCATATAATACATGTTATATGCAAGCCAGTTTAGAATTTCACGTGTTATTAGATATATGGGGATGTCCTCAATAGGTTTTTGATATTTATGCACTAGGAACTCTTTTAAATGTTTAAGTATCCTCTGTACAGGGGGACTTAAGTAGTCCCAATAGAATGTATGAGCAGTATAAATATCATAATCATCACCTAGTTCACGTTTTGCATCTCTTATATTACCACTTATATCAACAAAAGATAGCTTTGAACTATCAACTCTTGAAGCATTAACATCAAGGTTTACTTCTACAACTATTTCTTCTCTATATCGGGTATTCTCTATATTTAGTAGTAGCACATCATGTGTAAAACCATAGCGGATATCCTTAGGTATCTTTTTATAGAAGCCACCCTCCATCACATTTAAATCATAAGTCTCTACACGAAATTCCTTTACGCTACCACGAAGTACTTTGACGGATTCTAATTTTACTTTAGACCAAAAGTTATTAGCGTATATTGGTTGTCCAAAGAGAAGGCTACCTGCAAGACTAGTCCTATTACATATAATAAGAAATTTTAATGATAATTTAAAGCTCTTAGTGCTATAGAGCACTATCTTCTCAGGCTTTTTGATGATATATTCTGGTGAATATGCTTTCAATATGAGAGGCTGTATCAAAGTGATCAAGATTAGTAATGTGCATAAACCTGAATTAAAGCATATTTTCCTCAAAACGATAACACCACGCAATATGCTATGAGTACTCCCATCTAGGCATGCGAATTTGTAAGCTTTATAGTTTACTAAGAAATATCAGTCATATGATAGGACTGTTTCCTCTTAAAAACTTATAAAATCCTTTAGGTTTAATGGAGGGATCTTTATGAGTGCAGGAGCTAACATTGAAGAGATAGCATTAAGGGCATTAATGGAACTGATAATGAATACTAAAGGCTCTTGCCTCACGTTTACTCCAAAGAAGGTTGCTATTAAGGCAGGGTTGGATACGAAACCTGTAACACTCACTGTTGTTAAATATGTTATAGAGAAGCTAAGAGAGAAAGGCCTTGTTGAAATATGGAGTAGCTCTAGAAGAATGAGGTATATCATCACTAGAGAGAGCCCATTATGGCAGGAAGCTAAGAAAATGATGAAGGCCACCAGATGATTAATGTTAAGAGTTTATGATCAATGCAATTAACTATATCTATGCTCTTATCTCATCCTGTAATTAATCGAGAAGGAAGATGGTGGGGCCGGTGGGATTTGAACCCACGACCTCCGGCTTTCTTAGGTTTGTACCGGAGGACGCCTTATAAGGCCGGCGCTCTTCCAGGCTGAGCTACGGCCCCTTTTTAAAGATCGAATTCTTCTGCATTGGTGTTTTTATTTTAAGCTATATAAAGCTTTCCAGATATATCCTTATAAACTCTAGTGAAATTAAAGTCAATGAATCAGATAGAAGAGGAGCGTACGTGAAGATGACTCTGAACATATATTCCTCTTTAAGAAGATGGGAAGAAGAAGTGCTGAATTATTGGCAAGAGAAGGAAATTTACGAGAAGGTAAGACAACAAACCTATGGAAAGCCAATTTTTAGATTCTTAGACGGACCTCCTTATCCCACGGGCCCTATACATTTAGGACACTCCTGGAATAAGACGATGAAGGACATAGTACTCAGGTTCAAAAGAATGAGAGGGTACCATGTCATAGATACTCCAGGATACGATATGCATGGATTACCAATAGAAGTTCAAGTTGAAAAGAAGTTAGGCTTCAAGACGAAATCTGATATAATAGAGTATGGTGTAAAGAACTTTATCGAAGAGTGCAAAGAGTTAGCTCTTAGCAATGCCCAAATCGAGA
Source organism: uncultured Thermoprotei archaeon (assembly GCA_964517845.1). GTDB lineage: Archaea > Thermoproteota > Thermoprotei > QMSL01 > B3-G16 > CAZFCQ01. Next base: position 63,251 of record CAZFCQ010000009.1, on the reverse strand, counting down.
CTAATCAATTTTGCAGACTAGGAGTCTGGATGGACTGGAAGAAGCCTTATATGACAATTCACTCAAGTTATGTGGAAGGAATATGGTGGACTATAAAACTGATGGCAGAAAAGAGAAGATTATATAGAGGATGGAAGGTACTAGGATGGTGTCCAAGATGCCAGACAGTACTTGCTCAACATGAGTTTGAATATAGAACTAAAGAATCCCCAAGTCTTTACTTCAAAGTACAACTAAAAGAGCAGGATAACGTGTATCTAGCTATATGGACAACAACTCCTTGGACAATAATAGGAAATATGTTAATTGCAGTACATCCAAATGAAGAATATGTAGAAATTAAACTTCCGAATGGCGAGCATTGGATATTTGCTAAAGCAAGAATGAAGCAAGGACTTTTAGAGGAATTAGGTATTGATGAGAAGGATATAGAAGTAGTGAGAGTTATTAAAGGTAAAGAGCTTGAAGGACTTAAATACAAACATCCACTTCTGGAAGAAGTACCACTTCATGAAAAATATTCTAAAGAAAATGACAAGTATAATACAATAGTTACTAGCGAAGAATTCGTATCTGTTGAAGAAGGTACTGGATGTCTTCATTCAGCACCATCTTTTGGACCCGAAGATTATGAAATGGGTATGAAGTATAACATGCCCATAGTACAATTTCTTAATGAAAAAGCCATCTTTGATGAAGATGGGGGCAAATTTAAAGGTATGACAATTAATGAAGCTACACAAAAAGTCGTTGAAGTACTAGAGAGGAAAGGACTTCTAATAAAGATAGGCAAAATAAAACACGAATATCCACATTGCTGGCGTTGTAAGACACCATTAGTTTATAGAGTTACAAGACAATGGTTCTTTAAGGTAAGAGACTGCAGAGAAAAGCTTATTGAAAGAGCTAAAGAAACTACATGGATTCCCTCATGGGCTAAGAATTTATTCATAGATTGGTTAAGCAATATAGATGATTGGTGTATATCAAGGCAGAGGTTCTGGGGTACACCTTTACCTATATGGATATGTGAAAAGTGCGACAATTATGAAGTCATAGGATCAATAGCAGAATTAGAAGCTCTTAGCAAAACAAAGGTTAAGGACGTTCATAGACCTGAAATAGATGAAGTCACTATAGTCTGTCCGAAATGTAAAGGAAAAATGCGAAGAGTACCTGATGTAGTTGACGTATGGATAGATTCAGGCTCAGCCATATGGGCAGTACTTCCCCAAATAAGCTATGGAAAGAATTTTAATGAATGGGATACCCTTGACTTTATTCTAGAAGGTAAGGATCAAATAAGAGGATGGTTTAGTGCATTGTTCGTTCTTTCGGTAGTATTATTTGATAAGATACCCTTCAAAGCAGTTTATATGCATGGCTTTGTAACTGACGAAAAGGGTATGGCTATGCATAAATCACTCGGTAACGTAATAGCACCAGAAGAGGTAATTAGAAAGACAGGAGCTGAAGTCCTAAGATTTTATCAAGTTAGCGCTACATCTCCAGGAGAAGATCAAAGATTCGGTTATTCTCTACTCAGAAGAGCCCAGACATATGTAAATATTGTGATTAATACATACAACTATTTACGACAACTAGCAAATTACTATGCAAAGGATGAGATGAAGGATAACCTGAAACCAGAAGACTTATGGTTACTTTCTCGAGTTAATGAATTAATAAGGAAAGTAACTTCAATGTTAGAATCTTATGATTTACCTAATTATGCACGTGCACTTTATGACTTCATTGTAGAAGATGTAAGTCACTTCTACATACAGTTAGTAAGAGAGAGGATTAGGGATCCTGAGGAAGCTATGAAGGTACTATACTCATTGAAATATGCCTTATGGAGGTTCTTAATATTAATGGCACCATTAAACCCCATGCTCGCAGAGAAAATATATCAAGAATTCATGAAGGAGTTAGTTCATGAAAAAGTAGAAAGTATACATATGATTCCATGGCCAGAAGTTGAAATAGAGTTGATTGATGAGGAGCTAGATAGGAGGATTGAATTAATAAGAGAGTTATCAGTAGTCGTTAAACATTTGAAACAAGAGGCAAGAGTAAAAGCTAGATGGCCATGTAAAGCACTTTACATTCCTTCAAAAGAATTAATAGACTTTAAGGATCTCATAATGAGAGTAGCGAATGTAAAAGAAGTAATCTTCAAAGAGCCGCCTAGATTAGAATATGTGAAAATTCAAGAGACCACTCTAGGGCCTATTGGCTTGGATATAAGTGAGACTAAGGAGTTAAAGGCTGAAAGGTTAATGCGAGATCTTGCAAGGAACATACGAGCTACAAGAAAGAAGTTAGGATTTAGACCTATTGATCCTGTTGAAATAGAACTTAGCGGTACTAGAGAACTACTAGAGTTACTCAAAAACATAATGGACGAATTCAAAGAGAGAGCAGGAGCTAGAATGGTAAGAATTGTAGATAAAGTAAAAGAGCCTCACGGTATAGTTAAATTTAGTGGAGGTACAGTGGAATTTGTTATTAGAAAAATCTAAACAATTAGTTTCTATCATAATACCTACAAAGAACTGTGAAAGAACAATAACTTTTCTCATGGAATCTCTCTTAGAACTTTATAGTCATGATAAAGAAATAGAAGTCATAGTAATTGACAATTCAACTGATAGCACCCCTACTATCATTAGTAATTATCCTTTTGTAAAGCTTATTAGAGTAAAGAAATCAGGCCTAAATTATGCTAGAAACTTAGGTATAAAGATGGCCAGCGGCTCTATAATAGCATTCACAGATGGTGACTGCATAGTAGAAAAAGATTGGGTTAACAATATACGAGAAGCTCTAAAAGAGCACGTAGCCGCAGGAGGATGTGTTGAATTACCGCCTCATATAACAACTAACTTATTAATGCGTTATTCTGAGAGAGGTATAATTCCCATTTTTATACGTTACCCAAGGGAGATTATCATTACGAAGAACAATTTTTTCAAATTAATGCCGCTTATTAGGCCACCTTCAGGTAACAATATGGCTTTTAAGAAGGAAGTCCTCACAGAGGTAGGGCTTTTTGATGAGGAATATAGAGGAGGATATGATGAACTCGATCTTGAATGGAGATTATGTAAGAAAGGTTACAAGATATTATGTTCACCAAGGATAAAGGTTTATCATCTTCATAGAAACACACTTAGAGGATTACTTAAACAGGTTCATAATTATGGCAGAGGGCATTACCTATTTCTTATGAAACACAAGGAACCTCAATTTCTTAAAATAACTATCATGATGTTAATAGCATGGATTATCGGACTTGTTATAATTACAACTCCAATATTCTTCACGTTAATGGGCTACTTAAGAGTTATAAGCATGATCTTAATTGAAGGCGTATGGTATTTAACCTATAGTATTACGTATAGACTAAAGAAACATGCACGCGTGATAGAAGCCCTAGTATATCCTGTTCTAGACATACTAACAGGTAGTGCGTACATACTAGGGTTTATTAGAGAGCTCATATCTAGGAGGCGAAGAAGATTCGAATAGCATTCTTAAAGAGTATAGATATAAGAAATCCCCTTTCAGGCGGTGCAGAGATATATGTACACAAAATAGCTCATAATCTAATTAAACTAGGCGATGAAGTATTCATTATTTCCTCTAAAGACCATAAGCTACCTAAAGAGGAAACATTTGAAGAAGTAAAGATACTACGTAGAGGAGGAAGATATTCTATACATGCGCTTATGCCTCTTATCTATTACAGAGAACTTAAGGGCGAAGTAGACGTGATAATTGATGAATATACTACAGCTCCCTTTATGACACCGCTTTATGTAAAAGAGGAAAAGAAGGTACTTTTGGTTCATCTATTGGCTGGAGAAAGAATACGTTATGAAATACCAAGTTCTATTAAATGGCTAAGTCCGTTCTTTCAAAGGATGGAATCAAAGATCTTAAGGGTATATAAAGATACTTGCATAATAGCGGTTTCAGAAAGTACAGCAAAGGAGTTAAAAGCTATAGGGTTAAGAAATGTTCATATAGTCGAGCCAGGCATTGACATTGAGAAATATAAATACTCTAATAAAGATGAAGAGCCGTTACTACTTTATTTTGGTAGAATAGTACCATACAAAGGTGTTGAAGATACTATTATGACGTTCAATTTAGTATTGAAGAAAGTCAGCAATATTAGAGGAGTAATAGCAGGAAAATGCGTTAATAGTGAATATGCAAATTACATAAAAGGTTTAATAAAGAAATTTGGATTAGAGAAAAAATTACAAGTCAAGTTTAATATAAGTGAAGAAGAGAAGGTAGCTCTTCTTGAGAAGGCGTGGATATTAATCTTACCATCGTTAAAAGAAGGATTTAACATAGTTTGTTTAGAGGCATTAGCATCAGGGACTCCTGTAATAGGATACAATGTACCTGGAATAAGGGATGTGATCATCAACGAGAGAATAGGAACATTAGTATCTAGGGGAGACATTAAAGGATTGTCAAGAGCTATTTTAAACCTACTAGAAAAAGAAGAAATGTTAGAAGAAATGCGAAGGGTATGTAGAGAGTATGCTACTAAGTTTACATGGCGTAGAAGTGCAGAAAAATTTAGAAACATACTATTAAGTACTAACGAATAGCTAAAATTTGAGGAGGTATACTCTATGAAGAAATGGTTAATGGAAATTTTAGCATGTCCTATATGTAAGCACCATCCTTTGGAGCTCTACGTTTTTGTTGAAAAAGAAGAAATAGAAGAAGGTGTGATATATTGCCCAAAATGCCATAGATGGTATCCTATTATAGAAGCCATACCACATATGTTACCAGATGAGCTAAGAGATAAAAAAGAAGATCTAGATTTCCTGAGGAAGTGGAAAGAAAGAATCCCAGGAGAGATACTTGAAAAAGGAAGGCCTTTTAATATCAAGGATCTTAGAGGCTAAATTAAGATAGGCAATTCTATTAGAAAATCATTAAAGAAATTTGAAAAACTCTTAATTATTATTTCCTTATAGTAAGAATAAGTACGCATGAATGAGTCCATGGAATATAGTGATGCTTATAGAGAAGAGAATCACCCTAAAGTAGGCTATTCTACTTCTATTGGTGCGGGGGGTGGGATTTGAACCCACGCAGGCCTACGCCACGGGAGCTCTCATCCAGCCCCAAATAGAGAGCAGAACCTGAGTCCCGCCCCTTTGACCTGGCTCGGGCACCCCCGCATTTACCGTTCTTAAATAACTAGGGAGATATTAAAAAATTATGGGGAGTTTAAAAGACCATACTCATAGCCTCTATTATATTATCACTTACATATCTTACTGTCCGTCCATCTATTAGTTCTACACCAGGCCTTAAAGCAATCCTCTTAGCCATATGAGGATTAAGATACATAACTCTTATTTCTATAGGTATCTTTACTTTAAAGGGCTTGAATTCTGAAAGTCTAGAAAGAGCTCTCTTAGTGGCGGTCTTTATTAGTTCGTATGTTATTGTAGGAGATAGACACTTTGCTGTATACATGCTGGTAGCTTCTTTAACGCTCACTACTTCCACATTACCTAAAAGTTTTTGAGCTTCTTTAGTTGCGGCAAGGTCGCCTGTTACTAATACTAAAGGTACGTCATAGTGTCCAGCAATAGCAGCCCATAAGCCTATTTCACCGATAAGCTGTCCATTTAACCACACATTTATGATTGATGTAGAGAGAGTATGAGGCAATAAGCCATCAGGAGTACCAGCCATGGAATGTGCTCCTATTGCAAGAACTGCATCGAAAGAACTATCTAACCCTTCTATTTCAAGGATTCTTCTCCCCCTTATTAGCTTAGCTCGTTTGTCTAATTCTTCAGGTAGTATACTAAAGGCTGCTCCATGACCATCAAGCACTACGACATCCTTGGCACCAGCTTCGAAGGCACCTTCTATAGCGGCATTAACATCACTTGTTAGGAAACGTCTAGCTCTTTCATGTTCTCTTCCTCCAGGATTTATATCATTCCATGTACCAGCTACGCAACTTGCTCCTTCTAAATCAGTCATTATGAATACCTTCATAGCTAATCCCAAAGGAAATATTCCCTCTCTGAGAGGATATTAAATTATAGCATTTTAGTTTGAAAGCAATAAACTTGAACTTAATTAGAGACTTTCAGCTAATGAGAACGAGATGTCCTGATTGGTTATATCTTTTATGGCTAGCATTATCTCTTCTGTAGAAAATTATTTAATAATTCTTTTGTTCATATTTTGATTAGTAACTTACCTATCTAGATAGGTAAGTATACATGTGTAACAATCACAAAAGATGTATTAACTGCCATCGTGGAATGAGAAGGAAATGTCCTAGTAATATGCCCGTTAGAGGCTTACTTCGTTTAGCAATCCTCAAGGTGATTAAGGATAGGCCAACGTATGGTAGTGAGGTACAGCGCATCTTAAGGGAGAGGTACGCGATAAATGTCCCAAGGGCTATGGTTTATGGCCTCTTACAAAGGTTAGAGGGACAGGGCCTCTTAATTTCAACCTGGGACACAAGTAGGCGTGGCCCCGCTAGGAGGATCTATAGGATAACAGAAGGAGGTGAAGAATACCTAAAGGATGCCCTGAAGAAGCTGGTTAGGGTCAAGGCTGTAATAGATCATCTGATTTCCGGCTAGGGGGAGGGGATCTGATGTATGCAATAGAAGCGTCCAATCTATACAAGAAGTTTGGCGATATCGTAGCCGTAGACCACGTAAGCTTCGTTGTCAAGAAAGGAGAGGTCTTCGGTCTTTTAGGACCTAATGGCGCTGGGAAAACTACTACTATCCGTATTCTAACGGGCATACTTAAACCCGATGAGGGGATTGCCAAGGTCATGGGAATTGACATTCATAGAGAACCCATAAAAGCGAAGAGTCTCATAGGCGTCGTCCCCGAAGAAGCTAATCCGTACCCAGACCTCACGGTGCGAGATAACTTGACCTTAGTTGGTATGCTCTATGGACTTACTCAGAAAGATATAAAAGGTAAGATGAAAGACCTACTCAAGACCTTGGGTCTATATGAGGTATACGATCGTAAGGCCAAGGCATTATCCAAGGGCATAAGGCAGAGGTTATTGATAGCGATGGCACTCATTAGTGAGCCTCAAGTACTCTTTCTAGATGAACCAACTTCAGGACTAGACGTGATAAGCGCTAGAAAGATACGCTATCTTATCCGAAGTCTTGCTAAGGCTGGAGTTACAGTTTTCTTAACTACGCATAATATAGAGGAGGCAGGGGCCATATGTGATAGAGTAGCTATAATAAATAAAGGACAAATAGTAGCCCTTGGGAATCCAGATGAACTTAAGATTAAAGCTAGTAAGCATGTGTACCTTCTAGTGGTCTTCAATAAACCCCTAAAAGAGGGAGAGCTCGCTCATTTTCTAGACCCCTATGAGTATAGAGTTGAGGGAAGGAGACTCTCTGTGATCTGTGAAGATCTAGAAGATATCGTAGAAAGGCTCCTAAGCTACGTTAAGAGTAGTAGAGTTAAGATAGTAAGTATACGGACTTCACGGCCTAGTTTTGAAGAGGTCTTCCTGAGACTTGTGAGACGGTGAGAGCGATGGATAACTGGAAACATACTCTTAGGAGCATATGGGCGATATGCTGGAAGGATGTCAAGACATACTATGCGAAAGGGCCTATAGTCGTCATGGGAATCCTTTTCCCCTTCTTCCTATGGTTAGCCTTTCAGATAGGTAGAGGCTTAGAGGTTAGAGAGGGAATAGCTCCCTTAATCGCTATTACGACTTTCTTCACTTCTTCAGCAGTTACGCCCATAATCCTACCATGGGAAACTAGGCAGAAGACTCTTGAGATGCTCTTGGCAAGACCTATAACCATAACTAGAATCTTGATAGGCGATATGCTGGCTTCAATGCTTTTCGGATTGAGCTTCTCGCTCCTTCCTGTCTTATACGGCTTATTACTAGGCATCACGCCCAGTAATTTAACCGTGCTTCTGGGTATATTAGTGCTTGCTACCTTAGAATTCTCAACTTTGGGGGTGCTTTTCTCTGCTATGCCGACCGATGTACCTGCGGATATCGTGATGATATCCAGTGCTGTGAAGCTCCCATTGATATTCATAAGTGGGACGTTCATGCCATTAAATCAGCTACCGAAAATCATGAGGTATATAGCTTTGTTCTCACCTTTAACGTATGTTACCGATCTAATCAGAGGCTTATATGGAGGAGATAACTACTTTCCTTATTTCTTCGATATTTCCATGACCGCTCTATATACAGGAATATTCATTATATTCACCATAAAACTCCATAAGATAACAATTGTTAAAAGGCTCCAGTTAAAGTAATGAGCTATTACTTCAGGAATCTCTAATAGTGGAGCCCCGGCCGGGATTCGAACCCGGGACCACGGGCTTACATGCCATAAAGTGTAGGCTTTACGAGGCCCGCGCTCTGCCTACTGAGCTACCGGGGCTTTTTCTGATGAAGAAAATATTGTTTCTGAATATTTAAGCTTGACTATCGCTTAGAATAAGTGAAGTTAGTATGAAGTGCGTGAAGGATATAGGAGAACGAGAATTAATAAGGAGAATTTGGAATCAGATAAGGGCTGAATTAAGGTTCACAGCTATTCCAAATACATTCGATGATGCAGTTGCTTTTGAGAGTAGATATAAGTACATAGTGATGACAAATGACGGAATAAATGAAAAAACTGATAAATTACCAGGAATGAGTTGGCATGATTTTGGATGGAGACTTGGTGTAATGTGTGTTAGCGATCTAATAGCTAAGGGAGCAATACCATTAGGTATGCTGATCTCTCTTAACATTCCTAAGTCTCTTGAGATTAAGGCTGTTGAGATGATTTATGAAGGATTAATAGACTCTGCTAAAGAGTACTGCTTTGAACTATGGGGAGGAGACATGGGGGAAGCGAGCGAAGTTACAATAGATGGATTTATGGTAGGATACTCTACGAAAAAACCAATATTTAGGAAAGGAATGAAATTAGGTGACTATGTGTTAACCACTGGTAAGTATGGCCTTACAGGGGCTGCTTTTCATTATTTACTTAAAGGAGGAATTGCAGTAAGTGAGAACACTATGCATAATATAATACAGGCAGCATATAAGCCCAGAGTTAAACTAAGGATGGGAGTTTTATTAGCTAATACAGAGGGCATTACTGCATCAATAGACTCAAGCGATGGGTTAGCTGAGAGTCTCTATCAGTTAGCTGAAATTAACGGTTTAGGAATCCTTATCCATAACATACCTATAGCTGATGAGGCATTAGAGTATGCTAATACCAATAATCTAGATGTAAAAGAACTAGCACTTTATGGTGGAGAAGAGTATGAAGTAGTATTCTCTGTAAGGCCCGAAGCCATAGACGAGGTTTTAGAGAATATGAAGAAGAACAACATAGAAGTCCATATTATAGGGAAGGTAATTGAAAGGAAGGGAGTATTTATTCAGAAAGCGAATAAAACGATACCTATAGAGCGAAGAGGATGGGAGCATTATAGTAAGGATTTTTAAAGAGATCTTTAGTGTCATAGTTGATAGGCATGGTTGATGCTGTAATAGTTGATGGATATACTGATGAGCCCGCAGGCCTAGGAGTGCCTCCATATCTAGATGCTATTCAAAGGTATGTAGCAGGAGCTATTTGGACTGCGGATCCTTCTTGGGAAGTACGATACTTCACTATAGATGAACTAAGAGAGAATCAAAGTAATGTACTAAAAATAGCAAATAAAGCCAAGGTTGTTATATTTATAGCAGGCACTACCGTCCCTGGAAGATACTTGGGAGGAAGCCCGATTTCAATAAGTGAACTTATAACATACTCTAGACTACTAGATAAGCCTTTAAAAATATTAGGAGGACCAGCAGCACGATTTGGATTCGGAGTAGAAGGTGGAAGAGCAGCTATACCTAAGCATAGGTTAGAGGAACATTTTGATTTAATAGCCTATGGAGATATTGAAGTGCTCGTATATCAGTTAATAAGAGAGAAGCTTTCTATAGAGCGAGTTGACCAAGGAATAAAATTGAAGCGTAATAGTAAGCTTCATGAGAGTATAGCATTACGTGGAGCGCATATAATAAAGGATCATCCAGAATATCCAGATCACCTAATGATAGAAATCGAAACATATAGAGGCTGTCCAAGAGCATATTATGGTAAGGCATGCTCTTTCTGTATAGAGAGACATTATGGTGAACCAGATTTTAGATCTCCTAAAGCAATAGTCAAGGAAGTAGAGGAATTATATAAGTTAGGAGCTAGACATTTCAGAATAGGCCGCCAACCAGATCTATACACTTATATGGCTGAGGGTATAGGAGAGAGTGAATTCCCTAGACCTAATGTAGACGCCATAGAAAAGCTCTTTAAAGGAATACGCAATGTCGCTCCTCAGATTAGAACATTACATATTGATAATGTTAATCCAGGTACAATAGCTCACTGGCAAGAGGAATCTAGGAAGATTACAAAGATTATAGTGAGATACCACACTCCTGGTGATGTAGCGGCTATGGGTATAGAGTCTGCTGATCCAGAGGTCATCAAGAGGAACAATCTTAAGGTAACTCCTGATGAAGCATTAATAGCAATTAGGATAATTAACGAAATAGGAGCCTCTAGAGGATGGAATGGATTACCCCACCTCTTACCTGGTGTAAATTTTGTCTATGGCTTAATAGGAGAGACTGAGATAACTTATAAACTCAATCTAGAATTTATGAAGAGAGTTTTAGAAGAGGGATATCTAGTTAGAAGAATTAACATAAGGCAAGTCATGGCCTTCCCTGGAACCGATATGTGGAAAATAGGAGAAAGGATTATTAGAAGACATAAGAAGCTCTTTAGGATCTATAAAGAGAGAATGCGTAAGGAAATAGACTTACCAATGCTACAGAGAGTAGCTCCTAAAGGAACTATACTAAGAGAAGCTTATACAGAGGCTTATGATGAGAAGAAAAAACTAACCTATGCGCGTCAAATGGGTAGTTATCCATTATTAATAGCCATACCTCTAAAACTTCCCTTAAAAAGGTGGATGGATTTCATGATAGTAGATCATGGGTATAGAAGTGTTACAGGGGTTCCTTATCCAGTGCCCATTAACAGACTTAGTTTTAAAGTATTAGTTAGAATCCCTGGTATAGGAGAGAAAAGAGCTACTAAGATACTCATCAATAGACCATTTAAAAGTCAGGAAGAAGTAATTAAGAAAGTAGGCTTGAAGCCTGAAGAAGTGAAGATATTCACTTTTGAATAACTTGAATTAATGTGCTTCAGTAATAATTGATGAAAATGGCGGCCCCGCCGGGATTCGAACCCGGGACCCCGGGCTTTCCTCGACCAGGAAGGCATAGAAGGCCCGTGCTCTATCCAAGCTGAGCTACGGGGCCTATAAACTCTATCAGTAGTAGTGGCAAATAAGTTTAACGATAGAATTCTTACTTGGAGTGGTCAAAGAAATCACGTATAGCTTCCGCATATAACCTAGTAATGTTTATAATAGTAGCATTAGGGAACCTTGAGATAGCAATACCGGGTATATCGAGAATGTGTTTAGCTCTAAGAAGTATTACAGTGTCGCTTGAAGCAGTTATTTCACCTAGACTCAGAATAGTCGTATCGGGGGTTCTTGAAACTATAACTTTACTCTCTATATTGAGGTTCTTCATTAGAGATCTCGTCTTCATAGCTAGATCACCGCTATGACTTACCGGAGAATCATAGACTACTATAACTTCACTTGGAACTATAATGGAAATAATCTCTAGAAGTAAGTTCAAAGCAGTTAACGTTAACTCGGTTATTCTGTATTTTCTAAAGGAACTTGAGATATCCCTGAAAACCCCATCGTCACATAGAAGTATAGGCTCTCCACGTATTAGACTTTCTAGAGTTATTAAGACATTAAAACCATCAATAACTAATGAGTGATCCCTTACTTTATCTACGTCTCGGATTAACTTATTCTTGATAATAGAAATTTCATGATTTGTATGTAAAGCTCTATATATTAATGATCTCTCAGGCTTCGTTAAGGAATAACGCTGGGCTACAATACCAATTACTGTTGACTTAGGATAGCCTCTATCAAGTAAAAATTTAGCGTCAATTATAGCATTACGCAATCGTTCTAGAATTATCATTTCTTTAAGGTAGAAAGCTTTTTGATGACCATTTCTCGCGCATATTTAATAGCATCCTCAATTCTTTCTATAGCACTACCTCCTCCCTGTGCAAAAATAGGAGTACCTCCTCCACCACCTTTTAATAACCTTGAAGATGCAGAAACTATCTCTAAAGCTGAGATGCCTTTTTCCCTAGCCTTTTCTCCAATCTTTGAGATTAAATAAGCAGATGAGTCTCCTTCAGATCCTGCGAAAATTACAATAGAATTAGGATTGCGATTACATATAGCTTCAGCCACTTTGATTGCTTCTTCTCTAGATCCTTCGAAGGTTTCAGCAATGAGAATTAAGCCTTCCGGTAAGGTTTCTGCTCTACGTTCTATCTCTAAACTAAGAGCTGATAAGTATTTACTCCTTAAGAGCTCAAGCTCTTTTCTAAGTGACTTAACCCTGTACTTTAACTTATTTACAGCGTCAGGTAGCTTATCTATAGGAGCTCCCAAGGAGTGAGAGACATTTCTTAATATGTCTTCTTCTTTATGAATATGTTTTAAGGCATATTCGCCCACACTGAATTCTAATCTAACAACACCATCTTGTATCCTCTCGGCACGTATTATCTTTATTAAACCTACCTCCCCCGTGGAGGAGCAATGAGTCCCCCCACAAGCTTCTACATCCCAATTTTTGATCTCTACGACTCTAATCTCTCTACCAGGCACTACACCGCCTTGATATAGTATGAAGCCATATTTTGCTTCTGCTTCATTTCTCTTCATAATATAGGTGGAAACAGGTCTATTTTCCAAAACTACAGAATTGGCAAGAAGTTCTATTTTTCTTAATTCATCTATTGTAACAGGCTTATAGTGAGTTATATCTAGATGACTACGTTCTATGCCTTTACTAGCTCCTGCTTGCCATACATGTGGTCCTAATACTCTTCTAGCAGCGCCTAAGAGTATATGAGTAGCTGTATGACTACGCATTAGGGCATGTCTTCGTTTGAAATCGATAAGTCCTCTTACTAAGTCGCCACTCTTGATATTACTGGTATTCTCTGCTATATGTACTATTACCTTACCAATCTTCTGAACATCTACGATTTTGACTTTTTCACCATTAGGACTTAGTAAATAGCCGTTGTCAGAAGGTTGGCCACCACCTTCTGGATAAAAGAGTGTTTTATCTAGTATTATGTACTTGTCCTTAATGACTCTTAAAACCTTAGCTTGAAATTCCCGATCATAAGGGTTTTTATAATATAGCGGAATAGTCTCAGGTAAACCTTCTATTTCCTCTAAAGGTATAACTAACTTTGCTCTCTTTACTTTAGGCATAGCTTTTTGATGCCGTTCCGCTAAAAGTGTATAGAAGTCTTCAGGTATCTTCACGTTGATACCTAGTTTATCACATTCTTCTTTTACTAATATCGGATCAAGACCGTGAGAATCATAAAGTTCAATTAGCTCTTCTGTCGGAAGTTCCTTTAAGCCTTTACTTTTAAGCCTAGAAGCTCTTCGCTTAATAAGTTCTCTACCTTTCTTAAGGGTTTTCTTGAATCTATACTCCTCTTCATCAATCATATCAAGAATTACTTCTTCGTTTTCCTTTATCTCGGGAAAATCTCTTGAAAGTAGACTAATTTGGAAACTGATTACTTCAGAGAGGGGGATGGTAAGCTCTAGATTAATTAATGATCTTAAACAACGTCTAATAAGCAACCTCGCTAGGTACCCAGCACCTACATTAGAAGGTACTACACCATCATTAAGCATAAAAGCTAGAGCTCGAGAATGATCTGCTAATACATATATGTTTTCTAGAGGTAGTAACATTTCTACTAATTCGCTTAAACTTAAGCCTACCTTTCTAGCGACCTCCTCTCTGAATTTATGTATACCTATACGTTTTACATCAAACTTACCAGCAATACGTGCTACATTAACCAGTATCTTCTCGTCAATATTACCTAATCCTACCTCTCGTGCTATCCTTCTTATAAAATCAGGAAATATTGCATCATAAACTGTAGGTGTACCACTTGTTAACCAAGTTATTCTCTCTAGACCATAGCCTGTATCAACTATCTTATTTTTCATTTCATAAAGCCTTTCGTCGATAACTTTGTAGTGCATAAAGACTAACGTTGCTACTTCTAAGCCTTCTATAAGGACCTCAAAGTCTTCGCCAGCATTGCCCCCACCAGACCACCAATCTTCTTTAAATGTAATAAGCTCAGGATCTACTTTGAGCTCCTCTGTAAAGAACCTATAGGCTAACTCTACTGTCTTGTCTATCCAATAAATGCTTATGTCAGGATAATTAAAAGCATGATGTGCCATCATTTCAAATTCAGTAAGATGCCTTCCACTTCTACCAACATTATCCACATCTGTTAGACGTATACATGGCTGAGAGATGGTTAATGGATTAGCTGGTGGAGGTATTATACCTTCTGTAACCCATGGTTGAAAATCGTATATGGAAGCACCTACTAAAAAAACATCATCACGCCATCTCGCTACTATAGGATAGCGTTTTATCCTAGTATGACCATGTCTCTCCATGAAGCTAAGGAACATCTCCCTTACTTGGCTTAGAGATAAGTGCTTTTTAGGAGTAGGAGGATTGCCTAAAAAGGTATAATCAACACATGGTTGATCTCCGCAAAGCACTCTATCGGGATCTAGAGTCCAGAAATATGACCCACACTTCTTACATTTCTTTCTAATGAAGCCTTTCTCTCTGAAGAGACGTGTCGAAAGGCTTAAAGTAGACATTACTGGACCCTTTATCCAAAGAGACCTGCTAAGCCTGCAGCAATCTCTTCCTCGCTTGCTTCTTCTTTCTTCTCTTCTTCCTCTTCTTTCTTTTCCTCTTCACCTGCAGCCTTAGGCGCTTCTGCGGCAGCAGGTGCTGCTGCTGCAGGTGCTGCAACAGGTACTGCTGCACTCTTTATAACTTCATCTATGTTTACTTCTTTTAAAGCTGCTATAAGGGCTTTGATTCTTACCTCATCTACGTTTATTCCAGCAGCATCGAGGATTTTTCTTAAGTTTTCTTCTGTAATCTCCTTTCCTGCATGATGTAAAAGTAAACTAGCATATATGTACTCCATACCGTTACACCCCTAACCCCTAACTAGAATTATATTACTTAAATTTTCCTCATCCAAATAGGCCTGCTAGCCCTTCTGCGATCTCTTCTTCCTTGGACTCTTCCTCTTTCTTTTCCTCCTCCTTTGCTTCTTCCTCTTTAGTCTCCTCAGCTTTGGCTTCGCTTACCTCAAAACCTAATTCTGGGTGTTTAGGAGCTATAATATTTATGAGCGAGTTAGCTTCACTTAAAGCCTTTATCACTAAGTGGCTTAATGTCTCCTTTGTGGGATAAGCTAGATTAATAGCTAGGCCTAGAGCTCTAGAATAAGCAAGTAGTAAGGATAAGTCTAGTGTCTCCTTGGATGGGTAGGCTATACCTACTGCTAGACTTACGGCATCACTATAAGCTTTACTAAGATCCGCTTTATAATGCTCTATGTCTACATGCAGTTCATCCTCTGTTAAAACTCTTCCTTTAAAGTAAAGAGCCTTAAGTGAGAGACCTACTTCAATAGGTTTAAGATCTAGTCGATTTAGTAAATCTGCAAGGTCCGCTGGTATAGTTTCTCCTTTCTTAACTACCACAGTATCTCTTGTTACAACTATTGATCCTTCTTCAATACGTATAGGTACCTTGTATTGGTTAAACTTGCTAATAATGGGACCAGGAGTGAAACCAGTGTTACCTGCAGGAATTACGATATCTCTAGGTGCTATATCGCCTCCGCGGGCTGGCCTAGCAACTTTGTTACGCTCTAAGAAGAGACTTAATTCGAAAGGATTCATATTGGTAAAGATGAATATGTTCTGTCCTTTTAGAAATTCAGTCAGCTTCTCTAATCCATCTCTAGATCTTTTAATCTCCTCTATAGCTCTCTTCATGAGGGTATTCTTACTTACTCGAAGTACAGCTTTCTCTCTAAGTTTACTTCTTATTTCGTATAATTGGCTAGAACCTATTCCCGTTATGTCAGCTATGCCTACTACTTCATGTTTACTTATTAGTTCCTTTAGCCTTTGAACTTCTTCTATTTTCCACTTCGGTATAGGTCGCTTACGCTTAACACTTATAACCTCCATATCAGTATTCACCTTACCATGGATTAACTTTAACTGCAGGTCCCATGGTTAATTTAACATATACTTTCTCAACGTTATAGGGTATTTTATATTTTCTTGCTAACACTTCAAATACGGCATTTATGTTTTCAGCTATTTTTTTACTATCCATATCTTCGCTTCCTACAATACACATAACTTGTGGTTGATTTCTTATTCTGATTCTTACAGAGCGTCGAAGCCTCTCTAAGAGAGGAGCTATATCAGCAGTAGGAGGTATAGGTATAGGCATTTTGCCTCGAGGAGCTAGTATAGAGCCTAGCAAGCGTCCTATTAGAGGCATTAAATCAGCTTGAGCCACGAAAAATGAATATTCCTTGGCCATTTTCCTTAATGCTCGCTTATTTGTACCAAGTTTCTCAATATCAGTTCTACCTAGTATTAAATCCGCTTTAGCATCTTTAGCTTTTAACGCTAAGTCTCCTTGAGCTATGACACAAATCTTTATTTCCTTATTAGGTTTATGAGGTAAAGTGACTACCTCGTTTATTCTATTCTGTGGATTTCGTATATCTACATCTCTTAGTTTAACAATAAGTTCTACGCTCTGTCTAAAGTTTCTAGGTTTTGATAATCGTTTAGCCTCTTCAATAGCTTTAGCTACTTTCTCAATATTAATTATAGGCATGTTACTCACCAGCAAGTTTATTTATTATATCATCGTATTTTCCCTCATCTACTTCCTTTTGAACTATCTTAGGATTCTTTCCTTCTACTGTTACACCCATACTAACACACGTACCAAGAACCTCTTTTACAGCTGCTTTTAAAGTTTTTGCCATCATATCAGCCATTTTTATCTTCGCTATGCGGACAACCTGTTCCATTTTAAGATCACCAATTACCTTTCTTCCCGCTTCAGTAGAGCCTTTCTCAGTTTTTAGCTCTTTTAAAATAAGAGCAGCAGTAGTAGGTCTACCTATTTCTATAGTAAATTCTCTTGTATCTATGTCTACAGTGACTGTAACAGGGACTCGCATGCCAGCAAACTCCCGTGTTAGTTCATTTATTTTAGTAACTACTGCACCTATATTAATTCCTAAAGGCCCTAGGCTAGGGCCTATTGGTGGACCAGGAGTAGCTTTACCACCCTCAACAAGGAATTTAAAGGACTTTGTTCTCGCCATTGTGAACACCATAAACTAATACACTAAATTAACAAAAACTTAAATATTATTTCTGGACTTTTTCAATAAGCTTAACATAATCAGCGTTTATTGTTATAGGTAATGGGTATGGTACTTCAAGTAATTCTACAGTAACTTCTTGCCGTGCCCTATCGAGTCGAATAACCTTTGCGCGCATTCCCTTAAGGGGACCACTTACTACCTCAATAATATCACCTATATCGAGACCTTCTATTACTGGTTTAGGCATTAGTAGTCGTTCAAGCTCCATTGGATTAACTTTTCCACGTACTTTTCCTTTAACATGTTTAATACCAGTAACAGCGAGATCAACATGATGAGGACTCATGGCTTCTACCATTATAAAACCTCTAACTTCATCAATTACAACGATAGCTTTAACAGGTATATTACGGGACCTTATTCTATTCTCAACTAGTAAGGCTACATTAACTTCTTGCCCCATAGTTGTACGAACAGCGTATATATTACTAATGGGTCGCATAATCTACCACCACCCAGCTCGTTTACCATAAGCGTATATCATTATTATGGAGACTACAACAGCTGCTGCTAAATAAAGAGGTAACTCAGGAGGAATTCTTAGAGTGATCTTAAGTCCAGAAATAGTAACTGAAATGAATTCAATAATAAATCCATATAGTCCTACTAATATCGTACCTAAGGAGCATACCTTAAATATCATCCAAAAATCAGACATGTCAGGCTTTGTAGATAGCCTTAAAAGTCGACGAAGAGACTCTACAAAGCTTCTGAACCCCATAATCTACCACTTCTGTAATAACCTTAGATTCTCTAGTACAAAAGGAGATTTATTACTTTTTCTTTACGTCTAAGAGCTTCATTTACCAAGAATTCTTTCAATAAACCACTTAGGATTAAAGCTAATCAGATCTTCGTAATCTTGTCCTACGCCAAGGTATAGTATGGGCTTTCCTACTACCTTACTTATAGAAATGGCAGCACCTCCGCGCGCATCAGCATCGATTTTCGTTAATATTATAGCATCAATACCAACGTATTTATCAAATAACATGGCTTGTTCTATAGCATCATTACCTGTAAGGGCATCTCCAACGAAGATTTTTAAATCAGGTTTAATTACGCGCGCAATCTTCTTTAGCTCTTCCATTAGGTTCTTATTAGTTTGCATTCTTCCAGCAGTATCTACTAGGACTATGTTAATACCTTTACTTTTAGCAAAAAGGACCGCATCATATGCTACAGCAGCAGGATCTGCACCATATTTGTGCTTAATGACTCTTATACCTAGCTTTCTAGCATGAGCTTCCAATTGTTCCTCTGCACCAGCTCTAAAGGTATCACTACAAGCTAGAACAACAGAGAAATTGTTTCTTAAGAAGAGGTATGCTATTTTAGCGATTGTAGTAGTCTTTCCATGACCATTAGGACCTAGGAATAATATGACTAGCGGTTCATTTTTAGACCTTTTTTCTTTTGCTAAGGTTAATAAGTCATAATAGGGAGATATATCAACTATCTTGAGTAAGACATCTCTTAAGACCTTTCTAACTGTGATCTTAATTTTCTCTCTTTTACGCTCTATCCGCTTTCCAATCAAATTAGATTTTACTTCATCTATTATCTCTTCAGCAACTACTAATGCTACGTCATTTTCTATGAGTTTAAGTAGTAGTTCATCGAGTATAGGAGCTAAGTTCTTCTCGTTAAGCTCTACCGTATTTAGACGAACTATGAAGTCTTGAAATACTTGCTTTAATTTATTAAACATGACTACCGAGAGCCTCTTTGCTCAGATAGATATTTACGTAAAATTGGTTCTATTTCAGAAAGTTTACTTGCAACTTGATTTAATTGTTTCGAGAGCTCCTCTATCGATTTCTCGATTTCATTAATTCTTTCATCTACATATTCGAGGGCCTGATCTAGTGTCTTCTCAATTACATATCCAGCTCCAAGACTTATGAGAATGTTTTGACTATTCTTTAAAGAACAGTAAATGTAGACTCCTCCGCCTATTGGTACTAAGACTTCGTGTCCTTCCTTTTTATCTTTTAAAGAATCCAATACATTTTTTGCATTTATGAAGTTAGATCTAAGTGCATTTAAAGTGTCTATTCTTGTCTTAATTAATCCTGCGAATCTTTGAAGGAAATCATATTCGTAGAGAAGCCTCTGTAGTTCAGTCTCGCTTATTCTACCTCTATCTTCACTAGGTGCTATTCCGCTCATGTGCCCCACATCGCTAACTCTCGGATATATGGATTTTCTAATTCCTCAGGAGGTATCTCAACTATCTTTTCAATACGTATATGGCTTCTTTTAAGCTTATGTCTACTGCCTAGATCAGAGTAAACTTTCTCTAAAGCATGTTCCGCTCTTAAAGCCCGGACTTCTACCTTAAACTTCTGCCATTTACCGGCTACTAGCATTTTTCCCTCTATTCTAAAGTTCTTGACTTCCTCCATTATTCTTACACCTCAATTAAACCAAATATCTGCTCTATATGGACGAGTTCCGGGCCCGTGGTTTCATCACCAACTATAGCTCCTCTGTCATTTACGATTAAACCTGATCTAATAAAGGGTTTTCCTCTATTTACAGTACCTACGTCAGCTGTTTGAACTTTAAAAAGCTTACTTAGAGTTCGTACCTCCTCAGCGGTAGCTTGAGGATGTAGCATTAGACCTTTATTATTAACAGCAGCAGCAGAGCCTACAACATGGATATTTGCGATTTTTCCTTTAATTACTTCAACATCTAAAACATCAGAGATTATACGCAATGCTTTCGATGTAAAGCCCTCATAAACTAGGGCAGCGCGATCATTAGCTAATATTAGGTTACCTAAGGCGGTATATTTACTAGACAGTACTTCGATTATAACTTTATCTCCTAACTTATCTTTAATTAGCTTGAACTCATTAGGAGTAATAGTTTTAGGTAGGATAAGACCACTTGAGTTCCCAGCTACTAAAGCGCCAATAATTCGTGAACCATTAACTGAACAGGGTATTACTGAGTCATCATCTAGTGAAAGTGCACTAGTTATAAAGCTAAAGAACTTAGAAGGTACATCTTCAGGGATAAGAGCGTACTCGTTTGTAGCAATAACAAAGACTCCTATACTAGACGTACCATAAAGTGACGTTCTTTCAACGACCAATAGTTCTCCCCTTCTACTCTGCTAAGTGAACCACTACACTGCCATCTTCATACTTTTCAGCTTTAACCTTAATATAGCGAGGAGGTTTTTCTCTACCTCTCGACCATAAGTATTCGTTTACCTTTGGATCTAGCTTAACATCATCACTTTTCATATGTCTACTTATAAATGCCTTTACCTCTCTTATAGCACGTGGAGCTCTCTTAAGACGACAGGTTTCGTATATCCATCCAAGAGATATAGTATAAACCCTTTCAAGGACTACTTTTCCTTCTTTCTCAGACACTAAGATCACCTAGTGCCTAAACTTTAAGTCGAGTTCTTCTCCAATGCCTTAACTTCGGATGAAAACGGAATTCACCTTTAGTTTTCGCTACAACCCATATAGGAGGACGTCTATTCTGCTTTAATGCCTTAGCTAAACGTAACTTCTTACCTAATGGTTTATTTCTAGCCATAGTTATAACCTCCGTATACGTATCTCTCTACGGTACTGTCTATCAAGTGAAGCAAGTATTTTCTTTAACATATCATCCGTTATAGGAGTAGGTATACGGCCTTCTTGGGCTAATTTTATAAGCTGAAGTTCAAGTTGCTCAGCAATGTTAGGTTTTACTATCTTTAGATTAGTTAAGCGGCTTCTAGCCTTAGGTGTTAAGATAGTCCTTAGTATAGCCTCTTTACGTGCTTCCATGATTCGTCGTCGTCTTTCTTCTTCAGCGGCCTCTATTAATCTCCTTTGATACTCTAAGAGCTTGCGCCTTCTAATTTCCTCTAGTTCTGCATCCTCATAAATGTTATTAGATTCGCTCATAAAAACACCTCATCTACATATATTTCCTAAGTTCTGGCATAGATTTAACTAATTCCTTAAAGACTCTAGTCGCTATCCTGTCTAAGAGACTTCTACCTTCAGGAGTTAGAACCCTTCCTTCTCCTTCTACTTTAGTTACTAGCCCAGCTTTTTCAAGTTGTTGAAGCGCTTTTCTAATTATAGAACCTCCACCTTTTTTGAAGCGCTCAGGCATGACTCTACTCTTAGTTCTACCACCATATGCTGTTCTTAACCTTTCTATTCCTACAGGACCATGTATATATAACTTTCTAAGTAGTGAAGCACACCTAACATACCACCAATCTGGATTCTCAGGAGGTCTTTCACGAGCTGGACCTGCAGTCTTAACGAATAAAGCCCAATGTGGAGGTTTAACATCAGGTACATTCTCCTTTAAATATTTAGCTAGAGCATCTATGAGCTTGTCAGGAGGTACATCATATACTGTTACCACATGAGCTCCCCCAATACTGCTCCTTATAAGCTTAAGGAGCAACTTAAATTTTACTTAGGCAAGTCACTTGAAGATTTTTTATTAGATTCCATAAGTAAAAGCTTCTTAAGCATACGCCTATATTTGCCATATTTATCCTCGGGAGAGAATTTAGCTGGATGGGGATTCCTTATAGGCCCACCACAATAAGGACATTTATCTTGATGAAGGGTATATTCACCGCATTTTATGCACTTTCTTAGAACTCCCTTCATTTACTCTCCCTTTGAAAAGAGCCTTTACCACCATACTTAGATAATGCTTCTATAGCTATAGTACACGCTTGTTTAAGTATTTTCTCCCCCTCCTTAGGATTACTAGTTACTAATTCTATTCGGTATTTCGGTGCTCCTATCGTATATATCCTATACTCTATATCTCTATGTGATTCAAGGAACTCTTTAGCCTTAAGGAGTGAGTCCTTTATTGCATTAATACCTTGAGGTTTATAACAAGTGAGGGTTAATAGGTATCGAATCTTTGTTTTAGGTATTTCAATATGTTCCTTTGCGATTTCAGTAAGGACTTTTGCCCATTCAGACGAGAGTCCAGCATTAAGCAATGCCTTTTCACCATGTTCTACAGCAGCTTCAAGACCAGCGTATATTTCCTTATAGCGATCTTCTATCTTCCAACCAGCTTCTCTATAAGCATCATCTAGACTCTTCCCAAGTCTCTTAGCTGCTAGTTCTAAAAGCTTCTCAGCTCTTTGAGCTCTTTTCCACTCATAAAGTTTAGCTCGTCTTTCACTATCACTAACACGTCTTAAGGAAACGTCTATATGGCCACGTCTTCTATCAATTCTCATTACTTTGAATACATTCTTTTGTCCTTCCCTAACAAACTCCCTTATGTCTCTAAACCAAGAACGTGTTATTTCATTAACAGGCACGTAGGCTTCCTTACCACCATACTCATCTAAGGTAATATAAGCTCCTTGATCAAAGACTTTAACAACAGTTCCAATTACTAATTCTCCCCTCTCTGGCCATCTTTTACGCTTTCTAACCATGATACAAAACCCCTATAGTCTATTCAAGGATCTTTAATATTTTAGCTTCGATTTTAGCTTTACCCCCAGTAGGCCGAGCTAGTATTCTCCCACAAATAATACACCTT
Organism: uncultured Thermoprotei archaeon; assembly: GCA_964517845.1. Classification (GTDB taxonomy): domain Archaea; phylum Thermoproteota; class Thermoprotei; order QMSL01; family B3-G16; genus CAZFCQ01. Next base: position 40,122 of record CAZFCQ010000009.1, on the reverse strand, counting down.
ACTTCAATAGATGCATGGTCAAATATTATCTGTTCATTATTACAGTCAGGACATTGTACTAAGATAAACTTACTTTTAGGCTGAGGAACTAATATCTTTCTTCTTTTAACCATAGTCTCAGCCTATTAGCTCTATCTTTCTTAAACGGATTCCCTTTCTAGTTCTTGTATAATTACATTGGGAACACGTAAGAACTAAAGAAATCTTCTTAGTAGTCTTAGCAAATCTCTTTTGCTCAGGCTTCCTTTTGGAGCCATAGCCTTTCTGTTTAGCTTCATATCGTCTCTGGCCTTCTGCTAATGCTCTACGTCTTCCTGGCCTATATATTGATACCTTATGCTGAGTATGCGCCCTACATTTAGGACAGTACGTCCTAATAGTCCTAGGGACTTTCAAAGTTATTCACCCCTCAGTACGGTGTTTACCAATTGCGATTTTAACTGCAATACCCCTACTTATAAGAGCTTCGGCATTATCCTTTGGTATAAGTGCTATATCTTCTGTATCGAAAGGCCCATATACGTTGTTATCAATTCCTACGAATTCAGGACAGGACTTTAAGAAGCGGATAGCTAGGTACTCCTCCTTAGGTATACTTGTTGATATATCTTCTTCGGCTTTTATTTCGGAAGGTAATGATAAAGTTGTTGCTAATAAGGTATTAATCCTAGCTCGGATACTTTTATAAACTTCAAGCTCCTCTGGAGTTAGCTTTTCCTCATCAATTCTTCCCTCTATAAGTGAGCGTGATAATATCTTATAAAGACGGAGCTTAATTAGGTTCTCCAACAGAGCACGGATTATCCTTACTTCTTCTTCTAAGACGGATTTAGTTATCTTATCACTTTCTTTACTCAAAGAATTATTTATCAGCATTATTATCTCACGAGCACGTTTATAGAAGTTAGAAGGAATAGGCTGAAGCTCATTATTTACTAACTCCTTTCTCCAAAGTTCTTCTATTATTAGGTATATGTCTCTTTCCATATTATTCATCCTTACCACATTATTTTAGCTACACCTTTACATGCAAGATAGAATCCTATAGGAAACGGTAAAGTTAGCAATTTACCACTAGCTTCAATATTTCTCTCTCCAAGCCTTAGAGGAGGAATATCAGATATAAGTTTAACTTTAATGAATTGCATAGATTTAAACAAGTATATGTCAAAAGGATTAAAATCTTCGATTTTCTCTAAACTAACGGATGTCACAGGTAAGCCAGTCTTACCATGTAAAGATCCAGGAAGTCTTATTAGACGTTTTATATCAGTTGTAACCCTTTCGTCTATTTCAACAGAATACTGTAATTTAACTCTCTCCAATAGTAGCTCGCGGCTTTTCTTAGATAGATGAGATAGATAATTCCAATAGAGATCATGTTCTAGTGCTCTTAATATTCTCTCTTTATTGGCTATAGTGTAGTCTATTTCACGTCTATTTAAACCAATATTACTTAGTAACTCCTCATTAGCCTCTGCTATGAGTTGATATAGACCCTTAGCAATCCTACCATACCATCCAGGATCAGACATTCTTAGATCATGCCGTATATTCATTAAAAGTTTGAGGCCAATTCCCTTAATATAATCGACTATTTCACGCCTCGCCTCCTGATTTAATTTCAAAACCTTTTTAGACTCTACATGTACGTGAAAACCTCTATGACCAGAAAAATAGATCTTTATCTCATTCTTGGAGAAGCCAAAATCATTCATTAAAAAGTCTTCCACAAGCCTTATAACTTCTTCTTTAGCATACTCTAAGCACCTATCACAAACCCAAACTTTCTTGTCTATTCGCTTACTTTTACATCGAGGACAAGTTTCAGGTGGAATGCCCTTGCCTAAGAGCCCACAATCCAAGCATGTCCAAGTATCATGGTCTTTCTTGCAAGGAGTAGGTATATGATCTACGTCTATATCGAATACTAAGTCAGCACCTAACCATCCTTTTTCATCCATATCCTTTATGCTTGGAAGCTCGTAATAAGCTGTAGAATAATAGGCATGTAAGGGGACTTCATTTTCTAGAAATGAGAGTAGCTCCTTAGGAGTACTGAATGCCTTATGACGTATCATCGTTTGGGGCGATCTAAAAAGAATAAAACCGAATTCACGTTTACTCATATTACTTGGCATTTCTATTTTGTGTTTATTGAAATGATAATATCTTCTGAAGATACTTTCAATAATTGTCTTTTCTTGCATTTTTAAGTCCCCTCATTCTTAAGTAGTAATATGTCAATGGATGCTTTACCCTTCTACAAGTTTCATCTTTAACACTCTCAAAACATAATCCAAAGGTCTTCATAGTGTCACAAGAAGGAGGAGAGTACTTAATTTTAGAACCTCTGAGGCCAGCTAAATGCTCTACTTGATATCTAGTTATGCTTTCTTTAAAATCAGGCATACGTCTAAATACGTTAACTACTTCATCTGTATCTAACCCTACATTAAGTAGAAATGTAGCAAGAGCAAAGCGTGCTCCATGGGATAGATTCTTGCCTTCCTTAGCATCTATAAGAAGACGATAAATACAAGGTGGAAAAGCTTTAAGATTTATAGAGTCTAAGCTCTTAGCTAAAGGAGCGCGTTCCTTAGAGAGTATAGGTTCAAGACTCTTAAGTATCTCTATACATGCTCGTTCTAAAGATTCAGGTATAGTATCTACCTTAGCATTTCGTATTTTAGAAATTATGCGGTTCTTCACCATCTCCTCTATGAGGCGGGCTAGTTCATGTTTTTGAAGTAGAACATAGCCTTGAACTAAGACCCTATTAACTAACTTCCATGAGGGCTCTTGCGGAGGTTTAGCAGTAACATAATCAGTGAAGTGTAAGGCCAAAGTATAAATTCGTCTTCCGATGGTCATATGAGTTCTATGAATCTCCCATTCGAAAGTATGTCGTGCTATCTCGACTAATTTATCTTCAGGCTCTTTTTGTAACAGATCACCAGCTCGTCTTGCCTCCCTAGTTGCGAACCTATAAGTGAGTACGGGGTCTTTTATGTAAGAAAGTATGAGCATGGCGATAGGATAAGAAAGTAGTATCAAATCTAATTCGTAGTAATTAAGATCGATAGGAACTTTCTCTTCGTATTTTCTTCTGGGAGACGAGCAAATAGTAAGTATACGATCTTTAGCTAACTTAGTCACTATTCGCAAGGTATCTTGATCTAGGTTCTCGATTTTAGTCAATCCTTTAGACTTTAAATAAAGCTGGGCCTCCTTCACAAAAGGGATACTTGATTATATCATCTAAGGTGAGCATAAGCACCCTTACTGATTCTTAGTGCTAAAAGATATTTGTTAATAGCGTTTATTGAATTAAGTTATTCTTCCATTCTAGGAGCTAAGAAGAAGGTAAGCTTTCCGCCACCAGGAAGATCGAAGGTAAGAGCTAAGGGCTTATTCGTGGCGAACTCTACTGTTAGAATATCTGCTATGACACTAGCTTTCATCATATCGACTAAGTAGTCTAAACTATATGATGCACTAGAAGGTTCCTTAACTTCCAATTCTATCAGACTACCTGAGTCAGGTGTGAATTCTACTTCAACATTACCTCTATCACTTGAAGCTTTAACACATAGTCTATCTTCTAAACCTTCAAGTTTAACATAATCACTAACGATCTCTGCGTCTTTCAAAGCATCCCTCATAGCATCACTCAATACTTTAGCACGAACAGTAAACGGTACTTTAGGTAAAGGTAGCTCTTCCTTACCTAAATCTAGAAGTGCAAGATTAAAAGTGCGAATAGCTTTTCCTACAAGTCTTACCTTGAGCCTTCTTCCTTCTTCACTCACTTCCAATTCTAGTTTATCCTTGCTTTTTCCGCGTCTCATAACTTTCTTAAAGTCATCAAAGTTAACACCTATAGTAGCTTCTTCGCTACATTCAAATTCTTCAAAAGCCTCAGGTGGTAAGAAGAAGTCTATCATTGCGATTCTAGAAGGATCTAATGCACGAAGCTTTATTCCATCAGAATTAACGATAAAACATGCTTCATCAATTAACGTAGAAAATGTATCTACCAAGTATCTCCATTGTCTGGCATCGCTGAATACTAACTTAACAACCATAAGTTCTCAACTCCTATTAGGCAATTATAATCCAGCATGATTAAAAAGATATCGTTACACTATAGAGGAACCTATAGGCGAGCATATCTAATCATATTCACGCCAGACATGACCACACTTAGTGCATTTAAAGAATCTAGTAGGAGGCTCATCACCAGCACGAGTTTGAATCATCCAATAATATGCAGTGTTATTTCCACATTTAGGACAAAAAGCCTTAGTAGTAGGAAGAACTTTAGGTTGTTTACCTTCTATGACTATTATCTTATCACGTACTGAGTGTGTTATCTCTTTTTTTATGACTAAACTCTGGCCTTCTCGAGTGTCGAGCACATATCCACATCTATTACACTTCAAGACTACTTTACCACTTTCATCTCTCTGAGGAATCATTAGCCCTCCACATTTAGGACAGAACTTCAGTTTTATCCCCCCATATAATCCTCAGCATTTTAGATTCTAATAGCTAGTAACACTTAATTCTCTACACTCCTTATTTAGGGTTTTGGGTATATTAAATGATCAGGAAAATTAAAGACGTATGGCATGGAAAAGCATTAGTACGTATAGGAAAGAGGGGATTAACACCCCAGGTAATAGAAGAAATAAGAAGACACTTAAAGGATAAGGAAGTTGTTAAGATTAGACTTCTTAAGTCATTTATTGAGAAAGAAGGAAAAGAGAGAAAAGCTTTAGCAGAAATTATAGCAAAGAATGTAGGAGCGGAATTAATTGGCGTTAGAGGGTATACAGTAGTTTTAAGGAGACGTAAAAAAGCCTAAAAAGTGAAGGCATTTTATCCTTCAGGAGTGGACGTTTCGTTGTAAAGGACTTTATATACTAAAACGTATCCATTAGGCTTTGATTCAAAGACTAGCTTAAAGAACTTTAACTCAGGTAAGCTTACACTAGATCCATCCCAATCAATATTGAGATATTGTTTGAGGAAGGCTTTATCAAACTCAAAAATGAACATTCCTTTGCGTGATGGTACAGTAAATAGCATTCTATAAAGTACAGCGTGAGTGGCTTCAGTAGTATTAGCAGGAGTAATTAGGGTAAATGACCTTCCACCAAAGTTTAGCCTAGAGTAAGCAATATAGCGACTTACATTTAAGCCAGCTATCCTCGACATCCATAGACTTTTACCGAAGTCTCCATAGCCTCGTGGATCAGGGAAGTAGATACCATAACCTCTACCGAGTTGTATACCTTGGAAGGGTTCAAAGACTACTACGTACTTAACACCAAGTCTCTTGAAGATTTTTAGAGCAACTGTTTCATTAGAAAGAAAGGCTAGAGCAACCTGTTTTATTTGAGTTGCATTAAGAGTAGCGTTATCACACACACTGCTTCTATTTGTCATTACACTAATCCAATAACCATAATCCCACCAAGAGGCGATTACAGCATCTTTGGGTAAGTTATTTCTAATCCACTCTAATGTTGATAGCCAGTCGGTATAGGTATATCGGTAGTCTCCTGCTAAGGGCAAACTCGCACTCAATATGAGAGCAGGTGAATTAGCGATATAAGATATATATGGTGAGAATATAGGCACTGCTACGAAGATAAGTAAGATACTTAGAGCTAGAGCTCCTTGAAGGGGGCCAACGCTTCCTGTAACTCTCCTTCTTCTCTTAATTATAGGCAATTCTCTCCTTAGTGCAGCTCTTATAGGTTCAAGCATATATGAAAAGCCCATTCCAGCTAATACTGAAAATGCAGGAGCCATTAATAGAGTTAATCGAGCCATAGAGGCGGCTGCATAAAGAGCTGTGATACCGTATGTAAACATTAATAGGTCGAGCTTAGTACGCCTTTTTATTGTGAAATAAAGCCCTAGAATGCCTAAAAATAGAGTAGTCTGAAACTCGTAAAATAATGAAGACCATGTAGATATTCTATGCTCACCAACAGATTCTACTAGAGGGATCTTAGACCTAAGAAGTGGGTTTAAGACAGAGAGATAGCGCCCACTTATTCCGCCAGCTTTACCCAATATCAGTAATATAACTCCTCCAAGCACAAGGGCGGATATGAATCCGACATAATAATGCCATATGCGCTTTGAGAGACCAGGAGAGACCGAAGCTTCAACCTCGTATAAAAGCGAAGAAGCTAAAGTAACCCAGGGTACTAAGTACGTTAGTCCTCTAATGTAGTTTATACCCCATTTAGGTGTTAAGGCTATTATAATGGTTGAGGTTACGAATAAAAGCATATACGATCTTGAAAGATTTCGATCTCCCTTTCCTATGAAGAAAAGTAAAATGGCATGTAATGCTAGTACGTTAGCTACATAGATATAAGCACCCCAAGTCATAGCAACATATCCAAGGCATAATCCACTTATAGTAGCCCATAGAACGTAGTAACGTGTACCCTTCAATGCACGTGTATAAGCAAAGAGAGAAAGTATTATTATAGGTATAGCAACAGACTCATCATCATAGAACCCTGCTATGCTTCTAGAGATAAAGGAATAATTTATAGCTAGTAAAAGGGCAGCTAATAGACCTGCTTCATCTGAGCATATCTCTCTTCCTAAAAGGAATACAAATATCGTAGCTAAAGCTCCCATGAAAGCCGGTAGTAGTACACATAGATTTAGTAAAGGTATATTTATTCCTAAGGTATTAAGTAAAAGATACGTAAAAGCCCCTAAGAAGGCTACACCCGGTAATGCAGACGAAGCTACGTGTCTACCATAAGGATACCAAAAGAGGCGGACAGGCTCACGCCAGTTAAACCACTCAACAAAGCCTGTCCAACCATGAGAAACTATCCACTTAGTCATATAATACTGAAAATAGGGATCAAATTCTGTTAAATAAAAGCCCCATTTTGTTGGGGTTATTCGAATAAGTAGTGCGGTTATGAATATACACGACAACATAGTTAGTTTGATTAGATTCCAAACATTACTTCTTAGAGATTTAGAGAAAGCGCTAAGGCTTTCTCTTATTTTAGAGCTCAAGATCTCATACCTCTTATAGTGAGGATTACAATTTTCCTAATAAAAAGTGTGTTCTTTAAAAGCATTTTCGTTAATAAAAACTTAATCACTATCTTCCCCTCGACCTCGTTGCCTCTACTTTCATATTAAGAGGCTTGAGTTTAAGAGGAGCTAAACACCTCGGACATCTATAATTGTATTTCTTGGCTATAGTCTCTGGAGGTACTAAATCATTTCCTTCATAGAATACGAAGCCACAATGTCCACAAACTATAACCTCTGGCATTAATGAACACCTAGTATTACTAAATATCTAATCCTTGTTAAATATCTTTATGGTCACTCATCACGTATACCTTCATCAGTTATAATGAATATCGCTTCACTCTCAGGTAAGTAGGGGCTATCTACAAGTCTTGCAACACGCTTGTTTCCTTTAAGCTTACGTAAGTAGACTCTCGCACCTGGAACATGAGCTAAAATGTGCCCACCAACAGCAACTACGGAATCTCCCCAGAATATGTCGGGCCTTGCCATAACTTGGTTAGTTACTACGATTGCTACATCATAAATGTCAGCAATTCTGGTTAAGGTATGTAAGTGCCTATTAAGTTTTTGTTGCCTAGCAGCCAATGCTTCTCTTCCTGGATATTCTGCTCTAAAATGGCTTGTAACAGAGTCTACAATTAGTAATTTAACGTTACCTTCCTCTTCTATTTTCTCTTTAGCTTGTTCAGCTAGAAGCATTTGATGGTCACTATTATAAGCTCTGGCATAAATTATATTCTTAAGAACTACTTCAGGGTTAAGACCTATAGCTCTAGCCATGGCGATTATTCTTTCAGGTCTGAAAGTACCCTCACAATCTATGTAAATAGCTTTACCTTCTAGACCGCCTTTCTCCTTAGGTAATTGGACATTAACACATAGTTGATGGCATATTTGAGTCTTGCCAGTACCAAACTCGCCATAAAATTCAGTTATACTTTTCGTTTCAATTCCTCCACCTAAAAGCCTATCTAAATTCTTAGAACCAGTAGTTATCCTTCCAATACTTAAGCGCTCCTTATAAACTGTATCAGCGGTCTTAAATCCTAAACCTAGTGCGTTACGAGCTACGGCGATTATTTTCTGAGCCATAGATAGTGAAATACCACTTATGCTAGCTATCTCTTCAGGGGATGCTATAGCTATCGCTTCGATTGAATAGAAGCCTGCTTCTCTCAACTTCTGTGCCGTAGTGGGACCTACTCCAGGTATATCAGTTAAATCCTTTATCTTATATTCAGGTTCTTCAGCTTTTCCCACGGACTTTCCGCTTTTTCTCTTACTTGATGGCATGATTCTCACATAAATTTAAATGTACCTTAATTTAAAGTATTGAAAAGGTAAATAATAAATCATACCCTAAACCGTTTAGTTAAAGAGGAGGGAGAGTACCATATGGCACCCCGCTATTTAATGAGAATAAAAGAACATATTCAGAGATATTACGAGCCATTAGTACTAACCATTACTATGATAGCTGTGATTTTCCTTTTAGGTGGAGGGCTCTATGATCTTGTAGAGAGACCGTTATGGTTTGTAGTACTTCAATCTCCTAGCGGAGTTGTTTACAGGTTCTATTGGCCAGGTGGAGTTATGACAATGCAGACTTTAAGCGAAAGCGTAGTCGTAATGATAGCCTATGGAGGGACACTAGCGGGTTTGTTGATATTATATCGTGGAATAAGAAGAATCTATGAACCAAAGTATTCTACGGTACTCATACTCTTAGGCGGAACATTATCTTTGATTTCATTCAGTATAATATGGCTGATACTGACTTCCAAGATATAGGATCACCATGGAACACTTTTTAACCTAATGAAATATGCTATCATATTCGTTAAAATATGTAAAGGAACTGTTACGGTAATAGCTATTAACCATACTCTAATCGGTAAGGTAAATCCTAATATATGAATAATGAAGAGAGCCATTAGAAGAAAATCTAATTGGTCGAGTAATGGAGCAGGAGCACCTCTACTTAGCTTAAGCCGTCTCTTTATGAATGATCCAATAATGTCACCAATAAGAGCACCAAAAGCCATAAGAGAGCCGCGTATCATCAGAAAAGACTCCCCTACCATTAAAGCCTGTAAAAAGGATACTAAAGTTCCAGTAGTAATACCAGTTATGAACCCCTCTATAGTTTTGCCATCGCCGAGGATACGACGACCATCAATGAATACCTTTCCTCTATCTAATGGTGTGACCCTCTTGAATATCTTAACTCCTACAACAGGAGCCCCATTTGCAAAATACGCAGGTAATAAAAGCCATATTACTTGAATTACTTCATTAGGTGAAATCAGCTGCAAACGATCACCCTCAGAGGAGGAGCTCAACTAGTAATTAATTTAAATCTTAAATAATTTCTATCCCTTCAATACCTGTCTCTACTAATCGACACTTAACTTTACGATTTACTAAACTACTTATAGGATGTTTCTCTATGACTAAGAATACATTACTAGTATTCGCTCTCTCTAGGCGTAATATTATGTCGCACCAATAACATAGTATACTTGAAGCAATGGGCTCCCATCTACCTTCTTTTATTGAAAAGCGGATATCGCTCGAGAGTAATATTGTAATTTTGTAATAACGTGATAGCTTGAATAGAAAAGCTAGGATCCTATTTAATAACCTATTAAGGCGTACATTACTTGCTCTAGAACCCAATCTTGCTCTGTAAGGTCTAGTTATAGTATCAAAAACTATGAGCCTTAGCTTGGGAGATACAAACTTCTCTAATAACATAACAAAGTTGTAAAGTTCATTAAAATCATAAATAGGTAGTATAAAACCATTATTTAACGTATTACATTTCAATCGTTTAAGTAATGAAAGAATTCTCTTTGGTTTAATTTTACCTAAACAGTCTACATAGAGGAATGAAGAACCTTGAAGACTATATTCAAGGCATGTTTGCATAAGTAATGTAGTCTTTCCAATACCAGCCTCGCCGTATATTAGTATTAAAGCACCCAGTGGAAAGCCTCCTCCTAACGCTTCATCAATGACCCTAGAGCCAGTAGATATCATGGCTAAACATGGGCCCCCAAAAACCTTTTATTTCCCTCCAATTCCTAATTAGAGCGTGGATCTATTAATAGTAGTACCTAATGCAAGAAGTTACTATAGAGTAATTAAATTTATAACGGAATTATTAGGTAGAAATCCTAATCCAAAAGTTGTAAATATATTTAGAAAACATGTGAAAGTTTTAACAAGAGATTACCTTTCCCTTATGAAGCATCGAGAATTTTATAGTAGAATTATCAAGGTCAAGGAGGATGCTAACCTCTTTAAAGTCTATCTAGAAGCATATTTAAAGGCTAATAATAAGGAATACTTCGATAGCCTTATAATAGGCATAGACCCAGGTATGAGAATTGGTGTAGCTGTAATAGGGGATGGAGAGGTAATAGATCTAGTAGTATTTCATTCATTTGAAAGGTTAGAGAGGTACATAGAGAATATAGTATCTAATTGCCCATTTAGGATCTGTAAAATAAAGATAGGTAATGGTGAAAAGTGGTATGAAATTGCTACTGAACTTAAGAAAAGTGTAATTTTTGATAAAAGAATTACAATGGAGATAATTGACGAGGGAGGGAGTAATTCACATGGTATAATAGGCACAGTAATTAATTGGGTTCATGATAAAGATTTAGCTTCCGCTATTAAGATAGCTTTAAGCTCAGATTAACCTTAAAAGTCTAGATTAATTAATTAAGCTCTAGGGGATCATTTTTGAGAGAGAAATTTAAGGCAGGGAAACTCTATAGAGTAGAGGGGCCCGCGGCCATCACCGTAATACAGGGAGAGATAGAAATTTTAGGTAAACGATTAAAGCCTAAAGAGAAACTCGTTGTACCAAAGTCTAAATCAACTTCCTTTAGAGTAATTAAAGAAGCATTACTTGAAGTAAGGCTCGGAAGTGAAGCTAAATTAGATGAGATAGATCAACCTATAGTCCCTCCGGAATGGGAGGAAGCTGTAAGGAGTATACTTGGAGGAATGAAGCCATGCAAAGTAGTGGTGATAGGCAATGTAGATAGTGGAAAAACTACATTTACGTTATATTTAGCTAACCAAGCAGTATGTGCGGGTTTAAAAACCTTCGTCATTGATAAAGATGTAGGTCAGTCAGATATAGGAGCTCCTACAACAATAGGTCTTGGCTTCGTAGAGCATCCAGTTACTTCACTATCTGAAGTGTCCCCCCTTGATGGATTTTTTGTAGGAACAGTTAGCCCTGCAGGAGTTATACATAGGGTGATATTAGGAGCGAGAATACTTATTGAAAAAGCACTAGGTAACAAAGCAGACGTAGTAATAGTAAACACTAGTGGATGGGTAATGGGAAGAGGAGCTAGAGAACTTAAGTGGAGTTTAATAATGGCTATAGAACCCGAATATGTAGTTGCTCTTGAAAGAGGAGATGAAGTAGAGCACATCATTAAACCATTAGTAGGATTACCAAAGATTAACGTCATCAGACTACCAGCACCATTAGGAGTAAGGAGTAGAAATCGAGAAGAGAGGCGTATGCTAAGGGAAGCTAATTTTAAGAGACACTTAGTAGGTGCTAGAATAAGATCATTTCAATTAGGGCAAGTGGGATTAATGTATAGCATATATGGTAGCGGAAGAACATTACCACAGGAGGATATATCTAAAATAGAGGAGATAATTGATGAGAAAGTTGTTTATGCTGAAGTTGCTAGTGACTGTATGCTCATTATTATAGAAAAAGAGATTACGGATTTAGTGAGTAAAGTACGTAAACTTAAAGAAATTTATGGTAGAGATATTCTAATAGTCCCTAAGGGACACGAAAGGGGAATAGTGGTTGGCTTAAATAGCAAAGATGGAAGATTCTTAGGAATAGGAGTTATCAAAGAAATAAAATACCAGGAAGGAGTAATCAGAATATTGACAAACGTCAATGAGGAAGTAGGGATGATTCAGGTAGGACAAATTAAAATTGACGAAAATGGTAAAGAAATTGGCAAGTATGATGGGTGGATGTTATAAGTGCTATCCAAAGAAGAGAAGCAGTTCTTTAGCGAGGGTTCCCTCTTCATCAGGAATTACCTTCAATCTTTTACGAATCCATAATGGAAGTAATTTTTTACATGGTTTCTGAAGAAAACGAAAATCTAGAAAAACGATAGCGGATTTCTCCTCTATACCTCTAAAAGGCCTTCCAGCAGCCTGAAGAGACTTCCTTATAGCTGGTAATATGTAACTGTACAACTTGCCTCTACCAGGGAATTTTCCCTCATAATAGTTTATCCTTTCTTTGATAATAGGAGAAGGTTTGGCATAGGGTATACCCACGATTATAGATACAATCATCTCTCTACCAGGAAAATCCTCTCCCTCAGCATTTCTACCTCCTTGAACTCCTAGTAGAACTGCACCCCCTTTGTTAGCATATGATTTAAAATTCCTTACTAACTCATCATTCTGAAGAGAAGTAGCACTTGGTCTCTCTATGAAGAGTGGTTTTTCTAAGTCCGTAGAGATTTTATCAAGACCAGCTTTAAGGAGACCTTCCAATACTTCATATGATGCTGCAAAGATACCTACATTTCCAGGTACTACTTCTAGTACTTCGGAAATCTTAGAGACTATTTTACTATACATACTTAAGGATCTATGCTTAAAGTCAGTTGTTACCCCCTTAACACCCAATACCAAGAGTTTCTCTCTAGGAGGTACTACTTGAACACTTTTCAATATGCATTCTCTATTCTGAACACCTATGATATCTCTAAAAGCATGAAGAGGTTCTAGTGTAGCTGACGTTAGTATAGCTGAGTAGCAATTCTCTAATAATACACTTATCAAAGGAGAAGGATCTAGAGCCAAGACAGAAATTGTAAAGTCTTTAGGATTAGCATGAAGCACGCAGATAAGGTGATCATTATAAAGAGCATAATTCCATGTTTCAAGAAATCTTGAAAGACGGTAAAGATATGAATGGGGGATTTTACCTTTACGGATTAACTTCTCTTTAACAAGTTCACTTGCATCCCTCATAAGGTATACTATATCCTCTATATGCAGATGGACTACATTCAAAGCTATACGTTCTATTAACTCTTTAGGGATGATACTTTCATAACTATTTGAAACTTCTCTAAATTTGATTATACTTCGCAATAAAGACTTTAAAAAAGAAGTTAGTGCAGTTGAGGATAACTCTTTTATACACTCATCTAATGCTGATTTTATGATATTCACGGATATAGTATCGCTCATAGAGTCAGTAGCTAATTCTGGAATATTATGCGCCTCATCGAGCACCAGGATTATATTATCAAGAGAGGTACCTAGATATGCCATGAATTTACGGAAGATATTCTTATTAAAAAGATACATGTAGCTGCATGCTATAATTTCTGCATCCCTTAATAAAGCCTTAGCAAGTTCATAAGCACATACTTTATGAGTTAGACCTATCTCTAATAAATCTCTAGCTGAGAGAGGGTAGAAGAACTTAGGCTTTTTAAACTTCTGGAATAGTGAGTTAAAATCAGAAATGAATGTATTATAATACGGACATAGACCACTTTTACGCAAACGCTCGCATGCATCAAGGCATATATGATAATCTTTTATACTACGAATCTTTTCTAATAAGCACATCTCACGACGGCCTCGAAGTGCTATTGCAGAGACATTATGTTTTTTAGAAATATTCCTAGCTTCCTCAATTACGCGCTCATGTTCCTTATGAGTTCTAGCCACGTAAAGTATCTTGAGGGACTCTTTTTTAGCTATAGGAAGTAAAGCTGAAAGGATAGCGACCGTTTTACCAAAACCACTCATAGCTTCAATAATAGCGATCTTTCTCTCTTTAACACTTTCATACATTATCTTAATTACTTCATCCTGTTTAGGTCTGAATGAAGGATAAGGGAAGTATTCTTTAACCTCCCTTGGTAAGTGAACCATAAACATGCCCTAAGGTCAGAACTTCTTATATTCTTGTAATTAAATACACATAATTATTGATAACTTGCGAAATATGGTGATGAAAAGAATGCGGCTTCTTCATGTATTAAATAAGTTAAAGGACATGGGAGAGTTAACAGAAATAAGAGATGAGGTTCAAGGCGAGGACATCACTTATATATCTAGGAGATATGATGAAGGGCCCACGTTTCTATTCAGGAAAATAACCTTTGGGAAAATGCCTATTGTAACTAATGTATGTAATACTAGAAGGAAAATGATGAAGTTTGTTAACGTAAATACTGAGGAGGAGTTATATAAGAAGATAATAGAAGCTAATGAAAATCCCTTAGAAGGAGAGATTAAAGACTTGGATGCCGCTAGTTTTACGTGGTTTGAAGGCGAAGGAGATCTAAAGAGAATACCTATCTTTAAGTATTATCCTAAAGATGCTGGACCATACATTACTAGTGGCATAGTCATAGCAAAGAGCGTAAGAGCTGAAATTTACAATGCATCTATCCACAGGATGCTGCTGATTGGCGAAAATAAATTAGCTATAAGAATAGTACCGCGTCATCTTTGGCGACTATATCAGGAAGCTATTAATAGAGGAGAAGATCTCTTAGTAGCTGTTCTTATAGGAGTTCATCCTGCTATCTTATTAGCAGCAGCGTGTTCGCCACCCTTTGGAATAAATGAACTCTTTGTTGCTAATGCAATGCTAAATGGAAGTATAAATTTTGTAAGGTTACCTGAAAGTGGTCTGTTAGTTCCTGCAGAAGTTGAAATAGTGTTAGAAGGTAGAATAACAAAAGAAGAGAGCTGGGAGGGACCCTTCGCAGATATATTGGATATATATGATATAAGGAGATTACAACCAGTATTAGTAGTAGATAAAATTTGGATTTCTAAAGATGCGGTATATCATGCAATAGTACCTGCATCTGCAGAGCATAGGATATTAATGGGACTCTACAAGGAGGCATTAATATGGGATAGTGTACGGAAAGTAGTACCGAAGGTTTCCAAAGTCAGACTTACGAGAGGAGGTTGTGGCTGGCTTCATGCAGCAATTTCAATAGAGAAATCATGTGAAGGAGATAGTAAGAATGCTATTTTAGCCGCTTTTGCAGCACATCCTTCATTGAAGATGGTTATAGTAGTTGATAGTGATGTAGATGTAGATGATCCATATCAGATAGAGTGGGCATTAGCTACAAGATTCCAGCCAGAGGAGGATTTAGTATTAATAAAAGGCGCTCGTGGATCGAGTTTAGATCCTTCTGCAGATCAAAAAAGACTACTAACAAGTAAGCTAGGTATAGACGCTACAAAACCCCTTCTGAAACCATCTCATCTCTTCGAAAAAACCGAAATTATACCAAGTGAGAGAGCTAAATCTATACTAAATAAGCTAAGAGGAGGAACATTAAAGTGTATTTAACTAAGGAGGAGGAAAGGGCGCTAGATGGAGAGTATGGATATAGTATAGCATTAGCTATGAAAATCTTAGTTGCTCTAGGAGAAGCGTTTAATGCACAGCGCTTAATTCCAATAACTTCAGCTCACATTTCAGGAATTTCATATGTTAATATAGGTGAGGAAGGTATAAGCTTCTTAGAGAAGATATCAAGCATAGCCAAGGTTAAAGTGCATACCACGATAAATCCAGCAGCTTTTGATCTAGACAAATGGAGGAGTATGAACATACCACAAGACATTATGGAGAGACAATTAAAGATAATAAAATTATTTGAGAAAATAGGGGTCACCTGTAGCTTAACTTGTACACCATATTTAACATGTAACAAGCCTAAGATGGGAGAGCATATAGCCTGGGGGGAGTCTTCAGCAGTTACTTTTGTAAATACAGTTTTAGGCTCTATGACTAACAGAGAGGGAGGGCCTTCAGCACTAGCTTCAGCCTTAACTGGGAAGACTCCATTTTATGGTCTTCATTTAAGAGAAGAACGCATGCCTACTGCTGAAGTATTAATAAACAATATGCCTAGAGGAAGTACATGGTATTCATTATTAGGGTATTATATAGGCTTAGTATTAAAACAAGGCATACCCTTCATCAAAAATATCCCAAGAGCTGTGAGTGTTGAAGAATTAAAGTCCTTCTCCGCAGGACTAGCTGCGGCAAGTAATATCTCTATGGCTATAATAGAAGGAATTACACCTAAAGGTACTTACGAAGAGCCTAAAGACTCTCTAGAAAAAATACATGTTGACGTTAATGACCTTAAAGAAATAAAAGAGAAGTACTCTGCAAACTTAGATTCAAGGGATATAGAGTTGGTATTCCTAGGATGCCCTCATTATTCACTTAAAGAACTTGAAGAGGTAGTTAATCTTTTAAAAGGAAAGAGAATTAAAAAGGACACTAGAGTATGGATAGCTATTTCCAGAGATATCTATAATGAAGCACTAACGAAGGGATACATACGAATTATCGAACAGAGTGGAGCTAAAGTGATTAGGGATACGTGTGCGGTAGTAGCACCATTACGTCAAATAGGCGTTCGAAACGTAGTAACGGATTCTGCTAAGGCTATGCACTATCTAAGACTCAGGCATAGGGCAAATGTTATGTTAAGTTCTTCATCTGAAGTCTTGAGAGCTTCATTAACTTATTGATCAAGAATTTCTACTGTAGCTCGCCCATTACGAATATTGACAAGAGCTAGGTAATTATTAAAGTCTAGTATTTCTTCAGGAAATCCGTATGCTAGGGGTATTTCAGCAATTATACATCCGACTAGAGTAATGGTATCAGGCTTAATGCTTAAGATACATTTAGGAGCAAGTCCTCTTCTAGATAAGGAGTATAAAACATAGGAACCTACTGTTGATCCACGACCGTGAGGCATTACTAATATCCTATTCCTGATGGATTGCTTCCATATTGGTACATTAGGATTCACTATGGTACCATTTCTTGGGTCTACATCTCCAAAGAAAGAAATGGGGTAGGGAGAGGCAAGTATTTTACCTCGAATACTCGTATATAGGTAAGAGGGAGCCTTACCAATGAGGATTCTCTGCTTCATAAAGACACCGATAGTAGTGAGGAACTACCAAAAGTCTCTCTAGCTGCTTGGGCTACTACTTTTCTATACTCAGGAAATGTATAGATACGTGCTACATCCATATAACCTCTTAACACATTAACCAATTCTGAGATATCAGAAATACGACGTCTAACACGCTTGCCATTCTCACTTACCTCAAAGACAGGTACATCAAAAGGCTCTAGTTGTCTAGGAGTATAAGGTATCGAAGGAACTGTTGGGAAATCGATAATTACCATAGAAGGATCTATATTAGCTTTGGCAGCGATTTCCGTCTCAAGTTGGTGTCTAATGCGAGGTTTCATTAATAGGTTTATCATGAAAGAGTCCCTAACATGTAAAATTGTCTCATAAGCACATTTTAGAAGATTACGGGATTCTAACATGGAATAGTATTTAGCAGCTATTTTAAGTTCCTCAGTCTTTTGTAAAGATGGATCATGAGCTATCTCTCTAAGTTTAACTAAAACCCAGGAATCGTCCAATCGCAAGAACTCATTTGGAGTATTAAAGTTTAATAGATTTAGGTCTTCCTTGGCAAAGTCCATAGCTTTTAAGATCATAACCTCTACACTACGGACTGTTCTGTGGAAATATACAGCCTTAAACATCTCGTACCTGGCAATAATGAAAGCTTCAAGAGCTTGAAGCGCTCCAGGGAGTCTTATAGCTAAGTTATCTTCGACGACATCAAGAGAATATATCAGGCGATAAATATCAATGTAGCCGTATTCTACACCTGTAAAATGCGAATCTCTAACAAGGAAATCCATCTTATCTGCATCAAAGGGAGATGAAATTATTTGATTAATAAAGAGCTTCTCCTTATTATTAAGTTTACCTACAGATAACTTAGCTACTTTGTTGGGATCGTATCCGTGATCGTTTAATATATCTTTTACAATAGTCTCAGTAATAAGCCATTCTGTTAGATCTTCGTGGGTCTTATCCTTATAGGCTACAAGCAACTCTTCATAAACATGAGAGAATGGACCATGTCCTATGTCATGCAGTAAACCAGCTATCCTAATCATTTGAACATCATCTACGTCAAGATATCCTTTCTCCATTAAATAATTAGCCATTACGCCAGCTAGATGCATTACACCGAGTGAGTGACTAAATCGAGAATGATCAGCTCCTGGATATACGTAATGTGCACCAGCCAGTTGTCGAATATAATGTAGTCTTTGAAAGACAGGATTATCTATAAGTGCCTTTTCTACATCGGTAATTAGGATATAACCATGTATAGGGTCTCTTATTTCAGCTACAGGTTTCATAAATATCACTTTTAATGCATAAGCTCTAACAATCCCTAATAAAGGTAACACTATTTAACAACACGAGTATAAGGTCAACTTTGAGATCTTCTTATGAAGAGAGGATTGGAAACACCTAAGCTAGTTGTAGCAACTTTAAGCCTTTCGAGAATCATATTAATTAAATCTTGAGGATCCAATCTTCCTAAACCTCTTGAGAGCTTTATATGAAACGTTAAAGACTCTTGATTTACAAAGAGTCTTATTAAATATTCATCGGCTCTTACGGGTAACCATCGCTTTCCATCAAAGTACTTATAGGAGACTCTTATACCGAAATCTATGAATGGTTGTTTTAAGATTTTTAATGCTTTAACAATTATCCTCTTAAGTGCTCTTTCTGATTTAAAATACAATATCTTATGACCATGCCCTATTCCTACCCGTATAGTCATACTTCCAGTATATAGTCCTTCTTTACCAGCAACAGAAATTGCTTTCTCAGAGGTAAAACTATTTAAACGAGCCATAGCTTCAGCTAGAGCATCAGCAAGTATGTCTCTTGAGATATTATGTTGATAACTCTCAACATGATGAGGCAGAGATGGAAAATCGACGTAAATTCCAGACATGATTACACCTGCACTAATTCTAACGAATATGTTTAAGCATATATACTTCTTAAAATGTTTCGGTGGAAGATGGAGAGATGGCTTTATCTCAGAGAATCTGAGAATAGGTGGCCATTAATAAAGCCGAATAGTATAGAGTATAGAGACTATCAAATACGTATCGCCTTAAGCGCAATTAGAGCAAATACGCTAATAGTACTTCCTACAGGCTTAGGGAAGACTATTATAGCAGCTTTAGTAATGGGATTAAGGCTAGATAAAGAGAAGCAAGGAAAATGCATAATCCTAGCACCTACAAAGCCTTTAGCAGTACAGCATGCTGAGACCTTAAGAAAGATAATGACTCTTAATCCAGACGAGATAAACGTATTGACAGGTTCTTTAGCTCCTAAGAAAAGAATAGAAGTGTGGAAAAGAAGTAGAATAGTTTCAATGACCCCACAAACGCTTAAGAATGACATTATCGCAAATAGATACTCCTTAAAAGATGTAGTACTTATAGTCTTTGATGAAGCACATAGAGCAGTAGGTAATTACCCGTACGTTTTTATAGCTGAGAGATACATCGAGGAATCAGAGAAACCATTAATATTAGCTATGACGGCTTCACCGGGATCTAGTGAAGAGAAGATTAAAGAGATATGTAAAAATCTATTTATAAGGAACATAGAAGTTCGTAGCGAATATAGTCCAGACGTAAGACGATATGTTCAGCCTATAGAAATAGAGTGGCGTATGGTAGATCTAGATGAGAGATTTAAACAGATTAGGGCACTAATAGTTCACGAACTAAGAGTGTATTTAGAGGAGCTTAAAGAAAGAGGATATATCGAAAGTAAGAGCGAGAGTAAAACTCGTTTAAAAGATATACTCGAAGCTAAAGCCTTTCTTCAGGATAAATTAAGAGAATACATAACGCCACCTAGAGAGTTGATTGAAGATCTAGTAAAGCTTAACTTTGTAACCAGACTCATCCATGCTCTTGAGCTATTAGAAGCTCAAGGACTTCACGCATTAGGAAGGTATATGAATAAGCTTGAAGAGCTTGCTAAAAGAAGAGGAGGAAATAGAATACTTAAAGAATTTGTAAATAGCGCTACATGGTTCAGAATAAAGGAAATAATTCGAACTGGAAAAAATGATGTGCCTCATCCCAAAGTAAGGGAACTATTGAAACTATTAAGGAAAAATTTGAAAGGAACTTCTAAAGCAATAATTTTCACTAATTATAGAGATACAGTAGATCTCCTTGTAGATATATTAAAAGAAAACGGATACCGCGTTACAGGCTTCATAGGACAGGCCAGAAGGGGGAATAGTACAGGGCTTTCTCAAAAAGAGCAAGAAAGAATAATGCAGGCATTTAAGAATGGAATGTATAACGTACTTGTAGCTACACAAGTTGCCGAAGAAGGAATAGACGTAGCAGAATGTGATTTAGTCATTTTTTACGATAACGTTCCTAGTGCTATTAGATTTATCCAGCGGAAAGGACGTACAGGAAGGAGAAGGGCAGGAAAGGTAATAGTTCTTATATCAAGGAACACTCGAGATGAAGCGTATTATTGGGCCTCTATATATAAACAACGCAAAATGTATAGCGTACTTAGAAAATTAAAAGTTTCATTAAAGGATGTCTTAGAAGGGAAACAGCAAACCCTTGAAATGAAGAAAAACATTCACAAGGGCGCATTATCAAAGTTAGTTGTGTATGTAGATAATAGAGAAATGGCATCAGATATCGTCACAGAACTTGCTAAATACGGAATTAGAATAATCCCCAAAAATCTAGAGGTAGCAGATTATGTAGTGTCTGAGGATGTAGCTATAGAGAGAAAAAGCCTAGAAGATTTCGCAAGGTCTATTATAGATTTAAGGATCTTTAAGCAAGCCAAGCTATTAAAGCAGAGTTACCGTTCACCCATAATTATTATAGAAGGTAAAAAGTTAGCTGTAGGTATGCGTCAAGAAGCACTAGTTGGAGCTCTCTTAAGCCTAATAGTAGATTTTAATATACCGGTAATATGGACTGAGACTCCTTTTGAGACTGCGAAATATATAGTAGCATTAGCTAAGAAGGAGCAAAAAGAGAAAAAGAAGACAGTTAGGATTAAAGGTGAGAGGAAACCATTAACATTAGAAGAGATTCAAATTGAAATGCTTTCTTCTATTCCAGGCATAGATAGCGTACTAGCAAAAAGGCTCTTAGAGAAATTTAGGACTATTAGGAATATAGCTAACGCTAGCATTAGAGAAATAATGAGAGTCGAGGGTATTGGTGAAAAACTAGCAGAAAGTATATTCAAGGCATTTAGGCATGAATATCAGCCTAACTACTGAGCTTTTTAAGCCTTTCTAAAATCTCAAGACAAGCTATAACAGAGCGAAGAGTCTCATACATTCTTTCAGGATCGCTCTCCCTATTTATAGAATCTGTAAGTAAACGTAATTTCCCATATATTACTCGTTCAAGCTCTGAGAGAGCTATAATACCATAAGCTTTAGCTTCTTCACCTTCCTTAATAAATACGACGCGTTTCTTACATACTGGGCATATAACCTCTCCTGTTTTTAACTTAAAGAGGGGGACACCATGTATAGGACATGTTTGAGAAAGCATTGTAGCGCCTGATCTTAGTAATTCAGCCATACTCTTTATCGCTTCATCATCTTTACGAGTTTGCTTCAAAATACCTCACCTCATAAGCTAATGTTTAAAGTATACTAGCTTACATAAATAATTCCTAGAAAAGAGGATATTAATTAATAGAAGGTGAGGTAATATGTCCACAACTGTAAATCCCGAAGAGAAGGCTGCTCAAGCTATTATGATATTACAGAGAGTAGCCGAAGATACAGGGGTACCTAGGAACATTAGAAGAGCAGCGAACGAAGCAATAAAAATACTACAAAGGAAAGACCTAAGTCCAGGTCTTAGAGCAGCGAATGCTATTGGAATTCTTGATGAGATAGTTACAGATCCTAATATGCCATTATTTGCTAGGACTGCTATATGGCAAGCCGTGAGCTTACTTGAACAGATTAAAGATTAAACCTAGAAAGGTAATGTCGACAATGTATAGATTCAAGATTAGAGGAATATACTCAACAGCGCTAGCGCAGTTATTACTAAAGGAAAATTACAAACCAACACAGCTTTCAGATATACTAAGAGCTCGATTTAAACTCAAAGGGAATAACGAACCTTACGATGTAATAATAATAGATAAACGCGACTTACAGGGAGTAAGAGTACAAGGTATAAAGGAAGCTGTTGAGAAGGTAGTGAATATTATAAGGAAATATTTCAAAAGCGCAATCGTATGGTACTATAGACCACAACTATACTCAATTTATGTAGGTGAGGTACTCAAAGAGGTAGAGCAGGGAGAGTACCTTGTTAACTTAGGCGATTATAAAGGTATACTTGCTACTAGTAGAACTTTAAACGAAGGCGAGAAAGTACTAGTAAGCGTTAAGAGCGTTACTCTAGACGATATCTGTAAGTTAACAGAAAATATAACAATAGTAGGGAGATACGCTCGACTTATTAAGAATGGCAAAATTTCAATTAGTAATCATATAAAGAATTACGAGAAACGTTTTGAATTACTATCATTAGCTTATACTCTATGCCCTAAAGGCTGGGGATTACGCTGGAGAAGTAGCGCAGAATATGCTAGTTTAAACGATCTAATAGAAGAAGTTGAAAAACTTAAGAAGGAGATTGAGGAGATAGAGAACATTAAGTTAAAAGAAATTAAGTTAGTTAGAGAAGGGGAGCAGTTAGTAGAGATAGAGTTTCCTTCCCCATGTAAGAAAATTGCTGATGAACTTAGGAATGAGGTTATATCAACAATCAAAGGTCACCACTATATTAGAGCGTGGGGGAAGGACGTAGCACTACTTGTAGACTACGCAGAGCTCTTGATAGATAATGGCCTCGACAGAGATAAAATTTCATATCTTACAAGACAATTTTTAAGCAAATTAAAACCTAAAGAGGGAGAAGTTCTAAGAATAGAGCATGTTAAGCTAGATGGAAGAGTAGCATACCTTACTCCAGGAAAGGTAATGAAAAGGGAGAACGAACTCTTCATAATAAAACGGATATTCAAGAGTAGTGGAATTTATGATGGACTTGATGTAGAGAGGATGCCTAATGATTATTCAGAAACGATAATAGCTGAAGAGAGCCCAGTTATTGTCCATAGATATCATAGAGATGATGGCACACTAATAGGTGAATATTATAACTTAAATACACCAGTAGAAATTTATGGCAATACAGCTAGATATGTAGATCTTGCAGTAGATATTGTAATGAAGGAGGATGAAATTCTACTTAGAGACGAAAAAGAATTGAATAAAGCACTAGAAAAGGGAATCATAAGTAGAGAAATGTATGAAGAAACCTTGATTTTAGTTAAGAGAGTGAAAGAGCTATTAGAGTCAGGATATAATGGACATTATCTCATTAAAGAGCTCCTTAGTAGAAGCGACTATAATTGGAGTACGTGAAGTAGCACTTAGTACTATATCTGAGGGAGTCTTCTTTCCTAAGTAAATAATAGCACCGGCTTCATGAGCTATAAGAAATCCAGCAGAGATATCTGTGATTCTAAGGATACCACGAAGATCGATAAAGGCATCTGAAGCTCCACTAGCTACAAGACAAATAGCTAAGGCATCTGAGCCTAAGAATCTTATGTGCCTTGCCTTTGAAATTATGGGCGTTATTCTCTTCAAGTATCCTAGAAACTTACCTCTTATATTAAGATCTAGTTCTATTAGAGCTTCATCTATACTCTTTACATTAGAGGGCTTTAGACGTAGACCATTTAGATACGAACCTTTACCTTTTTCAGCATAAAAAACATCACCTGTTACAAAGTTCAAAACTAAAGCCATATAAACATCATTAAGGGTTTTGCCACTAGATATGGCAATAGAGAGTGAAAATACTGGTACTCCACGTATGGCATTTGTTGTCCCGTCAATAGGATCTACGACAAAAAGATCTCCTCCACCATTAATATCCATTATACCTAGCTCTTCACTAAGAAAAGTAACCTGAACTCCTCTTCTTTTTAATTCATTAACTATTACTTCCTCAGCTACACGATCTATACGTCTAGTAAAATCTCCTCCAGCTCCACGTCCAACGATTTCACCCGCATTCTTGAACTTAAGCCTTTCTAGGACATTTCTTCTAGTGCGCTGTGCAATATCAATTAACTCATCAATTGATAATCCCATATTATGAGTTAAAATTTAATTAGCCCAATTATTATTTATGTTTAGCGAGTGCGGGGGTGCCCGAGCCAGGACAAAGGGGCGGGACTTAGGATCTAGCTTCATGAATTTGGGGCTGGATGAGAGCTCCCGTGGCGTAGGCCTGCGTGGGTTCAAATCCCACCCCCCGCACCAAGAACAATAACCCTTAGATCCTTCATTTTGCAATAATATAAGATCTTCATGCACTATTGTGAATAGAGAATATCTTCATATTAAGAGGGTTATTGATAGAAGTATAGGTACTGCACTCGTTTTAGCAGAAAGAAAGTCTACATACATAACTTCTTTATTAGGATAAGGATTCAACCATGGAAATACGTATATAACTATTAAACGAGAGATATCATTTCTACCTACCCAAGCGGGAAGAGCGTTATCCATGGGTAGGGGCGGATATTTCCAATCTCTGATGTTTTTCTCAATAATCAGGGGAACTAAGACCGAGCTATTATCGTGATATACTATCTTATAATATCCTATAGTAACACCCTCTTTAAGATTATGAGCATGCACAGCAGTATGAAGAAATAGTATACCACGAACATTGCGTTGAATACGTATATACCTTACCGCTGAAGGGAATTGCGGCTTGAACTTAGATCCTAGTACAATACACGAGGGGTCTGACTTAGGAATATAGAATATTACATGATGAGATGTATTAGCAAGATAATTGAGTAAAGTGAAAGTGATGAAGCCGCGAGGGAAATATCTTAAATCATCTCTCCCTTCATCTACCCATCCGCCTTTAAGATCATTAGGAGTATTATCCTTAAGACCTGAGTTACAATACTCTGTTATATTTAATGAGATAAGAGTACTATTTCTTAAGAGGAACTTCAAATTATAGGTAGCTTCACTTTGAGAATAGCGTATAAGTAGCGCTTTTATATCGTAAATAAATGCTATGTCCAAATCATTCGCCCTTATAGTATGAAGGGGAGGTAGTTTTCTTAAGCAATATTCTGTAAAGGGACGAGTCATAATATGGGCAGTCCTATACATGAATAATATAAAAGCACGATTATACTTAGGTAGGAGATTAAAGAATTCATGGAGATTGCCTGTAACTCTTGTGCTTCTAGCATAGTATTTAGCTAGATGAGATGCAAAGGGTACATAAACTAAGGCATTATGAGAATGCTTCTCGATCCAAAGAATTCCTTCCTTGTAAGGTTCCCCCCAGTATATAGGTTCAAAGTTCTCGTAAATAGGTACTAAACTTCGAGTAAGTTTATTGAAATATGCAGTCTCATAAGGGTGAGTCTCAATACAACCAAGAACCGAAGAGAGTGTAAGGACTGATAATATCAAAAGTGTAATCGCTGTATTAAACGCTCTTACCGACTTAGTGAGTACCTGAAGGAAAGCGTAAACACCTACACAAGAGAAGCCAATCCAAGCAGGTAAGACTTCTAAGAAGAGACGAAGACCATCGTAGCCATAAGATAGCATAACTCTTATTAAAGGTATTATGAACCATACGAGAAGCATTACGTTAAATTCATCTCGTTTATCCTTTAGTAGCACGAGACTTCTTATGGATATTGAGATTCCTAATAAGGAGAATATAAGAAGAGGAATAGGAGTTGTAACTAGTAACATAACTATTGGATAATGCCAAGGTACATTGGGATATACTTTCCCTAAGTAAAACGTGGGTATTTTAAAATGATATAGGTGAAAGAAGAAGAATCGTAAGAAATGACTTGGTAGGTTATACCACATCAAGGGCCATAAGAATATAAAAGTTCCAATTGAGCATGCTAGAAATAAGAACGAATAATGTAAAAATTTTAAGAGAGCGAAGTGAGAAAACTCCCTCCAATCATATATGAGAATTAGCCATCCAAGTATAACGATAGGTAAGGTTATCGCATTAATCTTCACACTTAATGCTAATCCTGAAAAGACTCCTGAGAGTATGACCCATATCTTGCTAGCATGTGCCTTACTTCTCCATATAGCATAGAGTGTTAATATCCAGAATACTGCTTCAGGAGCGTCGAGAGATGCATAACGAGTGTGAGCAAAGAAACGAGGCATGAAGGAGAGAGAAAGAGCTCCTGTAATGCCTATAAGGTCTCCATATATATCTCTTAGTAGCATGTAAAAGATACAACAACCTATTGAGCCTAAAATAGTATTAGGTATTCTTGCGATTGTTACTTCATCTAGTCCTAGATTTCCAAAATATAGGAAGCTCATTCCTATGAGATACTTCTCGAGGGGAGGATGTTCCCAGTTATACCACCAATAAGTTGGAGTGAATAAACCGTGAAGAATATTGTATACATAGAGTCTTCCAGCATTTATGTAAACAGGTTCATCCCATGTAAGACCAGGAGAGGAAAGGTCTATAAGTCTAGTTAATAAGCTTACACAAAAGATTGCTGATCTTACTATTACATTAAGAGCACTATCCTTGTTAAGTTTTAGCATATTAGTTAATTAAACGTAAGACTACTCAAAATAATTTACTCTGTTAACTTTCTTATTATGAATAGCATTACTATTGAAATGAGAATAAGTATTAGAGATGAGAAAATAGCGGCGGGTATTGCTAAGGATTCAACCATGTTAACTATTAGTGTTGATATCGTAGTGTGATCTCCCATTACTATGAAGGTAGCTCCAGTTTCTCCTAGTGAGTGAGTAAAAGCTAATAGTGCTCCTGCAAGGATTCCTCTTTTTATCATGGGTAAGGTTACAGTTTCAACTACATCATAGAATGTAGCCCCTAATGTCCTAGCGGATTCTTCATATGTTGGCAATCCTGCCTCAATATAGGAAGCACTAGAGGTTTCGACGATGACTGGGACTGAAAAGACGATATGTGTAAGGACTATCAACCATATACCTGGACTAATAAGTCCAAGACCTTTAGATCCCCACAGGAGAATCATAGAGAGACCTAAAGCACTTGTAGGTATTACCAGTGGTATCTTAAGGAGTATCCTAATTAACCTACCTAATTTATGTTTTACTATCAAGAATAAAGCCAAGATAGAAATGTATGTTGAGAGAATAGTCGATAGGGAAGAAGCTATGAAAGAGATTTGAAGAGCTTTCGATATTGCGCCCCAGTAGTTTGGAGGGCCAAATAACTGATAGAGTATACCCCCCTCTACCTTATTAGTATAAGGATCAGTACTCCAGTAGAGGATTGAATTATAAATTAATATTCCTATAGGCATTAATACTATTACCACAAGGAAGAGAAGAGAAGATGCATCTTTCATTTTAGCTAAGAAGTGAGGTAAGTGGCGTTCAAGCTTTACTAAACGAACTTCGATACCTCTAGATAATAATCTCCTTCTTGTAGTACCCCTTGTAAAGAAGAGTTCTGTAGGGATTATTATAATGAGAGAAAGCATAACAAGAAGAGCACCTAGGAAAGCAGCAGGAGCTATTTTATTCTCGAATTCCCATCTTACAATAGCTATAGGCGCTGTAGTACTCACACCAGCTACTATCATAGTAGCACCTGTTTCACCTAGCGATCTAGCTAAGGCTAAGACACAACCAGAAAGGATACTAGGCAAAATTAAGGGTAAGGTTATCTTCCTAAAAGTTGTTAAGGGATGAGCTCCTAACGAGGAAGAAATTACTTCATAAGAGGCTTTAAGATCTTTTAAAGCCCCACTTACGGTCTTAACTATATATGGGAATGTCAGAGCAATATGAACTAATAGCATAAGTAATGGGAGTTTTACTAAAGGAAGAACAGTATCTAATCCTATTCTTAGACCAAGTAGTGCTGGGATACCATAATTAGCAGTCCATGCAATCATAGTCGCGAAGCCAAATCCTGAGGTAGGAATTACTAGCGGAAGCATCGTTAAATCTTCAATAAGGGATCTACCTGGAAACTCTTTCTTAGCTAATAGGTAAGCTAGTGGCACTCCTAGTATTAAATCTATGAAAACTGTAAATAGAGCTAGCCTTAAAGATAGCGCTAGGTAGCGTTGTATCTCTCTCCAGTATGTATCACCAAGAATAGGATGAGTAAAGACTTCAAGATATACCTGATCCCACCTACTTACTATAAATGTGAATAAGTAAAATGATGGTAGGAATACAAAGAGAAGTAATAAGAATAATGCAGAGGCCATCATTATTAGCTCTTGAAGTCTACTATTCTTCAAGATCATTTAGACACCTGGATTCTTTACTTTTTCCCATAGACTAAGTATTGCTTCTAATACTTCACCACGTGGAGGTCGTAATATACGCACCTTTATATCTGAAAATACACCATTCTCTTCATTAAATATATCAGGGTCTAATGGGACACTAGGGTTAGCTGGTCTAAAACCATGTTTTTGGGCTTTAAATTGTACATCAGGCTGAAGTAAGAAGTATAAATATTGTGAGGCTACGAATTTCTGCCATGGAGATACCCATTTAGCATTTAATATCACAAAGGGATGATCGCTGAGAAGCGTTCCGAAATTAGGATAAACGGCTACTAGTTTATCACCCCACTTCCTGAAAGCCTTTAAAGAATTGTCTATAACTATATTCTCATAAACTCCAAAGAATGTGATAGCTTGTGGTCCACTATCCGCGGCCCAAGCACCAAAGAACCCAGTGCTCTTTCCATAAACTACAGCTTTACTCTCTATAGTACGTACTATCTCAAGGACTTTTTCATCTTGAATATCTTCAAGTGTTAGCTCGTCAGGGGCTTTGCCCGCAGCCTCAGCAAATTCGAGTAATACTGTCATGGTTCCTCCATTACTTAATCTCGGATCGGGATGTCCCCACTTAAAATCAACACCAGCTTTGGCTAAACGGTATAAGTCCATGAAATTGCTTATATTGTATTTGTTAACTATACTCCTCCAACCAGCTATTACAATAGGAGAAAAGACAAGAGGAACCCATTCGCTCACTATACTCTCTCCAGGATGATCTTCATTCCACTTTTCGTTAAGATAGGATATCCATATACTTGAAGCAGGACTCCATATAGTTGGTTTGAAACCATGAAGAATCATGTTTATAGTCTCATGACTACCCGCAGCTACAAGTTTAACATGAACAGTTATTCCAAATTTAGCCTTAAACCAGACTTCGAATTCAGGAGTGACTTCTTCAAGCCATCCTTGCTTTTCACTAGAATAGAGGAATATTATCTCAATGCTCTCAGGAATACCTCCAGTACCGCTAATCCCTCCTCTTGTAAAGTATATAGATGAGATTATAGATGAGATTAAGACTCCTATAAAGAAACCTGTGAAGAGCAATAAATAACCTCGCTTTATTACCATGCTGCGAAGAGTAGCTCTACTCATAAGCTATCGCCCTCTCTAAACCCTCCTTGGGATAAGGATAAACATACATAGTCTTAAGATGTAGAACTACGTTGTCACCTCCTTTAACATCTAACATACCTCTCTTAGTTCTAACTAT
>CAZFCQ010000009.1:0-10268 GCA_964517845.1 uncultured Thermoprotei archaeon | reverse complement strand
GAACTACGTTGTCACCTCCTTTAACATCTAACATACCTCTCTTAGTTCTAACTATGATGGGGCCTTCCTCAGTTTCAATAATATATCTCATATACGGTCCTAAGAAGTGAACCTCCTCTACCAAACCCCATAATATGTTGAAGCTTTCAGTATTCTCGTTTGATGCTGGGAGTGAGATAGTTATATCTTCAGGTCTTATAGCCACTACTACTTGTTGACTATTTATATCAGGAGGAATGTTAGCTCTAATTAACGTACCTCCTTTAAGCTTTATTAGAGCATCTATACCATTAACTTCCCTTACGGTACCTTCAAGAAAATTGGCTTCTCCTCCTATGAACCTACAGATGAAAGGACTTTTAGGAGATGTATATAATTCGAGGGGCGTACCTACTTGTTCTACTTTTCCTCTTCTTAAGACTACGACTCTATCAGCTATACTCAAGGCTTCTTCTTGGTTATGAGTTATATGGATAGCTGTTAGCTTAAGATCTTTTACCATCTTTCGCAATTCGTATCTAAGCGATTTAGCAGTATGTGTATCAAGAGAGCCTAAGGGTTCATCTAATAATAGAAGTTTAGGGTTAGCAGCTAGAGCTCTAGCTATAGCTACTTTTTGCTGAGCTCCTCTACTCAGTTCAGATGGATACATACGCCTATCTAGTGTTAAGCCTAAATACCCAACTATCTCTCTCCCTATGCTTTCTACTAAGTTAAGCTCCATACCTTTAACAAGAGGACTATAGGTTACATTTTCCCAAACATCCATATGTGGAAAAAGAAGTATGTCTTGCATTACAATACCTACACGTCTTTCACTTATAGGTAGATCTGTTACACGAATACCATCGAAGAATACATCTCCTTTATCTGGCTTGAGGATACCAGCTACTATTTTAAGTAAGGTACTCTTCCCACTACCACTAGGACCTATAATACAGATATATTCTCCATCTTTTATATTAAGCGTAACACCGTCAAGTGCTATTATATTTCCATATCGTTTATGTACGTCGATAATATCAATATTAGGCATAATAATCACTCAAGTGCTAAAGCTTTAGCTAATCCTTCACGTGGATATTCGAAGACTAGAGCCTTATTAGGAGGTAAATATACATAAACGTAATCATTAGGTCTAAAGTGTATACCTTTATCAAACCAACGATCGATAACTGCTTTCACATTACTACTAAACCTCACATGTATACGAGTCCTAAGTCCTTCGAATTCCACATCTTCTATCTTTCCTTTGAAAATGTTGCTATTGTCAGATGAATCGAGGATTTTTATATCTTCAGGTCTATAAGCTACGATTACATGGTTATTTTTAATATCATTATTGCTCTTTACTATAATAGGGCCTAAGTCTTTTATCTCGATTAATAGTTTATTTTTATACCTCCTTCTTATCGCACCCTCTAAAACGGTAATCTCCCCGAGGAATTTAGCTACAAATAGATTTCTTGGTTGTAGGTATATCTTATCAGGTCTGTCTATTTGCTGTACTACACCTTTTCTTAAAATTAAGAGTCTATCAGCAATACTTAATGCTTCTTCAGCATTATGAGTTACATGAAGCACTGTTAAACCAAGCTTTTTAGCATACCTTCTAAGCTCATACCTTAGCTCTATATTTAGAAGTAAGTCTAGAGCACTTAATGGTTCATCAAGGAGGAGAATACTTGAACTAGACGCGATAACTCTGGCCAATGCTACTCTCTGTTGTTGACCTCCAGATAGTTCATGAGGATATGAGGCACTACGATGGAGTAGATCTACCATTTTAAGAGATTTTTCAGCTACCTCTAGCGAGAGGTTTTTCATTAAGGCTCCATAAGCTACATTATCCCATACGGTCATGTGAGGAAAAAGAGCATAGCCCTGAGGCATATAGGCGGTATTTCTCGCTTCAGGCGGTAGATATGTTACATCTTCACCATCAATATATACGCGTCCCTTATCAGGTTTAAGAAGGCCTGCTATCACCTTAAGTAAAGTGGTCTTACCAGCTCCTGTCGGGCCTAGAATACAGAAATATTCACCCTTCTCTACACTAAATGAAACATTATCTAGAGCCTTTATAATTCCATAGCTCTTAGAGATATCTCTGACTTCTAAGTAAGCCATACATCTCAGGAAAGGGAAAAAGAACATTAGATATAAAGATGTTCCTTCTAAACTATATACCTCTATATAGGAATAATAGGAATTCTGAAGGAAAATTAAAAAGTAAAAACTAAACAGGAGGTATTAAAGGAATCTCTATACCCTTATCTACATAATCCATGGCATGCAAGTATACCTTACTATTAAGGTACATCATCCTTAACCATGTTCTAGGGGATACATAAATACCCTCAGGGAGCCTGAAGGGTGGGCCTGTCCTAATATCCCATGGGTGCTTTATATCCGATAACCCTTCAAAATCTATGAAATGGGCAGTTAAATTACGATAGTCCTTACTCATAGCAGTTAATTCCTCAGCTAGCTTAAGAGTCCATAGATCTTTCGTATCAACGAATACTTCAGAGACATCTATATCATACCTCTTACCAAAATCTATAGCTTCAAGCTCTACGATACGAGAGAAGTCAAAGTCCTTGAAACCAGTCATAATATCTAAAGATAAAGCCTCCATAGCTGGAAAATTATCCCCTGCTAATGCAAAACCTCCAAAACGCCTAGCACCATAAACTAATGGGCCTTCTCCCTCTTGACCTACAATACCTGATATCAGTCCTACAATACGGGTTCCTTTTTTCTGTAATTCTTTACTTACTGTAGCAAACATCCCAGTATATCTAACTATTAAATACCCTATACCTAACATAAGCGTAGCTAAACTAAGACCCTCTAGATGATGAGGATCAACTTGAGCTAAAAGCTCACCCTCTTCTCTATATGTTACAAGAGGAGATGTAGAGACTAGCCCATTAGTTATGAAAGCTAAACGGCGTTTTCCCTTTCTAGTAAAGTAAATCTCATATTGACGATCCTTAGGTATCTCCTCATTAAGTAGCTCAGTGGCATACTCTCTATCAAAAAGCTTAAGGGGAATTCCATGAATGTGCCATCTTTTACGTCTGGGATTCCAAGTAACACTAAAATTCTTAATAAGAAGAGAGTAATAAGAGCAATTATGCATCTTGGCAATTGATGCAACAACTACGAGATCATACATCTCATCAAAAAGAGCCTTAGGAGGCCTAGTCTTAGTAAAGAAACCAAGATCATAACTATTAGCCTTTATCGGCAATTCTACAAGTTCGGTATCCTCCTCATATAAGTCAACGAAGAAGACCTTGCCCTTGTACTTATCATCAGAGAAAACATGAATATAGCCAGTCTCCCAAAAAGCTCTAGGAGTACCACCAGCCCAAAGCATATTCTCCCCAATATGAATCTCGTCAACACCAGCATCTAAGAGAGCATCAACAATACCAGCTAACATAGCAGGTTGAGTCGCTATAGGTTGCAAATCAGCGTACTCACTTATACCATTAATACGCATAATCTCTTGCAAACGAGGATCACTCATAAAAGCACCTACAAAGCCCGTATTATTTGGCTTAATTAGAACTTTACTCAGACTCTTAACATCACTAATTAGATTTGAGGTTAACTCATAAGCCACAGAATAATGATACTTAGGAATATTAACACCATTAGGAATATGAGCAATGAAAACTTCACCACTAGAGCCACTCCAAAGATCATACTTCTTAATAGGTCTTACAAACTTATACAATTTGGGATCAATCTTAGGCGTAAACCATTCAGGATGTACGAGCTTCCTCCATTCATCAGGAGAATAAGTCTTAAACTCAGCCATATTCTTCCCTCAACATTCAATATACGTAATAGGAAAATTAAATAAAAACTAAGGCTAATTAAAGCTTAGATGATGAACGGACTAGGAAAGGAGAGATCGATGACTGCCATGCTACAGGCTGAGACCTAGTATCTAACCATAACGAAGTACTAAATTAGCACCTGAGTAAAAGCCTTACCATTTTAACACCTGAATTACAAATCTTCTTAACACCACGCTTACCAGAAATATAACTAGTACGAAGCAGACCAGCACGCTCTAAAAGCCTAATATGGGTACTTACATCAGCTTTACTTTTACCAAGCTCCTTAGATAACTGCTCAATATCTAGAGCGCCTTTCTCGTTAACCAAACAGAGAATTTTAAACCTAAGAGAGGAGGAGAGAGCTGAAGCTACCTTAATAACATCATTCCCTGAGACTATTAGGACGTAGTCCTTCTTATTAGACATAATAAACACACTCTATGATCATTAAAGATTTTTTACAATTAACTAATAAGCGACACTTTAATAAACTTATCGCAACAATTCAATAGCTATATACTATCTTAATATACAGTATAATATAAATCAAAATGTTTATATAAAAAATCATAGAAGACAATAGATAAAACCATCATAAAACCATAAAATTCAACGAAAAATCTTCTAGATTTTAACTCCATAAACAATATATGAATCCTTAGCCCTATAAAGAGAAATGAGGATTACATGAACAATTTTACCGGGAATAAAAATCGTAGGAGTAATGTTGATATAATAATAACCATTCTCAGAGTAATACTCACAGAAAAGCCGAGAAGGACTCATATAATGTATAAAGCCAACCTCAATTTTGCCCAGCTAAAAAGGTATCTAAACTACCTCATACTCAATGGTCTTATAGTAGAGAACAATAATAATGGAAAGAGAACCTATCAGTTAACTACCAAAGGAAGAAAGCTATTAGAAGCATATGACGAGATAATAGAATTACTGGAATGCTAAACTAATAAATCAAATAACATAGTTTACAAAATTAATATAACAAAATTATGGAACAGAAATTCATAAAATTATTAATTAATATATCGGATAATCTTAAACGAGAAAATGAAGCATGAACCTCACGAGATCCAAGGTGAGAGGAAAAGAGATCCACTTGATATAGTCGCGAATATACTCCAGATAATAAATAAAGGAGGAAAGAGGAAAACTCACATTATGTATGGAGCTAACCTAAACTGGAGGCAGTTAAATTCATACTTAAAATTTCTAATAGTTAGGGGGCTTATAGTACAGGATAAGGGAAGCACTTATCATATAACACAAAAAGGTAAGAAGTTCCTTAGGGCATATAAAGCATTAAAAGAAGCATTAGACTAGGATATAATCTATTCAAATTATATCACAAAAATCTATACTTAACATACATCAAATTTAAACAAGAAATAAGACCATAAAATCATGGGGATTTATAATTAAAAGAAGTAAAGTAGAAATAGTGAGAGACATACTCAAAGTCGCTATAGAAGGAGGTACAAAAACAAGAATAGTATATATGACAAGAATAAACTTCAAGATCTTTGATAAGTACGCAAAGATATTACTTAAAAAACAGCTCTTAACAGAAGAGAAGAAAGATAGCCAAAGGTATTATAGAATAACAGAGAAAGGGAAAAGAATACTTAAACAAATAGAGGAGATACTAAGAAACATAGAGGAGAACTAGCCAGTAGTATCTACGAGATGATCTTTAGCTCATATATAGAGCAGTAAAAAGTTTAGATTACTCTCATCCTTCTCCTACTGTGCAACTTACGTTTATACAAGTAAAAGAGGAAGATAGATGTCATACTCACCAAAGCAATGTAAAAGGCCATAGTCTCATGTATAAAGTTTGTCCATATAATGCTAATAATTCTACTAATAACAGATCTAACAATTATTGTCGCCCAACCTACCTTAGGGATGATTATAATGACTTTCCCCATAACCTGAAAAGGAAGGACGGGGTCAGGATCAGGAGCTCTACAACTATCTCCTTTAGTTATTAAGTAAGAACCCTCAAATGCTATAACCCTATGTAACACCATGCTATCTTTTGTTCTATATTGAATTATATCTCCAAGCTTAATATTAGAAGTTTTTACCAATATTACTAGATCCCCTACCTCTATCGTAGGACTCATACTTCCACTTACGGCTACGCTTGGAAAGACTCCAAAGAAACCAGAATTAAACCATACCCATATTAGAGTTATTAGAGACATCACCATAATCCATTTTAGATTACCACCTTCTTTCTTCTTTAAGTTCTTGTTAAATTTCATATATATGCCTCTTAAAAGCCTTGTAGGAGCTATACGATCTACTAACATAAAGCCTATTGTCGGTGTTAATACGCCTATAAATGATTCAAGAGGCCAAGGTAAATCAGGCAATATAGGTGAGTACCACTTAAAGATCTTTAAAGGGGTGACATAAGCTAGAGAAGCTAGAGGCCCAGCTAAGAGAGCAATATACGATGCTAATAAATTCTTGCTTAACTCAGGTAAGAAAACTGAACCTAAAAATTTGACTAAAGCTAAAGGCACTGTGCCATGAATGAACATACTTATAAGAGTTAAGAAAGGGCTATAGAGAAACGATATTAAAGGTATGATCAATGGACCCTTTTTCCTGCATGTTCTCAATAAATAAGCCCTTGAAAATTCAACTCCTATAAGCGATGTAGCTATCATTAAGGTATTAAGCAAAAGCGTGGGAAAACTAAAAGATACAGGGCTTTTTCCAAATTTAGTAAATAAGCCTCCATCAATAAGAAGTACTATTTGAAATAATGCAAATAGTAGGGCTATTATAAGTAAGTTCCTATCAACGATCGAGAATACCTCATTAATACTCCAGAGAGCTAAGACTACTATGATCATAATGAGCCAGCACAGGGTTGGAAATAGATAAGCTAAAAATCCTTTTGGAAGATATACATGTAAGACTAATTTAATAATTAATAAAAGGATCAGAATCGATATAGACCTTAACATGGTTAACACCTAGTAAGGAATTTAGATTATTTAAAAAAGAGGGATATTTTTCTGAAGCAATTAGGAATTTGTCTATCCACCCCCTAAGTATTCACTTAACTTATTCCATTGCACACACTTTACTTGGACGAATATTACATATGTATGACACTCTTCAGCTTCCTGCTTAAAATGTAGATCCATTTCAAGTTTATGTTTCCTACAAGGATCTATTTGATAGGGGAGCATGTTTGTAATATTGAGATTGATGACTTCTATATCTTCTTCATCAACTTCTCCATTTCCATTAACGTCTTCATACAGGGCGCCAATATAATCTCCGTTTGGATCATGCCATAGTAGGTCGTAGATCTTATTCCCAGCAGCATCTCTTTTCTCGCCAGTTATGTCAAATCCTATTACATATAAAGGTATTGTCCCGATGTTATGTAATATAAAGGTTGTATGACCACGATAGCTTGGATAAGCATTTGTAATCTCTATTATCAACTTTCTATAACCTTGCTTGCCTGTATGCTCATCTACTATTAATTCATCGTAATATGCTAATCCACTTGCAACATCCTTACCTTCGTATTCACCCTTCAATAGTTGATCTCCAACAAGGTAGTATTCATGATATTCAGGAGGTTCTAAGTAGTCGAAGGCTATTGTTAAGCTCCCCATTTCTGCTGTTGCTTCTATGTATATAGTATCAGTCCAAGCAGCATAAACAGCACCAAGCATAGAAAGAAGCACTATAATTAGGAGTGGTAAAGAAGTTAGTAATTTGTTCATGTTTTATCACCCCGTAATCTTAGCCCCGATTATAGCTCTATCCTCCGAACTCATCTGCTTTATTCCACTGTACAGCCAGTATTGATATAGAGATCTCGTACGTGTGGCACTCTTCAGCTTCCTGCTTGAAGTCAAAACTTAATTCTACTGGATATTCTGTACAAGGCTCGAGCTGATAATCTTCAGGAACATAGACAATTAAATCAAAGTTTATTATAGCGCCTTCTACTGGGTCTACAACTGCACCTGAACCTATCCAAGCTCCCTTATCTCCCTCATCTGGATCAAATATCCATTCGTCAATTTTGAAGGTAAGTTCTTGATCATCCTTTAGATCATATCCTGTCATGTCTACTCTCACGAGCTTAGCAGGTATTGTACCAGCATTCTTAAGGGCAAATCTGATATGTACGTCGTACTGAGGATAAGCATTAGTAACTTTTATGGTTAATAGTTTAGCAACAGTCTGAGGAGGCTCATGATGCACACTTGTCTCGAAATTACTTAATTCGCATACACAATCAGCGACCCCAGGTTTAGGATCCTTGAACTCTTCCTCAGGAACATCGTTAGTAGTTTCATAACACTCTAAGCTACCGTCCAATATACCTACTAGGAATTCGCCCATTTCTGCTGTTGCTTCTATGTATATAGTATCAGTCCAAGCAGCATAAACAGCACCAAGCATAGAAAGAAGCACTACCATTATAGCTATTGTACCTAGTATTCCTTTATTATTCATATGTTAACCACCTCCAGTACATACGGAATTCTTAGGGCTATCATCGGATCCCAAAGTAGGGAGCCTTTAACGGGGGCTCCCTGTTAGTCCCCCGAAGAGGGGTTTTTCCCCTCTTGGCTTTTAGTTAGTTAAGAATTGCTTAAAAGGTGTGTGAAAGTTAATTATAAATGGATGATCTATATCATTATATCCTAATTATTTTGATAGATCTTTTTTCTATAACATACCTTCACAATTCTCTTTAGATAGATCTGAGAAGTCTCTATTAAAGTGGGATACTAATATGGGTAAAATACTAACATTAGTCTTACCATTTTTCATTATCATTACCTTAGCTTTATGTGGTGTTGTCTATAGTCATTGGTCTGAGAGAGTACGAATTATAAGCAGAGTCAAAATGGGAGATCTTTGTGTTAGGATAGGCTCTTATAAGATACTTGTAGAAAATGAGGAGGAAGTTAACTTAGCTTATGGTACTTCAATTAAAATTTGGGTGCGGGGGGAAGAGGAGGGAGGAATATGGATAGGGCTTGTTATAGCGAACGAAGGGAGCCTTCCAGCATTCGTTAAATATAGTGTTACTCTTCCTGAAGAATTCTCATATGAAAGTTATTTTTACGGACCTTATAAAAGAGGAATCCCTCGTGAAGTTTGGGCTTTCTGGAGTGGTTCTATTGTAGAAGGTTATAGGAATAAACCTCCTAATTTGAATATAGGCTACAAGTTTGTAGCTTGGCACCATATTACATGGAACTGTTATGTTAATGGTACTCGACAATATGAGGGGCAGATCATATATAGTGCCTGGTTTACTTCCTGGAGCATGACTAATAAGGTTTCTATATATTTTGAGTTATCAGGGAATCATACTAAAGAATAGATAAAAGCTATAGATTTTTAATATGTAAAAGTAATTCACAAGAGTTTTTAGTACCTTTATTCGAGTTTTCTTTGAGTGGAATATCTTGCTCGATACGAAAGCTCTAATAGGAGGGAAGTTCGTATTTAATGTGGTTCTTCTTATTGGAGTTGTGCTCTCGAGTTTTTATTTATATCGTGTACATTCTGTTCCTTTAAGAGAAGAGAGAACTCTAGTCTTGGCTAGTTACTATTATGATATGTCATATGACTATGTAGTATCTCTTAAACCTAATAATGTATATAATGTAAGCTTTCTGAAGGCAGGAGAAGGTGTCATCTATAGAAGGATAACCGACTTTATTGATTTTAATATGAGTTATACTTTTGGGATTTCTGTCTATGGGAATGGCCTCATTAGATATAATGTCATTGTGATCTTAGAATCACCTGTAGGATGGAAAAGGGAACTTGGTAATGTTTCTGAAGGAATAGTTCCTTTTAATGGTAGGAGAGTGAACATTTTTGAGAGATTTAAGGTATATCCTAATGCGTATTGGGAGCTCATAGAAGCTATTGAAAAAGAAACAGGTACATCCTCTGATAAGTATGTGATAAAGGTAATTTTAAGGATTTATGTTCATATTAACACTAACATAGGAATAATCGAAAAGGAATACTCCCCTGCCTTAAGTATTATTCTTGAAGAGAATAGTGAAGAAGGGGATATTATAACTATATCTAGCGAAAAGGAAAGCGGGTATGAAGAGATTACCAAGAAGGAGATCATATACAAGGACTATTTAGTATCCCAAAGATATCTCTCTTATTTTCTTGTTAGCTCCTTAAGTTGTGGATTACTATACTCCTCTATTATGATAGTAAAAAATAGGCCTAAGGCTAAATCCCTCGATAAAGCAATTAACTCAATTAATGATGTTTTGGCTAACATAGTAGGAGAGCCTCTTAGCAAAGAAGGATATACGATTGTTAGAGTATCATCTCTAGAAGACCTGATTAAGGTTTCAG
>CAZFCQ010000008.1:0-83662 GCA_964517845.1 uncultured Thermoprotei archaeon | reverse complement strand
TGTCGGGGACGAGGGCTCCCGTAGAAGACGGGGTTGATGGGGCGGGGGTGTAAGCCCCGAGAGGCCTATGCCTCGAGGGGTGAGCCTGCCGCTCCCAATCGCCCGAGGTGGTATGATTACTAGTTCCCAACCTAGGCGATACTACTAGGGGCCCATGCACGGCATCTTTATACTAGATGTATTCTCTTATCGTATCTTTTCTTTAATTCTGAGGGAATACCTGGTTTATTTGTGAAATCTTTAATAGGCAATTTTTAGGATATTCTCTTGAGGGCATAGGGGATAAGCCGACGGGCGGGTTTCGGGTACTTCCCGGCGACGGGAGTACCTGAGGAAGCTCCACCCTCCGAGGGGGCGCCGCGACCCGGCGACGGGTAGGGTGAGAGCCCTGGCAACGGCTCAGAAACGAGACCCCCCTCGGTATATGTGAATGATTCAACATACTATAAGTTGATGACTATGCCGAGGGGTTGGGTGAAACGGCCGACCCGCGGGGAGTAAGGCCAAATAGGGATCGATGATCTGCCCCCGAGAGATCCGGGTGGGCCGCTGAGTCGGATCCCGCTTAAACAGAAGGTGGGCTACGATCGGCTTATCCCCGCCTAGAGTTTAAGTGGGGCCGTAGGCTAGCTTGGTAGACTGCCGGGCTCGGGCCCCGGTGACCCCGGTTCAAATCCGGGCGGCCCCACCATAATCTAAATTAAAGAATGTTTCAATTCTACTGTGCATGATAAATTACGTCATTTTTATGGCTATGATTTATCCAGGGAAATTTCGCTCATAGGTTAAAATACCGATGGTTTTTAGTTTTATTTAATTGAAAAATAAGAGGATTATTAGGGAGGGTATTCAGAATTCTTCTCTTCATGCTTAAATGTTGGGGAAAGGTTACTGCTAATCAGGGATTGTAGAGAAACTTTAGCTCTTGATAATAAAATATGTAAAAAACTTAACGTTAGTGACGACTATAAGGTACGAACTTATAGAAAAGATCTTAGTCTTGATATCTGCTTATTTTAGGTAAGAATAAAATAGAGCCCCGGCCGGGATTCGAACCCGGGACCACGGGCTTACAAGGCCCGCGCTCTGCCTGCTGAGC
This sequence comes from uncultured Thermoprotei archaeon, assembly GCA_964517845.1. Lineage (GTDB taxonomy): Archaea > Thermoproteota > Thermoprotei > QMSL01 > B3-G16 > CAZFCQ01. The sequence continues at coordinate 82,563 of CAZFCQ010000008.1, read as the reverse complement.
TACCGGGGCTTCTTTCCTTCGAAGAATAAGTAGTAAGTGATACTTAAATTTTTATTAGATACTCCAGTACCTTCTAAGGAAGGATATTTCTTCTTTAAGAAGTCTATATGAGCTACTCTTTACAGATTCCTTTGTCTTTGTAGATTTCAAGTATTCCCCTTTAGGTTCTAGATTTAGTAAAGCTCTTATTACATTCAATGTGCTCTCGGTTAATGCCTTTAAGTCATATCCTCCCTCTAATGTTAGCAATATTCCTAATTTTGGTTTTATTTCCTCTACCACTTTCTTTATCATCTTCCAATAAGCTAAAGATGAAAGGTTAAGGTGCGCTAGTGGATCTCTGAAATGAGCGTCAAATCCGCTACTTATTAGAATGAGCTCTGGTTTAAACTCCTTTATAATAGATATTGCTATATCGAATGCTTTGAAATATACATCGTCTGCTATACCAGGTAGGAGAGGTAAATTTACGTTATATCCTTCTCCTTTATCTAGTCCAATTTCTGTATACCAACCTGTGCCTGGATATATTCCCCATTCATGTAGTGAAACATATAAGACTAAGGGATCACGGTAGAATATATCTTGAGTTCCATTTCCATGATGTACATCCCAGTCTAGTATAGCAATTCTTTTAATTGGGTATTTTTTAAAAGTGTAAGCCGTCGCTACTGCTATGTTATTAAATATGCAAAAGCCCCCTGCATAAGTTTTTGTAGCATGATGCCCTGGTGGTCTAACAAGAGCGAAAATATACCTTATCTCACTTTTCATAAGTGCTTCTATACCCTTTAAAAGCCCTCCTACAGCTAATCTTGCTACTTCATAAGTTTTAGGGGATGCATAAGTATCTAAATCTAACCAGTCTCCTCCTCTTTCGCATACTTCTTTAACTAAATTTAAGTAGTCTAGATCATGTACCATAGTTATTTCTTCTTCTGTTGCTTTTCGTGGCTTAATGAATCTAACATTGTTTTTCAAAGGGCTATTCTTCAGATTACTCACTATGCTAGTTAATCTTTCTGGCTTCTCGGGATGTAAGTTTGGTGTTTTATGGAGTAGATAACGACGATCGTATATTATACCTACATACATTTTACACTTACAAATTTCTAATTAGAGGGGACTTAAAGATTAAAAATCATTAAATAGAGTCTATTATTTCTAGTTGACTAAGTACGTACTCTCGTATTTCATCAACAGTAGGAAGTTCCTGTACTATCTTTCCCTTCTCTATATACTTCTTAAGTAGGGGCTCCATACTATTATTACAGAGAGGACATTTACACTCTTTCACATTAAATGGTGTTACTACTAATGTAAGGTCTCTAGGGCAACGCCATAGCATCTTTTTTCCAGCTAGTTTCCCACGTTTAGTTATAGGTTTGCCTTCTACCTCGACTATATCCATAGCAAAATCTACTACAGGAGCATTAGAAACTGAGGTACCAATCCCGAATCCATCAGCACCTGCCTCTGCTAGTTCTTTTATATTCTCGTCATTTATCCCTCCAGACACTATTATCTTCACGTTTTTGTATCCTCTAATGTCTAATTCCCAGCGAACCTCTCTTATTATTTCGGCAAAATTTCCTTTTCTTGATCCAGGGGTGTCTAGTCTAACTCCATAAAGTTTATCTCTTAATGCTTCAGCTGCCATTATGGACTCTATTTTCTCATCATAAAATGTATCGACTAATGCAATGCGTGGTACTTCGCTAGGTAGTACTTCATCGAACGCTTTCCATGCTTTAACTTGACTGCCCATTACTAGAATGAGAGCATGAGGCATAGTGCCCATAGGTTTTTTACCTATAGTTTTAGCACCGATTATACTAGAAACTCCATTAAATCCACCTATATATGCTGCTCTATCTAGCATTGGTGCTATACCAGGATGCATTCTTCGTATTCCGAAAGCTAAGAGTATTTTCTCCTTACCTACTATCTTCCTTATTCTAGCGGCCATAGTGCTTACTCCACTTGATTGACAGAGGAATCCTAATAGTGGAGTCTCGTAAATACAGAAATCGTAATATTTGCCTTCTATGAACATTACTGGAACTCTTATACCATAGTAATCCTTAGGTTTAAAAAGAGTTCCTTCAGGGATTGCATATACATCAACTGGTATTCCCTCTAGTAATCTTAATGCTTCTTCAAGACCGGAAAGGATCCCCCATTTCCACTCTCTAGGTAGACTGCTTGTAGTTACCTCAGCTACTACTTTCACACTATTATAACCTTTTGCTCTTAATATCTCCTGTGTCCTAACAAAGTATATGTCTGTAGTTTCTCCTCTCTTTATCTCGTCTTCTGAAGCGATGAAAAATCTCCTCATAGAATACCCCCCTACTGAATACATCATGATGAGAATTATTAAAGTGCCTATATTAACTACACTTTATAGGAAATGTTTGTCAAGTAATAGTTCTCATAGGCTACATCCAGTACATTAAGGTTCCTCTATACTTCTCTTTATTTAGTATCTTCTCGTCCACTTCCTCTCCAAGTTGAATTTTTATACTCTTGATAGTTTCAGGCCCTATTAGAGGTATCTGTAATAGTTCTCTAATTGAAGCTTTCTTTAGTGCTAGTAGAGTCTTATAGCCTGCTTGATAGAGAAGTCTTGCTTTTATGCGCCCTACGCCTTTTAATCGGACTAGCTCTAGAAGTTCTGGCTTAACACCATATTTAACTCTTAAAGCTAACTGTTCTAAGTTTCTTGAATGATCTTTAAAGCCTAAATATCGTGCAATATCGCTTGCTGCATGAAGTAACCATTCAGCAGTTTGTGTTAAACTATGTATATCCCCAGGTCCTACATCATACTCTTTAACTAACTTATCCTCAGGGACTTCCTCTATCCAATCTTTTAGTAATAAAGCGGTCTTTACTTCGGACAAGTACATCTCGTATTCTACTGGATAGTAATACTCATCTGGTGGAGGTATGAAAAACTCATCTTCATGAGCTTCAACGAAATTAGCGTATTCTTCATATTCTCCTCTTCTTAAGTAAAGCTTAGGCATATCTGGAGTATGACATATTAAATGAAGGTAACTTATTGGAGTAGGATTAATGGATGTTCCGATCGTAAGTCCCTTCCTTATGTAAACTGCTGAAAGTGGATCGATGTATAATTCTGAGATTCTTTTTCCAAAAGTAGTTGCTTTTAGAAAGCTCTCTTCTATTAGGAACCCTTCTCTAATCAGGAACTCTAGTGTCGCTATAATAGCGTTTTGCATACTCTCCATACCTTGTTGAAAGGCATAGAATGTACGCTCCATAAATGTTGTTAAGCCCTTCCTACTGGTTACAACTCTTGAAGCCACAATGGCTAATAGATGGCTTCTAAGTGCTGGCTCACTACCTAGCTTTGACCATATTTTCTCAGGAGTAGCTCTAACATAGCGTTCAAGAAGATATTCCACCTCATTAGACGATTTAGCTATTAATATCGCTTCGCCTACTTTATCATATCTAGGCCGACCAGCCCTTCCTGCCATTTGCTTATATTCTAGAACAGGGATCTCGTAAGATCCTAGTCCAGGCTCATAACGTTTATAACTAGCAATAATTACTCTTCTTGCAGGTAAATTCACTCCTGCTGCTAATGTAGGTGTAGCTACCACTACTTTTATTAGCCTTCTCTTGAAGTTCTCCTCGATAAGTTTTCTATGTATGTATGAAAGTCCTGCATGATGAAAAGCAACTCCATTAGATACATCATTTGCTAGTTCCTCACTTATGGAAGTTCTCTCTGAAACACTTGATATTTCTATAGCTATTTCTCTTAGTTTCCTTTTATCCTCTTGAGAGAGAAGCCTTGAGATATACCCTCTGAGCTTTCTAGCTGTTGTTACTGCCATATACCTTGTACTAGCGAAAATTAGTACTTCTCCTCCACTTCCTAGTACGTCGAGTGTTAAATCTACTAGAGGATTATTATATTTCGCAGAAACTTCTCTTACTTCATCGTCACCGTAAAATATTTTACCATCATAATATACTCCCTCTTTAAGTAAGACTGGACGCCATGTGCTCTTAACTAAACGAGCGTTAAGCCAAGAGGCTAGTTCTTCTGCATTTCTTATAGTAGCGCTTAGCGCTAATATCTGGAGTCTAGGATTAACTTCTCGTAACCTTGTAAGCACTATCTCTAAAGTGGGTCCCCTATCTGCGTAATTTATTAAATGAACTTCATCTGCAACTACAATTTTTAATTCTTTAATCCAAGGAGCTTCATGTCTCAAAAGACTATCTACCTTTTCATTAGTTGAAATTATAATATCATACTTTTGGAGCCAAGGATCAGCTGAATCATAATCTCCTGTTGAAACTGCGACCTTTATCCCTAATTCTTCATATTGTTTAAATTCCTGATATTTTTCATTAGCTAATGCTTTAAGAGGTACCATGTATAAAGCTTTTCCCTCTCCCTCCAATATGGTTTTTAACATAGCTAATTCTGCTATTAGAGTCTTACCAGCTGCTGTAGGTATGGAGACCACTAAATTTGTTCCATTAAGTAATCCTCTCTTTACTGCCTCTTCCTGTGGTGGATAAAGTTCCCTTATACCTCTTCTTTTGAGTAACTCGATAGCTTCTTTGGGTATTGGTAGTTCATCTATGTTCATTCTCAAGTCCTCTTTATATATCCAGGTCGTGGCTCGTAAATTAATCCTTCCGCTTTCATTCGTCTTATAGTTTTTTCAACGAACTCGCGAGCTAGTCCTTGTACCTCTGCTTCTTCGTAAACCTCATCTATAGGAACAGGCTCTCCATCTCTGCTTTCTTCTAACATCTTTATTATATCCATTAACTTTACTATCTTTTCTTGCTGACTTCTTGGCTTTCCTACCATTATTATATCTATATCTATATTCCCAGTTTCTTCATCATAACCTACGCTAGAGAGGTATAATTTAACTAATCTTATGGCAGCTTCAGCATCTTCTGCTGTTACTATATCTCTAAGAGCCATCTTTGCACGGGCTTCAGCGATTCTTACAAGGGATTCTAATTGTCTTGGAGTGATTGGTACAGGAGACTTTCCTCCTTCTGCTTTGCTACGCATTTCAAGATAAAACTCTTTTATTTTCTGAATTGCTTCAGGACTAAGCCTAGGGTGTATCTTCTCTCTAGCATAAGCTATATACTTTTTAAGTAACTCAGGAGGTATTATATCCTCTTCTTCAATATAAGTACCACCATGAAGCTTCAAGACATGTTCTGCAAGTTTTGCATCTCTCTCACTTTCTGGCTTATCTGTAAGTACAAAGATCAAATCGAACCGAGAGAGTATAGTAGGAGGGAGTTTTCTTTCGTCTATGTTTTCATTAAAGCTTCTCTCATGGATATATCGTCCATACTTAGGATTAGCAGCAGCTAAAACCGCACATCTAGCATTTAATGTAGCAACTATGCCTGCCTTCGCAATGCTAACAGTTTGTTGTTCCATGGCTTCATGCATACTTGCCCTATCCTCACTGTCCATTTTATCAAATTCATCTATACATGCAATTCCCTTATCAGAAAGGACAAGAGCACCTGCCTCTAGGTAAAACTCCCCTGTTGATCTATCTCTTACTACAGCAGCTGTAAGTCCTGCTGCTGTGGATCCCTTACCTGATGTATATACTCCCCTAGGTGCTAATCTGGCAGCATATTTGAGTAATTGGCTTTTTGCAGTACCTGGATCTCCTATAAGTAGTATATGTATATCCCCTCTTACTCGTACTCCATCTGGATATGTTTTTGGTTCTCCACCAAATAGCTGGTAAGCTATCGCTTCTTTTATATGTTCATAACCATATATCGAAGGAGCTATGCTTCGTATTATGCGTTCATGAATATTTGAATCTTTAGCTAATTCGATTATTTTTCGTTCATCCTCTACTGTTATTTCTATTTCTCCTATACCCGCCTCAGAAACCTCGATATTGTTAGCTTCAAGATATGTAGAGAATGTAGAAAGTCTAACTTTAGGAGAAATTCTATCTTGCTTCACATTAAGTATTCCAACTACTCTTACCCTATCTCCTGGTCTAGCTTTATCCACTAAATCATCCTTGACTATAACTTCTATACTACGTGGTAACTGACCAGGAGGTAACTCTTCAGGTCTCTCTTGTATAACTAACTTTTGCCAGTCTCTAAACTTAGATTCCTCTACTAAAAGGTGAAAAGGCCCTTTTCGTCCACAGGCTGGATTAGGACACTTTACTGGTTGCTTTAGAATATTGTCTTCTTGCTCTATGATTATTTTCTCCCCACAACTCTCACATTGGAAAATAGCTTCTACTATCTGTTGCTTTGCTGGTGTAGCTCTAGTTAGTATCCCTTCAATTGTTATGAGCTTACCTATGTACTCTGCTTTAAGATTCCTTAGAGGGATTACTTCAGGTAACTTTCTAAATCTTGCATTAAATGTTACCTTTTTTGCATACTCGGTATCTTCAATTTTTACGATATCTGCTATAGCTTTATTTGCAGCATTTATATAGACTAAAGGATTTTCTATGATCTCCCTAGCTAGATCTTTATCGAATATCATTAAATCTGGAAAATCTATAACTAAGCTTCTCTGCTTAAGTAGGATCATTCTCCTAATACGTTCTCTATACTTTAGTCTTCCTTCTTCATCCTCGAAAGATCTATAGAATTCGATGAATCTTAGTCTAGGATCTGAAAGAAGTAGGGCTTCACCACTTCCACTGCTAGCTTCCTTCTCCATTAGGAATCCCCTTAAGTAATCTTTCTATCACTTTACGCCAATTGGAGAAAAGTCTGTTTAATATATCGTGTAAAATTCTCTCTTCAATAGTTAGCTTCCCGTAATATTCACTTAAATCAGCATTCATCCTAATAGCTGAAAAAATCTTCTGTAATCTAGAGCTCAAAAGGTCTTCTACTATTAGTGAGATCTGTCGCTTTTCTCTCAATCTACTAAAATTCTCCTCATCCTTTAATGAAGCTTGAAGAGTCAATGATATTTTAGAGAAAAAATCCTCAGGCAATTCTGTAGGAATAGGGGAATGTTCTTCCCGCCATAAATACTTCATTATAGTATCAAATCTCACATAATTTTCATCGTCAAGCTCCACCACCCCTTCTTTAGATAAAACTTTAGCTAGCCATAGAGGGATAGTTACCTTGTTTCCTATATCATACAGAGAGAAGTCCACTCCTGCTATCCTTAGATTAATACGCTTCCTTATCTTTACTTTGACTTTCTGGTTCTCGAAAATAAGTGTAGCTACCTTAGGGTCTATCATAAATGCCATCAACTTATTTTCTCTGTTAGGTAACTAGTCTAGTTTAAATAAAAATATAAAAGATGATACTCTAAGCGATATCTCGATAATAGAAAGAGAATATTAAAATGATGGTTATTTTACCTTGCTGTAAGCTTTCTAGCTTCCCTTGCTGTTTCTCTCAATATAAGTATGTCGCCTACTCGAACAGGCCCTTTAACGTTTCTAGTTATCACTCTACCTTTATTTGATCCACTTAATATTCTGCAACGTACTTGTGTTACCTCTCCGGCTACTCCAGTACGACCGATTATTTGTATAACTTCTGCTGGTGTATTCTCTTCAGTGATGCTCATTACAAACAACCTCCTATATCATACGGTTTTCATTTTTGTGAAGCCTTAACTCTAAGCTCTTGCACCTTAGCTACTATCTCGTCTATTAATGTCTTGGCTTCACCAGGCTCAATAATACATGCAGATGCTGCTGCTACCTCTATACCTGAAGCCTCACCAAGCCTCTTCTTAGAAGGAACATAAACATATGGTACCTTTTTTTCCTCGCATAGAAGAGGAAGGTGAGCTACTATCTCAGGTGGATCTACATCCTCAGCTATTATAACTAATTTAGCAAGTCCCCGTTCAACAGCTTTGGTTGTTTCATTAGTCCCTTTCTTTATTCTTCCTGTTTCTCTAGCTATCCTTAAAGCTTCATACGCTTTCTCAGCTAAATCAGGAGGGACCTCAAACCTGACATAAAATGGCTTACTTGAAGACATCTTAATCACCTAATGCTGAAGTAGCTTATTAAAAACCGACTAATAAACGTTTATTCATGATATGATAACGGATATAAGTACCTCAATTAAATGAAAACTCTTAACTTAGCAATGTATAGAATAGATGATGTCATGTCTTACATAATGAAAAGCTTTATAAGTAACTTTATGTAAGGCTTTTCCCACGATATTAAGGGGGTATCTTAAATGCTAAGGATTAATAAATGTTCTTTCTGTGGGAAAGTAATACAGCCTGGTACTGGTATTATCTATGTTAAAAATGATGGAACAATTTTAAGGTTCTGCTCTAGTAAGTGTAAAAAGAGTATGTTGAAATTAGGTAGAGATCCACGTAAGGTAAAGTGGACCGAGAGATATACAGGAGGTACTGCGTAGACTTTTAGTTTTCTAATCTCTAAGGATAGCTTGTTTGATTTTAACTTGCAGTATAGGTGTCTTAGATGTATATTAGGTCTCCAATAGTCTGTGTTTTAGGACATGTGGATGTTGGTAAGACGGCATTATTAGATAAGATACGTGGAACTGCTGTAATGCTGAGAGAACCGGGTACTATGACTCAGCATATTGGTGCGTCATTTTTACCATGGAATACTCTTGAGAAAGTATGCGGGTCTCTTGTAAAAATGGTAAAAGCTAAGGTTAAGATACCTGGCTTCCTTATGATAGATACTCCAGGCCATGAAGCTTTTGTTAATTTAAGACGAAGAGGGGGATCTATAGCAGATATAGCAATTCTTGTTATAGATATACTTAAGGGCTTTGAGGAGCAAACCTATGAATCCATAGAGATTCTTAAATCACGTAGAACGCCTTTCCTAGTAGCCGCAAATAAGATAGATAGGATTCCTGGTTGGAAGTCTTTCCCAAATAGCCCATTTATTGAATCAATAAAAAAACAAGATCCTCAGGTAATTGCTAAACTAGAAGAGCTAATATATAGGATAATAGGTGAGTTCTCAAGGCTTGGTCTTAGAGCAGATTTATATACCAGAATTCGTGACTTCTCAAGAACTTTAGCTATAGTCCCTACAAGTGCTCTTACTGGTGAGGGTATACCAGATCTATTAATGGTACTAGCTGGTTTAACGCAAAGATTTATGCTTAATAGACTAAAGGTAGAATCAGGCCCTGCTAAAGGAGTAATTCTAGAAGTTAAAGAAGAACCAGGACTTGGAACCACTATTGATGTAATAATATATGATGGTATAATAAGACGTGGTGACTTAATCGTTGTAGGTAGTAGGGAAGAACCAATAATTACTCGAGTTAGAAGCCTATTACTTCCTAAGCCTATGGATGAAATGCGAAGTCCAGAGGATAGATTCCTTAACGTAGAAGAAGTCCATGCTGCTGCTGGAGTAAAGGTGGTAGCACCAAACTTAGACAATGCAGTAGCAGGAGCTCCTGTCTTTGTTGTATCAAGCGAGGCAGAATTAGACAACATTGTTGAAGTAATAAAAGAGGAGATAGAAAGCATAAAAGTAGCAAAGGAAGAAGAAGGTGTTGTAGTGAAGGCTGATACTTTAGGTTCACTTGAAGCTTTAGTAAACTATCTTAATAGAAGGGGAATTCCCGTACATTATGCTGACGTAGGTCCTATATCCAAAAGGGATATTGTTGAAGCCAGTATAGTCAAAAAACAGAATAAGTATTATGGTGTTATACTCGCATTCAATGTAAGGTTGTTGCCTGACGCTGAGGAAATGGCTTTAAGCGAAGGTATCAAGGTATTTCTAAATAACGTAATTTATAGACTAATTGAGGATTACGAAGACTGGGTTAGAAAAATGAGAGAAGCAGATCTTAAAAAAGAGCTTAGATCCCTCATACTTCCAGGCGTAATTAAGATATTACCTGGCTTTGTATTTAGAAGAAGTAGCCCCGCTATAGTTGGCGTAGAAGTTTTAGCTGGTCGTATAAAACCTAAATATCCTCTAGCTAGAGCCCGTGACCTTAAACGCATTGGTGAAATCATGCAAATACAAGATAGGGGAAAACCTGTACCTGAAGCTCTGAAGGGAGCATCTGTAGCCATTAGCATAAGGGGTGACATAATAGTTGGAAGGCAAATTAAGGAAGGAGATATACTATATGTAAATGTTCCTGAAGATCATATCTCTATCCTTTTAGAAAAATACAAAGATATACTTAGTGAAGAAGAGATTGCATTGTTGAAAGAGTTAAGAAATTTAAGAAGGAAGTTAAGTAAAAGATAGAGGTGCGTGTCATGCCTGAATTTAAAATCGTTGTTTCAGATCCTAAAACTGGAACTGCCAAACAGATAGAGATTAAAGATCCTCAGTCCCAAGCATTACTAGGACTTAGAATAGGAGATGTAATAGACGGCTCTATTATTGGATTAAAAGGCATTAAATTAAAAATTACAGGAGGTAGTGATAGGGCCGGCTTCCCCATGTACCCTAGTATTCCTGGTGGAGGTAAAAGAAGAATACTTCTCTCTAATCCTCCAGGATTCCACCCAAGACGAAAAGGAGAACGAAGAAGAAAAACAGTTCGTGGCAATACTATAACAGAAGAGATAGTTCAAATAAACGCTGTCATAGTTTATGATGAAGAAAAGACCTCGTAGAGCTTTCAGAAGGCGCTGTCATACTTCCTCCTAATGTAAATCTTCCCTCCCCTCTTAACATTAAGAACCTCTGATGCAGCCCCTTTATTGACTGATATTTCTAAGAACCCCTCACTATTTATTAAGGCTAATAAACTTCCCTCCTCGACTTCGCTATACGTTTTAACTACTGGTACTACGAATCTCGCAGACTTAGTCGATATTTCTATAAACGAAGCTTTACCTAGAAAGTCTGCAAACTGTCTCTCTTTAACATTAGTTATAACGTTACCAAAATTATCTATATGGATAATATTCGCACATATGGTATTGTCATCTATAACTATAGCTTTAGGTAAGTATAGTTTCCTAACTTCACCTATAGATAATCTTGGTCCAACATGCTTTACATCTATGCCTAAACTTAAATAAGCTGCTATAGGAGCGAATATGTCCCTTCCATGGAAAGTACTAGTTACTTTCCTCCTTAATAGTATAGGATTCCTTATTTCTCTAATTTCTAAGATACCATCCTCTACTGCTGCTGGAAAGAGTACACCATTATCAGGACCTATGAATGTGAACCTTCTAGTTCTAATAACTATAGATTTTCTTAAACCTCCTACTCCTGGATCAACTACTACTACGTGAATAGCCCCTAGAGGAAAGTACTTACAACTTGTCAAGAGTAAATATGCAGCATGATATATATCATGTCTTTTAACCTCATGAGATATGTCCACTAATGTTACGTTAGGGTTTATAGATAATATCACTGCCTTCATCTCCGCTACATAGGGATCCTTATATCCAAAATCTGTAGTTAGAGTTATAACTCTCAAATCAAACCCCGCTCTAAATCTTTCTGAGATTCCTCTAAAGCTCTAATATTTTTAAATAATCACAATTTAATAGGCTATCGAGAACTGCTATCCGAGGTGGTATCTATAAAATTCTTAGTTCTAACGTGGGATGACCTCTACTGGCTTACAGTTAAATTAGCAGAAAAAATAGAGGAGTCAGGTTATAGGCCAGATGTCATCGTAGGCATTGCTAGGGGCGGCTGGGTCATAGCTAGACTCCTTAGTGACTTCTTAAGCATCTCCGAAGTTGCTAGTATAAGAATTGAATTCTATAAAAGCATAGGTAAGACCATGGAAAAACCACGTATAAAGCAACCAGTAACAACAGATGTCAGAAATAAGAAAGTGCTATTAGCCGATGACGTAGCCGATACTGGAGGTAGTCTTATTATCGCGCGAGATCATATTAGGGAGTACGGTGCAAGAGATATTAAAATAGGAGTATTGCATAAGAAGCCCTGGTGTAAGATTGAACCTGACTTCTATGTAGATTTAGTTGATGCATGGATAGTATATCCCCATGAATATAAAGAAACTATTAAGGAAATAGTTAGAAGAGAGCTTGAGAATGGGATAAAGGAAGTGAAGTTACTTAAAGAAAAATTAGTTAATATAGGCTTCACACGAAAAGTAGTAGAATATTTCCTTCCAAAAGTATTGAAAGAGCTATCCTCCCCTTCCTTATAGTAATGAAGAGTTTATATACGTATTTAGAGTTAGAAAAATGGGTTAAATGTAGTGAATACTGTAGAGGTTAGGATCATGAAGTAAGGGGTGTTAAAGTATGTTCACACCTGGTATGGGCTATGATAGCCACCTCTACTAATGGAGGTGGCCATAAAAGGGCTATAACTATATTTTCTCCTGACGGTAGGTTATTTCAGGTTGAGTACGCATCTGAAGCTATAAGAAAAGGTCTTACTGCAGTTGGTATTCGTTGTAAAGATGGTACAATATTAGCAGCTGAAAGACGAGAATTCACTCCACTAATGGAACCTGTAGACAAGATTTATCAAATCGATGAACATGTAGGGCTTGTCTTCTCAGGTCTACCTTCAGATGCAAGGATACTCATCGATCGAGCCCGCTTAGAAGCCCAAATCAATAGGCTAATCTACGACGAACCCATAAGCATAGAATCTCTTACGAAGGCTATTTGCGATATAAAACAAATATACACGCAACATGCAGGTGTAAGACCGTTTGGTGTAGCTTTCATAATAGCTGGTATAGACTTTAATGGACCAGAATTATTTGGTACAGATCCTTCAGGTGCTTATCGTAAATATTATGCTCACGCTATAGGCTCTGGAGAGCAAACCGCTAGAGAAATTTTAGAGAAAGAATATAAGAAAGACATGGATTTAACTCATGGAATATTGCTAGCGTTACATGTTCTTGATAAAGTAATCGAAGGTGGGGTCACTAGTGCTAAAGTTGAAATGGGTATCGCAGAGATTAAAACTCGTGCTTTCAGGAAATTAGCTCAGGATGAGATAGGAAAATACATTGATATTCTAAGAACTAAAAGTCCCTTTTAGAGGTTGAAATCGTGGAGAGTGGCAAATATGTAATTGCTAGATATGAAAGCCATGGAGAGCGCTTTGAAATAATAGTATATCCTGAAGAAGCATGGAGATATCGGGAAGGGAGGGAGAAAGATGTTCGTAAGGTCTTAGTATACGAGACTATATACAAGGATGCTAAGAAAGGATTACGTGCCTCGGAAGAGTCTATGATTAAGGTGTTCAATACAGAGGATATCTACAAAATAGCTGATATAATTTTAAAGCATGGAGAGATACAACTCACTGCTGAGCAAAGAAAGAAAATGATCGAGGCTAAGAAACGGCAAATTATTAACTTCATTGTAAGAAACTGTGTTGATCCTAGAACGGGAGCTCCACACACTCCTACTCGCATAGAAAGTGCAATGGAAGAAGCTGGAGTAAGAATAGATCCATTTAAAAATCCTGAAGAACAAGCCCAAGATGTGATAAAGGCATTAAGGCGTATTCTACCACTCAAAATAGCTAAGGCTATAGTTGCAATAAAGATTCCTCCAGCATATGTCGGAAAAGCCTATGGTATCTTAAGTAGGATTGGCAATATCAAACGAGAAGCATGGTTACCCGATGGTTCATGGATCGCTGAGATTGAAATACCTGCAGGTTTACAACCAACTTTAATAGAGAAAGTTAGTGAATTAACTCATGGAACTGGTCAGGTAAAGATTATAAGCAGTAAGAGATAGGTGATTAATATTGACAGTTTATTTCTCACAACGTGAAATGGTCGTTCCAGGTCAACTACTAGCTAGAGGTATGTACCGATTAGGTGACAATGTGTATAGGGTTGGTCAAAATATATACGCTATGAAGCTAGGTCTTGCTGAATTAAAGGATAACACCATTAGTGTTATACCTCTTAAAGAGTGTTATATGCCTAATGTAGGTGATTTAGTAATAGGCCTTATAATAGATATCGGTATAACTAACTGGAGCGTTGATATAGCTTCTCCATATACTGCATTATTGCAAGTTAACGATGCTTTCAGCAAGCCAATAGATCCGCTTCGAGAAGATTTAAAGAAGTATTTTAATGTAGGTGATTACATAATCGCTAAAGTGATAGCATTTGATAAAACTAGAGATCCCCTCCTATCTACAAAAGAACCCCCCTGTGGTAAGATAGAGAAAGGTACTGTTATTGAAATTTCTCCAGCAAAGATCCCCCGTTTAATAGGAAAGAGAGGCTCAATGATAAGTATAATTAAAAGAGAGCTAGATTGTCAAATAGTTGTAGGTCAGAACGGTAGAGTATGGATCTTTGCGAAAGATCCTTTCTATGAAGAAGTAGCGATTAAAGTAATAAGGAAAATAGAAGAGGAGGCACATACTACTGGTTTAACTGATCGAGTTAGAGAAATTATTAGGAGATTGAAAGGTTGAGAATATGATAATAAGAAAAGAGGAAAAGCCAATAAAACTAGTAGATGAGAATGGCATAAGAGTTGATGGCAGAAGAGTTGATGAGATTAGAAAGCTGAATATAGAGGTTGGTGTACTCAAAAACGCAGACGGCTCCTGCTATCTTGAGCTAGGAAGAAATAGAATTATTGTAGCAGTATATGGTCCCAGAGAAGTACATCCTAGGCATCTTTCATTACCTGATAGAGCTATACTACGTTGCAGATATCACATGGTTCCTTTTTCAGTTTTAGAACGTAAATCGCCAAATCCTACTAGGAGAGAGATAGAATTATCAAAGGTAATCCGCGAGGCCTTAGAGCCTGCTATATTTCTAGAAAATTTCCCTAGAACTACAATAGATATTTTCATAGAGGTATTACAAGCAGATGGAGGTACACGAACAGCGGGCATTTCAGCAGCTGCTGTTGCACTAGCCGATGCTGGTATTCCTATGAGAGACTTAGTTACTGCCATTGCAGTTGGTAAAGCAGATGGGCATATAATATTAGATCTAAACGATGTTGAAGATAAATATGGCGAAGCTGATATGCCTATTGCAATTATGCCTAATGTAGGGAAGATAACATTACTTCAAGCAGATGGTGTTTTCACACCTGAGGAATTTAAGACCGCTTTAAATTTAGCTAATAAAGGCATTAAAGAAGTATATACTAAACAAAAGGAGGCTCTTAGAAAAAGGTACCTTCAAATAAAAGAGGAGGTTGAATAAAATGTCAAAATCAGAAGAGATCGTACCCAAACTTGAGAAACAGAAGATAAGTGCCCTTCTTAGCAAGGGTGAAAGGCTAGATGGGAGAAAACTGTATGAATACCGGCCTATTACTATAGAGACAGACTATATAAAGAAGGCTGAAGGGTCAGCTATAGTCAAATTGGGTAATACTATTTCTATAGCCGGAGTAAAAGCAGAGATCGGCACTCCATTTTCAGATACTCCTAACGAAGGAGTACTCATTGTAAATACTGAATTCCTCCCATTAGCTTCTCCTACATTTGAACCTGGTCCTCCTGATGAAAATGCTATAGAGATAGCTCGAATAATAGATAGAGGATTAAGAAGCAGTGATGCTCTTGATCGCAGAAGATTAGCAATAATCCCAGGCAAGAGAGTATGGGTTATCTATGTAGATGTTTATGTGCTAAACCATGATGGGAACATGATAGATGCTTCAGGTATTGCTGTCCTTTCAGCACTTTTAACGACTAAGATACCCGTAGTAAAAATCGTAAATGATGAGATAGAGATATCTGATGAATGGGTACCCCTACCTATGAAAGACCGACCTATACCTGTCACCATGGCTAAAATAGAAGATAAAATACTCGTAGATCCAAATATACGTGAGGAATCAGTAATGGACTATAGATTAACATTAACTATAAATGAAGCAGAGAATATATGCGCTATTCAGAAAGGAGGAGGCGGAGGTCTCTCTATAGACGATTTACATCAGGCTATAGATATAGCTATTAAAGCAAGTAGAGAAATTAGAAAAGCATTACCCTCTATTCCGGATACACAAGATATTGCTTATGTAGTAAAGTAAATTAACCTCTAATTTCTTCCTTAATAAAAGGAGTGATCCTTCATGGGTAGAACTAAAGTTATAGGATCTGCAGGACGATTTGGTGCTAGATATGGTGCTACTCTTAGAAGAAAAGTAGCTTTAATTGAAAGGAAAATGCGTGATAAGACAATACGGTGTCCTTACTGTAGAACAATGGGCTCTATAAGAAGAGTCTCGTTCGGCATATGGATATGCAGGAAGTGTAATGCTACGTTCACAGGAGGCGCGTATATTCCGATCACAATACTAGGGAAGACGTTCTCTAGAGAAGAAGAAAGAGAGCTAATTAAGAGAAAAGCAGAACTAGCTAGAGGTTAGCTAAGTAAGCTAGAGTTATAGTTAAGTGATGAGGATAGTAGTAAGTACCTGCAGGGAGCCTAGTAGGCGTATAAGGTCTTTCTCTAATGAGCTAGCAAAAGCCTTGCCTGAAGCTATAAGAGTGAATAGGGGTAAGTTTCCATTAAAGGAATTAGCTAGAATCGCTCTAGACTTTGGTGCTTATGCTTTAATTCTAATAGGCTCTTTCAAGGGTAATCCAGGTAAGATAGTCATATATAGAATAGAAGAATTGCGCTACTATAAAATACCTCCTACAATTTACATAAAAGGCGTAAAGCTACTTAGAGAAATGCATAAGAAATCCCCCTTACCTATTGTAAAAAGTTTATTTGTAATATGTAAAGAAGACGAACCTGACTTTGTCAAAGAATTTTCAGAAACTTTAGCCTCGGCTATAAAGATGCCATATCTCGAAATCTCTAACTTTAAAGAAGTACTTGAGAGCGTAGACGTCCTCCTTCTTACGTCCTATATGCATAGGGGTTATTTGGTAATAGAATTTCTTAATGGGAGAGATTTAAAGCCTGCTGGTCCTTTAATAAGAATCAGAAGGGTTCAATGATTATGTATAGAGATCCGAATTATCATGCTAAAATAGTCATAATATCCAATAAGGATCTCATAAATTCATTATATTCCGCACTACTTCCTGAAAGTGAAAGTCAACCTAGAAAGTCAGGAAAAATTCACCTAAGAAAGGAGGCTTCAGATAAGCTAATAATAGAAATATCATCAGACCATATATCGATCTTTAGGGCAATGTTAACCAGCTATATTAGGATAATAGATATGCTTAAGAATGTAAGTGAAGTAAGTATCAAAACACGTAATAGTTAAAAGATACACATTTATCAATGAAATAGGGGTGTTAAATCTTGTCATCATCTGAGCAATTACCTCCTCACCTGCAACAACAATTAGCCAGATTAGCGCAAGTACAGGAAATGCTATCAAATATAATAGCTAGAAGACAGCAATGGGAAGCTGAACTAAGAGAAGTTGAGAATGCTATTGGCGAATTAAATAAAGTCTCAGATGAAACCCCTATCTATAAAAGCGTTGGAGGTTTACTGATAAAGACTGATAAAGCAACAGCACTAGCTGATCTTAATGATAAGAAAGAGACTATCGATTTACGAATAAAGACTCTACAAAGGCAAGAGAGTTTACTTAAAAAGCAACTAGATGATCTTAGAAAGCGAGTATCTGATGAACTTAGTAGATTACGAGGGGGAACTAGTGCATAAAGAAGTAACTTTTAAAAGCTAGAGGGAATATAGATGAAGAGACTCTTCAAGAAATAGCTGAAATAGTAGCGATTAGCATTACTGATTATGTCCTTACTGAGGTAAGTGAAAAAGACCTTTATATTATTAGTATAGATGCCAGAATAGAGCAAAAATCAAATGAGTCATACGTTCTTATCATAGATATAGACATCTCTATAAACCCCTTCGCAAATATCGACTTAGACTTATTAATTCATAATGCTATAATGAGGGGAATAAATGTCGCTCAAGAAGAGTTCTCAAAAAAGGGGATTAACACTAGATTATGGTCATTTCCTTAAGGCATTACTCAGTTATAATAAAATATGCTTACTGTGTCATCATAATGCTGATCCTGATTCTTTCTTCAGTGCTTTTGCTTTAGGTAGTCTTCTAAGAACTCATGGGAAAGAATACTATATATTAACTTCTGAAGGTATAAGTGCACTAACAAAGAGATTAGCAGAAAAAATAATAACTGAAGAAGTGAAAATCCACAAAGACGAAATAATACTGAAATCTGTTTCATGCGCTTGTTTAGTAGACTCATCTTCACTAGAACAATTATCTTCCAAAGCAAGAAGGTTCCTACTAAGAGAATTCAAGGGTAAGATTGCTATAATCGATCACCATGAACCTCACCCTTTAACCCTGAAAATAGCTTCTCATGTATTAATAGACCCTCATGCCAAGGCTACGGCAATCTTAGTTTATAGACTATTCAAGCTTAGCAATATCCCTCTAAATAAAGCAATAGCTGAATCCCTCTTAGCTGCCATATTATACGATACTAGAAGATTTGTTAATGCTGACTCAGAAGTTTTCCGGATAGTAGCAGAGCTTCTTTCCCTTAATGTAGATTATAAGAGAGTTTTCTCTCTCTTTATTAAGCCTCTTGATTTCTCTGAACGAGTAGCTCGTCTTAAAGGAGCTAGACGTGTTAGATTATATGAATTTAAATTAAGTGGAAAGCGTTTGTTAGTAGCTTTATCACATGTAAGTTCCTTTGAAGCTTCTGTGGCTAGATCATTAGTAGATTTAGGAGCCGACCTAGCAATCGTAGCTGGAGGTAATAAAGGAACGCTAAGGATTTGCTCACGTGCAAATATGCAATTTTACGAATTAACAGGTATAAACTTAGCTACAGATATTATGATGCCTTTAGGAGAACTTCTAGGGGGGGCTGGAGGAGGACATGCACTAGCTGCAAGTGCTAATGGAGTAGGAACTATTGAAAAAGGGTTAAATGAAGCCCTAAGGATTCTTAGGCTTAAACTTAAAACTAACCTTAAGGAATTAAAAGATTAAGAGATGGTGAGAGTCTGTATGGATACTAAAAAGATTAAGAAAATGTTTCCGCATTTAGCTAAAGAGATTGAAGATGGGGTAATGACGTTTCCCATTGGGGGCATAAGATGGTCCCACAGAAGTAATAACTTTGATGAATTAAGGAATCCTGATGTGATATCCTTCATACGAAGATGTAAGACAGTTCAAGAAGCGGAAGAAGTAATAGCTTTTATGGAAGCTCGGGGTGAAATTTCACATGAGTACGCTAAACAACTAAGAAAACAGCTTAAAGAATCTGGATTAAGAAGCTTTGGTGAGTATAAGGCTCCTGGATATTACTTTCGAAAATACTATAAACGTAAGTTCTCTTAGGCAAAGAATGCGTGTATCTTCTCATATTCTTTAATTAAAAAGCTCTTAGGTATACCTGTGTCAATAAAATCCCACGGTAATTGTTCATTAATGTCTAACTCTTCATGTACTATTCTTAATAGACTTGGTTTCTTTAAAAGAGATTCCCAAATTGAAAGAGAGTTACCTCTTTTTGCTACATAAAGTAGAAGTTTTCCAATATCCCTATTACCTCTCGAAAGTAGGACTTGTACTCTAGCCCACTTAGGATTGAGAAATGCTAGTGAAACACGAGGATCTCTAATTAATTTCTTAAGTTCTCTCATCTTTGTTCTAAGAGACTTTAATTCAGGGAAAGATAGCCATTGAAAAGGCGTGTGAGGCTTAGGTATAAGGGGATTTATAGAAAGTCTAACTACATGTATACCCTCATACCCTATATCAAGTATACGATGAATCATATCTGCTATAGCCCTGATATGGGTTACATCTTCATAAGGTACTCCTAAAAGGAAGTATAATTTAAGTTGCTTTATCCCAGCCTCTAGAGCTACTTTACAATTATCGTATATCTTATCTAGATCTAGGTCCTTATTTATGATTCTCATAAGGTCCTCCGAGGCCACTTCAGGGGCTATTGTTAATGTACGTTGCCCACCTAACCTAAGTAGGTAGGCTAAATCATTATCTAATAGATCTATTCTCATAGAAGGAATCGCTACGGTTAGAGAAAGACCCTCTATAAGTTCTTCAAGTAATTTCTTTAGATAAGGATAGTTTCCTATAGCTGAGGATATAATAACTACCTTCTTAGTACCTGTAGTTCTAATTCCTTTCTTTATAATGTTCATCAAGTTGCTAAATGAATGATATCTGTATGGTTTAAACGTGTACCCCAGAAGACAGAATCTACACATAAATGGGCATCCTCTTGAAACCTCTAAAAGAAAAGCTCTTCCATAGACTGGCATATGATCTTCTGGCACTTCTAGAGGGGTAACTTGTCTTACTGGATAACTTACTTTATTTAAGTCCTTTACATAAACTCTTCTTACAGTACTTTGAGAATACCCTGGGACATAGATCCCCTCGAGTCCTGCTAACTCTAGCTTAATTCTCTTCTTATTTTTCCTCTCATGAAATCTTTCTGAAAGAAGAACTTCGACGAATTTATCTAAAAGAACCTCTGCTTCTCCAATAAAGAAAACATCTATATACTCCTCAAGAGGTTTAGGATTTTCTACTGCACAAATCCCTCCCGCAATAACCAAAGGTACCTTTTCATCTTTCTCCCTCTTCTTTCTAGAGGGAGGAATCCCAGAATCAATCAACATGCGAATCGCATTTACATAATCTATCTCATACTGTAAACTGAATGCAATAACATCAAAATCTAATAATGGTCTATTAGATTCTATGGTCAGCGGTCTTATACCCGCTCCTTCATAAAAACATCTTTCAGCTAGTACCTCATCGAAAGTGTTTAAATAATGGTATAAGATCTGAACTGCTAAGGAGCACATGCCTACTTTATAAGTGTTAGGATAACAGACGGCGATCCTTAGAGGAGTTTTTCTAAAATCTTTTCTCCAAACATTAGTCTCCGTTAATTTGACTTTTCTAATAGGCTTCATAGAGCTCATAATGATATTTACGTACCTTTAGATTCAGGGGTAGCTGTAGCTTCTACTTTCTCTATTACTTCTTCAAAGTTTAATGGCGGTGGTTGAAGCACTTTTACCTTCATCACCTCAGCCCTTCTTAGGGGATATATCTTCTTAGCTCTATTGTATATTTCAGAGGCTATCTTACCTAACACTGCTTCCTGAATAAATTCGTCAAAATTTAATGTTTTCGCACTGGTTTCAACTACTTCTTGCATAATCTTTCTTATGGCTTTTTCTTGTGATGTCTTTGCTCTTTTTAGCGTTAATGCTAATGTTGTAACTCTAAGTCTAGCACCATCCTTAGTCTCTACGGTAAAATGACCATCAACTTTAGAGCTGCCGCGTCTTACAATGCTCCTAATGTAGTCTCTTGCTAGCTCATGACCTTTGAACTGTGTATATGCATGATTTCCTTTCACATATCTTATCTGGAATTTAAGTTTGATATGGAGCTGTGAAATATCCCCCGTAAGATCGTAAAGGGTTGTCTCTAATGTTCTATTTATAAGCTTCTCAGGGGTATCCGCTGGTACATTTGCCACTTCTACCATATTAAAGGCAGGAGGAGCATGAACTACAAACCATCTCTTTCTAGTCCATTTTTCTCTCCGAGAAGGTCGTCTTCTGTGCGACATTCTATTATACCTCCAAGGTACGTTTATTTTACATAAAGGGGGTAATTTAATTCTTTTCGTTCTTTAACACACTAGAAGAACGCTCAAGAAATCAACTTGCTATTGCCTAATCTCCCTCGAGAGATAATGTAGAGTAATATCAATAACGTCCGCTATTAATGGTAGTGCTTTAATACTAGCATCAAACTTCATGACAACTATTCCTTCTCCCTCTTCTAATGAGAGCTTTATCTTTAATCGATTAAGCTTATCTTTTATAAATAAACCATTTAATACCTCTAGGATCTTCTGCTTCTTTTCTTCTTTAATGCACAATTTAACTTCAATGGAGATGTGTCCCTTCATATTTTTACTAACTCCTCTCTTAATAAGGAGAGAAACTCCTGTTTTTTCTCGATAGGTATCAATGCTCCTGCTGCTACCTCGTGTCCTCCTCCTCTACCGCCTACTCTTTGGGCAACTCTCTTAAGTATCTCTCCCAAATTAATATTATTTGTAGGTAAACTCCTTGGCATCCTTGCTGATATCTTTAGAAATCCTTCTTCTTTTGCTCTAGTTAAAGCTATTATAGGTTTAGCTTTAGAGAGAAGGCCTGAAGCTGCTATAGACGCTACTGTTCCTATAATTTTTTCTTCTATTCCAATAATATCTCCATGGACACAATAAAGTTCGTCGTATTCCTCTAGTATTCTCCTCGTAGCTACTAATTTTAGGTATTCGCTAAGTTTTCCTCTATATATGTTATTTAAGCGGAGAGCCTCTTGAAGCCCATCCTTTCTATCGCCTAAACATACTGCAATTGCAATACTATGCTTCTCAAGTCTACTACAAGCATTTATTAATGCTGCAAATTCTCTTGCATCATATAGAGGAGTATCTGGCTTTTCTTCAGGTAATAAATATGTATATCCTACTATTTTTTCTGCTTCCTTGCTACTCATACCTGCTTCGATCATATACTTGATAAGGCCTGTAACAAGTTTGCGTACTTCCTCCTTGCTTAAGGATGGAAATGTTCTTAGCTCTCCATTAATCTCAGGCTCTACTCCTATACTCTTGAGGAATTTATAAGTCGCAAGCTCGTTTCCTGTAAGGCCTGGTATAAATGGATTCATAGTTCTAGATATACATTCTACTAAAGGCCTACTTCTCAATCCAAATAATCTTAATCCTAGCTCCTCTTTTACATATCCTGCTTGCTCTCCTTCTTTTACTATCTCTCTATTAAGACCTATTAAACGCCCTTTTTCACCACAATCTTGCATATCTCCTAGAGCACCAACTATAGCAATTGTGCTTAAGTGGACATTGTTTGAATTGAGTCTCCTAGCAAGTAAATACGCTATGGTTGAAGCGCAAGCCTCTCTTGTACCATCGATGTGAAATAGCCTAGGATTAACTTCAATGAAATTTTTAGTAGTTACTTCCTCATCTGTAGGTTGATGGTGATCTAATACTACAATACATTTCTCTTTTAGATATTGGCTATACTCATTAAGTAGATCTTTTTGACCGCTACCCAGATCTGTAAAGATCAGTAAATCATAGTTTTTGAAGTACCCTTTTAAGGAATTAAAAATTATATCGTCCAGTTGATTGACTATCTTAACATGAAATGGTATCTCTAGCTTATAGAGTACATTCATTATTATAGAAGCAGAAGATATGCCATCTGCATCATAATGCGAGACTAAAAGAGCAGGTTTTCTACTTTTTGAGAATTCTAAGAAAAGATTAAGAGCATCATCTAAGTAAGTGTATAATGATCTACTCATGAATTCACCAAGATTTACCCAAAGATAGAGATTTTACCTGGCTCGTATTTCCAGTTAGGAGGTAGCTTGCCTACGCGCTTGTAATATTTGGATATTCGATGAATCTTCGCTTCTATTAGTTGAAGACCTCTTTTTGAATGGTAGTCTTTAGGATGTTCTTCTAAGTGTCTTCTAACTCTTAGAGCTCTTCGTATTAGATTCGCTAAATCCTCTGGTATTTCAGGAGCTAGGTTATGCTCCTTTAGAATTTGTAGTATCTTCTTTCCAGTTATTTGCTTGACTAGGGGAATTCCGTATTGATCTCTTAAGATTATTCCTATTGTTGACGGAGGGTTACCTTTACGTGCAAGCTCTACAATTAAATTCTCTACTTCTTCAGGCGTGTATTTGACCCAGGAGGGTGGTCCTTCTCGAGCTGGTCTAGTAGAGTGTGATTTTCCCTTTTTCTTTCTCTTCCTCAAGACATATCACCTTGCTTTGTTATCCATCTAGCAAGTGACCTAAAAGCTTTTCCTCTATGAGATATCTTATTCTTTTCTTTTAAATTCATCTCTGCATAAGTTCGTCCATCTCCTTCTAATGGAATGAAAATTGGATCAAATCCGAATCCCATATTACCTTTAGGAGTTTCACTAATTATCCCCTCAGTTACACCTATAAAAAGTCTAACACATCCATTGGGAAATGCAAAAGCGACAGCACTTATGAAGCGGGCCCTTCTATTACTAATTCCTCTCATGAGTTTAATTATCCCGTAATTTCCCAAAGTCTTGAAGACGTATGCAGAAAAAGGTCCAGGAAAACCTTTTAATGCATCAATAAACAATCCCGCATCCTCAACTACTATTGGTTTTCCTATCTTACTTGCCGCATATTTAGCAGCTATTTTAGCTACCTCGCTTACATCTTCAGCTTGAATTTCTATTTTTTCGACGTCTACTGGGACAACATCTATATTATACTCGCTTAATATACTTCTTATCTCGAGTATTTTATGCGGATTTTTAGTTGCAATTAAGATTTTCATCTTCTTCTTACCTCTGCTGATACGTAACGACCTCGACTACGTATTTCTTTAACTTTATCTAATATTTTTAACGTTCTTTTTCCCATTATCTCTCTATATCCCCTGATAAAAGCTTTGAAACATAAATCAGCTACTCTTGTATGTGTACTTTCCAGAGCTCTAAGCATAAGGTGTATATCTGTTCCTAGATCCTCTATATCCCAAGAATATCCTCCTAACCCAAAATCTATTAAGTATATGCTTCCTGAGGGAGTTAGTATCATATTAGATGTAGTCAGATCTCCGTGCACAATACCATTTATGTGAAGCTTTCCTACGCTCTTTCCTACCTGCCCGAATACGTCTACTAATTTATCATAAGTAAGATCCTCGACGATATCTCTAATTCTTCTCCCAGTTACATATTCCATTGTTATACTTGTTTCTAAAAGATCTACATCTATTAGAGAAGGAACGCAGACGCCTAAACGTTTCGCATCACACAAGAGTTTCGCTTCTGATATAGTCCTAGTACGTCTTAGATTCAAGTCTAATTTACTATTTCTGTACCTCTTCGGTATTCTAACTTTCTTAACTACTAAGGTTCCATACCATAATTCTAAATATAGGATTGCCTCAGCTCCCTTGCTTAAGATAGAAATTCTTATTGTCTCCACGGGATTTCTACCTCGTCAATTCTCCATCTTTGTTTTATGAGACTCTTCTCTATAGAGATCATTATTCCATATTTATATGCTAATAAACCTGTCCAAGCTATCATTGCGCCGTTATCACCTGCATACTCATAAGGCACTACATGGAATGAAGCATTATGCTCTTTGGCTACTAACCGCATTATCTCTTGAAGACGTTTACTACGCGCCACTCCACCTGCAAGTACTAGTTCTCTCTTTTTAGTATGAGCTAGAGCTCTCTCTGTAACCTCCGCTAACATAGAGTATGTGTACTCTACTATACTAAGACATAGATCTTCTAAGGCCACTCCCTCTCTATACTTCCTTAAAGCAGCGGTTAGTAAACCTGAAAGCGATATGTCCTGCCCTTTGACTATGTATGGTAAATCAAGTATCTTATTGCCTTTCTCCGCTAATTTTTCAATACTTGGAACGCCAGGCTGAGGGAGTCCAAGCTCTCTTGCTATACTATCTAAAAAGTTACCTAAAGGAAGATCTAATGTCTCTCCAAATACTCTATATCTCCCTTCAGAGAACGCTATAATCATAGTATTACCACCAGAGACGTATACAAAAAGAGGATCCCTCGTACCTGTAGCCATTATTGATATTTCTATATGGGCTACGGCATGGTTCACTGGAATTAACGGTTTGCCTAAGTATGATGCTAAAAATCTAGCGAATATAGCTCCTACCCTAAGACAAGGTCCTAATCCCGGGCCTAGAGATACCGCTATTGCATCTATTTCTCCGAGTGTTATGTTAGCACTTTTAAGGGCATCCTGTAATACTTCATGAGCGCTTAATGTATGTTGCCGTGCCGCTAATCTCGGAAGAATTCCACCATAATGTGGTAAATGAACTCTATTGATATTTGCTAGAATACCATCCTCACTTGCTATCCCAATGCCAAATGTATGTGCTGTTGACTCTATGCCTAGTACTATGATGCTATCTTTCATAGCTACTAAGACTTCTTCCTTCTTCTCTCTACCATAAATTCAGTATAATGGCAGTATCCGCAGTACCATCGTGGAACAGGTACTTTATGATATGCCATAATTCTTCCACAACGTGGACAGATTCTATTCTTGAGCTTTATAGTCCCTGTGGAATAATCGTACTCATATCTCTTATGAGCAGAAGCCATTAACTTGCTCCCCTCCTAGCTTCTAGTATTTTTCTTCTCTCTTCAGGAGGTAGGTTTCTGATTCTTATATACTCCGGCTCTATTCTTTCTCCTAGAGAAGGATCCTGGTATATATGTATCTCGCCTATAGTCTTACCAAGTCCATACTCTGTTAAGAGTTTTCTAACATAAACAGCATTAATAGGCTTTCCAAGCATCTCGGCTATCCTCTGTCTGACCATATGTCTTGAAGGAGTTCCCTTACCTAAATGGTATATCTCAGCTATAATCTCGGTTCTTCCTAGTAGCTTATTCTCCCTTGTTTTTACTATTTTTAGATCAAAGTCTAATTTAGCACTCATTCAATAGACCTCCTAGACATTTTAAGAAGGATTCGCTTAATTTTATCCTTTTTGTATCTGCTTAAATGAATTAAGACTAATCCTTCATCAGGTTGACCATAAAGAATTACACTATTTAACGGAGCATGGTATGCTACGGCTAAAGTAAGTAAATCCTCCTCACCGATAACTCTTATGAGAGTTCTTTCCTCACTACTACTCATAGCCCTCTCTATAGTCTTCCAAGCTTGAAAGGTAATACTACTTGGAGGATTTACTACAGTTACTCTCTTAGTAAAATTGTCCAATATTTTGTTTAGCTGTGCTCTTTTCCTTCTTTTTACCCTACCATCTATTATAGAGATATGAGGTATTATGCCATTAGTTATACAATTCCATGTTACGAAGTCTCCTACAGTGATGGTCTTAACAGGTCTTAAACATTTTATCAAGAGTTTAGCTATTTCTATAGCAAGAGGAGGATCTTCAGATATAAGTATTCCTAAGGGCTTTCTAACAGTTCTACATACTTCTTCTGTAGATAATAGTATTTCCCCTGCTCTCAACCTCAGATCATTCATAACCTCACTTCACTATAAAGGATCTTAGGCCTTTTCTACCTTACTTTAATAGCGTAACGACCTGGCTTCTTTATGCCTAATTTTTGGGCTACTATAGAATTTTCAGGATCAAAAATAATGATTAGTCCGCTCCAATCATCAGATACATCTGTAGATCCACAGTTCGGGCATTTAATTTGTCTCTCCTTTTCTCTAACCTGGAATATTGTTTTGCACTTTCTACATGCCATGAACGAAGCTAGAGGTCCCCTACGAGGCATATTTACATCTCCTCAATACTTTACTCCTTTTTTACTTCTTGTGGTTTCACTTTCCTTTTAATTTTCTCTACTTCCTTTCTTATCCACTCAATTTTACCTAAGAAGGGTTGCCTCATAGTCATACCTATCTTTATACTTCTACTTCCTCCTGAAGCACCTAAACTAATCGTTACAATCCTAGCTCTAACGATATCTTTTACCCTTAAGTCATAATGAGTATCCCTACCTAAGAGAACTCCTTGTCTCTTATCATAGGAAAAATAATCATCGTAAATTTGGGAAAGATGGACAAATCCGTCAATAGGTCCTAGTCTTACGAAGATACCGAAATCAGTAACCTCTACTACCTCTCCCTCCACTACCTCTTGCATTTGAGGAATAAAAGTCAGTACTTCATACTTAACATCATGATATGTGGCTCCATCTCCTGGAACTATTAACCCAGCCTCAGATACCTCTACATTTAGCACTGCTACTATAACTCCTAATTCTGGATCTATAGTTCCTTCATATTCTTCACGTAAGATATCTTTTGCCGCTTTCTCTAAAGGTTCACCGAATTTCTCGGGAGGTATCCTGACAAGGCCTTCTAGTCTAACAAGTTGGTACACGTAGAATCACCATAGTACCATTGTCACTATGCCTTCTAAAGGAAAGATCCTTAAAAGTTTACCGTTCTTTTTTAAGAAGTCTATAATGATGCGAAAATATTATCACATTCCTTAATGATAGTTCAATTAAGGAGATCCTTATCTACAATCATTCCCCTATGAACTGTTTTTTTAAGAGGAAGACGACTTTATTTTATTAGAATAAGATGGGAGAGATTATGTCTAGTACTTTGAAAAGAGTAATCTTAGATACTAACTTCTTACTACTACCTGCAAGCGAGAGCCTTAACATTACTGCTGAACTAGACAGAATTCTTGAGGGTAATTATGAACTTCTAGTTCTTAGTCCCTGCTTAAATGAATTAAATAAACTTAAAGGTAAGGGAAGAAAGATAGCGTTAGCAGTTAGATTAGCTTTAGAGCTAATTAATAAACATGCGAAGGTGATCAATATTGAAAAAAGAGAAAATGAGAGTGTTGATGATTTAATAATTAGGGTAGCTAAAGAATTGAATGCTATTGTAGCTACGTGTGATCGAGATCTGAGAAGAAGACTTCGAAGAGAAGGAGTTCCAACTATCTTTTATCGTGCTTATAAGAAATTAGATATTGAAGGCGAAATATAAGATATAATGCTCTATTTAATATATCCCCAACCAATAAGTCTCCAACGTCCTTTTATTCTACGGCTTATAGCTACTCGAGCTCCTTCCTCTGCACAGACGGGGATCTCTAATTTCACTTCCACCTCCTCATTATGTACATGAGTCACTCTACCTAATGATGTAGCTGTGCCTACGTTTATAACTAAAGGCTCCCCTCTACGTATTTTCTCGACTTTAATCATTTCGTCTAAACCTATTACTCGTTCTAATAGATGAGCTTCCATAGTAAGTTCATCCCAAACCGGTGGTAATGTTCCGGGCTTTCCAGCTAC
This sequence comes from uncultured Thermoprotei archaeon, assembly GCA_964517845.1. Classification (GTDB taxonomy): domain Archaea; phylum Thermoproteota; class Thermoprotei; order QMSL01; family B3-G16; genus CAZFCQ01. The sequence goes on along the minus strand of CAZFCQ010000008.1, from coordinate 53,627 downwards.
ACTTCCAATTAGAGAATCAGCTTTAGTTAAGCTTGGATCCAACAACGTTCCTACACCTATAAGACCACCAGGATAAGCTTCCTCTACATCAATATTACCTGCTTTAAGGCTGACTACACTAGTATATATAGATTCATACTCTACCTTACCTCGCCTAACAACCCTTAAACCAGGGCGTATCTCTAACTCATCTCCTACTCTAAATCTTCCTTGGATTAGGGTACCCCCTATAACTCCTCCAACTAACTTCTCAGGAGGAGTTCCTGGTTTATTAACATCAAAACTTCTAGCTATTAGCATCCTAGCAGGCTTTGTATAATCCCTCTTTGGTGTTGGAATTATTTTTTCAATAGCATAAATTAGCACATCCATATTAACTTTATGAAGAGCTGAGATTGGTATTATAGGAGCCTCTTCAGCCCAAGTACTTTTTATAAATTCTTTTACTTTTTCGTAATTCTCAAGTATTTTATCCTTGGATACTATCTCAATCTTATTTTGAGCTATTATCAGGTTTCTAACCCCTACTATTTCTAAAGCTTTAAAATGCTCTCTTGTTTGAGGTAATGGTTCATTACGTGATGCATCGACGACTAGTATCGCTCCATCCATTAATGTAGCACCTGCTAGCATTATTGCCATTAACATCTCGTGACCAGGTACATCTACAAAAGAGACACGCCTAACGATCTCAAGCTTAGACCCGCACTTTCTACATACACCCTCCGGTGAGAGAGCATTAGTAGTATAGCATTCTGGCTCAGGACATTTAGGACACTTCATTATTATGCAGTCTGCATATCCTAATCTCAAGGTGACTCCACGCTTTAACTCTTCAGAATGATACGCTGTCCATGTACCCGTAAGGGCCTGGACTAACGTACTCTTACCATTGTCTACATGACCAGCAGTTCCTATATTAGTTAGAGGCTGTATTTTCTCGATAGCCTTAATATCTTCTTCCTTTAATCCCATAGTAGTTAACCCTAATGAAAGAAAAAACTACATTAATTTAAAGGTAGAGTTGCATGGGCGAAATAGTCTTCATTGGAATGGGATTATGTTCTGAGAAAGATCTGACTTTAGAGGGTATTGAAGAAGCAAAGAAAGCTCAAAAGGTGTTTATAGAGCTTTACACAAGCCTTATGCCAGGGTTGAATATTGAAAGACTTGAGAAGCTTATAGGGAAAAGCATAGAGATACTAACACGCAAAGATCTCGAAGACAATATGCATCTACTAATCAATCAGGCAAAAAAGCAACGTATTGCAATTCTCTCTCCAGGGGATCCCTTCATAGCCACAACACATATAGCACTAAGAATTGAAGCTGAAAAACTAGGTATAAGAACTAAAGTCATAAACGGCGTCTCAATTATAACAGCAATTCCAGGTGCTACAGGTCTTCATAGCTATAAATTTGGAAAATCTGTTACATTAACCTTCCCAATAAGCGATAAACCCTCATATACAGTTTATGAAGCCACTAAGGAAAACCTTTCAAGAGGGCTACATACTTTAATACTACTTGAGATTGATGTTGAGAAAAGGCGATATATGACAATAAACTATGCAATAGACTTATTGAGTAAATTAGAGTTAACCTATCAGGAGGGTGTATTTAAAGAAGATAGACTCATCGTGGGCCTGGCCCGCTTAGGATGTGAAAATATGGTAGTAAGAGCTGACTCATTAATTAAGCTTAAAGATTACGATTTCGGTCCTCCTCCTCATAGCCTTATAGTACCTGGCTCCCTTCACTTTATGGAAGCAGAGGCTCTTAAGATCTTAGCTTCTGCTCCTGAAGAAGTATTACGGGGTGTGATATCACGTCAATAAAAGAACGCCTAGATAGGTATATCCGAGGACTAGAAGAGGTCTTAATAAAGTTAAAAATTAATGAGCAAAATCCCAAAGTATCGGAAATTTTAGAAAATGTTAAAGCATATCTATCTGATTCCAAATACTATCTATCTAAGAATGATCCCTTCACAAGCTTAACATGTATAGCTTATGCTGAAGGCTTACTTGATTCATTAAGAACTTTAGGATACGTGGAATACAAATGGAGAAAGCCTCAAGCTTCTAAAGAAAGAGTTCTTGTTGCAGGTACTTTTGATCTGCTACATCCAGGTCATATATACATATTAAGGAAAGCATGGGAGCTAGGAGACGTCTATGTAGTTGTTGCAAGAGACAAGAATGTAACTAGGTTTAAAGGCAGACCTCCCATTATTCCTGAAGCTCAGAGATTAGAGATGGTTCGCAATATAAAATGGGTTCACGATGCTATATTAGGAGACGAGGAAGATATCATAAAAAGTGTAGAACGAATACGCCCCACAGTTATACTCTTAGGCCCAGATCAACCTATAAGGAAAGAAGAACTGAAACGTGAACTTAAAAAACGTGGTTTAAACCCTAAGATTATAAAATTAGAGAGACGAAATGAGACATTCCCTCTATCTAGTACTTCAGCAATTATCAGGAGGATCTTTCAAATTCATAGAAAGCATCCTCTACTTCACTCTAAGTAAACATAAACCTCTACTTCGTCACCATCATTAAGATTGAGAACTTTCCTTAAATTATAACTAGAAACAACTTCTATAACATCCTTACCATAATGTGTTCTCTCTATTAGTAGTACTAAACAGGGCACATCCTTTATCTTAGCTTTAAAACATTTTACATAACCATATGTTCTTCTTCCATTATCGAACCGTGATATAAAGAAACCAGAAGACGTTTCAAGTCTCTCTCTCGCCTTAATATATCTCTCATCCACAAGTCGTATATTAAGAGTCCCAGGATAAGGCTCATCACCTAAAAGATTCCTAAATGCTTTGTTATAATATGGTACCCTAATGTAATATGCTCCTTCTCTCATACCTGTAAATACTATGCCCCTTAATTTAACAACTTTCTCCTCCTCTTTAACTCCTTCAAGTATTTTACCTAACTTTGTATAGGTATCCCTTAAGACATCAATCCCTCTTTCTGTTAGAGTAATATAAGTACCCCGAACTGTGACATGCCTCCGTATAAACCCTTGCGCCTCTAATTCCTTTAATTTCCTTGATGCTGTCTGTTGAGAAACTCCTAGTAGCTCTCCTAATTTCTTAGTTGAAACTCTAATAAGTTGTTTATGGGCATTTAGTGTCGCTAATGTATAAAGTATCAGCAAAGTGTACCATGTATTTTTATTCATCTTTTTCTTGCCTCCTTTGTAGCGATACTATGTGCTATTCTTATAGGTTCAGGAAGTTTGTACCCATGACATGTTCTTAATACTAGCTTTATAGCAGTTTCTAATGAAACTTTATGTCCTATACTTACAAAAATAGGGTTACACCCCTCCTTAGTCTTAACAGCCGCGCCTATTATTTCATTATTATCATATATGAAAGCATAATCTCCCTGGAATTCACCTATTCTTCCACATAATTTCTTCTTAGCAATGCCTATACTAGGCACGTTTAATACTACCCCAATATGAGAAGCGATACCTAACCTAAATGGATGTGCCCTTCCTTGTCCATCAATAAAGATTACATCCGGTTTAATTTTAAGCATTTTTATAGCAGCTATCATAGGAGCTGCCTCTCTGAATGCTAGTAATGTTGGTATATACGGAAAGTTAATCCTCATACGTTTAATAGCATGTCTAATTACTGTAAGGGTATTAAAGTCTAAAGCTACAGCAGCAGCATAAGCCATATTCCTTCTATAAGCTACATCACATCCCACTATTATGTGTATCTTCTCTGGAAGATCGTCCTCTTCTATAACCTTTGCTGCTAATAATCTCTGAGCTCTTCGTGCATGTTCTATAGAGAAATTTGAAGGTAACGTAATTTCACGTCTTCCTATTTTAATTCTTTTCGTCGTCTATTCCCCTCCCTATTGTTCTCTCTAACTTTAAGATCTTTTTAATATTCTTAACTAATTCAGCTTTCATCTTTGCCTCAAGTATATTAGAACGTGTAGTCTCTATAAGATGACGTCCCACATCACATTTTCGTCTTAGGCCTGGGACTAAGGCATCTGGATAATCAACTTCTCGTAATACTGAGTATAAGTTTTCCATAAGCTTAAACATAAACTCAGCTTCGTCTAATCTTTCTTCTCTTAGTAAATCAAGTATTCTTCGTCTTAATTCACCTATTAGATCTGCTAAGCCTGTTAAATAAAATGAGGGCGGAATCTTCAACTCCTCATACGCGGGTATCTTATACTCCTCAATTATCTTAATAAGAGCATAAGCTTCAACATATTCTTGAAAACTATTTCCTAGTATGCCTCCATATGCTAGATCTGGGAACTTCTTCGCTTTATCAAACAGCTCATTGATATGTTCCCATGCCTTACGCAACTTCTCTTTAGCTTTTTCCATTCTATTTGAATGAATTAAGAATACTGCCTCTCTTATAAGTCTGTTAGTAACTCTCGTTTCCTTTATGAGTTCTTCTCTAACTTTATCCTTTGCCTCTAATTCTCTTAATGCGCCATTTATAGCTTTTTGAAATATGCCAACAAAATCAAAACTAGACATATAAGCTCACCTTTATAATAGCCTACTTCTATTTATAGAATCTCCGTACACCTTATGTTAATTAGTATAATAGGGTAATAATAAGCTAATATAATCTGATAGGCTTCTTTAGTCTACTTAATAAAACCACTCTAGAAGGTAGCGAGTCACTTATTATATTATAACCTGAGTATTTCGCTATCTCCTCTGCAAATTCGTATATCTCACTATATCGTGGCATAGCTTCACGAGGTAGTCTCTTTAAAAAGTAACCTATGGACATAGCAGCTTTTACTTCAACATACGTAGGATTAACCTTATCTATTATTTTAGCATACAGATCTGGTCTTATCATGTTATACCCTCTAACTATCGTTAACCGAAGAACAGTAGGACACTTAAATGAAGAAAGAAGTTCTAAGCTTTCATTCACTTTCTTCCAACCATCGTGAATTAAAGGACGACAAACTCTTCTATATACTTCCTCATTAGGAGCACTAAGGCTTATATAAAGCTGAGAAGGCTCAGTATCAAGACTACCCAAAACATCTGGAAATGTTCCATTAGTTACAAGAAAAACTGTCCTAAAACCTATGTTAAAAGCATATGCAAACAATCTACTTAATCTCTCCGCTCCATAAAGAAGAGGCTCTCCTACTAGAGAAGGTGTAAGATGAACTGGATTCATAGCCTCCTTAAGCATCTTTAAATCTACATCCTTTCTGCCTAAATATCCACTTAGTATCTTACGTTGCTCTCTTATCATCATCTCTAAAAGACCCTCTGGCTCATCTAAATCCTCTACCTTCATCTCATTCCAAATAATACCTACATCTTCAGGCATAACTCGCCAACAGTATAAGCATCTCTGAGAACATCCTGGATAAACCGAAACTTGAAGACATCTATGAGAAGGTACTCCATAAAACTTTTGCTTATAACAGAATTCCCTACCACCACTAATTAAACTCTTCTTTAACCAATGACATGGCTTAACCATGCCGTACTTTCCGACAAAATGATAACCTTGCTTTTTATAAATATACCAAAGTTCCTTAGAAAGAGGCATCTTTGCTAACACCTAAACAGGATAGAAGTTCTCCCATACCTCATTCTCAGTAATCACTAAAGTATCTACTCCATCACCACTAATGGCGTCACGCGAGATAGCACTTTTAATAGCTTTTACCGCAACCTTCTCTGCATCCTTAACAGACAAATTCTCTTTATACATGCTCTCTACTATACCTATAGCTACCTGAGCTCCGCTCCCTAAAGCAGCATATTTATCCTCAATAAGAGACCCAATAGGGTCAAGCACGAATATATGACTACCTTCCTCATCAACACCTCCAACAATGGTCTCAGTAATTAATGGAAAGATTCTCTGATTAAATAAGATAACTGAAAGAAGTTTAGCAGCAGCCCTAATAGGCATTACTCTCCTATGCTCCAATTCATAAAGTCTAGCTTCAGCAGCCAAAGTCCTAGCAATAGCCTGCATATCTGCCATAATACCTGCGCAGGCAATACCCATCCTCCTATTAATCCTGAATACCTTCTTACCAGCCTTACTTAAAAGCGTGAAACCATAACTCACTCTCTTCTCAGAAGCCAAAACTACTCCATCCTTTAAAGCAAGGCCCACTACAGTGGCCCCAGGAGTAGGTAACATATAATATTGCCCCTCAGGTAATCTTGAATCATACCCATCATACGACATTCATTCAACCCCCACTCACTCTACATATCACTAAAACATAATTTAAACTTTAACTACATCGCAAACAACCAAGCACCTTCTAGAGCTAATCAAACTCATAATCCTGTTATGAATTCCAATCAGAGAAATACCCAAAGTTTACTACTCTTAAAAATGCTTTTCTTTTTCTCTTTTCACAGAACCTCAATACTTAGCCAATCGTCATTACAATCTATAACGCCCATCACTCAGTGTTCCATAGTAATAAGAACAACGAATATGTAGTTAGTGCCGGGGCCGGGATTTGAACCCGGGACCTCCGGATCTCTCAGGGCGCCTTATGAGTCCGGCGCCCCACCAGGCTAGGCGACCCCGGCACTATATTACCTCATTACTTTAAAATTGTAGAACCACTTAAATACTTTCTTCCCTAAGAATTATTAGAAAGTAGCATTCTAATCTTCCTCACTAGGGGATTTAATAAGAGTAAAATGGCGGGCCGGCCGGGATTTGAACCCGGGACCCTCGGGTTTCTCTCCTACTTAGGCTCCACATTTTCTTAGACTCTTAGGTTAAGAGCCCGATGCTCTACCTGGCTGAGCTACCGGCCCACTATTGTTTAGTAGTATTAAGGTGTATTTAAGGGTTTATTGTGTGTTTCTTCTCTGTTTCCTTGAATGAGGAATGTGTGTTGTTGTAGGGTAGACTGCTGATAGTCTTTGAGAGGTGATCTTTGTTTAGGGAGGTCTCTAGTTGGTGTTGGTCTTTGTAGCTTTTCCTATTCTTCGAAGAGTTTATCATTTCTTCTTTTTCAGTAATTAGTGAAGTAGGCTGATAGGTGAGGTACGATGTTTGAGGAGGAAGAATGGGAAGAGGAGGAGGAAGAAGAGGAAGAATGGGAGGAGTGGGAGGAAGAGGAGTGGGAGGAGGAAGAGGAAGAGTGGTGATGTAATTCCTAATAACTTCCTTTTTCTTTAGTATTCTATACCCATCTCGGGTTTTTACCATATCTAACTGCAGCTTTATATAGTGCTACTATGTTTTCGAGGGGTGTATCAGGCTGTATAGCGTGAGTTGGTCCTAATATTAGACCCGTATAGCCTATAGTTTTTATTCTCTTTTTCACTTCCTCAATGACATCGTTCACGGTACCGAAAGGTAATGTGGTTTGTACAGATATTGTACCGTGCAAGCATAATTTATTACCGTACTTCTCGTGAATTTTTGCTGGATCCATGCACTCTGGTTGTACAGGATTAAGTATGTCTATACCTATTTCAACCAGATCAGGTAGGATAGGTTCTATCCAACCATCGCTATGAAAGAAGAAGAAGGCTCCGCGTTTATGACATAAGTTAATGAGCTGCTTGTATCTAGGTTTAAGATATTTCTTCCAGAGATTAGGCGAGACTATCATTGTAGTTTGTGCACCCACATCGTCTCCATCATAGATGACATCGACCCCAGCATCTAGTAGTAGTTTAGCTTGTCTAAAACGAATTCTATCTAAGTTTTCTAGTATCCTGTTTATGTATTCTGGTTTTGTGTACATCATCTTTAAGAACTGATTAAAGCCAGTTAATTGCCATGCGATTTCGAATAAATGGATTACTCCTGCACATATAGGATATTCTTCACCGTAGGTTTTACAGTATTTTTCTACTTTCTCTATGGATTCCTCGTCTACCTCTGGCCACATATATTCATCTATGTCTATATACTGCAAAGGATGTTTTATGAATGTGTAGGTATATGTGTGGTCTGGGGCCCATATGCTTTCAATACCCCATATATCTCTTCTAATTTCGAATCTTCCTTTATACCCGATAGTATATGCTGGACCATAGGGCCCTTCCTTTATTTTAACACCTTCAGGAAGGTACCCTCCTTTTAAGGAGATTCCAGGAGCATTTCTTTGGTCAATACATAGAGCTTTGAGTAATTTTTCTAGATTTTCACATTTTAATTTATACATAAGTCTTACTATGACTTCGTGACGAGCGTTAAATGTTAGAGGGACTCGGTCTACTTCTTCATGTTCTATGGCTCTTATGTATCTTTCACGAGGAGTTAGCATAACTACACCCTAAGCTTTAACTATCGAAATTTTTATTTTGATACTTTACTCTTTGTGTTTATTACTTTCCTTCTTGTAACTGAGCATTTTCATAGGTGTGTAGTAGCTCTTCTTGGTGCATTGCTTACCATACTAATCGGGGTAGGTTATGGATTGTTCGATGCACATAATCTTTGGGATGGGTTTCTTGTCTTTGTGGATATTAATGCTATACTCTTAATCATTGGTATTATGATTATGGCTGAGGCTGCTACTGAGCTAGGGGCTTTTAATTTCATAGCTCTGAGTTTGGTTAAGGCTATTGGATTCAGTTTGTGAAGGATTTCCAATAGCTCTTTTGCTTTTATAACAGTCCTTTTTCAGTTCTCTTCTTTCAAACATAACAGCCATGATTATAATAGGTGTATTGACGCTTTCTCTTTTAGAAAAGCTCAACATTAATCCAGATAGGATAATACTCTATGAAGCTATCATGACTATACTAAAACTGAGTAACGTAGATGAGTTAATATCTCATGTGACAGTCATTGGCAAGCTTGTTCTAGAGACTCCAGAGGACTTCATGAGGCTTGTAAGGTTGGTATGGAGCTTTAGGAGAGCTGTAAAGCTAATGGTTCGTGAAGTAATAAACAGTACTCCTATGAGGGATGCTACGAAGAAACTCTACCAGATATTATCAGACTACATCTACCTAGAGTCGGCATACAAGCATGCCAAGCTCATAGTTGAGGGGTGTAAGTTTAATAATGGTAATCCTAGGCAAATACATGTTAAGAAGTTATTCATTATATCACGAGGTAACATATACGATAGAGGCAATAGGAACGTAAAGCTAGTTCCAGATAGTAAATTCTTCCGAATACTTATCAAGTATCCTTGGGACGGTTCATGGATAGAATGCGGAGCGCTCTTCGGCGAGAAACACATTCCTTTACTGAAAGAGTTACTTGAACTAGCGAATCGGAAGAAGGAAGGTTATGGTGCTCGTATAGTGTTTAGAGAAGATAGGGTAGAGCTCCATGTCTCGGTACCGCTCTACCTAAAACATCTCTCGCTACCGAGACGTAGGGGATATGGATTAGTTGCGGGTTTAGACCTTAATAGTGATAGGGTAAACATGGTTGTCATAGACTCTAATGCTAGGATAGTAACTATGAAGACTACATGGTTCCCCGAGGTGACGCTACACGGGTTCCGTAGGGATAAAGCTAGGGATAATAGATTGAAGAAGCTGAAAGAGTTATTAAGCTATGCTAGGAGAATCGGTGTAGATTATGTGGCTTTCGAGAATCTCTTTGTAGTGAAGAGACGTGGCAAAGTAAAGTCTCCAAGCGAAAATAGGAGGATAGCGAGGTTTGCAAAAAGAGAGCTTCTCCAACATGGAGTGATAATGGCTCTAAAGTTAGGATTAACACCAATACTAGTAAATTCCAGAGGGACAACGCATAGTAAAGAACATGAAAGAATTATGCTGAATAAAGGTCTAGACAAACACATGGCGAGTGCATACATGATAGCACATAGAGGATTAGAAATAATTAAAAGTAATTAGAAGTATTCAAAAACTTGCAAGGCTTATGTTTGTGATAAGCTTAATTCCTAACCTAACTGTAGCTGATGAAATGGGTATAAGTTTCTTGGAAAATAGAATTACAGCTCCTTTGGCTCTCATTTTCTTATTCATTTCGATAGTTTTTATTCTTTATAAAGTAAAAGAAGATCATGAACAAGTAGAATTACTTGAAATAGACCCCTGGTCTGAGATTAAGGATAATTGTTTTAGTTATGTTTGCATTGACTGATTATATATAGAGATACCTTCGGGTCTCATAGCAATGAGTAGAGCAGTAGCAATACTTTTACTTGGAAGGCAGGATCCAGAGACCTTACTCTCAAGAGCGGACTGGAATACAATATTCCTTCTGACATCCTTTTATATAATTGTAGTGGGTTGGAACGAGGTGAGGTTCTGATGGTCATGTTCCATGAAGCAGCTCAAGCCTTGAGAGCGTATCCGGATATAACTTTAATGCTTAACCTATGGACTTCGCACTCTTCTCTTCAATCATAGATAATATTCTAGTAACCCTGACTCTTATATCGATAATAAAGCAAATTTTAATGACGCTGAATTTTTCCTGTGAAAAACCTAACCTAGAGCCTAATTTTTGGTGTAAATCTAGGAGGTAATCTAACCCCTATAGGGCCCCCATCTAATATAGTAGCATTAGGGATATTGCGTAGGAGAGGGATAAGAGTAAGCTGGAGAAAGTGGATTAATGAATATACTCCTCTTGTACTTTTACAGCTTCTCATAGCAAGTCTGTATCCTCTATTACTTCCTATGAATGCTTGTTAAGCGTTCATAGAATTATAGAAGATATTTCATGAATATGTTATGACTATAAGTTATATTAGGGGCCCGGGCCGGGATTTGAACCCGGGACCTCGGGGTCCACAGCCCCGCGCTCTGACCAGACTGAGCTACCCGGGCCACTACTATCTATAAATGATCAGATGTCTAAATCCTAAATTTCAGATATCTTATTTAAGCCTTCTTATTAACGCCTTGGGCATCTTTATGACTCTTCATAGTATAAAGCCCTATACCAATTTCGTACGCGGTTATAGCTCTGGAGACCACTACCCAAGTATCAAGTACTTCATGGAAGATTGAAAGTTTCATGTCCGCAAGTTTCTCAGTATCTTCTGTAAAGTTACCTCGTTGAAAACCTCCTATGATGACTAGGGGCTTAGGTGTATTAGTTAAAATTTCTGCAAGCTCTATTAAACTTACTTTTTCTCCTTTTTCATTCATTAATATAGTCTTAGTTGGAGCTATCTCTCCTACTACATCCCTAATGCTCCCCTCTCTAAGGGAAAGTAGAATTTTCTTTCCCCTAGGTGGTACTTTCCTTAATTCAAAAAGTTGTTCCATTAATCCTACGAATCTATAATAGTTACGAGGTAATCTAGTCTCAGGATTCACTTCTATAATGTAGTCCGAAAAAGTATGGACATAGACTTTGAGCTTTCCAACTTTATTTAGGGGAGAACCTAGTGCTTCTAGTAAGGCTATATGTACGATATCAGGTCTTCCTCTTTTCTCTATATGAGGAAGCTTTTTTACAGCATTATAATGGAATGAAAGATCTAGTAATAGTTTTGAGGGGGATTTTCCCCGTTTCTTTGCATATTTCCTAATTACTGGATGACTCCATACTTCTCTTGGTATCGTCTCTAAAGCAGCTTCAGCTATAAGTAAATATAACATCGGCTTAAAAAGATATAGTGAGTAATGATTAATCTTTCGGTATCATTATGAAGCGTTATATAAGGGAGGTAGCCTTAGAGAGAATTGAACGCTTACTTAAGTTAGCTGACGAAGTTTATATTCTAAATGAAGCTCTCTCTAGACGCTATGTAGAGTTAGCCCTTAAGATCGCTACTAGGTCAAGAGTACGTATACCTAGACCATGGAAGGATAGATTGTGTAAAAAATGTCTATCAATACTAAAACCCGGAGTAAATTGTAGAATTCGAATCAGATCGTATAGAGAGAAGCATATTGTTATTAAGTGTCTTAAGTGTGGTCATATAATCAGAATTCCTGTACATCGTAGATTACGGGTAAGGGCGCGTAGGAAGTAAAGAGGCTGTATAACATCATCTAATACAAGTGATCTTAACGCTTGTAAAGCGCTTAAATAATCAATGCCTGCACTTGCTTCTACACTACCTAAGCAATCAACTCTTATTACAGGTAACTTCGTAGTCTCGTAAACTATGTGTATATCGATTTGCGGCATATCATAATCGAATAAGAGGATCCTTAGCTCATGAAAATACTTACTACTTATAATTGCTCTAGCTAATTTTTCACTACTTACTTTATCCTTAAAACGAATAACTAAGACTCCATCAACCCAGTATTTCCCTCTAAAAACAACACCTACTATTTCATTTAATGAAAATGGTTTTAACGCTAAGACTCTAGCCTCCTCTTTAAGTTGATACGAAATTCTCTTAGGCATGAATTAAAGTCCACCTCACTTATTATCTCTTTAAGAATATCTGCTAAATTTGTCGTTAAAGTATTAAGCGTATGCTCTCTAGACGCTATTGCGTACTCATCAAGCCCTTTAGCTAGTTTAATAGAGAGATCTCTTAGACTAGTTAACCCTTGAAGCCATGCTATAAATAGTATAGCCTCAACAAGATTAGCTACTTCTGACTTCTTGACTCTATGAACTCCTAAAATTTCTTTTAATTTAATGATCTTAGCAGCCTTAACTAAGACAGTATTAGGAACCTTTATAGCCTGAGGTGAACCTGCAATAAGGCTTAGTGTTAATGAGAATACAAAATTTATGAATGTATCGCCTAAACCAGCTAACGTCTTTATCTCTCTAATATTTACCTTCTTGATATGTTTTCACCGCCTTAAGAAACTCCTCTTTAAATTCATCGCTTACGCGAATTATTTTACTCGCTGCCTTTATAAGCGCCTCTTCAGGAGTCTCACTACCGTTAGTCCTTACATAAAACCTAGGAATTCCTACTAATGGGTGGTCTATAGTGTAGCCTGCATACTCTACTGATTCGTCTTCAAAAAGGGTTTTTCTTAAAATATTACAAAAAGTATGACCCTCGCCTTCTATTTCTAACTCTATATCGTTCTTCCCTCTTTTTATCACTCTTATCTTCACGAATCTTCCTCCTCCCTTAGTAAGATTTCTAATTTAGATAATGCTTGATTAAATTCCAATGCCAGAGTGTATGAATCTTCGCCAATCTTCTTAATAAGATTTGCTTCTTCTAAATCTGCTATAGCATCGTAAATGCTTGTGTCCCTGATAGAAGTATATAGCGCTACTAAACGCTTACACATAGGGGTCATCTTCATAAATTTCATCTCTTCATAGGCATCTGATATAATGGATGCTATATCCCTAACGTCTTCAAGTCTGGCATCGGTCTTGACATATCCCCCCTCTAAGTGTGCCTCATAACCTTTAAACCTTAGCGAATATACTAGTAAGTTAAGAGGTATTGCAACTCCTCTTATTATGGAGACTATTTCTTTAATAGAGTATGAAAATAATCCTTTAGCATCAGGGTATAGTATCCCTTTTACAGTATTTGCTATCTCGTAAGCTTCTGTCATAGCGTTTCTAATTATGTCTTTAGGTCCATAGAAGACTATCCTGATCTGCCCAGGTCTTGTTTCTGCTTTGAAATTTATATATCCTAAACGTTCACTTAGCCTTTCAAGTACTTCAATCATCTCTTCTTCAGACTTTACATCTATGCATATGCTTCGTTTGATGAACCCACGTATTTTCATGATTAACTCCTCATCCTAATATAGTACCTATACGCAACTTTGCGTCTTTCACTTCTCTTACACTTTGTACAATATAAATTCATATTTCTTAGTATTAAAGGAGAAAGGCATGATGAACAATAAGCTAGTACTACACCAAAATCCTTACCTTTTATTGATAGAAGATACGGAGGTGTAGATGTTAGTACTTGAGCTCTTATCACGTCACAGATTCTTATAGCATCATAGATTGATCTTAGAAATGATGTAGTAATCTTGGATATATGCAGAAGTCCCGAAAAAAGGTATGTGCTTCTTGTACTTCTTCCTTCTATTGCAAAGATCTTAGCACTTGCTATACTGCCTTTTACATCCATTACTCTAGCTAATACGACATTCCCTTTTTGTGGGAGTATTAGACGTTGTGTTACTTTCTTAATACTAACTACGTGCCCCTTTCTATCATATATTGGTAATCCTATTACCTGGGAACGTATATTACCAGTACTATCCTCATAAGTCCCAAATCCTGGTAAATATTCCTCTATGACACACAATCTATCACCAGGAAAGACAAGTTCATCCTCGTTATCTTTATTAGGCATCTCCTCCTACCTCTTAACTTCTATTCTATATAAATCTACTTCTACTACATAATGCTTCTTAATGTGAAACGTAAAGATAGGGTGTATATCAAACTTCATTTTCACTATTTCGCTTATCTCTCCCCCATTTTCCTTAATTAATTTTTCCAAATAAGCTCTATTCTTTTCACCTGATTTATGAAGTGAATAAACAGCCTCTCGTGCGATGTTTAATGCTTTTATTAAGAATAGGCTATCCATACCCCTAAGCTCAGGCTGAACGCCAAATGGAGGGTTCTGTATAACAACATCTACTGTTACATTAACTCTCTTTACATCTGCTAATATCCAATCGGTTATCTCACTCACTTTCAGATTGAATGAGGCTCTTTTAGCAACTCTGAGAGCTATAGGATCTATGTCAATACCAATTACCATATCGGCGCCTATTATTGCTGAACCTATAGCTAGTCTACCAGTACCACATCCTAGATCGCATATTACCTTATTTTCTATATCTTTATGTTTAAAATGAGCAATCCAGAGGATAGTAGCAGCTAAATAGCTAGGTATAGTATATTGTTCTAATTCAACTCTTGGCGAAGGATGTATTGGCACTCTTTCTAAAAGGACTTCTAGTTTCTTTCGTGTAAGCCCTTTCATAGTTTAGATCCTCATTTGGTACCCTGCTATATCTCTCCTCTCTAATATGAATTCAAGTTCATGGGGGGCTATTATAGGTATTTTCATTACCCCTCTATCGTCTAAAGCTAACCTAGGACAACCCGTATTCACAAAGACCTCTATTGATGGAAAGGAGAGTAATTTATCCCACGTAATATCTCTCATAGTTAATATAATTGCTTTCCTTCCATGTTCTACTATTCTTTGCTTTATTTTAAGGGCTGTTTTGATATTAAACTGTCCACTCTTTAAGCATACGATTATTCCAAAAACCTTAGCTTTACTTGCTCTTAAGATATGTGAAATGCTTAATGCATATACTCTTCTGTACTCTTTTTCAATATCTATTATATCATCGCGATAAGGGTCCAATACGTAGACTTTCTTACCCGTGGCTATCCTTAGACCAAGACCATGAAATAATCCTCCTGCTATTATAATATGCGCATCTACTAGGTCATTTATACTCATCGCTGAGGTATAATTACAGCCTATAACAATCCCATCAGGTACTCCATATCCCCTTCCTATGTAGGCATTAAATCCATGTTTCCTTAGAATACTCCTTAGTTCTTTATGTAATGGTGAGTGTTGGATAACTGCTGTTACCCCTACTCTTTTGATATTTGCCTCATTTAGTACTTTAACTAGCTTATTACACAGTTTTTCACTTAATGTCAAATTTGAGAAAGCTGAGATATATAGAACTGGTATATCTTCACCAGGATAATATCGTGGAGTATGCCCGTAATGTATTATTAGGTCCGCCTTAAGCATCTTGGCTTCTTCAAAAGCTATATCACAAGCGCCATATGCTTTCTCACCTGAAATGAATACTATTACTCCTTTGGGTAAAAACTTCTCAAGTTCCTTTACTATATTAATAGCGTATCTCTTAAGTCCTTCTGGTAACTGGATTAATACCTTTCTTGCTCTAAGAAGCTTAATTAAGGACGCAACCCTTTTTATATCAAAAAAGTATCCTACCTCTTTCAATATAATCCCCTTATGGTGATCACTTTATGGATCTAGATAGTATAACTAAAGAGGAATTAATTAGCTACACTATCAACATGATGAGAAAATACGGTATTAGGCCTAAGAGAAGGTTAGGACAGCACTTCGTCATAGAACCTAGATTGATTAAGGAAATGTTAATGGCAGCAGAAATAAGCAAGAATGATATAGTCCTAGAGGTAGGCGCGGGTATAGGTACTTTAACACAAGCTTTAGCTGAGAAATGTAAAAGAGTCATAGCTGTTGAAGTAGACAGAAAATTAATAGGTGCTCTCAATGAAGTCGCTATGAAAGAGGGAAATGTAGATGTAGTTCATGCTGATATACTGAAATATAAGCCTCCTTCTGAAGTCAATAAGGTCATTTCTAATATTCCATACAATATATCCTCTCCCTTTACCGAGATGCTCTTGAAGAGGTTAAACTTTGAAGTAGCTGTAATCACCTATCAGTTAGAATTCGCTAGGAGACTTTATGCTTCTCCTGGAGATGATAATTATAGTAGGCTAACAATACTCGCTTACTATTACGCAGAGATAAGACCTATAAAAGTCATACCTCCGGCATGCTTCTTCCCACGACCTGATATTTTCTCTGAACTAGTGCTCATCAAACCTAAAGAAGAAAAGCCCTTTATACTCTCGAATGAGGAGTTCTTCTTCACCTTTGTTAGAGAGCTTTTTTCTCAAAGGCGTCGTGTACTTAGACATGCACTTCAACACGTATTTAAGAACTTAAATATAGATACTTCTATACTTCCCTCCTTAGAAAGAGACTTAAGCAGCATCCTCAGAGAAAGAGTAGAAAAACTTGATCCAGAGACTCTAGCAAAGATATCTAATATCATTTGGCATCGTATTAAGAGATAAGTTCATATCCCATATCGAAAAGCTGTTCATTGTAAAATTTCTCATTTCTCAGTACCTTTAAGAGATCCTCTTTACTAATCTTCATAATAGCTGATATAAAACCTAGTATTATCATTGCATATTCTTCACTTTTTAATTTCTTCTGAGTATTAACCATGTAGAGATCCGCACCGTAATTATCAATAATATTTATTATTAGCCTCATATTGGGGTAAACTAGGTATTGTTTAACTTCACTAGGGAGCGATACCTTATCTGGGAAGAGGAGAACCTTACCATTGAGCTTTAAGAAGCCCAGAGCACGAAGAACTTCTAAAGACTCCATAGACACGAGTATATCAACATTGTTTGAGATTAGAACCTCAGGTTTTACTTTCCCTAGGACTACATAGTATATGGTAGAGTTATACTCCCTAATTATTGTGGTAAAGTATGGTATGCCTAAGTTAGAGAATACATTAAGTAGAAGCTTCATTACAGCATGGATCCTTTGCGTATCTGCATCTATGAGAACGACTCTTATAATGAGCTGCACGCTTTTTCCCTAATATAGACTTATGATACTTCTTTTTCTTTTTAATCTACAATAAAGAATATGAGGGAGATTCTAGGGCTATTATCTGGTGTATGAATGAGAACTTGGCATATTGTACTTAGAAGCGAAAATGGCGATGTGTCTTTTAATTTTATAGATATTATTGATGCTACACTCCAATTATTAAGAACTGATTTAATTGATAGAATAGTCGATAATGCTGATACTTATGAACATTACAACATTTCATCAGCGATTAGTAGGATAGTCTCTCCTGAAGGTGAAGATATGACTGATAGACAAATATATGTCCTTCTAGCTAAATCAAAAGAGTATGGTATCTCTGTAGGATATCTCTTAGGAGAATTGCGTGTTAATGGGGGAACAGCATTAGCTATAATAGGTTTATGGCCTCCAGAATTTGCTGAATTAATGGAGAAGAGTAAAGATAATAAACTATACCTAAGAGCTTTAGCCAGTATAGTGATGGAACCAAATGCATGGGAAAGTGTAGACCTCGTCTTTCCTACATAAGAAGAAACTTTTTATTGTTTCTATTTTCTATTATCTCCTTAGAATATGCGGCCGTAGTCTAGCCTGGCAGGACGACGGCCTGCCACGCCGTTGACCCGGGTTCAAATCCCGGCGGCCGCACCATGATCTCTATTCAGTTAATTTTCAAGAATGAGAATTATAAAAAATAAAGGAGAAGGACTTTCCCTCTACATATGCTATAAGGTATCATTTTTACTTCTCTTGGAATAGTTCTACTGCTTTTTCAATTGCAAATCTTACATATTCACTACACGCATAATCGTGAACTTTCTCTAAGTACTCTTTCATTCCTTCCTTAGTCTTTAAGTCTAAGCCTGTAAGCTCTCTACAGGTTATAGCACTCCATTTACTTTTAAAATCATCTAAAATTTACTAACCTTGAACCAGGTAGCTTCGGGATTTCCATCATCGCTCTTTACCATGCCTTATATCATAGCCATTACGACTCCTGTTATGGTGCCACATATGAGTCCATTTAAAGAGAATCCTGTAAAAGGATTTAGTTATACTTAGTTAGTACATATGGCAATGAGAACCTAGCTCATTCTGTATTTTAAAATTCTTCTAGGATACCCTGATGCTTTGACTAATAAATAAATCCGAACAATAATGAAATTATTATCAAGGGATTCCTATGGTGGTTAGAGTTGGTATAGTTGGTTGTGGTAGTGTAAGTTGGGAACATATTAGAAGGTTAAGCATGTTAAGTGAAAATGAAGCTAATATTGTTGCCTTATGTGATATAATCAGAGATAAAGCTAAAAAGCTCAGCTATTTCGTTAATAGATTTAGGAATATAGCTCCTAATCCATTAAGTGATCAAGATATATTCGATGATTATGATGAAATGCTTGAGAAGGCCGAATTAGACGCTGTTATAGTCTGTACCCCTCATACTTTACATTATGAACATGTCATGAAAGCTCTTAAATGCGATTTGCATGTGCTTGTAGAAAAGCCTATGGCTATTAGTGTAAGAGAAGCTGAAGAAATGGCTAAGGAAGCTTCTAGAAGGGGTCTAATATTATCTATAGGTTATCAAAGGCATTGTTGGCCTGAGTATGTCTATGCTAGGCGCAAGATTCTTAGCGGTGAGTTAGGTGAGCCTCGTATAATAGTAGGTTGGCTTATTCAAAATCTAGTTATTGCTGGAAGGTTTTATCTGGATCCTCAACTATCTGGTGGTGGTCAACTCAAGGCTTCAGGGACTCATTTAATAGATGCTATTCTATGGATAACTGATACTGAGCCTGTGAAAGTTAAGGCCTTTATGAATAAGGCTGGAACACCAGTAGAACTTTATGTTTCACTAGCTGTTGAACTTTCTAATGGAGCACTAGCTTCTATAGCTATATCTGGTGGACATCCTAGGCCTCATACAGGTGTTACAGAGGAGGTAAGAGTATGGTGTTCTAAAGGAGCGATACACATAGTAAACGGTAAGGTTTATACAGAGGATTCTAAAGGTAATATAACTCAAGTTGATAGATCTCAACTTCCAAGAGTAAGTCCTAACCCTGATGTGAACTTTATAAGAACAATACTTGGGAAGGAAGAAAATCTAATACCTGCTATATGTGGTGTTAGAGCTACTAAACTCGAAGAAATGGCCTATCTAGATGTTGGGTGGTTAACACTTAATAAACTTAAACAATAGCAAAAATGGTACATTCATTAACAAATTAAGTAGAAACTGAGGACTAGAAAGACGTTTAGCTATTTTTGGTAGCTCCTCTAAACGTAAATGTAAGGTGCATCATTTGAAACATATGTTGGGTATTATGATTAGATTCTCATTAGGGATAGCTCGTGATACTCCTTTTTTATTAGTTCTAGCACTTTATGCCTTAGCCTTGATTTTAAACTCTTTCTTTCAATTACAAATCCTTTAAGACCTATGCTCTTTTTTACTACCTCTCTAAGTACAGATAATAATGTTGCTTCATCTCTAGAGATACTTTCTATAACGTATCTAGGTATTATGTGTGCTAAAGGTATGTTTCTTTTAAGGCACTTTCTTGACAAATTGGACGCGTAATGTAGCCCACTTATACCAATATAACTCTCGTCCTTTATATCCTGCCTCTTAGTAACTTCTAATAATGCTCTCGCTAGAATCTCTCCCGCTTTTCTATTCTTCCATTCATTAGGGGTACTACCTATTTCTATATAAAAAACTGGCTTATTACTGATATAAGGCCCATGATGTGTTGCTTCATAGCAGCAGTCCCATCCTTGTTTATCAAATCCGTATTCTATGAATGAATTATAAATATACCTAAAAGTTTCAATCATATAGCCTCCATTACCATAACATACAGACCAAGGCTTTCCACCGAACTTAGCATCACCCATAAGATTGCCGGGAACGTGAATAGAGAGCACAGGTAGGCCACTTTTCGATTCATGTCTTGATGCGAAGATTACTATTTGATATTTTTCTACTAATTGTTCTATACCTTCTAAAAATACGGTATCCTTGGAAACTACGTATATATCAAACTCCTTAGAGGAATACTTTAACTTGACTTTCGTGTTTCCTACCTTACTTTGCAACTCCTCTTTATCAGTACTTATCAGAGATGTTAAATTCTCGATTATATTAATGCCTGCAGCATCTCTTTCCCATGCTATAATGCAAAACATAGTATATCAAAGAAGCTTTATATCTCAAATTTATTAAGGGTATTGCTAAGAAGTAATAATCGTAGAGCACTATCCTCTTCTTAAAGAGGAAATTTTAAGAGGGTTGATAGCTAATAGATGCCGAGGGTTGAACCCTTATGGATTTAGAATCAATTATTAATAGATTTATGCAGATAGCCTCTGAGTCGTTACCTAAAATTGCAGGAGCTACAATTGCTCTATTCCTAGGTTGGGTATTTGGAAGACTAATAGGTAGAGCTTTAGCTAGCATTATCCGAAGACTTGGGATAGAAGAGTCCTTTAATAGGACAGTCCTCGGAAGAGCATTAAAAAAGTCGAATATTACATTATCACATATAGTAAATCTACTCACAAGATGGTTCATTTATTTAGCAGCAATACTCTTAGCCTCAGATATCTTAGGTGCTACAACCTTTAGCTCCTTCATTAGAAGCGTTATGGGCTACATTCCCTACTTAATGGCAGGCTTTCTTATAATTACTCTAGGCTTTATAATAACCGATTTTATAGGAAATACTATTTCTGCTTTAGGCGAAGAATTAGGTCTAAGCTTTTCTAACGTATTTACGTTCTTTACGAAATTATTGCTTGGTTTTGCAGTGGTTGTAATTGCACTAACTGTCATGAAAGTTGATGTTTCAATATTTTACATATTCGCTAACGCATTAGCATGGGGGATTGCCGGAGCATTAGCTCTTGGGCTAGGAATAGCAATAGGTTGGGGATTTAAAGATATGATAGCTAAAAACGCTGAGACCATAGTTAGGAATCTAGGTCTTACATTCAGTAAAGTTTCTGAGACTGCCACTACCGAGTCTCTAAGAGAGAAAATCTCTAGGTTAGAGGGTAAATTAAAAGAATACAGGGAACGTATAGAGACCATGGAGAAAGAACGTGCAGAAACTGTAGCATTCCTTGAAGAGACATTAAGACCTATACCTAACTTAGATGAACGGTTAAAGGAAATAATTGGTACTACTGGGGAGATGACTTCTGTCTCAGGAGGTTATGAAATTGAGATAAAAGATCCCATAAACTTTCCATGGTGTCCTGTAATCTTTATGCTTCAGAATCAGGGTTTTAACGTATGGTTCTCTAAGAGAGATAACAGATACTTCATAATGGCTAAACCTTAAGCCTATTGAGCCTACTATATCATAGTAAGTATCTTCATTTGAAATATCAATAGAAATAGTGCAACTATAGTTGAAATTAATGTTATTATGCTACCTATTCTTAACCATTCACTAAAGGAAATACTTCCTAATCGACGCCTCTCGATTATACCTATAGCTATTAAATTTGCAATACTAGCTATTAATGTTAGATTTCCAAAGAAAGTACCAGCAAAATGTGCTCCCCACCATAAAGGATATTCATTTAAGCCAAAAGTGCTGAGCTCCCTTATTACAGGAGCCATAGCCGCTATAGCTAAAACATTGTCTAAGAAAGCGCTTAAAATACCCACAAGTACAGTAATGGTTAATATAACGCCTATTTCTCCCCCTGGAATCTCTGAAAAGGCGTGAGCTATAAGACCTGTTACTTCTGTGTACTCTAATATGCCTACTAGTGCGAAGAGCATCATGAAGAATACTATTGTTACCCAATCTACTCCTCTCTCAATAAGCTCTTGTACCCTTTCTCCCTCTATTAAGAGAGATATTCCTGCGGAAATTAATGTTATTCCTACTAACATAGAATTCCTAGTCAAACCTAAAGCTTCTTCTATACTATGATGTAGCATAAGTCCGACAAGCGTTCCTAAAAATAATGCTCCGCATATGTATATGTCTCTCTCGGACATTTCTACTCTAAATCTTTCCTCTTCTCGTTTAACTAGGATTTTTAGAGCGGTATCTAATCTTGAAATATCTTTGCTGAAAATTTTAAGTGATATGAACGTAACTAGTAATAGGTTAATCACAGCTATAGGAGTTGCCCATCTTAGGAAGTCATCAATTGTTAGACTACCTTTTAAGGCTATGACTAGTCCGCCAGGATTTCCTATTGGTGTAGCAGCGCTACCAATATTACTAGCGAATACGATCATCATCACATATGGTATAGGATTTATATTAAGTCTGCTCGTTACATAAAGAAGTGATGTTATCATAAATAATGAAGAGGCTACAATACCTACGAGTGCTGCAAAAACTCCTGATAAAAACATCATTACTACAATCAATAACTTTCCATTAGCTCCTACCTTATTTATGATTAAACTTATTAAATACTCAAAGAAGTGTCTTTCTTCAAGAAATCTCACCATTACCATTATCCCTAACAGGAATAAAATAACATCTATATTCATAGCTTCTACGAGATATGGCACATCAATTAAGCCTATACTTAATGAAAAAGCAACGCCAAGGGATGATATGGGTAGCTTATATTTCCAAAACAAAATTGTAGCGGTGATAGTAGTCGTGAAGATAGTTATAGATAAGACTTGCTCTGTACTAAGTCCTAGAATGGCTGAAGATATCCCTGCCGCTGACATTATTATGAGGAGTATTGCTATTTTCCTTGTATAGATCATTCGAATCACCATCCATAGAGAGTTCTATATGATGAAAATTTCATCTTGAAGAAGCTTGACACGTGAATACTCTACCTCATCTATATTCCATATATCTCCTTAAAAATATCTCTCTAACTACTAGGAAAGGAAATTTTTCTTCATCTAATATTCTATTTCCGAAGAGAAGCTGGGTGATATCATTATGAGTAAGATATTATTAACAGGACATAGAGGTGCTCCATACCTAGCACCAGAAAATACTCTTCCTTCATTTCTTAAAGCAATCGAAATAGGAGTAGACTATATAGAACTTGATGTTAGACTTACTAAAGATGGAATCCCTGTCGTAATTCATGATCCTACAGTGAATAGAACAACTAATGGCACTGGTTATGTTTCATTATTTACGTATGAGAATTTAAAAAAGCTAGATGCTGGAAGCTGGTTTAGTAAAGAGTATAAAGGCCTTCGGATTCCATCTTTAAGAGAAGCTCTAGAGTTCATAGATGGCCGTGTGATAACCATCATAGAATTAAAGGAGGATGGAATAGAAGGTAAAGTTATAGAGATATTAGAAGAGCTAGGATTAAAGTATAAAGCTATTATAGCTTCATTTGACTTAAAAAGAATAAAAGAAGTACGAATTCTAGCTCCCTCTATACCAACTACTGCGATAACTGTAGACTTTAATGACTCTTTCTTACAGAGTGCCCTATCCGCTCTTGCGAACCGCATAGCTATAAATATCTCTTCATTGAATCCGAAGATCGTTAGACAAATACATCTCCATGGTTTAACAGTAGATACATGGGTTATTAACGATATAACTACCGCTAGGAAAGTAATTGATATGGGTATTGACGTCATCACCAGCGATAGGCCCGAGTTAATCAGACAAATTTTAAATTCCTAAATCTCCTCGTTATATTACGCTCATCTCATAGCCTAAAAATAAATACGAGGTGGCTGATACTTGGCATCAAAGGACCTCATAGCTCTATTTCTATTAAATGTAATCATAGCTGCATGTTTTAATATGAGTACTTCATTAATACCACTATTTCTTAGTGATCTACAAGCTTCCGTACCTGACATTTCCTTCGTGCTATTTATTTCTGGTCTCGTATCTACCTCTCTCATGATTGTTTCTGGTCTCTTATCAGGTGCTTTGAGCCCTAAACTGATGATAACATTAAGTTTCGTGCTAATTATCCTCGGAAGCTTCTTTTTGCCTCTATGCTCCTCATGGTATCAAACGATTCCTTGGGTAGCGCTTTTAATAAGTTCAATGGGAGTTTTCTTACCTCCAAGAATGCTTATAATAGCTCAATTATCAAATCCTCAGAAAAGAGGTGCTACCTATGGTTTTATGAACATATCTTGGCCTCTAGGTGGTATATTTGGACCACTATTAGGAGGCATTATCGCTGATATTTTTGGATGGAATCTAATGTTCTACTTATTAACCGTCACCTCACTTACTTGTATACCATTAACGTTACTGATAAGAGTTAGAAGTCCTAAAGAAGAAAATGAAGAAGTCGCTTCCCCAAGTGCTCATCATACTAATGAGGTGCTACTCCTTAATCTATTATTTTATGCACTCTCTCATTTTCTCCTAAGTACTGGTAGAGGAATTTTAGATCCTATTCTCCCAATATACCTTCAAGAAAAGTTCAATGCAAGTAAAACTGAAATAGGAGTCTTTCTCTCGTTCGGATTTGGATTATCAACACTGCTTATACAAATACCAAGTGGCCTTTTAGGTGATAAATACGGCCATAAGAGAGCTATGATATTTTTTACATCCCCTATCTCTCTTCTAATGATTATATGGCCATGGATAAATGACTTATTTCTTCTATGCTTATTATTCATGTGTATAAACGGTCTATGGAGCGGTACTTGGTCTCCATCAATAACTTATATAGTAAAGATGACTCCGCTTAAAAAGAGAAACATCGCCATAACTATTAGGCAAACTTCCATTAGGTTCGGTTTTACTGTGGGTCCTATAATAGCTGGTTGGTTATGGGAGTATTTTAGTCCTGACTTTACATTCTATGGATCTACTCTATTTTTTGGTATCTCCTTGATCTTATTATTCCCTTTAATTGATGATAGAAAACATACTTGAAACTAAAGAGCAGTGAGTTAAGACATAGTTATTACTAACTACATAGATTAACTCATGGTCAGAATTGTAGAGGAGGGAAGAATCCTATGTATGATGTAATAATCATAGGAGCAGGCATAGCTGGTTTATCAGCTGGTTTATATTGCTCTAGACTTAAGATGAAAACCTTAATTATAAGTAAGGATATAGGAGGGCAACTTACTTTAGCTCCTGAAATACAGAATTATCCAGGCTTTGCATCAATACGTGGTTTCGATTTAATTATGCGAATCTACAACCAAATTAAGTCTCTTAGCATAGATATGGTATATGATGAGGTCACTAAAATTGAAGAGGAAGATGAACAGTTCGTAGTGTATACAACGAGTAATCAGAAGTTTACAGCACTATCCTTAATACTCGCCTTTGGTAAATCCCCCCGTGAACTAAATGTGCCTGGAGAACAAGAATTTCGAGGAAAAGGAGTATCTTACTGTGCAATATGTGATGCCCCCCTTTATAAAGGGAAAACTGTTGCATTAGCTGGAATAGGCGATGCAGGGATACATGCTGCTATAGTATTATCCGATGTGGTAAACAAATGTCATTGGGTATTTCCTACACCTACTCCTACACAAGACCTAGATCTATTAGAAGCGATCAAATCTCGAAATAATCTTAAACTATATCCAAATAGTAGGATAATCGAAATAAAGGGTGATAAGAGAGTCACTGCGATTGTAATAGAAAACATTAAGACTAAAGAAAAAACCCAAATCAACGTTAATGGAGTGTTCATAGAAATGGGTTATATACCTAAAACAAGCTTTGTAAAGGGCTTTGTTCAACTTAACGATAAAGGTGAGATAATAGTTAACGAAGTATGTGAAACATCACGTAAAGGGGTTTTCGCTGCGGGTGATGTTACGAACATGCCTTATAAACAGGCGATCATATCTGCTGGTCAAGGAGCAGTAGCGGCTCTATCTGCTTACAACTATGTAGCACAAATAAAAGGCTATAGGCAAATATCAAGAGAATGGAGCCATATATCTAATAAGCAGCATGAGAAGAAAGGAGGACTCTTCTTCAAAGTATAGCTCATAATGCTTCAAGGATTTTTTCTATAAAGAACTCGTGAGGAACTATACCTTCAAACTCTACTTCCTCATTTATTACTACTTTTGGTACTGCATAGATATTGTATTTTTCTATTAAGTCTGGGAACTCATTCGCCTCTATCACATCAGATATTATATTGAGGTTAACGATAGCGTACATATGCGCAGCTCTAGCAATAGTTGGGCAATATGGACATGTAGGTGTTACAAAAACTTGTATATGGACCTCCTTATCTATGCTCACTAATGCATTTATTATGTTTTCAGGTAGATCAGGTTTACCTTTTGAGACGTCAATGATATCTTCTATCAGGACACCAAATTCGTATCCTATCGGTGTACCGAAATATCTAATATTATATTCCATCTCACCATGGATCACTAGTGCTGGAAACTTCTCTATTTTAAACTTCTTTATAAGGCTACTCTCTCTAGTTACTTTTATTATCCTAATCTTATCGTTCAAGTCATTCAAGAGAGATAGAATTTCTTCGACTATATCAGATGAAGATTCTTGTTGTGTAGATAATGCGAAGTAAAATATCTTGATCTCATTCTTAACCTTCGAAAGCATCTCTCTGACGATGTTTAGCGTCTTTTCATCTATATTTACGTTCACTTATAGCACCTGGGAATATTTCTGCCTTTGTTTTTCCTTTTATTTCTTATTGGTACTGCACGGGAGATATCATGGATTACCGTCTAACATCCAGCTCATGTATTTATTAACTAATAATGTATGAAGATTAATATGATATAAAGGTGATTAAGTGAAAGCAATAATCCTTGCAGGAGGCTTTGCAACACGACTAAGGCCCCTTACACTTACTAAGCCTAAGCCTCTATTGCCTATACTGGATAGGCCGTTACTAGACTGGATTTTAGACTCTCTAGCACGTGCTGGAATAAAGGACGCCATATTATCTGTTAGATACTTATCTAATATAATTAAAGAACAATATGAGAAACGTAATGATCTCAATCTTAACTTGTATTATGCTGAAGAACCTTGGCCCCTAGGAGATGCTGGGCCTATAAGGTTCATTTATGAAAGATTCGGTCTAGATGAGACATTCCTTGTTATATACGGTGACATTTTCACAGATATTAATCTTAAACAGGTAGTAGATTACCATAAAGAGAGAGGTAGTCTTGCAACTTTAGTATTAGCTAAGGTAGAAGATCCATCTAGATATGGTGTCGTCATATTGGATGAGAACTACAAAATTGTACAGTTCATAGAAAAACCTCCTAGAGGAAGAGCTCCTTCAAACCTCGTAAATGCTGGGATCTATATCTTCGAACCTGAAGTACTCAAATACATCCCTGATAAATATCCCTCTAAATTGGCTAGAGATGTAATACCTAAGCTAGTTAGAGATAAGGTAGTCTACGGCTACAAGCATGACGGATTATGGAGTGATATCGGTGTTCCTGAGGATTATCTTAGAGCAAACATATGTGCTCTTCAAATGTTTCATCCTAATGGATTCATTGCATCCAATTCTGAAATCCCTGAAAACGTAGATATCATAAATCCTGTATTCATAGGGAGTAATGTTAAGATAGGTGTTGAGTCCATAATAGGTCCTAATACTATACTATGTAATAATATTAGAGTAGGAAACTATACGAGAATAGAGAATAGTATCGTTTTTAGTAATACTATAATCGAAGATGCTGCGGTCGTACAAGGTTCTATCATAGGGGAAGGATGTCATATAAGTAAGTGGGTTAGGATTGAAACGGATTCTGTCATGGGAGATAGTACTATCGTAGATGAAAACATCTATATTGCTAGAAAAACTATCGTTCTACCCTTTAAAGAAATAAACGAGAGCATTTTCAAAGAAGGACAAGTAATCCTTTAATTTTCTTCAAGAAGAACTTTATAACATTCAATAGTCCTCTCTAGTCCTCTCTTAAGGCTGTATCTAGGCTTCCACCTCAATATTCTCATAGCCTTCCTTATATCAGCGTAACTATGCCTTATGTCTCCTGTTCTTGCTTTTACATGCATTATTGGGATATCTCTTCCAGTTAACGTTAGTATAGTACGTGCTAAGTCTTTAATTGTAACAGGTTTTCCACAGCCTATATTAATGATCTCATTAATTGCTTCATCTACATCAATAGATCTAGCTATAGCATCCGCTACATCATCTATAAATATGAAATCACGTGTCTGCTGTCCATCTCCATAGATTATGAGTGGTTTATTCCTTAATGCTCTAATTACGAATTTATCAATTACTGACGAGTATCGTATTTCATTTCTTGGCCCATATACATTAAAGAGCCTTAATATTACTGTATGAAGGTTATAAGCATCATTGTAAGTGAGTACATAAAGTTCACCTGACGCTTTACTAGCACCATAAGGACTTAGCGGTCTTAAAGGATGTTTTTCATCAATAGGTAGATACTGCGGATTTCCATAAACTGCTGCTGATGAAATGTATATGAATTTTTCCACTTTCATTTTCACAGATGCATTCAGAAGATTGAGAGTTCCAATTACGTTAACATCGTGATATAACATAGGCTTAGATATGCTCTCTTCAACGCTTATTAGTGCTGCTAAATGAATAACACAATCTATATGCTTGAGAGCATTCACTACTAAGCTTTCATTTCTTATATCCCCTTTAATGAATGAATGATAATTAACCCTCTTTGGCGGATCTTTTATATCTAAAATAGAAACCTTATAGCCTTCTTCATACAGTTTGTTGGATATCCACGACCCTATAAAACCCGAGCCTCCTGTAACTAGTACTTTCAAAAGATTACCCCTCTTAACTCTCTATCTTGTTACTATCTATAAGGTTCTTAATGACTATCTCCTTCACTTTTCTAGCAAATAATGTCTTAACTAGCTTATCTACATCTCCCAAAGCATCCTCTACTTGAGGATCGAATGGAATCCAGCCGAGATAATTGATGTTATACTCTTTGGCAAAATTCTTTACTAAGTCTGTCTCGATGGAGCGCATGTTCTCTATTATACCTAAAATGGGCCTTCTCGATTCCTTTAACAGTTTTATAAGCCGCCCTACTGTTGCTATTGCTAGGCGCGAAGGAATTGTAACTATTAATGTCTTGAATTTTTTCACGAACCTTATTAGGTCGAGCAATTCATCTCCTGTTCCTGGTGGCATATCAACTATCAGGTAATCTAATGATCCCCATCTAGTTATTGCTAGTAATTCAATTAGAGCGTTAGTAATATCTGATCCACGTAAAGGTAAATAATCTACCTCTTCATTAATATAAAAACTAATAGACATGATCTTTATACCGTAAACTCTTGGTGGAACTATCCCCTTATCTTCAATAAAACTTAGTCCCTTTACTCCTAATATTACGTTACATGAGGGGCCATGGAAATCTAAATCTAATAAACCTACCTTATATTCCATTCTAGCGAGTGATAAGGCTATGACTGAGGAGAGCAAGCTTTTACCAACGCCTCCTTTTCCACTCATTACTGCAATTATCTCCTTTATACTCTTAAGCCGCAAATCTATTGCGTTTATACGAGGATCCATTTTCCTCACCGCTCAATCTTTATATAACTAATCCATAGACCACGTCCCTTCTTTATTTCAAAGTCATGACTTCCACAACGAGGACATTTGAGAAATGCGTGGACAACTTCAGGAATAAAATGAATGTATTCCTTCTCAGAATCTCCTATTTCATTTCTTATATCCTCTAATTTCCACTCGAATCCGCATACTCTACATCTAAAGCTGGCGCGTTCTTCTTTTATTTTTACTTCTATTCCTTCTAGAAAAGTTCCTTTTGATAACTCTTTAAGTGCTATAGTGAAAGCTTCGATATCTATTTGCTGTAACTCTCCTATCTTTATTCCTACTTCTTTCACTCTTCTAGCCTTCTTCTCGTTAGCTATATTTAACAGACTTTGGATAATCGCTTCAGCTAGAGCCCATTCATGCATAGTAGTTCCCTCTAAGCTCTAAATAGCTCTCCCATTCTTCTTCCTAATACTCTATTAGCTATTAGTAATGCAGCTATTATGAGCAACATGCCCAGCACTCCCATAGCGCTTGCTATATACGGACCATCTCTGAGTCTTCCATAAAGCTCATATATTACCTTACTTATTGGATATTCTTTTTCATGCATTGCTAAAACTAAACTACTACTCACTTCAAGCATAGCTTGAGAAAAGCTTAATATGCCTCCTGCAAGTATGTTAGCCATGATTAAAGGTACTGTTATATCCTTAATCACTTTTAACGGTTTAGCACCCAACACTTGTGCTGCTTCTTCTAAAGCAATATGCACTTGTTGTAAACCAGCATATATTGCCCTAACGGAGTAAGGGAGCCTCCTGACAGCATAACATAATACTAAAAGTGGTACAGGATTTGTCCTAGGATCAAACATTGTATCACTAAATGTCGTTAAATATCCAAAAGCTATGATTATACCTGGTAAAGCTAATGGCCACATAGCTAGTATGTCTAAAAGCCCTCTTCCAGGGATCTTACTTCTTAGGCAAATATAAGCTATAGCAACTCCTAAGGCTATATCTAATAAAGTACTTAAACTACTATAAAGCAAGCTGTTCTTTATACCGGTTATTGTGAGAGAATGCCTAAATACTTCAAAATAAAACCTCCCAGTATACCTCTCAGGGAGAACACTCATGAACCACTCCTCTGCTATACTAGTTAAAATAACTGAAATATGGGGCATAAGTGCCAGTATAAGAAATAGTATCAAAAATACGTTAATTAAAAGCCCTTTCAAGCCACTTATCTTATATACTCTTGAAGCTATATGTCCTCTCCCTAACATTTCATACCTTCTTAATGAAACATATTCTCTTATCAATAAGAAAGCTACCGTTGCTATCACTAATACCAAAAATGAAAGAGCATATCCCATAGGATTAGTGTATATTTGTCGTGTCATATCAAAAATGAGGACAGGAATTACTTTCTTGTAGTTGAAAATAAGTGGGGTTCCTAAGTCTGTAAAAGCCCATATGAAGACTATTGTACCTCCTGCTATCACGCCTGGTAACATAAGCGGAAATGTTATAGTTAAAAAGAGCCTTATACCTTTAGCACCTAAGATCTCTGCGGTTTCTTCTAATGTGGGGTCTATATTCGCTAACGCAGCTATAGCGTTCAAATAAACTATCGGATATAGATGGATCACTTCTAAGATTATTATGCCCCAGAAGCCACCTCCAAGCCAATCGATTGGTCTCTCTATCAGGTGAAGCCAATCCTTCAGGAAGATATTTATAGCCCCATACCTTGCGAAGATTTTCTGTAGGCCTATAGCTCCTACAAATGGAGGCATCACCATTGGTGCTAATAGGAGTCCTTGAAACACGGCTCTATTTGGGAAATCGTATCTCGCAAATAGTACTGCTAAAGGAACTCCTACACATAATGTTATAATTGTTGAAATTGTTGCTATTGTTAAGCTATTCTTCATAGCTTCAACATAGAGCGGATCACTCAGCATTAGTCTTACATAATCAAATGTGAACTTTCCATTTACAAAAAATGTGTTATAAAAAATATACACTAGAGGATAGAAAAGGAAAAGGATAAAGAAGGATAAAATGAGCACGAAGATAAGAAATGACCCTTTACTTTCTTTTAATACACTATATAAATACCTAATCTTATTCTTCATTCTTACATCACCAATAATATAACATCCTCTGGCTTAAAGAAGAGATTAACTTCCATGCCGATTTTACTAGGAGGTATTTTCACATCGAAGCTTAGTATTCTAAGCTCTACTCCATTAGCTTCAGTAATGTACACCTCATAGGCTCCAAAGAACATGATATTCACAAGCTTAGCTCTTACACTATTGTAAGCTCCTTTTTCAGAAATGAATTTTATTGCCTCAGGCCTTATGCTACAGATCACTTTGTCTCCTTCCTTTAATGAAGAATCTGAAAGGCATGCCTCTATTATGCCTAAAGGAGTATCTACCAAGGCTACATTATTTTCAATATCTATTTCATCTATTATACCTTCTATGAAATTAGTCTCGCCTATAAAATCTGCAACGAACTTAGTCTTGGGTCTACTGTATATCTCTCTAGGTGTACCGATCTGTTCTATAGTTCCAAAATTCATGATTGCTAGTCTATCAGCCATACTTAATGCTTCGGATTGATCGTGTGTTACGTATATCGTTGTTATCTTTAACATTTTCTGAAGTCTCTTTATTTCGAATCTCATTTCTGCTCTAAGTTTCGCATCTAAGTTACTCAAAGGCTCATCCAATAATAGGACATCGGGTTCAACGACTAATGCTCTAGCTAATGCTACTCTTTGTTGTTGTCCTCCACTTAGTTGATTAGGATATCTATCTGCATATTTTTCTAACTTGACTAGTTTAAGCACTTCCATTACTCTCTTTTTTATCTCTTTGCGAGGTACCCTTCGAACTCTCAAGCCGTACGCTATATTGTCAAAAACCTTCATATGAGGCCATAAAGCGTAGTTTTGAAAAACCATTCCTATATTTCTCTCATAAGGGGGTATATCATTCATTAACCTATCATTAAAATAAACACTACCTTCATCAGGCTTATAAAAGCCAGCTATTATCCTAAGGGTAGTTGTCTTGCCACAACCTGAAGGACCTAAAAGGAAGAATAACTCACCATCATGAACTTCAAATGTGATATCTCTTATAGCTACAAAATCTCCAAAACGTTTTGTAACCTTATCAAGCTTAACAGATACCAATTAGTACACCTCCTTATGAGTAAAAGTAGAATACTATAAAAAGAATTAATTCTCATGCTGAAGATTACGGCCTACTTGCACGTCTACGTCTTACGACTATTACTATCGCTATTATTATAACTGCTATAGCAACTATACCTCCAACCACCCTCCCCCAGAATTGATACATAGCCCTAGTCCTTGCCTCTTCTACTGCCTCATTAGCTAGTGATGCTATCTTATTATATCTCCTTATTGCTTCCTCATGCCATTTACTTATCATTGTATTCCTAAAGCTTTGATCACTCCATTTCTTAGAAAGCGTTAAAGCCTCCTCTTCTGAAATAAACGGTGTTATTAGCTCCTTATATGCCTGGTCAATCTTGTCGCTCTTTATACCCATTTTCTCTAGCTCTTTTTGTGCACTAATTAATGACTTCCATGCTTTGACTAAATCTTCATGGACATCTATTATGGTAGCTCCTATTAGATCGTTTATTAAAACCCACCTTATAGAACCTTTTGTTGTATTGTATTTTATTACATTCTTTATCTCAAATGGATTTAGTGGTACTATACTTCTCTCGCTTAACTCATCATATAGTTCTGGAATTACACACATCCTTCCTAGTGTATATTCTTTAGGTCCTTCTGGATCCCCTGCCTTAAGCATCCATAATTTTTGTCCCTCTTTACTTAGGACGAATTTTACAAATTCCTTGGCTATATCCAAATGTGGAGCTCCCTTAAGTATGGCGATAGAATCTGGGTTTATTACGGTAAGTCCTTCAGGCATTACATAGCCGATTCTCTCAATGCCATACTTAGCTATAGCAGACCATGCATAGAAGTCTATGGCTAATCCACATGCCGCTTCACCTGCAGCTACTGCCTCAGGTACTTCACTTGAGTGCTGAGTAAACTTTTTAACATTAGCACCTAGTAGAACTATAATTTCCCATCCTCTTTCCCAGCCATATGCCTGAAGCATAATTTCATAACACATATGTGTTGATCCACTATGTCTTGGGTCTGCACT
Source organism: uncultured Thermoprotei archaeon (assembly GCA_964517845.1). GTDB lineage: Archaea > Thermoproteota > Thermoprotei > QMSL01 > B3-G16 > CAZFCQ01. The sequence continues at coordinate 19,541 of CAZFCQ010000008.1, read as the reverse complement.
CATTATCCATCCAAGGTACTCTGGCTTAGCTAAGTCTTCCCACGTATTGGGCTCTGCTAGCTTTTCAGCTTCTAATACTTTCTTATTATATATCACTCCAAATCCAGAAAGTGCCGTTCCAAACCATCTGCACTCTTCATCATAAACTGGTATGCCTCCTATGTCCTTTGGTATCTTTCCAAGGATTTCTTCGGGTATATCTTTAAATGGATAGAGTAACCCTTCGCTAGCTAACTTCATGTAAGGATCCACTCCCCCACCCCAGAAGATATCTATACCAATACTCTCTGGATGCTTACTAAATTGATCCTCGATGTACTTAAGACAATCTGAAGTACCCATTGCTAACCATTCTATTTCAACATCTTTTCCATACTTGGCCTTATACCATTCCCTAAAGGCTGCCTCGTACTCTTTCCTAATGCCTTCCCAGTGCGGAGATATTATGACTAGCTTTTCCTTCTCACCTTGAGCCCTTAAAGTACCTGATGAGAACATACTAAGGGTTATAGTGATTAATAATAGTACAACTATGCTTCTCAGAAAAACATAATTAGACATATTGCATCCCAAGTTAGATGTTATCCCTAGTTTGATATAAAATTTTTATCATAAGTATAAAAGTATGATCATCAGAATCAGAGGCGTTCATCACACTTCAGATTCGCGATTTCTTATCATACTTAGGACTCTTTATCTTACATAACTATAATGGGTGTATCCTTTCATTACTCTAAGCCTTCATAATCTAATAAACCTTTAACAAATTGCCATGTTCTGTATATTCTTTCATATCCAATTTCAGAATATGCTAACGTTAGAGTTGTTAATTTGTCTATGCTTAAAAGAAAGCCACGTAAAGGCTTCCTTCTCCACTCTCCTCCTATGAAAAATAAGTACTCTATACCTTTCTTCATAGCGTTTATAAGGGCTAAACAGACGTCTGGAGGGAATATCACTAAGTAGGCCATATCCTCTATATCTATCTGTAGGAAGAGTACTCCGCCTACAAGTATAATATTTATTCTCAAAAAACTTTCCTTCTCACTTTCGTATATAGCTAAGAACGGTACTCTTATAGGTAATACACTTCTATTTTCAATATTTAGTAGAGGGCCAAGATCTTCCGATTTAACTATATGAAGTGCTCTATCTTTGCTTACTTCCTTAACTACTCTTATTACCTCCCAGTAAGCTACCTTTCGCATTATCCTCATCTTTCCTTATCGTATACCTAACTATACTCTTATCCTAAATAAATCCTCATAATCCGATTAAACATGCTGAATTCTTCAACGTTAGTTTTTAACCTTCTATCTTTAAAGATTTCTAAGATAATGAAGAAAGTTAAAGTTTCTTGGAACTTTAAATTCCCACATGTTATTTATGGTAATCCATTCTCTCCCATTGCAGTCTGTGTTATTTATAAATATAGGTATCCTGACCGAGGAATGGAAGTTACAGAAGAAGATCTAAATCAGTACAAGAGACATATCGATTTATGTAAAAGGTTAGTAAGCTATGGAGCAGCAGTAGCTGGACTTCAAAATACAGAACTAGGCATCGTATTCGTTACTGAAACTCTTCTATCTAATCCAAATATACGATGGTTAATAGTCATCGGTAAGGTAGGAGGTCATAGGATTGATCTAGTTTATAGATGCATAAAATCTGGACATTATAAGGGCATAAGTAATTACTTAAGTAGAGATCTCTTCGAGAGATTCAGAAAGCAAATTCGTATAATTGATTTAATAGGTAACGATCCCTTTGAATTTGAAAAAGACTTAAAGAGATTAATAGAAGCTGCATATCAAGAAGAACCTACTAAAGTCACAATCAATAACGAATCTTTCATTCTTTATGATATGGGTGCTTATGAAGAAGCTCTCCATGAGCAATCACTTGAGTACGAATTTCTTTGTCTTGATGGACTTTTTCTTATAAAAGCTAAGAATATACGTCATGCATGGCTCAGCACAATTAATCTTGTAAACACGTACGGTCATGTGGTCATTGATCATCGAGGAAAGAGGTTAACACTTCCCTATCCACTCCTCTTAATAGTAAAAGATCCCTTAGATTGGGATGGCTTGAATATAGCATCTATGGAGGAATATTTCAACAAAAGCTTCATGAAACTAGATTTTACAGACGAAAGATACACATATGGTAATAGGATCTTCAAATGGTTTAAGGTAAATCAATTTCAGGAAGCACTTAATAAAATGAAAGCTAGTAGGCTTACTCAAGCTCATATAACTCTTTACGACCCTAGTCATGATTTCTATTCTGATGAAATACCCTGCCTAACGGAAATTCATCTAAAGCTTAATAAAAAGGAAATTAACCTAAGAGCTTCAATAAGAAGTTGGGACGTAAGTAGAGCTCTTCCCTTTAACCTATACGCATTAAGTAAATTACTTAAGCAGGCTTCAGAGGAGTTGAAAGTAAGTGTAGGAAAAATTATAGTAGTAAGCGATGAACCTCATATTTACGTAACTTATTAGTATGATGTTATAATACACATAAATCCGATAATCTCTCAGAGATTCATAGAGTATACTGGCTCCTCAGTATTATTCCTTATGCTATCTTATCATGGATTCTTGAAGGCTTTATTTTTCGAGTTACTTTTTATATAAGGTTATGTTTCCTTCATAAAGGAAGTGAATAATAGTTTACTTTTTACAGGAGGTATTGACGAATGAGTTTAACCGATGTAAGTTTCTTAATTACTGATTATGACTTTGACAACATTACTATTGCCACTCTAGGAAGCCACTCAGCATTACAAATACTTCATGGGGCGAAGCTTGAAGGCTTTAGTACTCTTCTAATAGTTGAAAAAAAGCGTGAATGGTTCTATGATATGTTCTCTAATCTTATAGATTTTAAAGTAGTAGTCGATTCTTGGAAGGATATTTGTAAGGATCGAGTACTCTCTTATTTAAGGAAACATAATTCTATACTAATCCCTCATGGTAGCCTAATAGAATACGTAGGGTTAGAGAACGTCGAGAAAATGAGGCTACCTATCTTTGGATTAAGGTCTCTCTTCAGAATTGAAGCAAATCAGAGAATGAAAATGGAATTCTTAAGAAATGCAGGAATAAAGATACCTAAAGAGTACACACTAGATATGGACATTAACAGCCCTGTTATTATTAAGTTCCCAGGAGCGAAAGGAGGAAAAGGTTATTTCATAGCTAAAACCAAGGAGGAAGTCATTAAGGGTATACGCGAGGCTATCTCTCAAGGAATTATTACATCCCACGAAGACGTTATGATTCAGGAGTACATTGTAGGTGTTACCGCTTACTATCATTTCTTCTATAGCCCTACCTTAAGAAGACTTGAGATTTTAGGAGCTGATATACGTTATGAAAGTAATATAGATGGGCTTTATAGGCTACCTCCTGACCTTAGGGAGTCTATCAGAGCTAGTTTTACAGTAGTGGGTAATATACCTTTAGTTTTAAGAGAAAGCTTATTACCTAAGATCATGAGATATGGCTTAAATTTTGTAAAGTATTCTCAGATAACTTTGCCTCCAGGGATTATAGGTCCCTTCTGTTTGGAAAGTGTAATTAAGGATGATGGTGAAATAGTCGTCTTTGAATTCTCAGGAAGAATAGTGGCTGGGACAAATCTCTATGTAACTGGTAGCCCTTACTCATCCTTCTACTGGAATGAGCCTATGAGTGTAGGTCGTAGAATAGCTCGTGAAATAAGATTAGCATTAGAAAAAGATATGTTGCATAAAGTGATTACTTAACCATAAAAGCATATGGGCTCAATACTTTTACGAAAGGATGGTTTGAGGGATCCATTTTGATAGAACGAGAAGAAATGCAGGAGTTAGTTCGTAATTATGAAAGCCCTGTTCTCTTAATATTCGGTTCTCACTCAGCACTTGATGCATGGTCTGGCGCTAGAAATTACGGGCTTAGAGCGATAATCTATACAACAAAAAGCCGTGGCATAATATATCTTCAAAATCCTATAGTAGGCATGCCTCACGAAGAAATTGAAGACTTACCTACTATAGTAAAAAGAGATCTCATTGTTACTGAAGATCCAGCAGAGTTAAAGCGAAGAAAGGAATGGAAGTATGCAATACTCTTACTAGATAAGTATATGGATATTTATAAGTATATTGATGATCTTCTAGAGCTGGAGCCTATTCAAGTACCTAATAGGGCTTTTGCTACATATTTGGGTGGAGATAAGTATTGTACTAAAATTGAAAATGATTTCGCCATTCCAATTATAGGTTCAAGGAAGCTATTAAAGGTAGAAAATAGAGGTATAGAAAAGGATTATTACTGGTTTGCTAAGAGGGCAGGTATTCCTGTTCCTAAGAAGTACGAATTCATAGTTACTAAGTCTGGTATTAGTTTTAAGGAAGTAATCGAAGAACCGTTATTACTAAAAGCTGAACATCCTAAGAGAAAATATGAACGAGCATTCATATTTGCAGCTGATTCTCAAGATCTTGAAGAAAAAGTAGAAAGAGAGGTTAACGAAGGACGATTAACAATAGACGCTCTTAAAGAGGCAAGAGTAGAACAACTAGTCTTAGGTCCTCAGGCTAATTTTAACTTCTTCTTCTCTCCAATAAACGCCATCGATGAATGGGGTAGCTTAGACGATGTTTATGCTAAGACGTATAACTTAACATTAAATGAGGCTCGAATATGTCTTTCAAATGAGCTACTTTCAATAGATGAACGTCGTGAAACAATCTTCGATGGTGTAAGGAGATTACCTGCTGATGTTCAGATTAAGTTATTAAAGAGAATAGTGCCCTCTTTTGAGGTCACTTTTCATGCACTATTAAGCGTTAGAGAATCTCTTCTAAAAGAGGTACTTCGTTGTGCGAACGCCTTTCTTCTAGCGACTTGTAGATATGAGCCACCTGGAATCATTGGAGCATGGGCTTTTCAGATAGTCATAACTTGGGATCTTGTAGAGAAGTACCTTCTAAGACCTACTATTAAGCTTGATGTAAGTTTGGGTACTGAGGTTAAAACACCTGAGAGTTATGGTCTATTTGATGTACCTAAAGGTGCTGAAATATATTCTCATATACCTGTAGTTCATGATGTCGCCTTTAGACATGGTGGAGGCACTAATGTTCATATGGGTATTGGGGGACAATACTCTAATGCGAAATATAACAGACGAATGAGTACTGGTGATAGAATAGCTCTTGAAGTCAAACGTGCTATTAAGCGAAGAGAACTCGATCTGATTGTTACATGAAACTTCAAATAAGAAGCGTATAGTATTGAAACCTGTTCTTACACTCTATCTTGTAAGATCACAGTAAAACTTAAAGCATTTAAATTCCTTATCTTCAAGGGGAAGTACTTAAAGGGGTATTATTAAGATGAGTGAAGTAATAAAGGAAAAAGAGAAAGAAGAAGCTGAAATGATACAGTGTCCCTGTGGTAGAGTTATTCATTCCCCTACCGAATATAAATTACTATATCTAAAGAAGGAAATGAATGAAATAGACATCCTTTGTCCGAATGATGCTTGCTTCTTAAGGGAACTAGGCTTTGTAAAGTTTGAAGTTGACCAGGAAGGCCGTCTTAAAGTTACGGGAGCATCATTCTATCCTCCTTTCGTAACCTGGAATACTGCGCGTTTAGGTACTGAAAGAGCCACACGCTTACTTAGGCAACATCTTAGAGATATAGTAACAAAGTATATAGACTGGACACGTGTTAAAGCTGATGTGCTCAAGCGCAGAAAGGAGCAAGAAGAACGAGAGAAAAAAGCTTTAGAAGAACAGAAGGAGGAAAGAGAAAGTGCCTAATTTAACTCATGAAAATAATTCATCCTAACTCATTTATACCTTAAAGCTAAATCCTTATATCTAACCTCAATATTTTTAGCCTCTGTATCTGGTGAGTTTAAGTGGCTAAAGGTAAGTCACCAAGACAGCCTAGAAAGCAAAGAAAAGCATATTTCACTGCTCCACTCCATATTAGGCATAAATTCCTTACTGCTCCACTCTCTGAGGAGCTTAGAAGGGAATACAACATTAGGTCTCTACCTGTAAGAAGAGGTGATACTGTTCTCATTTTAAGAGGTGACTTTAAAGGTCATGAAGGAAGAGTAGTTAAGGTAGATCTTAAAAAAGTACGTATACATGTTGAGGGAGTTACTAGAAGAAGGTCTGATGGAACCCAAGTCTTTATACCTATTCATCCCTCTAAAGTTATGATAACCAAGTTAGATCTTTCAGATGAACGTAGACGAGAAGTTATTGAGAGAAAACGAAAAGCGAAAGAGGTGAGTGCACATGCCTAAGAAACTTACAGGAAGTAAAGGGCATCTAAAAAGACTAGCTGCACCTCCATTTTGGCCTATATTGAGAAAAGAAAGAAAGTGGACTGTTAAGCCATCACCAGGTCCTCATCCCATTACTAGATGTCTTCCGTTACTACTAATAGTACGTGATGTCCTTGGTTATGCTAAAACTGCAAGAGAAGCTAGACGTTTAATTGCTGAAGGTCACTTTAAAATTGATGGTAGAGTTAGACGCGACTATAAGTTCCCTGTTGGTTTTATGGACGTAATTGAAATAGTAGGCCTTGATGAATATTATCGTGTAATTCCCTATCCTACAAAGTTCATGGCCTTGCATTCTATTCCACCTGAGGAAGCGCAGTTCAAATTATGTAGAATAGAAAATAAAACAACAATTAAAGGAGGTAACCTTCAACTCAACCTTCACGATGGACGTAACCATATAATACATTTAACGGATCCTATGAACCCTACTGAAGATGTATTTAAGACATACGATGTAGTGAAGATCTCAATCCCTAACCAAGACATCCTAGAGCACGTTAAATTTGAAAAAGGGGCTCTAGCTATAGTCACTGGTGGTAGGAACGTAGGTAGAGTAGGACGCATCGTAGATGTTAAACAGATATTCAAAAGACGTGATGCTGTGGTTACTCTCGAAAGTGCTAATGGTGAAAAAATTAGAACTATTATGCGTTATGTATTCGTAATTGGGAGAGATAGCTTACTAATCTCATTACCCGAGGAGGTCTTGAAATGAGCCAAGAAGTTATTGAAGTCAAAGAAAGGGAGAAGGAAAATCCTATGAGAAAAGTAATCATAGATAAGGTAGTAGTTAATATGGCTGTAGGTGAATCAGGTGAGCGCTTAATGCGTGCGGCCACTATTCTTAGAGAACTTACAGGACAAAAACCGAGTTTAAGAAAAGCCAAGAGGACTATAAGAGAATTCGGTATACGACGGGGAGAGAACATTGCCTGTATTGTCACGCTAAGAGGTGAGAAGGCATATGAGTTCCTAGATAAAGCATTTGAAGCAGTAGGTAGAGAGTTAAGATCATCAAGTATTGATGAATATGGAAACTTTTCTTTTGGCATAACGGAACACATTCAAATACCTGGTACTCGATATGATCCAAAACTTGGAGTATTCGGCATGGACATCTGCGTATCCTTAGCTAGACCCGGATTTAGAGTCGCTAGGAGAAGAAGGAGAAGAGCAAAGATAAATAAGAAGCATAGAGTTACTAAGGAGGAAGCAATAAAATTTTTAGAGGAGACTTTTAATGTTAAAGTAATATAAGCCTGGTGAGAGCGCATGGCTAAACATAGGCCCCCTAAAGAAAGAAGATTCGGAAAAGGTGCACGTAGGTGTAGAGTCTGTGGTACTCATGAAGCACTTATCAGAAAGTATGGAATTAACATATGTCGTAGGTGTTTTAGAGAAGTAGCTGCTAGAATGGGCTTTAAGAAGTACATGTAGGAGGTCTAGAATAATGGTTATGATGGATACTTTAGCTAATGCACTCGCTACGATAATGAATAACGAAATGCGAGGACATGCTGAATGCCTAATATACCCTGCATCTAAATTAATCGCTCGAGTCTTACGGGTTATGCAACAATATGGGTATATAGGCGAATTTGAGTATATAGATGATAAGCGTTCTGGTAAGTTTCGGGTACAGCTTCTAGGAAGAATTAATAAATGTGGTGTTATAAAACCACGTTTTTCTGTTAGATGGCGAGAGATAGAATTGTGGGAAACTAAATACTTACCAGCAAGGGAAGTTGGTATTTTAATAATCTCAACATCTAAAGGTGTTATGTCTCATATAGAAGCTAGAAAGCTTAGGATAGGCGGCGTGCTCCTAGCTTATGTTTATTAGAAATAAACTATTATGCTTATGAGGGTATGTGATAATGTCTGCCTCATCCTCTAAGATAAAACCAAAGTTGTCGCACTCTAAAGTTCGTCTACTTAAACTGAGAGCTATTATCAAGCATAAGAAGCCACGCTTCATGAGAATCGATTCGTGGCGTTTTAAGAGAGTGGGAGATAGCTGGCGTAAACCTAGAGGATTAGATAATAAAATTCGACTCGAGAAAAAAGGCTATCCTCCTAAAGTAAAGATTGGCTATCGTGGTCCTAAGAGAGTTCGCAATCTACACCCTAGTGGCTTTGAAGAAGTACTTATCCATTCGCCAGATGAATTAGTAGGTCTAGATCCTAAAAAACACGCAGTAAGAATTGCAGCGTCAGTTGGGCTAAGAAAAAGACTTATGATAGTCCAGAGAGCTACTGAATTAGGCTTACGTGTTTTAAACCCTGGTAAAAACGTATTGGAAGTATTAGAGGCTGAGAGAAAAGGTGAGACAATATGACAACAGAACAACTTACTACAGTAAGACGTATGGCTGCTGAAATTCTAGGTGTCGGGAAACATAGAATCTGGATAGATCCTGATAAGATAGATGAAGTAATCGGTGCTGTAACACGTGATGATGTGAGACGCTTAATTAAAGAAGGTATAATTAAAGCTAGGCCAGTAAAGGGTGTAAGCAGAGTTAGAGCAAGAGAGCGACATAGGAAAAAGAGAAAAGGAAGGCGTAGAGGACCTGGAACTCGTAAAGGTACAAAGATTGATGATAGAGATTTATGGATCTCAAGAATTCGAGCTATACGAAAATTCTTAAAGTATTTGAGAAGAAGACGAATAATTACTAGGCAGGTTTATAGGTCATTATATCGTAAAGCTAAAGGTGGTGAATTCCCAAATATAGCATACCTAAAAATGTACATAAGAGAGCGTAATCTAGCTAGGAGATGAGATTATGGCTAAGGGCCCAAGATATAAGGTACCCTTCAGACGACGAAGGGAAGGAGTTACCAACTATTATAAGCGGAGAAAACTCCTTCTGTCTGGTAAACCTAGACTAGTAGTTAGAAAGACTATAAATCACATAATAGCACAGATTGTAGTTGCGAAACCTATAGGAGATGAAGTAATCGTTTCTGCTCACAGTAATGAGTTACGTAGGGATTACGGCTGGCTGGCTGATACGAACAACATACCTGCTGCTTACCTTGTAGGCCTACTTTTAGGCCTTAAAGCACTAAAGAAAGGTATCAAAGAAGCTATTCCTGATGTAGGCTTACATAGAGCTTTACCAGGTGTAAGAATTTTTTCTGTAATTAGGGGTGTCATCGATGCTGGCCTTAAAGTACCCTGTGATCCTTCTATGTTCCCGCAAGATGAAAGAATAAGAGGTGAACATATTGCAAATTACGCTAAGTTCTTAGAATCAAGAGATCCCGAAGAATTAAGCAAGAGATTCTCTAGATATCTCGCTAAAGGATTAGATCCTAAGGAACTCCCTTCTCACTTCAAAAAGGTTAAAAGTATGATCCTTGCTAGGTTTAACATGCCTGTTTTAGAATAATATTTATTACCTCCTTTTAACGTATGGTAGCTAGCTTGAGGTGATTCCATGTCTTCATCTATATCAACAGAATTGGAGGAATGGGTTCCGAAGACTAGAATAGGCATGTTAGTTAAAGAAGGAAAGATTACATCGATAGATCAGATATTCGAAATGAATCTACCCATTAGAGAAATCGAAATAATTGAGGCATTACTTCCTAACTTAAAACATGAAATAGTCAATGTTAACTTAGTGCAAAAGCAGACGGATAACCCCTAAGAAGGGGTCCGTAAGCTGGAGAAGTTAGTAGATTTCAGGTATTAGTCGTAGTAGGAGATGAAAATGGCCATGTAGGCATAGGTATAGGTAAAGCTAGGCAGATCCGTGTGGCTATCGAGAAGGCTATAATCGATGCAAAGCTAAATATCATACCTGTAAGAAGGGGTTGTGGAAGCTGGGAATGCTCATGTAATGAGCCGCATAGTGTACCTATAAAGGTTACTGGAAAGAGTGGAAGTGTAGAGGTAACATTGATCCCTGCTCCGAAAGGTGTTGGACTTGTTGCAGGAGAAGCTGCAAAAGTATTGTTAAGATTAGCAGGAATCAAAGATGTCTGGACTAGAACTGAGGGAGAGACTAGGACAACACTTAATTTTGTCAAAGCTACATATGAAGCTCTTAAGAACACATATAAATTCAAGCATCCAAAAGATTGGAGATAGAAACATATTTAATGGTGAACATCATGCCAAGGTTATTCGCTGTAATAAGAATCCGAGGCACGGTAGGTATTCCCAGAGATGTCGAAGATACATTAAAAATGCTAAGGTTAGTGAGAAAACACCATTGTGTTATAATAGAGGAAACACCTAGTTATCTTGGTATGTTGAATAAGGTAAAGGACTATGTCACATGGGGAGAAATAGATACTGAAGCTCTAACACTCCTCCTCAGACGAAGAGGACGCTTAATAGGTGATAGACGATTAACTGATGAATATATTAAAAAATTGGGTTATAACTCTATAGAGGAATTCTCTAAGGCGGTAATTGAAGGACGAGCTAAACTCTCTGAGATACCTGGATTAAAACCTGTTTTTAGATTATCCCCTCCAAGTGGTGGATTTAAAGGTAGTATAAAGAAACAATATAGAGCTGGAGGAGAACTTGGATATAGAGGAAAAACCATTAAAGACTTAATAAAGCGAATGGCATAGGGGATTATATATGGTTGTAAGGCGAAAGAAAAAATCCAGATATATGCGTGGAACAAGAACTTGTGGTTGGGGTAGAGTAGGTCAACATAGGAAAGGCGGTATGAGGGGCGGTGTGGGTCATGCAGGGATGCATAAACACCTTTGGACATGGGTAATTAAGTATGCTCCAGATTATTTTGGAAAGCATGGGTTTAAGAGGCCTAAAGGAATAGTTCCTGAAAGAAGAGAAGTTAACGTTGGAGTCCTTGATGCAGAAGCAGAATATCTATTAGCTCGAGGATTAGCAGAGCGAAAAGGTGAGGCTATAATGATTGATGTAGCTAAGCTAGGCTTTAACAAGGTATTAGGAGGGGGTAGAGTTACTAAACAACTTATAATTAAGGCTTCAAGCTTTACACAACAGGCTATAGAAAAAATTAAGAAAGCTGGCGGTGACGTTATAATAGCCGAATAAGAGGTAGGCTTAGGTTATGTCAAGATTTTTAGAATTATTAGAACCTCTAATGAGAGCTTTACCAGAAGTAACCCGTCCTACCCGTCCTGTAACATTTAGAGAAAAACTTTTCTGGACTGGATTGATATTGACGATTTACCTTATAATGTGTGAGATCCCTCTCTATCCACTATCTCTTACTAGGAGTGTATACGAACCCTTCTTCTTTCTTAGAATGATTTTTGCTTCTAAAAGAGGAACTTTAGCTGAGTTAGGGATAGGCCCCATAGTCACTGCAGGACTGATATTCCAATTACTAGTTGGTAGTAAAATTATAGATGTAGATCTAACAAATCCTAGGGAGAGAGCTAGGTTTACAGGAGGTCAGAAACTTTTTGCTTTCATTTTCATATTCCTAGAAGCGGGCATCTATGCTTTTGGTGGCGTCTATGGCAGTTTACCACTTTGGGCCTCTTTCGTTATTTTCTTACAGCTTGTAGCAGCAAGTACCATAATACTTCTACTCGATGAATTAGTTCAGAAAGGGTGGGGAATAGGAAGTGGAGTTAGCCTCTTCATAGCCGCAGGAGTTGCTCAGCAAATATTTTGGTTATGTTTTTCTCCTTTCACTATGGATGATGGCTTACCTTTGGGGGCTCTTAACGCTCTATTAGTGAGTTTAGCTTCACTAGTAAGAGTAGGTGATTATTCAGTACTATTTAAAGCGTTAAGTAGGCCTCACGGCTTACCTGATGTAACAGGCTTAATAGCTATGATTCTTACATTTTTAGTTATAATGTATCTTGAAGGTGTAAGGATAGAATTGCCTGTCGTTCATGCTAGATATGGTGGTCTTAGAGCACGTATACCCTTAAAATTCCTCTATGTTTCAAATGTTCCTGTAATATTAGCAGCAGCTTTAATGGCTAATTTACACATGCTGGCTAATGTACTTTGGTCTCGTTTCCCTGGAGCCTCATGGTTAAGGTATTTCGCAGAATATGAGACAAAAGATAATAGTCGGGTCCTAGTAGGAGGGCTTCTATACTACATATCTCCACCTAGAGGATTAGTAGAAGTTGCTCAAAACCCGTTTAGGGCAATTGCTTACACGATATTCTTCGTTATAATGTGTATTTTCTTCGCTATAGCTTGGGTTGAGACTTCAGGTATGGATCCACGTTCTCAAGCTGAACAATTAGTTCAAGCTGGACTACAGATACCTGGTTTCAGAAAATCTACTAAGATCATTGCATCTATTCTAGAAAGGTATATTCCAATACTCAGTATAGCTAGTGGTTTCGTAGTTGGCTTAATTGCTGCCCTAGCCGATATGTTCGGTGCCTTGGGTAGTGGTATGGGTATTCTTCTTCTTATAGACATATTGCTTCAATATCAGACGCTAATACTTCAAGAACGTGCTCTAGAGATGTATCCGATGCTTAGGAGATTAGTAGGAACGAGAAGAGTATAATACTAACATTAATCTTGTATATTATTCTCCTTTGTTCAAAAACCTTATTTTTTCTATTTTGTGAATAGTCTATCACTGGTGATAATTTGCCGCGCAAGATGACTGAGAGGATAAAAGAGAGAAAGGAAGAGGTCTTTAATATATTATCTGATAAGGGAGAAATGTCAACTTCTGAACTTGTTAGACTAACTGGACTTACCCACTCTCAGGCATTCTACATATTACGATTACTTTTAAAAGAGGGTAGAATAGAAGAGATAAAAAGAGGGAAAGTAGCATATTGGAGGGTGAAGGTAAAAACATAGGAGGTGTATGACATGGGAGGAAGACAGCGTACGACATTATTGGAGATAGGAGTATCCTCTGAAGGAAGCGGAAAGGCTAAAGCAGCACGAAAGGGTAAAGCAAAGAAAAGAAAGAAGTAACTAGCTAGTTAAATTAAGAAATATTAATGAGTTACCATATCTGGCCTCCTCATAGAAGGCGTATAAAACTTAAAGTAGCACTACCTACAAACGTGCTCTCAGAGGCGCCCAATCTAAGAGAGAAAACTATAAAGGTAGGAATAATAAGCCGAGCGCTCACAATTTTTAGAGTAGATGAGGTCTTATTTTACAAAGCGACGCCTGATGAAGAAACCTTACTCAGGGATCTATTTAATTATCACTTTACTCCTCCTTATCTAAAGAAGTATATACCAATAAAGCGAAACTTGAGATATGCTGGCCTTCTTCCTCCACTTAAAGCTCCTGCTCATACTACTCCTATAAATCTAGAAGAGGCTTTAAAATACAGATATCGGGAAGGCGTAGTACTTAAGAGGAAATCTAACTATGCAATATTAGACGTTGGTATGAGTCTCTTGGCAAAAGCCTTCATTAAAAATCTTATTAGAATTCGTAAGGGAGACTTTGTTCTAATTAAGCTTCTTGAAATTCAAGAGAGATACTTAATAGGTGAATTAATACATCCTGAGGAAATTCCTTTCTACTGGAGACCCTATCTTGGAAGGACTTATAACAGCCTCAAAGAGCTGATAGAAAATGAAGAGGGAACCATAATAGGCACTTCTAAATATGGTAAGATCATATATAAAGTACTTGATGATCTCTGCCGTGATCTTTTTAAACTACATGAGACTACGGTTATCTTCGGCTCACCCTATAGAGGATTATACGATATAGCTATGTCGGAAGGCTTCGACTTAAATACTCACCTTAAGTATGTTGTTAACTTTATTCCATTCCAGGGCGCTCAAACTGTTAGAACAGAGGAGGCCATCTTCGCTGTACTCTCTATATTAAACATGCTTGTCGATCAAAGGTCTTTCTAAAACTTCATCATATTGTATAGTGCTAATGAGAGAAAGTTTTTATGTTGCTTTTCTTAAATTAACGAAGACTGCATATATTAGAGGTAGTTACTCTATGGGACGAAGACCACGAAGAGGCAGTATGGGTGTATGGCCTAGGAAAAGAGCTAGAAGTATAGTAGCTAGGATTAGAAATTGGCCTAAGGTAGAGAGTGACAAACCTAAGTTATTAGGCTTTGGAGGATACAAAGTAGGAATGATTCATGTAGTCACAATAGAAGATAAAGATACGAGTCCTTTCTATGGTAGACAAATTGTTAAAAGTGCTACGGTTATAGAAACTCCTCCCCTATTAGTTATTGGTTTTAGAGCCTATTATAGAACGTCACAGGGCCTTAAAACACTTGGGGAGGTCTGGATACCTGATCCTCCTAAAGATTTAGAAAGAGTCTTCACTATCCCTGAGAAGTTCAATCCAGAAAATCAGTTAAAGAAAATAGAGGACGGCCTAGATATAGTTTCTGAATTCAGAGCAATTGTAGCTACGCAACCTAGAAAAGCAGGCATTCATAAGAAAAAGCCTGAAGTCTTTGAGATTAAGGTTGATGGGGGGGACATACGCGCCCAGTTTGAATATCTAAAAGGATTACTAGGTAAGGAAGTTCATGTTAATGATATTTTTGAAGAAGGGCAATTTGTTGATGTCATCAGTATAACTAAAGGAAAAGGTACCCAAGGCCCTGTAAAGCGTTTTGGAGTGAAGGAATTGCCACGATGGCATAAACATAGAAAAGGTTCTAGAAAAGGAGGTAGTCGTGGACCAAGACACCCTGGACCTATGTTCACAAGTGTACAAGCTGGTCAGATGGGTTTTCATCAAAGAACAGACTACAACAAGAGAATACTTAAAGTAAGCAATAATCCTGAGGAGATAAATCCAAGTGGTGGTTGGAAACGTTATGGCCTAGTTAAAAGTGATTTCATCATTCTAGAGGGTTCAGTTCCAGGGCCTACTAAGCGATTTATCAAAATACGATATGCTATTAGGCCAGGTAAGAGGATTTCTATCTACACTGGAAAGCCAAATATCCTCTATATGAGTACCAAACCAATAATGGAGGCTGGTAAGTGATGGTAAGAGTTATTAATGTTTATAATTTAGATGGCGATCCTACTGATAGAATATCCTTACCTCCTATTTTTGAAACACCTTTAAGAATCGATATAATTCGAAGAGCTGTAATCTCATCTATAACTGCTAGAATTCAACCCCAAGGTAGAGACAAATTAGCAGGAAAACGAACAACTGCAGAAAGTTGGGGTCCAGGATATGGTGTAGCTCGAGTTCCTAGGATTAAAGGAAGTAGAAGAGCAGCTTTTGCGCCTATGACTGTAGGCGGCTACAAGACACATCCTCCTCGTGTTGAAAAGGTAGTATATGAGGCTATTAATAAAAAGGAGCGAAGACTCGCTATAAGAAGTGCTATTGCTGCTACTGCAAATCGTGAGCTCGTAGAAAAAAGAGGGCATATAATAAGTAGCATACCTGAAGTACCCTTAGTAGTTGTAGAGGATATAGAAAAATTACAGAAGACAAGAGAGGTACGTAATGTTTTTATGAATCTAGGCTTATGGGCTGATGTTGAACGAGCTAAAAATGGAGTACGAATACGAGCTGGTAAGGGTAAGAGAAGAGGTAGACGCTATAAAAAGCCTAAGAGTGTGCTCATAGTAGTCGCTAATAATGAAGGTATAGTAAAAGCTGCTCGAAATCTTCCTGGAGTGGATGTAGCGTTGGTTAGGAATCTTAATGTAGAGCTCCTAGCTCCTGGAGGTCATCCTGGAAGATTAACCCTTTGGTCACAGGCAGCAGTATTAGAGTTAGACAAAGGTCTATTCATGTAATTAAGGAGGTGTTTTAATTGAGTATAGATCCATACAAGATAATCTTAAGACCTGTAATCACTGAGAAAGCAGTAGAGCTAATAGAGAGAGAAAATAAATTAACATTTATTGTATTAAAAAGAGCTACTAAGAAACAAATAAAAGAGGCTATTGAGAAGTTGTATAACGTTAAGGTAGTTAAGGTAAATACCTTGATAACTCCTGAAGGTGAAAAGAAAGCTTACATAAAGTTAGCCCCAGAGTATAGGGCTTCTGATATTGCTATGCGGTTAGGAATATTCTAGAAGAGGTGATTAGGGTTGGGTAAAAGATTAATAGTCCAGAGGAGAGGAAGGGGAGGTTCAGTATTTAAATCTCCCTCGTGGAGAAGAGAAGGCCCTGCTAAGTATCCTCCCCTAACTAAAGAACAGCTTAAAGGAGCTATTCGAGGTAGAGTAGTGGATATATTCCATGATCCAGGTTGCAACACTCCACGTCTAAGAATAAAACTCGAGAATGGCATAGAATTCATAACTATTGCTCCTGAAGGTATACGATTAGGCCAGGAGATATATCTTGGTGCTAAGGCCTCTCCATTTCCTGGTAATATAATCCCAGTTGGAGCAATACCTGAGGGTACTATGGTTTGTAATATAGAGCTAAGACCTGGCGATGGAGGAAAGTTAGCTAGAAGTAGTGGCTCATATGCTGTCATTCTGTCACATACGGAAAGTGGCACTATAATACAACTCCCCAGCAAGAAAACAAAGCTGATCTCCAGTAACTGTAGAGCAACAATAGGCATATGTGCAGGAGGAGGAAGAATTGAAAAGCCCTTCCTCAAAGCTGGCAAAGCTTATCATAAATGGAAAGCGAGAGCAAAGAAGTGGCCTATAGTAAGAGGAAAGGCCATGGGTGCTTATGCACATCCACACGGAGGCGGTGCACATCCTAAGGGTGCTCCACCTGTCTCAAGACATGCTCCTCCTGGTGCTAAGGTTGGTCATATTGCAGCAAAGCGAACTGGCAGAAAGAAAGGCTAAGTATTGTATTATTCAATAGAGGATTTGGTATTATCTAGAAGTTTATAAGAATTTGGTGGACCGGCCGGGATTTGAACCCGGGACCTCTCGGGTGCGAACCGAGTGCTCTACCAGGCTGAGCTACCGGCCCTCTAGCAATGCTACTCTCAAATCTCTTACTTAAATAGATTTCCCTATTTTATAACCATCCTCTACCACGAGGATTAAATCGTAGTATAGCTCCTATTCCACCAAAGGCCTTTTTGAACATCTCTCCCTCTTCTATCTGAGATGAGATAAGTTCAATATTCACTCCTAGAGTCTCTGCTTTTTCAATTAGATCATCTACTAATGCTTTTTCTTTAACTATCTTGATGGGTCCTTTGCATTTATTACAGGTAAGTGAGTATTTTTCATTCTCACTTCTTACCCTAACATTATACCTTATATTACAAGAAGGACATTCTACCGTTAGTATCATATCTGGTAAATCTCTTGAGAGAAGTAGTGTTTCGACAGCACCATATTCTAGCATCCTTCGTACTTCATCTTCTCCATAAGCTACTAATTCGCTTTTTCTTACAATATACTCTAAGAATTTTTCAAGAATCTTTCTTTCATGAACATACCGTGTGTCTTCAAGTAATGTACTTCCTCGTTTTATTAATTCATAAATTCCTTCCTCACCGCTATAGCCTATATCAACTAAGCCTATAACTTTCTGCTTAAGTCTATAGTCTAAATAATCTCCTTTAAAGAAGGCTTCCTTAGTAGGTCCAGGTCCTCCTATTAATATTCCACGCAAGTCTGAGATTTCTAAGAATAAAGAATTAGCATACTCTCCAACTCTTTTAAAGAATTCATGAACTCTCTGCTCTATAAGCCTCTGAAATCGTCTAGCAGATTGTCCTCCTCTACGATGCTTTCCAGGGACTCCTGAAGTTAAGGTCTTCAAGATCTCTATGTTAATACCTCTTAATACTCCTATTACTGCCTCTTCCCTATCTATCACTATTAGTCCATAAACGTCATGTTCCCTTACCATTTCTTCTAAAATTTCTGTATGAAATCTTGAATCACATCGATAAAGCCACATCTTTATAGGCTCTGGAGGCTCTAGTAGATGAACTTCTAAGCGCTCCTTTCCCGGAATTCCTACATCTATATAACCACAAAATACAACTAGCCCATTTTTGGGTGCCTTCATACCTATCATCTTTAATCGTTGCATGACTGTCGTAAGAGCGTCGAGTACATGATGCCTAGTAGTTCGATCCTTAATATTTGAAGCTTGTGAATACTCCTGCCTAAGCATTGATATAACTTCATCAAGGCGCTTACCTGCTGGTATGTATAGTGTCACTAACTCAGTACCCCTTCCCTTCTTCATCTTCAATTCATTTATCATCTTCTCCAATCTATACCTTTCAACTTCACTTAAAGACGTCATCTTGATCACCTTATGCAAATGAATATAATAGCTTACTAAAGCGTTAGTAATAAGGAGGAATATAAATATGAAGTTAGTGCTCAGACTTGGAGGTCACGCCCTGTTTAGGGAAAACTGTCAAATAAATATTACCTTAATTAAAGATTACGCTAGTATACTTCGTACACTCAAGCATGAAGGACACACCTTACATGTGGTAGTCGGAGGAGGTAATGTAGCTAGGCAGTATATAAACGTGCTTTCAAAACTTAACGCAAGCAATGCGTTAAAGGATTATTTGGGCATTCTAATTACTAGAGCTAATGCTTTAATGTTAATAGCTTCGTTGGGAGATATTGCCTACAGGACAGTACCTAAAGATTACGAAGATCTACTCAATGCACTAAACAGTAATAAGATTATAGTTTGTGGGGGTCTTCAACCTGGACAATCGACATTAGCAGTTGCCGCCCTAATAGCAGAAACAATAAAGGCTGATTACCTTCTTAATGCCACAAATGTAGATGGTGTTTATTCGTCAGATCCTAGAAAAGACCCTAACGCTAGATTAATTAAAAAACTAACCATTAGCGAATTAAGAAGAATTCTTGAAACTGAGAAAATGCCCGGAACCTATAAGCTCTTCGACAATCTATCCCTCGACATAATCGAAAGATCAAAGATAAAGGTCATAGTCTTTAATGGAACTAATCCAAATAATCTCCTAAGGATAGTACATGGAGAGAGTATT
The DNA here is from genome assembly GCA_964517845.1 of uncultured Thermoprotei archaeon. Classification (GTDB taxonomy): domain Archaea; phylum Thermoproteota; class Thermoprotei; order QMSL01; family B3-G16; genus CAZFCQ01. Next base: position 271 of record CAZFCQ010000008.1, on the reverse strand, counting down.
GGAACGCTTATTATACCCTGAGTTTATCCACGAAACCCTATTTCTTGAGGCATGTACCTTCTTTTCTCCTGATGTCCTCTATCTATTCATATAGAAGCTATTATGATAATCGCAAATGCACTTTTAACCTTGTCTGCTCATTTTTAGGAAAACTTATATCTCATAGACTTACTTATAATTATGATGCGGGGGTGCCCGAGCTAGGTCTAAGGGGCCGGACTCAAGATCCGGTGGGTGTAGGCCCATCGTGGGTTCGAATCCCACCCCCCGC
>CAZFCQ010000007.1:0-92258 GCA_964517845.1 uncultured Thermoprotei archaeon | reverse complement strand
GGTTGATATTGAACTAATGCCCTTCCCACACGCACAAGGCTGGGTCCTAGGACAAATTGCCTCTGGACAAACTAATGGCACAAAGACAAAAGTAGCTTTAATAGCTGCCCTCCTTGCCTTCCTCTTCCTAATACCTTACTACGTATATACTGCTTATCCAGGATTCCCAGACCTATACGGCTGGCTAACATCACCATACTTCATGGGATACGTAGTCGGTGGTTTCCAAGTACATAATGCTTATCCATCGTTAAGACCAATAATCTTAGGACCACTAGGTATCCAGACAAACCCAGTCTACTATGCATATCTTCTACTTGCACCACTAGATTCACTATTCTCAATGGTAGTCTCTGTAGCACTACTTTGGTGGATAATACCACAAATACTCTACTACCTTGGTTACTACAGCGGAATAACAACAGCAAGCTATGGGGGTAAGATTGGATTAATTGAGAGGCAACCACCGCTAAAGACTTACGCTATATTCTTTGGTGGCGTAATAGGCTGTGTAGTATTCCATGTCCTTCTGCACTGGCGTTACTATGCTGATACAATAAAATCTGCTATCAGTGGCAAATACCCTGAAGGTGAAATCTCCTACAGATGGGCATACCTAATGATAATAGTAGGCTTTGTAGGGCTAGTTATAATATTCCTAATCTCGGGTATGAGCCTTCCAATAGCAGCATATACGTGCTTCGTAGTCTGGGTTCAGATGACAGCATGGGCTCAAAGCAGAGGCTATACTTCAGTTGGTCCAAGGCTTAGAGGTAGAGGCTTCTATAAATGGATATGGGGTGAAACAATACCACCAGCACCACAGTGTGGTGGTGAGAAGCTATTCGTACTAGCTTATGTTAATAGGTGGGCTACTGGTGCTGATACCTTCGGTCCTCATAATGCTCCAATGGTTGGTGCTATGGATTCATTTGCTGTAGCTAGGATGGCTGGTTTAGAACCAAAGTTAGCATTATATGCGATTCTCCTTGGTGGTGTAATCTCAACAGTAATAGTCGTACCATTAACCATATACGAACTCTACTACTTCGGATGGATGGTTGCCCCAGTAAGCAAGGAGTGGGACTTCTTCTGGGATGGTGATGCTGGAGCTTATCAAAACTGGCCTGCTTATCCACCGTGGTGGCCTAATGCACTAGCTGGCCTTATACTCGCATTTGTCTTAACGTACATGAGACTTAGATATGCTTGGTGGCCTCTAGAACCATGGGGCTTCATAATAGCACATGACTGGTACTTTGTACGCTATGTAATGACATTAACTCCTCTGGTTGCATGGATTATAAAGTACGTGACTCTAAAGATTGGTGGCAGACGTGTTTATGAGAATTATATGGTTCCAGCTTGTACAGGAGTTATAGCTGGCTTCATACTAGGTGTTGTAGTCATAAGCCTCATAGCAATAGCGAGATGGTTTGCAGCATATTAAGCCTCTAAATCCTTAAGTATTTTTTAATTTAATATCCTTCTACTCTTTTAGTTTTAGGTATTTATATCGGTGAAACTATGGAAGATATCTTCAGATGGGTTCATACATGTTCCTTAATTGATGCCATAAATCTAGTAAATGAAGCTTATGAAGAATTCAAACAGGAGCGTTGGAGAAAAAAGTGCGGTTCCTTAATTATTAATAATGACCTTGTTATAATACCTGAAGGCGATATTGAATTAATTACAATTGGTGATATTCATGGTGATATTCGTAGTCTCAGGCACATATTCAAGCTTGAGAATATCCCTTTAAGGTTAAGAAAGCATGAAAATCTTTACTTAATTTTCCTAGGTGATTACATAGATAGAGGCCCCTTCTCTGTAGAGACTCTTCTTTCTATTATTAAGCTCAAGTTAGAGTTTAAAGATAAAGTGATATTACTAAGAGGTAATCATGAACCACCTTACAATCTAATACCCTATCCTCATGACTTTCCTTACCAAGTTAGAAGACGATTTGGTGATGAAGGGAAGGATTTTTATCTTAAATGTATGAGACTTTTTCAAATCATGAATATAGCCGTCTTGTGGCCTAAAAACGCTCTTTTTGTGCATGGTGGTATTCCTGTCCATTTAAGTGATTTGAATGAAATTTCTCTTGCAAGTAATAGACACCCGCAGGAAACTTTCTTAGAGGAGATTTTGTGGAATGATCCTGTAGAGCATATTCCATATTGGGCTCCATCACCTAGAGGTGCTGGAAAGATTTTCGGGATGGAGGTTAGTAAACGTGTATTATCATTACTTAATGTAAATATATTAGTGAGAGGTCATGAACCATGTGAAGGATATAAACTTAATCATGAAGGTTTAGTAGTCACTCTCTTCTCTAGGAAGGGTCCACCTTACTTTAATACTCGTGCTGCGTACCTAAAAGTTAGAGGAGACGCTTTAGAGAGGAGCAATATAGAGAAATACGTAAGACTTTTTTAAAGAATTAAAGACTAATAACAGGCTTAGGTATTTCTACCTTTGCATTAGCACCAACGTATATTGTTATTCTCCTAGACTTATTCACTGGAATAATGGTCCCTTCTTCCTCTAACTGCCTCAATATCTTCTTAGCGGTACTAATCTTTATGTTATATTTTAAAGCTAACGAGGCTGGTGTTATGCATTTAGACCTTATAAGTTCTTTTCTAATATTTTCAAGAGTCCCTTTATCTATCAATAATACGGTTTCTATCTTTTCTCTTTGTCTCTGTTCTTCTCTTCTCTTCCTTTCCTCTTTTAATTGCTTAAGTTTTTGTCTCTTTTCCATTTGTTTTATTGAAAGCTTCTTCCTACCACCCATTTATCGTCCCCTAATTCTTTCATAGCCTACAGTCATATAAAAGATTTTAATGTGATAATAAGATAAGTATTAAATACATGAATGTTGACACGAGTATTATTAAAATTGAGATCATAGCTATTAGCTTTTTAAACTTCATGAAATCACCAGAAACATATTTTACTGAATTCTTAAAAGGTATTCTGGGGAATTAGGTGGCTAGAAAGGGTAGTAAGCCTTCTAAAATCGTAATTCCTCGCCCTTTGCTTCTTCAATCTAAACCCATGCGTAATCCTTATGTTAAGTGGGAGCGCTATCCTTCTGGTGAAGTAGCTATTTTTGTTAAATATAAGAAGGGATTAATGAGACGTATTCTTTCATCTTTTGTAAAATTACCTGAGTATAAGAAAATAGCATTAGACAAGGTCGGATCTTATGTATGGGAGCTATGTGACGGAAAGCATACGGTTGGTGAGATTGCAGATAGGCTAGTTGAAAAATATAAGCTTAGAAGAAGAGAAGCAGAAGTAGCTTTAATAGCTTATTTACAACAGTTAATAAAAAGAGGCCTTATAGGTCTAATTCCTCCTAGATCTTCTAGTGAGAGATCATCGTCCAAGTCCAATTAGTACTATATTTATTACTGCTAGTATCAGCATCATCGCTAATGTTACAAAAAGCCACATCCTGTATGTTTCGTATGATTTCCTTCTATCTACATCCACCTTCTCGCATTTACTTGAACAATACTCCTTATCTGGAGGTATTATTGCTCCACATACTTTACAATGTTTATGTGGTGGAATTTCAGTTATAGAAGATTTTTCTTTTCTGCTTGCCATGCTAATTACCTTCATTAGATATATCTTCATTCAATAATTTATTAAGTATCTCCTTAGGTTTATCTCCTAGATCGATGCGTCTGAATACTTCTATAACTAATGTATCCCACTTCCACGCTATTGTATTATCCTTTACTTTAAAATCTATTATAATCCTAACTACATCGCCTTTATCAACACCACACTCTTGAAAGATTCTGAGGAGTTTCATGTTAATATCTTTTGAAGCTTCTACTATGGCATCAGTTGGTATATTGAATCCCTTAGCTTGTGCAAAAAGTACCCTTCTAACTTTATTAGCATATGCTCCAGCTATTACATAACCAGTACTGAGTCTAGGCATACTCTCTCACCTATAGAAGGTATGTATAGATCTTCTTATACTTACTTTTTATAGTAGGTGTATATTTATGATCCATCAAGGAAATAGTCTCGTTCCATGTATTAAGCTCGATTGGCCAAAGGATAAGCCCTTATTAAGTTCATTACACTTTCATAACGTAGAACTAGCTTTCTATAACCTTAACTCCTTAGAAGATTTTTATGACAAAGAGGTCTATCTACACCTTAATATCACTATAAAGGCTTTACGCTTACCTATAATTAAAGATCTTAATGAACTAATTAAATTACTTCATATAGCCTTAGAAATAGCTAGAGGCTGCGATATAGCTATCTTAGTTATGGATGCGTGGTGGGCTTCCCATAAGAAGCATGAAGAAATTATTAAAGAACTCTTATCCTTAAGTGATATGTTGCTAAGTGAAGGAGTCTCTCTAAGTTGGAACGTATCTAATGAACTGGATGCCTCGCATGTAATATTCCTTTCTGAGGAATCCTCAGGTGCCTATACACTTTCAGTTGATGTATGTAGACTGCCTAATGGAGAGGAGGAACTATTTCAAATACTAATTAACTATGGACGATTAGTAAGGGTCATTCATATGTCTAATAGGGATATCTCAGCGAATCTGTATGGCCTCCCTATATTCGATATTCGCGGTTCTTTAGACTATGGAAGCATACTACGTTTCTTAAAAGAGATGGACGTAGATTCTCTTTTGATCTTAGATTATTCTGATGAATACAAAACCTTATACATTCAAGATCTAGAGAAGATTGAAGATTATTTGCTTTCACCTATAGTATAGGTTGTTCCGATCTACTCCTAAAGACTTAAAATTTAAAAATACTTATTCTTTCTAAAGAGAGCGAGGGATCATCATGGGTGACTACATTTTGGAATGCTGAGGAGAATTTTCTTCGAGAACTTAGAGCTATAGAGAAGAAATGGCAAAAGAAGTGGGAAGAAGCTCATATCTTTGAAGCTAATCCAGATCTTAAAAAGCCTAAATTCTTCCTTACGGTTCCCTATCCTTACACTTCTGGTCCTCTTCATATAGGCCATGGTAGAACTTATACTATCGGTGACATTTATGCCCGCTATAAGCGTATGCAAGGCTTCAATGTCCTATGGCCTATGGCATTTCATATAACAGGAACTCCTATTTCCTCTATTTCCTCTCGAATAGCTACTGGTGATGAGACTACCATAAGATTGTATGAAAGTTATGTACGATTATACATAAGTGATCCCAAGAAGGTTAAACGAATATTAGAATCATTTAAAAAGCCTGAAAATGTAGCTATGTTCTTTGCAAGCGTAATAAGCAATGATTTCAAGAGTTTAGGTTATTCTATTGATTGGCGTAGAAGATTTACAACAGGAGATCCTTCATACAATAGGTTCGTTACATGGCAGTTCTTAAAGCTTAATGAAAAAGGCTACCTAACACGAGGTACTCATCCAATATTATATTGTCCTAATGACAAAAATGCTGTCGGTGAGGATGATATTCGAGGAGGCGATGAGTTCAAGGCTGAAATAATAGAGTTTATTGGTATAAAGTTTAAGCTAGATGACTCCTTCCTCATAGCAGCAAGTCTAAGGCCTGAGACTATCTTTGGAGTCACTAATTTATGGGTTAATCCTAATGCTGTTTATGTTAAAGCTAATGTTGATAATGAAAAATGGATAATCTCTGAGAAATGTGCTGAAAAATTAAAGTACCAAGCCCATAATGTTGTCATAGAGGAGAGATTCAAAGGTGAAACTCTAATTGGAAAACTATGTATAGATCCTATTAACGAAAGGAAGCTTGTTATTCTACCTGCAGACTTTGTAGATGACGATAATGCTACAGGTATAGTTTACAGTGTTCCTGCACATGCACCATTTGATTACGTAGCCTTACGAGATCTACAAACTGATCCAAAAACTTGTGAAAAATACGGTATTGATATTAATCTTGTAAATAAGATAAAGCCAATAAGCATAATATCAATAGAAGGTTATGGAGAATTTCCCGCTATTGAGATAGTCAAAAAATTTGGTATTTCTAATCAATTAGAAAGAGATGCATTAGAGAAGGCTACTAGAATAATCTATAGGGACGAATTTTACCATGGTCTAATGAAAGAGAACTGTTTTATTTTTTCAGGATTGCCTGTAAGTGAAGCTAAGGATAGGATTAGGAAATGGCTTTTAGAGAAAGGACTCGCAATTAAACTCTATGAAACAAGCCCTAGACCAATATACTGTCGCTGTGGAGCTAGGATCATAGTGGCAATACTAAGAGATCAGTGGTTTATAAATTATGCTCATCCTGAATGGAAAACTCTAGCATGGAAGGCGCTCGATAGTATTACAATATACCCAAGTATATATAGAAAATTATTTGAGGATACTTTTAATTGGGTTGCTCTAAGACCTTGTGCTAGAAGAAGAGGATTAGGAACTAGATTACCTTTTGATAAAGAATGGATTATAGAGTCGCTAAGTGATTCTACAATTTATATGGCCTTTTACACTATAGCCCATATAATAAGTAAGAATAAAATTAACAGTGATCAATTAATCCCTGAGCTCTTTGATTATGTGTTTTTAGGTAAAGGAGATCCCAAAGAACTCTCAAGAAGAACTAAGATAGATATTAGGATTATTGAGAGTATGCGACAAGAATTCCTTTACTGGTATCCTGTAGACCTTAGGCACACCGCTATAGGTCATATCACCAATCACCTTACCTTCTTCATATTCCATCATGTAGCTATATTCCCACCAAAATATTGGCCTAAGGCTATAACTCTAAACGAGTATGTGATCAGAGAAGGAGCTAAGATGAGTAAGAGTAAAGGTAATGTATTACCCTTAGTAGAAATCCCTAGGAAATATAGTGCTGATCTTTATAGGCTTTATATAACATATGCTGCTGATCTTCCGACAGTAGTTGACTGGAGAGAAGAACAAGTTCTTAGCGTATTAAGAAGACTTAGAGATTTCTGGAGGATAGCGTTAGAGATCATAAACAGAGGTAAAATTACAAAACCCAATAGTGTATCAATGCCTACTAAGTGGCTACTTTCTAAATTTAACAGTATAATCCTTAAAGCAACAGATTATCTCGAGAATTATCGTTTTAGAGATTATGTACAAGAGGCTTTCTTTAACATGCTCAATATACTAGAACTTTATAGAAGAATGTCATTAAGTATTGTAGAAGAGGAGCGCTATTGGGCTGAATATAGTATACTGGAGAAATGGTTAAAGCTCCTTTCTCCTGTAATTCCCCATATAACTGAGGAACTATGGAATAAACTAGGTCATCAAGGTTTCCTATCTACTGAAAGCTGGCCAAAGCCTGACCTTACACTAATAAATAAAGATATAGAATCTGCTATAAACATAGTCGAAAGGACTATCTCAGATGTACGCGATATACTTAGGGTATTAAAACAGGCTAAGCCTTCAAAAGTTTATATCTACGTAGGTCCTGAGGAGTGGCAATATCGTGTTTGCAAACTTGTAGCTAATGTCCCTCCTAGTACTAAGTTAAGTGATATAATAAGGAATGTTATGAAGGATCCTGAAATAAGAAGATATGGAAAAAGAGCTGTAGATATCGTAAAAGCTATTATAGATGGAAGAATACCTAGAGAAGTTCCTAGTAGAGATACAGAACTAAGCACTTTTAGAGAATTACAAGGCTTTATCTCTCACGAACTAGGCCTCGAAGTCTATATAGAGAATGCATTAGCTCCAAAGTATGATCCAAAAGGTAAAGCTAAGGTAGCTTTACCTGGTAGACCAGGTATTTATATAGAATAAATAAGTTGTTATTTCTAACATAGTTCACAGATATTCTTAATGAATCGATGATGAAAGTCATGCCGAAGGAAAAGTAATGACTTGATCCTGGGGTAGCTGAGATCTTATTTTTCTTTTCTTAATTAAATTCTCATAAAGAAATACCGAAACGTCTATAATGAGGTCTAAGAGTAAGCAATATGAGAAACCTTCTTATGATAGAATAAGAGGGGAGTTACTATGGCTCATATAGTTGAAGCACCTCAACGTAGGTTCGAAAGAATTGGCGCACATAGTCACATCAAGGGTTTAGGCCTAAGAGATGGACATGCGTTAAGGGTTGCTGATGGTTTAGTGGGACAGAGAGAAGCTAGAGAAGCGGCTGGTATAATAGTAGAAATGGTGAGAAAAGGTAAAATGGCTGGTAGAGGAGTGCTACTCGTAGGCCCTCCAGGTACTGGAAAAACCGCTATAGCAGTAGCTATAGCTAAAGAACTAGGTAGGGATACTCCTTTTGTAGCTCTATCTGGCTCTGAGATCTACTCTGCTGAGATAAAGAAGACAGAAGTCTTAATGCAAGCTATGCGAAGAGCTATTGGTGTTAAAATACGTGAGTATAGACGTGTTTATGAAGGTATGGTAGTTGATTTAGATATTCAAATGACTAAACATCCCTATAACCCCTATCAACAAGTACCAAAGAGTGCTAGGATAACCTTAAAAACTAAAAATGAACAACGCACTCTCAGAACAGATGCTACTGTAGCTTTTGAACTTATAAATAAAGGCGTTAGTGTAGGCGATGTAATATGGATTGATGCTGAGACAGGCCGTGTTGCTAAAATTGGAAGATGCACTGAGGCTCCTAGAGAAGAAGTATACGATATTGAACCTGAGGAAAAAGTTCCCTTACCTGACGGTCCTATAGCTAAAGATAAAGAGTTCATACATACTGTAACACTACACGACCTTGATGTAATGCATGCTCGAAGTAGTGGAGGCCTTTTTACCCTAATCTTTAGCGGTGCTGAGACAAAGGAGATATCAAGTGATATACGTCGACGGGTAGATGAATTAGTAAAAGAGTGGGTCGATGAAGGCAAAGCAGAGATTATTCCTGGAGTGCTTTTCATAGATGATGTACATATGCTAGATATAGAGGCCTTTAGCTTTCTATCAAGAGCCATTGAGAGCGAATTAGCACCAATAATAATTCTAGCAACTAATAGAGGTATGACTAGAATAAGGGGTACAGATGTGGTATCTCCCCATGGTATCCCCCTAGACCTATTAGACCGATTACTTATAATCCGAACTAAACCTTATAGTGAAGATGAAATAAGGGAAATTCTAAAGATAAGAGCAAGAGAAGAGAAAGTAAGCCTAGAGAATGAAGCTTTAGAATACTTAACAAAATTAGGTCTTGAGCACTCATTAAGATACGCAGTACAACTTCTAACTCCTGCTTATGAAATTGCAAAGCAAGAAGGAAGGGCAAAAGTTACTATAAAAGATATAGAACGTGTAAAGGACCTTTTCATAGATGTATCACAATCTGTAAAGTATCTAAAAGAGTATGAAGATAAGTTTCTCAAGTAACTCTGATTTATATTTGTAATTGATCATATAGGTAATATCGGGTACTTCATTAAGGTAAGCGCAGTATTTGAAACTAAAAGTATAACAGCACTTCCCACGAAAAGTACTTTTAGTAACTTTTTACTCCACTCACCTTTGACATAGGAATCTATCAGTGTAAAAATTATTTTACCACCATCAAAGGGATAGATGGGAAGCATATTGAGTACTGCGACACTTATACATAACATCTGAATCCACGAAAAAGCTGAGAATATCTCTATAGTTAGTTTAGGAGGAAGGTGCATTCTTGATGGAATATAGTCCGTTATCTCTACACCTAAGAAGCCTCTATTGGGTCTACTAGGGTTCGGTGCAAGCTTTAATATAACATTTCTAATCTCTCCCTGAGGGTCTATAAACTCGACTACTACGGTAGTATAAGGCTTTGTCCTATCCATATATTCAGCAAGATCCTTGATAGAAGCTATACTTCTATTATCCAATCTAATTATAACGGAGTACGGTGGTATTTGCCCATGGGCAGGATATCCTTCTAATGTACTCCTAACCATAACTCCTGAAGGCGTTTGAAAGAATAATATTCCAATAAGAGTTATAAAGAGCATAGCTGTTATGAGATTAGCCATAGATCCTGCTGAGAAAATTCTCAATTTAGGTTTCACCTTTAATTTATCTAGTTCTTCTTCATTAGGTTCTACAAAAGCCCCCAAAAGTACGAAAACTGCTAATATGCCAACAGACTTAATATTAACCCCCATAAGCCTAGCTGCAATACCATGTGCAAACTCATGTGTTATAAAGATTATTAGAATCGCAGGAATGAAGTACTTTAAACTCTCAACACCTATAGTTAAGCCAGGTATTACAGGATATACAGGTACCGCCTCTTCTGCCCGACTTAAGAAGGCGAATAAATTCTTAATTAACCAATAATAAGCAAAAACCATCTGACCTATTCCTAGAGCTATTCCAATATCGAAAAATACTAGCCAGGCTCTTTTCTTTCTACTTGCTATATTATCAAAAAGCCTATTAATCCTAGTCGTTCTCCACATTAAATAAAAAGGTCCAACAAGAATGCCATACCTTCCAGTTAATGAAAATAATCTATTTATCAGCATTATTAATAGCCATACTACTGTAACCCATATGAAGAAGTTAGCTAAGTTTTGAGATTGCATAAACTCCTCCCACTCACAATTTAGCTAAATTCATTAATCTTAGTAAAGTTAAAAATTCTTTTTTCCTGATTCTTCTATAAGACTCTATAAGGCTGGGGAGTGAGAAGTAAATGAACTATGTTGTAAGATGTTTAAAGTGTGGAAAAATGACCTATTTAGCTAATTACTGCACCTTTTGTGGAGCTAGCCTCTCATATTATCTCGTATTAAGGCTCATAACTTCTTCGTTTGAAGGTACTGAGCGAGTAAGTAAGTCATATAGTTCAGAGGTTCTCTCTGTTCTCATCTTTAATATGAATAACATGCTATTTTTAAACAGAGTCCTATGTGATCGCTATGAGAGATTATTACTGGATATTGATGAGAAGGATCTTATTAACTATGAAAAGTTAGTTAATACTCTAAAATTACGCCTAATTTCTAAAGCTTTTGAAGACTTAATAAATGAATACCGAAATTTAATTGAAAAGGTTAAGGAGACAAAAACTAGTTAGTATCCGCTTAATAACGTTCTATATTCAGCCTCTATTCTCATTAAAGCTTTTCCTCTTTCACTTAGCTTTCTCTTTAACTCTATTATCGAGGGTACTGGTGTTGGATTGATATCATTAATCAATGCAAGATAGTATGAAGTAAAATCTCCTATGTATAATAATGAGAGCATTCTTGAAAGTCTCTCTTCTCCTCTTCCGTAAAGCTCAATTACATCTTTTACTTTTCCTTGTATTAATTCCTTCGTTATCTCAAATCTGATGTTTATCTCCTCAGGCTCATCTCCTCCTCTTAGCATAATAATTATGAATCGCTTTGTGAGATCCCCATCTATTCCCCATCCTACTATCTCATTATGATTAAGTTCAGGCATCTCTTCTACTTTTGCTGGATACTTACTATTCTCATTTAGTTGAGTCTTAAATCTAAAGGCAACTGCATAATAACTTCTATATGCGTATATGGCTGGTATGAAACCATTTATCCTTTGGGCTAATTTCTTTGCTAAATTTTCTTCTATCGGTCGTTCAGGTCGTACTTCTTCTCTGATCTTCTTTAAAATATCTATACATTCTTTAATGTTTACCTTTAAATCGATACCAATCTTCTGGAGTATGTTTATAAGAGGTATGAAGAGATAAGCAATCGCAGTCCTAGGTGGTCTTCCTGCTGGAGCCCTGTATATTGGTATTCTCATTTTTTCTGCGTACTCGCCTAATTTCCCTCCTGAACTAATTGCTATAGTCATACATCCCCTCTTAATAGCCTGTATAAAACAACTAAGAGCTTCTTCGGTATTACCTGAGTAACTTATGACTATTGCTAGTGTATTTTTATCAGCATAGGTAGGTAGAGTATAGTCTCTTACAACTTCTATATGTAGTGGTATTTGATCCATAGCTAAGCATCTAAGAAGATCTCCTCCTATAGCTGATCCTCCCATTCCGCATATTACAATGTCAGAAGGGTTGCTGTATGATATGCTTACTCTCCCTACTCTAACTTCTGATGGTATTGCTAATTCTTTAGAGCTATCATAAGCTCTTTTTATGTCTTCTGGAAGGGATAGAAGTATCCTTAACATATTGCTCTTGTCTACTTTGTTATAATCTCTTATCTTCTCTAAATCCATCCTAAGCCCACCTTCCTCTCTCTAGATAATTCCCTTCCTCTTCAAAATATTTAAAAACCTCTTTGCATCTTCAGCCATGTAAATATTATTAAATAACACGTATATCTCGTTCTTCTCTTTTATTAGCCATTTAACTTCTTCTGATAATCTAATGAGATCCTCATCTGTATACTTATACTTATAATTTATATCGCCATTCAGTCCATGTAGTCTAATATAAGCAATATCATGGCTTGAAAGTGGCTTCCTTTTAAGTATATCGACTACATGAATTATATCTAATTCATCACAAAGCTTCTTTACTAGATCGGGCCTCTTATACCATTCCCCACGTGGTTCCCAAGCTAGATATATACTACCTCTAGCTATTGTCGTGAAAAATATCTCCATATTCTTTATGTTCTCCTTCACAGGGCGAAAAGATGGTGGACTTTGAAATATACAAATCTTAACATTTAGAGCTTTACAAATTTCTAAGTTCTTTTCCCAAGCTTCAAGGTTCTCTTTAGTAGGCCTGAAAAAGCCGTACCTATCATACGTCTCCTTCGATATTTTGATGCCACTCCTTCTCCAAGTAGGACTCTTAGGAGAGTGAGTAATCACTTGCCATGCTTTTAGTGTAAACTCGAATGACTCGGGAGCTTCTTCCTTCCATTTTAAAGCAGTTTCTAATCTCGGTAATTTATAGAAAGTACTTTGAATTTCTATTAAGTTAAATTCTTTAAAATATGCTCTCCTTCCTCCTCTTACAGCCCATCCACAACAACCTACTTTTACAATACTCATGATCTAAACCGCCCCCTTAAGATAGAGAGTTCTCTATTGATTTACTTAACTAATATGTAGTGTCAATACTGAAACTTTCGTCTAGGAATTAGTTACATTTTCTTATTGGTGTAAAGCTGTCTCTCTTATTATAATTCCGCATCCTAGTAATAGTAACCCTCCAAATAAAAGCTCTCCTTGAGATAACGTCTCCCCTATAACTATATATGAGAAGATACCGGTAAATAGTGGTATCATTAATTGTAATGACGATGTTGTCGCAGCTCCCAGTTCCTTAATGGCTATGTAGTTAATGAAATTCCCTATTCCCACACACAATATCCCTGAACCTATCAACAGAAGATCTATGCTTAAGGTAACCTTAATCACCTTATCTATTTCTCCTAAAAATAAGGTTGTAGGTAAGAAAATTATGCTTGCTATGCTGAATACTATTGCTGTTAATGGAAGGGGCTCTGTTCTCCTTAGAAGAATCTTAATCGAAATTATGTAGCTAGCCCAAAATATGGTACCTAACAATACCATTAAAGCGCCTATATCAAAGCTTATTAATTTCCCATAATTAGCCCCCTTTAAGCTAATCCCTATTACTCCTATGAAAGCTAATACTAATCCCAAGAGAAAGTTCCTTCTCCTTATTATTCTCCGCTCCTCTTCAAAGAGGATAAAAGACATTATGTTAATAAAAATAACGTTTGTCCTCATAATTAGTGAGGCTATAGTTGGAGTAGTTAAATATATACCATAAACAGTAAACATTTGATACGAAAAGACAAGTAATGCCGGAATTAGTATCCTAGGAGAGATATTATCTATTGACATATTCCTATTGCTACGATTATTAAAGAAGCACGCCAAGAGGAGTATAAAAGCTGCAGAGGAATACCTATAAAAATTCTGCGTAACTGGATCGAAGTATTCACTGAGAATTTTAATAAAAATGACCGCCCATGACCATAAAATTATGGTTCCTATAATGCTTACATATCCTTTGAACCTTCTACTTCTCTGTCTCATTGTTTTTCCCCTTTAGGCTTAGTCTAAGCTCTTTACCTTAACATCCTGCTTTTTAAAGTTAATGTAGACTTGATACCTATTCTCATCTCTTAACATACGAATATGCGCTTCCTCGTTAGTAAATTTAATTAGCTCAGCTTCTATCTTTACCTTCTCACTTAGATGCCTTACATTCATAAAGACTACAAACCTATAGTCTTTCCTACTGTGAAGTGGCATTATACTTAAGTACTTATTTTCGTAAGAGACCCAGCCATACGTTGCTTTATAGTAGCTAGTCCTATTATTGATTGATATTACTCTATCTTCCTCACTATTTGGCTTTAATGATATTATATCAAGAACTCCTGGTTCGTTAATTATTCTTAATTCATCCTTACCTTCTATCTTTCCTTCATAGTGTAAAAGCCACTCATATCTCCTATCCTCATCAGAAGATAAGTCATCTACTATCAGAAACATGTAGGGTTTTATGTAAACAACGTATCTAATGAAGTGGTTTAGTAATTTCCCATAAGCTTTAGTTCCATCTGAGACTAAGTAACAATATTCCCCTAAATTCTCAAATTTGAGGATTTTTCCGTAATTATCTTCTCCATATTTCTGTCCCTTTCCATCCACTAGAATTGTATTATGACCTATTGTATCATTAGCATCATACTCCCAACGTCTTTTCCTTACGTCAAAGAAGCCTGCTGCATGAGCATAGGCCCACCTCCCTAAATCTACAATAAGTCTCTTACCATACGCATTTAATGCAAAAGAGTTTATATCTAAATGCGAATGACTTACAGCAGTCTTCCCGCTCTTGAAGAAGAATATTACGTCATCAATATTCCAGCCACTACGTAGGACTATTATATCGATACTTCTGAAGTGCTTCGATTTAGGTAACTCATTAGGATCTTTCTCTTCTAAAGTAGGGTCATAAACTATAAATCCATATGTGCTTATGGGCGGATTCCTATTTACATACCATTGCCAATAGGGATTCTTATACTTACTGGCAAGTTTGGCCATTAACCAAGTATTAGGAGGATTGTATGCACAATCTGCAAAGTTAAAACACCCTCCATCAGGTGTATAACAGTAAAGGCCAAAATCCCCTGTTTTCTTGAGAAATTGATGTTCAAAGAGGTTTATGACTCCATTTGAGAATCTCTCTAATACATCTGCAAAACGGACTGCCTCGCCAATTCCATACCCCCAATAACCTATTCCTTCGCTCCATCCTCCATCAATCCCTCCATTGTCAAGGACTTCCAGTACTCCTTTTATAGACTCTTCAAGACAGGCTTTAGCATTAGGGTATTCTTCAGCTAAAGTTATAGCCACTATACCTATTCGTCCACAAATTACACTACGCCAATTATACTTAGACCTAGTCCACCACTCTGATTTGTTAACACATATGGAAAGATAGGGGTCTAAGACGTTATTTATTAAAATATCTTCTATCTTACTTCTTTCTCCACTTGAAAGGTGTTCATACAGCATATCATAAGATATCGCAAGACCTTGAGCTACGTGAGCTACGCCTAGATCTATCTTTAAAGGTTTATGCTCTGGCATTACCCAATCTTCTTGAGAGAGTATAATCTTAATAATTTCTTGGGCCTTCTTGAGATACGCATCTTTTCTTTTAATTACATAGGCAACTGAGAGCTCTTCTAATATATGAGCAAGAGTCCTTATGTTACCTATCTTATGCGTCTCAAGCCTGCTTAAGTAATAGTCACATCTAGAAATTACTTTATTGAAAAGCTCTGAGCATTTCTCACTTTTCTTAATAAGTTCAGATATCTCTTCTTTAGTGAAATATGTTCTAGGATGCCCTATACCAGTAGGTAAAGGCCACCTACGGAATGTTTTAATTATAGAGCTTGTAAGCATTGAGTCACCCCATTTATTCAAAGTGTATCAATTGTGCTTTTATAGTATTTGTGTTGATTATGTAATCAGAGATGTCACGCTTTAATACTAAAAAGCTTATCATACTACTCGCGGTAACAGAATTAGTCCTAGCCTCTCTTCTCAATATCCTTATGATTAGAAGCAGTGTTGAGGTAAGAGAATATAAATTCAAAAGTTCCCTTACAATCGTTAATCGCAGTAAAAGAGTCTTTAATCCTAATGATATTGAATTAAATATCATAAACTTATTTCCTAATACTTCTTGGCAACGCTCTTATCTAATGTATGTTCTTGTTAATAATACCCCCACTAAATGGCAAATCTCCTTTGATATCGATACTAATCCTATAATTCGCCTTGAACTACCCTTACTTCCATTAAATTCATCACTATCTATAGTTTATGAGGAGACCGTATATGAAATACATCCTAAAACTATAGACTCGCTTTTTAACACCTCCTTAGGCGAATTTCTAGCAGAAAATGGTCCTTGGCAACTTAATGATGAAATTTTACGAAGTCTAGCTTACAACTTATCCAGAGGATCAAACAATGATTTTGAAATATTAATTTCTTTTATAGACTGGATTGATGGGCATGTGAAATATGGAGGAAAAATGCCCCCAAGATATCCTAATGAAGTACTAAAGGAAGGTTCTGGTGATTGTGATGAGCAAGCTATGCTTTTAATAACCTTATGTAGAATAGCTAGAATTCCTGCTCTTATGCAGATTGGCTGCATTTATATGCCTAACACTCACCAACTAGATTCGATTTACAATAATCATGTAAAAATTGAACTCGTAAATATTGGATGGCATGCATGGTCGCTGGTCTATCTATCTAATAGGGGCTGGGTTCCTGTTGATATGACCTATTATCTTAGAAGATCTCATACGGCTTTAGATCATATAAATGGTGCTGCTTTTTGGCAAAGAGGTACTTTAAGCTTAGCATATATATCTAATTATGATTATGTTAAAGATGCTAGGAAACTCAAAGATGTGCTAGAAAGGTATAATATCCAATTAATAGAGAAAGACGAGCTTTATTTAACGAAAAGTAGGTTTCTATTAAGGTGGGATCTAATACTGCTTTCTCTGATTATTATAATCATAGTAATTTTGGCCTTAATCATATTCTTGTTACTGAAGGAGCATAAAAAGTAAGAGTACATAAATCTTTCTCTAATTATAATACTTAAGGACGAGGGGGTATTCCTTGATACAAAATCTTAAGGAGCTTATAGAGTCTGGTAAAGATGAAGCAAGTAGAAGAGCGCGTAAAATAGCCCTTGAATTAGCACTTGAAGGCTTAAGAGCTGCAAATCCTAAGGTAGCAATTAGGAAATATGTAGAATTAAGAGACAAACTCTTTATGGTAAAAGGAAAATGCAGTGTAGATATTTCAAAGATAAAAAACGTCTATGTTATAGGGATGGGCAAAGCTTCTGGAGCTATGGCTGAAGCAATAGAGGAGATACTTAAGGATAAGATAACTGAGGGTGTAATATCTGTGCCTAAGGGTACAGCTAAGCGTTATAAGCTCTCTAGAATTTGTGCATGTGAAGGTGAACACCCAATACCCGGTAAAGGCTCTATGAACTGTGCTGAAAAAATACTATCCATTGCTGAAAAAGCTGGAGAAGGCGATTTAGTTATATGCTTAATCTCAGGTGGAGGCTCAGCCTTAGCTACTCTTCCTGCTAATGATATTACTTTAGAGGATATGATGCAAACTACTAAGCTCTTACTAAGGTGCGGTGCAGAGATAAAAGAAATTAATGTTGTTAGAAAACACATTTCAAGAATTAAAGGTGGGTGGCTTGCTAAAGCTGCATATCCTGCAAGAGTAATATCTCTGATAATATCTGATGTTGTAGGCGATGATCTGGGTAGTATAGCATCAGGTCCTACATCTCCTGATCCATCTACATATCTAGATGCTAAAACTATACTGGAGAAATATGGTATATGGAATGAGGTTCCCGATAGTGTTAGAGAATGGATTGAACTTGGCGTAAAGGGTGCTATAAACGAAACTCCTAAACCCAATGATGAAATCTTTAGTAAGGTGACTAATGCGATAATAGCTAGTAATAGAGTTTCACTTCAGTCTATGGAGCATAAAGCAAGATCCTTAGGGCTTAATTCTCTCATTATAACCTCATACCTAGAGGGTGAGGCTAGAGAAGTAGGTAAAGTTATAGGTACTATACTTCGTGAAATACATGATCACGACTCACCAGTTAAGAAACCTGCTGTTATAATTGCAGGTGGAGAGACTACGGTTACTGTTAAAGGCTCAGGCAAAGGTGGACGCAACCAAGAATTAGCTTTATCTGCAATACGCATAATTAGTGGTCTTAAGGGTACTGCTTTAATGTCTATGGGCTCTGATGGCTTAGATGGCATAACTGATGCAGCAGGTGCTATAGTTGATGGAAATACATTAGATAGAGCTATTAAAGCTGGTTTAAACTATGAAGAGTATTTAGCTAATAATGATAGCTATACGTTCTTCAAAGAATTAGGAGGTTCTCTAATATTCACAGGGCCTACAGGCACTAATGTAAATGACTTCATAATTGGTGTAGTCGTAGACTGATATTCAAATAGTAGCTGGTGTACACTTCATGCTAAGACTCTACCCTTCTTTTCCCATACCTGCAGTTTCTGCTTTAATTATTAGAAATGATGAGATATTACTAGTAAAGCGTGGTGCCTCACCTGGAAAAGGCCTCTGGTCACTTCCTGGGGGAGTGATAGAAGTAGGGGAAGATGCTCAGAGTGCTTTAATACGTGAGGTATTTGAAGAAACTCATCTAAAAATAGAAGTAGACGATCTTTTTGCTGTACTACAGTATGTAGAGCTTGATCCTGAAGATAAAGTGAGGTATCATTACTTAATCTTAGTATTTAAATGTCATGCTATAGGTTCTAGCAAGCCTCACCCAAGGACTGATGCTCTAGAGGTTAGATGGGTCAAAACTTCTTCTGCTCTTCTTTACGAGCTCACAAAAACTTCAAGAATTATCCTTGAGAAGCTTCATAAAAGTTTTGATAGATTGTACTTAGGGACTATTATTTCAAGAGGTTAAAGGTGTGATTATGGAGGATCGTGTAAATACGCTAGCCCTAGTGAATGGTAAAATAGTATCTCCTCTAGGAATCCATGATAGTTTAGTAGTAAAAGGCAATAAGATTGAATACGTAGGTAGAAAAGATGAAGCGCTTGAAATAGCTGGTAAAAATGCTAAGGTTATAAATTTAAAGGGCTATACTGTATTACCTGGCTTCATAGATGCTCATATGCACCTTCTAGAATTTTCACTTTCATTAAGGCACATAGATCTACGCAATGTCTCTTCTATTCAAGAGCTTAAAGCCAAAATATACGAAAAAGCTAAGTCTTTAGGACCTGGCGAATGGATCCTAGGCCGGGGCTGGGATCAGGAGCTTTTTACTGAAAAAAGATGGCCAACGCGATATGATATTGACGAAGTAGCACCTAAAAATCCTGTTATTTTGTGGAGAATATGTGGTCATATAGCTGTAGTGAATACACTAGCTCTTAGGAAGGCAGGAATAGACAAAAATACGCCCGATCCTCCTGGAGGAGTTATTGATAGAGATGAAAAGGGAGAACCTACAGGTGTATTAAAGGAATCTGCTATAGAGCTAATAAGACGTATAATACCATCACCTTCCTTCAAGGACTATCTTAATGCTTTAAAAAGGGGTGTACAAGAGCTCCTTAGTCATGGGATCACAACGGTTCATTTTGTCTCTTGTACTAAAGAGGCCTTCGAGCTTCTTAGATATGTCTTAGTGAATGAAGGGTTGCCAATTAGGGTTCGTGTTTACTTCTCGTCTAGTCATATAGATTACGCAGTTAAAATATCGCAGAAGTTAGGCAAAAATTCCATATTAAAAGTATCAGGTATTAAAATCATGGCTGATGGTTCTTTAGGAGGACGAACCGCCTATTTAAAAGAGCCTTATGCTGATTATCCTGGAAGAGGATTACTAACAATTAATAAGAAAAAGTTACGTGAAATACTAGAAAAAACAAGATCCTATGGACTTCAAGCTGCAGTACATGCTATAGGAGATGCAGCTATAGAGGAGACCTTAAAAGCGTATGAGGATGTAGGCGTCACTCCTAAAGAACGCTTTAGAGTAGAGCATGCCTCACTTCTCTCCTCTGAATTAATGAATTTTATGTCACGTTTAGGTATTGTAGCTGTAGTACAGCCTCACTTCATCATTAGCGATTGGTGGATAGTTCAAAGAGTAGGTAAAGAAAGAGCTAGGTGGGTTTATCCATTTAAATCACTCTTAAACTCTAAAATTAACGTCGCATTTTCGACAGATGCACCAGTAGAGCCTATAGATCCATGGCTAACATTACAGGCTGCTATAACACGTGGTGAAGAGCTAAATATTGAATTAGCTCGCTATACTCAAAGTGAAAGACTAAATCTAGGTGAAGCTCTAAAGTGCTATACTCAAGGCTCAGCTTATGCATCTTTCGACGAGACACTTTTAGGGACAATAATGCCCGGGAAGCTTGCAGATCTAATAGTTGTTGATACTAACCCTTTTGAACTCAATCCTAACGAAATAACGAAGATAAAAGTCTTAATGACTATAGTAGATGGGAATATAGTGTATTCCTCTTCATTTTAACACTTTACTCTTACTTAACTCATTAATTTAGGCTCTCTCCTCTCTGCCTAGAAAGTCCTCGACTGCTTGCAAGAATTCGTCATAATCTTCTTTTTTCCATGCAATTAGCCTGACTTCTCTAAATGTAGCCCCCTCGTTTAATGCTTCATTAAGTTGCTCCAGAATTGCCCTAATAGAATCATAAACTCGAACTCCTCCTATGCCTGCACCTAAGGCTGGAAAAGCAATAGTTCTAATATTTAATTCACGCATTTTCCTGAAAGCGGCTCTGGCCGCCTTTACTACATTTTCAATATTCGTTCTTATTCCAGGTCTTTCCATTGTAGGTGCATGAATCACATACTTAGATTTCAACTTACCTCCTCTCGTAACTATGGCTTTTCCAATAGGAACTGGCGCATGTTTTCTAGCTTCTATTTCTATTTCCTCTCCTCCTTCTTTCTTTATAGCTAGGGCTACTCCTCCTCCCATAATCATCCAGCTATTAGCAGGATTTACTATAGCTTCAACTTCTTCCTTAGTAATATCTCCTTGCTTAATGAGAATTCTAATCCCTCTATGATAATATTCCTTCATACTTCCTACCCCCTTAGAAATTCTCTTCTTAAGGTAGACTATATACTATAATTGCTACTATGATACTAGTTAGGAGTAACATAGCGTCTTCTTTTTTGAAGTTAATTTTATCTCTTCTCTCTTTATTATACCTGAATCCTTTAAGCTCTAAGGCTATTGCCAATACTTTAGCGCGTCTAATAGTATTCAGTATTATGGCATAAAGAGCTCTTTTGATGAAAGATGTTACATCTCTTAAAGTTCTTCCTCCCCCTCTCATTCTGAGAGCTATTATGGCTATTTTACCCTCTTCAATAAGAAGAGGTATAAACCTTATGCTAATTAAAGAAGTGTAAATTAATGCCCTAGGAATGCCTATAGCTGCTAACGTCCTTACGATATCTCCTGGTTTAGTAGTTAATACTATCATTGCACCTATCAGTATAGTTAAACTGAACTTCAACGATGTCAATATTCCGTACATTATCCCTTTCCAGCTTATTCCTAGTCCCCTTCCATAGGTTATCCATAAAAATATATGACCAATTACTGGTAAGCTTTGAAGCTTCTCTGGCTTTATTATCCATATCACATCATGTAACTCACCTAAGTAGAATTCCCAATAGAAAAGTCCTTGGGTAGGAATTGTTGTTAATGAAATAAAGATACATATCTTTAGATAAGGAGATAGGCTTCTTACGCTAAATCTTAAGGATAGCAATGTTATAATCGTAATGAAAGCTAATAGACATATAACTCTTACCAAAGAGAATGTGAACGCTGCTAAAATTATTACAATTAACGAAATCGATATTTTTGTTATAGGATTCGTTTTATATAAAAACCCTTCTCCCTCTTGATATTCAAATATCCCATTCATGATTTAACCTCCTGAGGTATTCTAGAGCTCTCTCTGGAGTACCCTTAAAAAGAAGATATCCTGAGTTTAGAGCTATGACTCTATCTGCATAGACGTTTATGAGGTCTATATCATGTGTTATTATTAAGACTGTAGTATTGAGTTTACTTATAATCTTATTTAGGATTGAGAATATTCTCCTTACTCCATTACCATCCTGTCCAGAGAAAGGCTCATCAAGTACCAGAACTCTAGGATTAAATGCTAAAAGAGATGCTATTGCTACTATCATTCTCTCTCCGCGAGAGAGCATATGTGGATCTCTATCCTTCAGTGTCTCTAAACCAAGTAAATTTAATATAGAATTCAACCTCTTGTCAAGTTCCTCTCTCTTCAATCCTAAATTATTTAGCCCATATCTTATTTCTTCACTTACACTATCTGAAGTTAACATAAGATCCGGATTTTGAAATACATATCCTACAAGCTTTACTCTTTCCTTCCAGTTAAGCTTATGGACGTCCCTACTCATTATTTTGACATATCCTCTTTTAGGAGTTAGTATTCCAGCAATACACATGCCTAAAGTAGACTTTCCAGAACCATTAGGTCCAACGATGAATACTTTCTCCCCTTCATATACTTCAAAGCTAATTCCATGAAGTACTTCTCTCGATCCATACGCATATGAGAGATCATGAACCTTTATTGCAATCTTACTTCTAACTTGTTCTTTCTTAACTTTATTATATCCTGAACAGACTTCTAATGTTCTTAAACCTATTTTCGTAGGTATATTGCTTTTAACTAACTTCTCTATGTCACCTTCATAAATTACTTCTCCATTAGATAATACTACCACCCTATCAGCAATCTTGACAAGATCTAAGATTCTATGCTCTGTTACTATGATAGTTATCCCCTCTTCTCTAAGCTTATCTATGAGAGTTATGATACGCTTTCTAGCTAGATAATCTTGATGTGCTAATGGTTCATCAAGTATCAAAATCTTTGGCTTTAAAGCTAGTACTGATGCTAAAGCTACTCTTTGTTTTTCTCCATATGATAAATTATTAACATATTTACTTAGGAGATGCCTTATATAAGTTAAGTCCACTACCCATTTCAATCTCTTATCTGCTTCATCCCTGGGGATTCCTAAATTCTCTAAAGGAAACATTATTTCTTCGCTTACAGAAAACAATGCTAACTGAGCTTCTGGATCCTGAAGTAGTGCATTGATGGTAGTGAGTAGTTGTTGTTGAGGTATCTCATTTACGTCTCTTCCATTAATATATACCTTCCCATAGACCTTAGCAGGTATGAACTTCGGTATGATACCACAGAGAATATAACATAAAGTAGACTTCCCACTACCTGTAGGTCCTGCTATTACAAGAACTTCTCCCTTACTAACTTTGAGTGTTATATTTTTCAAAGCCTCCCTTGGAGTGTTATAGTACTTAACAGTAAGTTGTCGAACTTCGATAATGGATTTCATTGTACCTTGAGGTAGGCAGAATAACCTATATAAAAGTATTTCTCTACTTTCAAAAGCGGTGTTCTTTCATGAGAAAGTCCTTCATTGCTTTCCTAATACCACTTTCAATATCTACGTCATTATTAGTAATAATTACGGAAAGTTATTCTCCGAGGAATGTTCCTCTCCTAATGATCCTGAACTTAGTGTCAAATTCCCTAGTGATAGCATTTTCAGCCTACTACTCACTTAAGTTGTCGGATATATCTACCCTTGACTATGCTATTACAGCTCTCCTTGCAGCTCTCTTTTCAACAGAGCTTTTCTGGGGCATGGCTTTGCCAGCTCCACTTTTTCTTATACCGGGAATCTCGTTTATATCAGTATCACTAACTAGTTACTTGCCTAAGTCTATAATCTATGGAACTTTAATAGGCTTCTCTTCAAAACCTTTTATATCTACACTTTTCTTCACGATATGGGGAATGGTATCTGAAATCCTTTTCTTTAATCCTGCATGGATTCCTTACTATCCAATGTGGGGCGCATTATTAGACCTTTATATAATTCTATCTGATAATGAATATTCAAAATACTGGGTATTCTTTCTTGGCTTTCTCTTTGGATTTAGTGGATGGTCTTTAACTAAAGTATATATGATCATCTTCTGGGGGAATTGGCACCCCTTATTCCTAAGCTTAATGGCATCTTTCCTTAATGGTTTAATTACAGGCCTTGGGCTGATGACGGGATTTAAGATAGGATTTAAGGCACGCTCTTTATCATTATGATAATGATGAAAGTTATCTTTAAATATAGGAAATATTTCCTACCCTCTGGTGATTAAGTTTGAGAATTAGAGATATTCTAATAGTAATTACTCTGGCTTGGGCAATAGTAACTACAGTATTATCACTTTACTTCTTACAGGAAGTTAGCCTATTAAAAAAGCGTTACGAAGAGGTACTTCTTGCTTATAATAACACACTTAAAGCCTATGAAGAAATAATAGCGAAACTTAATAAGACAATCATTGAATATGAGCAAATGTTAATCAATGTAAACATTCTGGTTAATTATGGTAATGGTACTTTAAAATGGTATAATAACACTAAATTATTAGCGGGTTCTACAGCATTCGATGCCATAAGATATATAGCTAATGTTAATAGTACTGTAGGTGCTTATGGTGTCTTCATAACCGCTATCAATGGAGTATCACAGAACAGTACCCACGGTTGGGTCTTTGCAATATATGGTAGGGTAGAGAAAGAATGGGGGATGAGCAGTAAGGTCGAAGATTGGTACTTCCCTGGAGTATCTGCTGATAAGGTAGTGCTTAAAGATGGTGATATTCTAGCGTTTCTATTCTATAGTTTTGCTAAAAAGGGATGGCCGCCCCCTAAGCCCACAACTCGTTGACTATCTCTACTTTCCCACCTTTAGCTTCATAAAGGACAATAGAGGTCACAAGGATCCTATCCTGTACTTTTTCGCTTCTCTTACAAACCTTAAGCATCTTATCTATTATATCAAGAGGTATTCTATACCTTATAATAGCTAATGAAACATGAGGCCGAAATTCTGTATATTTATCCTTGATTTTATATAAATCACTAAGTCTAGTTAAGATCTCCTCCCTTAATCTAAATAACCTCTCTTGATAATATGGTACTGTGACTATGTATCTAGGCCTAATTGTATTAGGAAATAATGTTATTCCTCTAAAGTAAAGAATGAAGGGCTTCATGTTTATTTCATTTATTATCTTCTTCAATACTTCTATAGGAGGTCTTACTTCGCCAAAATATACCAAGGTAAGATGTCTTTCCTCTGGGGGAATTATTCTCACATTTAAGCATAAACGGCACGCTTCTTTCAAGTAATCATCATAGATTCTTATCCTAATTGGGATCCCTAGAAACCAAGTCACTTTCTTTACCTCCTTTAGATTCTTTATGCTCTCAAGATTAATGTTATCAATGGCACCTTTAATTAGATCACGATAGGATTTTTATTTTTCCACATTTCTCAAGAATATCATTAAGTTTTATTAAAATGCTATTGTTTGATTTATTTTTTATATGGGAAAATCTATTATTGATATTAACAAGTGCAATTTTTAATATTTAGTTCGCTAAATTTTACTTAAAGGTGGTGGAAATGAATAAATCAGAGATTATTGCGTTCTATAGAGCTCAAGTTAAGAATAGACAACTGATAGTACCAGTCTGGATAAGAGAAGCCTGTGGATGGAAACCCAACGAAGTACTCTACTTTAGATTGAGCGATGATTCGCTAGAAGTCAAGAAGGCCGATGGCTATACTACTAAAATGGTAAAAAGTAGAATACATATACCTGTAGATTTAGCTAGAGCTCTTAACTTGAAAGACGGTACAATTGTTGAACTAATACCTAAAGAAGATGGCACCCTCATAATAAAGCCCATAAGAGAGTGAACTAACTAAATAAACTATTTTTAACTACTCCTTTTCTCTTTATGGAATAGGGGAATATCCAGTGAAAACCACATTAATCTCTAAGGGTGAATTTAAAGTACTTGACACTATATCAAAGCTTGGTGGTGAAGCCCTAGTCCAAGATATTGCTAGGTACTTGAATGTAGCGCCTAGTTCTTTGATGAGAGTATTAGCTGAATTAGAGGCAAAGCAAATCGTTGCTGTACATAGAGATGTAGTAAATAGATACTATGTAACAGAGGAAGGAAAGAGATATCTTACCTTAGGATTACCTGAGGAACGATTACTAGAGTTCATTTTGAAAGACTATCGAACTTTAGATGAGCTTAAAAGAATATGCGCTTCTTATGGAATAAGCAATGGAGAATTTAATGTTGGTATTATTCATTTAGTGCGAAACAAAGTGGTAGTCATTCGTAAAGGCATGATTCATTTAGCCTCAGAGGATATTCTTAAACGCTTTAAAGAAAGTCGGAGAATACTAAAAGAGCTGCTAAAAATCATAAAACCTGAAGGAAGTCTCGAGCGCGAGATTCCTACACGGTTATTCTCAGCATTAAAGGAGGCAAAGAGCAGAAAGTTGCTATTAACGAAGCAGGAGACTTTAATTAGAGTACGAATAGTAGAGGATCTTTCATCTCTAATGAAACGTGGCATCATTAAAGTAGCTGAGGTAGTGACAGCTCTAACACCAGATTTAATACGTAGTGGAAAATGGCGTGAAGTCGTAATAAAGCCTTTCGATTTAAGTACAGAGGTTCCTATAATTTATCCCGGTCGTAAACACCCTTATATGGACTTTCTGGATCAAATAAGAGAAATTCTAGTGAGTATGGGATTTGAAGAAGCAAAAGGCCCTCATGTAGAACTGGAGTTTTGGAACTTCGACGTACTTTTCCAAGCTCAGGATCATCCCGCTAGAGAAATTCACGACACATTCTTCCTTAGGTATCCTAGTGAAGGTGAGGTAAAAGATAAAGACCTTATTAAACGTGTAAAACTGACGCATGAATCTGGATGGATTACTGGCTCTAAGGGATGGGGTTATAAGTGGGATCCAAGAAAAGCTCTAAGGTTGATTCTTAGAACACAAACAACTAGTGTATCTGTACGTACTCTTTATAATGTAGGTAATAAGAAGATTAAGGTGTTTTCACTTGATAGAGTTTTCCGCCCAGAGGCTCTTGATGCTACACACTCTATGGAGTTCTATCAATGTGAAGGCATAGTTGTAGGGCCTAATTTAACATTTAGGCATCTCTTAGGTTTTCTAAAGGAGTTTGCCCGAAGACTAGGTCTTGAAAAAGTCAAGTTTAAACCCGCTTATTTTCCATTTACAGAACCTAGTGTAGAAGGTTTTGTCTATCATAAAAAGCTTGGTTGGATAGAAGCTTTACCTGGAGGTATGTTTAGACCTGAAGTACTACTTCCCTTAGGAATAAAATACAACGTACTAGCTTGGGGAATTGGCATAGATAGACTTGCAATGATCGTATTAGAATTAGATGATATACGTGATCTCTTCTCACCTAATCTAGAAATCCTTAGATCGAAACCTTTAAAGATAATACCTAGCTTCACGAGGTGGTCATATGCCTCTAATAGAAGTTAAAATTAGCGACCTTGAAAGATTGATAGGGAAAGGCATTCCTACTAATGAGCTCGAGAGGTATATTACATCGCTCAAAGGTGAAATTGAAAAGATTGAAGAAGATACCTTAGAATATGAAGCTACTCATGATCGTCCAGACCTTTTCTCCGCTGAGGGTCTTGCTCGCGCGATAAAGGGACTTATGAAACTAGAGCTCGGGATCAGGAAATTCCCTATCAAGGAGGGTAATATTAGAATAATGGTAGAGGAAGTACCCTATCGCCCCTTTATAGCTTGTGCTGTTGTGCGAAATGTCCAATTAGGTGAGGAAGCTCTTCGACAATTAATGCAATTACAAGAGAAATTACACCTAACATACGGTAGAAATAGAAGAAAAGCTTCAATAGGTCTCTATGATCTAGATACTATAACTCCTCCTATCTACTATAAAGCTATCTCAAAGGAAAGAATCCGCTTTATTCCTCTGGATATGAATAAGGAAATGAGTGCAGATGAAATACTTCATAACCATCCTAAAGGTATTGAATATCGTGAAATACTTTTAGGAAAGCACCGTTATCCACTACTTTTCGACTCAGAAGGTAAGGTATTATCTATGCCTCCAATTATAAATAGCGAAGACACTAAGGTCTCTGTACGAACACGTAACGTATTCATAGACGTTACTGGTACTGATATTAATGCAGTACTTGGAATTCTAACCATAATGACAACTAGTGTTGTAGAACGTGCTTCTGGAGGATATATAGAAACTGTTATTATATCATACCCCAGTGAAACCATAATCTCGCCTGTATTAAAGGAAGAAAAAGTGAATCTAAGTACTAGTTATGCGAATAAGATCCTAGGCCTTTCTCTTTCTCCAGATGAAATATGTGAGTACTTACTTATGATGCGCTTTAATGCAGAAGTTCTTTCTCAAGATGAAGTTAAGGTTACAGTACCCTGTTATAGGATGGATATTCTTCATCCAATAGACTTAGTAGAAGAAGTGGCTATGGCTTATGGATTTGATAACTTAATCCCTGAGCTTCCTGAAGATCACGTAACTATAGGCAAGGTAAATCCTATAGAACTCTTTAGTCAAAAAATACGTGAAATTATGGCTGGTCTAGGCTTTCAGGAAGTCGCAAACTATATGATGAGCAATAAGGAGATTCTTCTAAAGAGAATGCGCCTAAAAAGTACCCCATTAGTAGAAGTCAAAAATCCTGTTAGTGAAAGATTTTCAGCATTGAGAAATTGGTTACTTCCAGGGCTACTTTATGTACTTTCAATGAGTAAGGGATGCGGATACCCTCAGAGGATATTTGAAGTAGGCGATGTGGCCTTAATAGACCTATCCCTCGAAAATAGAGTTAAAGAAGAACGCCACCTAGCTGCTGTTATAGCTTCCTCAAAGGTAACCCTAGTTGATGCTCTAGTAATCCTAGATGCGTTAGCTAGAACACTAGGTGTTACATTTAAATACATAACACCCGAAAAAGTACATCCTAGTTTCATAGAAGGTCGTTATGGTAAAATATTCCTTAATACGAAAGAGATCGGCTTCGTAGGAGAAGTTCATCCAGAGGTACTACTTAATTTCAATTTAGAGGTACCTGTTACAGCCTTCGAAATACGTCTAGATACTTTGTTTAATGAGTATATAAAATACGTCCTTTCATAGTACGTCCTCATCTATAACTCCTCCTTTAACAACCCTATTTGGCATGATGACTATCCCTGGAGTTATAATGGTATTACTTTTTATCCAGACTCTGTCCCCTATGATAGCCCCCAGCTCTTTACACCCTGAATCCACTAACTTTCCTTTAACCCTAACCCATATAGAAGATTCATCACTCCAGTGAGAGTATATCTGGACGTTCTCATCAATAACTACCTTACTTCCTATTATACTATTACTTATCTTCACATTAGGACCTATCCTTGTATCTTCAAGGACTATACTATTTCTTATAGTAGAATTTTCCTGAACTTCCACATTATTGCACAATACTGTGAATGGCCCTATAACGCTATTTTCCCCAATATGTACGTTATCCCCTATATATACTGGAGGTATTATTTTTACTTCCTTCGATGTTCCTTTCTTCAGCTTAACTTGCTTATTACCATATTTAGAGAGGAAGAATTTGTTAGCATTAAGGAGATCCCATGGTTTTCCTATATCAAACCACCAATCCTTCGACATCTTTAAAACTTTAACGTAGTATTTCTTGGCTAACATTTTTAATGAATCAGTAAGCTCCTTTTCACCACGAGGGCTAAAGCCTGTTCTTTTAACAAAATCATATATCATGTTACTTCTAAAAAGATAAATTCCTGCATTTATTAAGTTACTGGGTTCTGTTCCTTTCCTAGGCTTCTCTATAAGGTCTACTAATCTATCTCCCTGTAATTTAAAAACACCATAATTCCAAGGATCATTTACTTCAACCCCAATAGCTACAGCTTCAATCTTTGACTCCTTTTCTAGGCTTCTTATGGCTTCTCTTATTACTTCTGGTGTAATAGTTATATCACCATACATTAAGAGAAACGGTGCTCTTACGAATTCTTCTGTCACTTCTAATGCATGAGCTGTGCCTAATGGCTTTTCTTGATCTACAAACTCTACTTCAATCTTAAGTATATCTTTGTACTTCATAACGGTTTTTATGATTAGTTCCCCTAAGTAATGTTTTACAATTGTAATTTTTCTAATCCCTACTTGACTAAGGAACTCTAATTGCCATAATAAAAGAGGTTTACCAGCTAGTGGTAATAAAGGCTTGGGCCTATTTCTAGTAATGGGATCTAGTCTCGTTCCCTTGCCTGCTGCTAATATTACACATTCATCTACATGCACTCCGCACTCCCAAACTATTATAAACTTTAAACTAGTTTAAAGTTTATTCTAGGTCTCTTCCTTCAAAAGCACTTTGATAGGTATAGCATTCATAGTCTCGACCATTATGATCATTCCTGACATTTCACCTAGACTTCTAGCTAATGGCTCTATTAATTTTCTAATTCGCATTAATACGTTTAACCTATCTTGTAGTGATTTTATGACTTCGCTTAAAACACGTTCCTCATCTGTAGGTCGTGCTCCTATGATGATCTTTAATCCTTTAAGATCAATTTCATTAACTGCTTCAGGCTTGGTTCCTAGTATCTTACTAAAAACTTCTTCTATATTTCGTATCCTCTCAGCTCTAGTTTTTATTTCATCATAACGACGTAAGTGCTCACTTAATTGCTGTCTTGTACTCTCAATTAGACTTTCAATGTACTTTATGAAATCTGCAAGTGATTTAAATGTTAATAGATCCATAGCCAATTTTTACACCTCTCTTTATTCTCTCCATAATCTGAACAATATATACTTTTTGAGCGGGGATGAAGTATACATCATAGTTAGCCTTAACTGTAGTTTACCTTCCGTATCTCCTCTCTCTTTTCTGATACGTCCTTATTGCTCTCAAAAAGTCTATTCTTCTGAAATCAGGCCAATAAACATCAAGAAAACATAATTCACTATAGGCACTTTGCCATAAGAGAAAACCGCTAAGTCTCTCCTCTCCGCTTGTCCTTATTATCAGATCAGGTTCTGGATTAGGTAAGTGTGCAGTATATAAGTATCTCTCAATAAGTTTCTCGTTTATATCATTTAATTTTATCATACCCTCTTTAACATCTCTAGCTATTCTCCTTATAGCATCAGTTATTTCAGCTCTTCCTCCGTACGCTATAGCTATGTTAAGAAAGAATTTGTTATACTTTTCAGTTCGTCGCTCTATTTGTTGAAGAAGCTTTTGAATTCTAACTGGTAATAAGTATGTTCTACCTAATGCTTTAATCCTTACTTCATTCTTATGTATTGTTTCATCTTCTAGAAGTTTACTTAGATATTCTTCAAATAATCTCATCAGCTCTAGGACTTCTTGCTTTGGCCTATGGAAGTTCTCAGTTGAAAATACATAAAGCGTGACCGTTCTAATCCCAAGATCCAGACACCATTTTAATACATCTTCCACCTTTTCAGCACCTTTACGATGTCCAAACCACGGAGGTAATCCCTTCTTTTTTGCCCATCTTCGATTACCATCTAATATCAATGCAACATGCGAAGGCATACTTCCATCTTTTACCTGCCTCCAAAGCCAATATTCGTATATTCTATATATTCCTAGTAATTCTAAGAGACGCCTTAGCATTGTTTACTCACTAATAAGCTTTCTCTTGATAAAGTATAAATATTAGCACTTAATGGCTTATATCAACATTAGATGAAACTTTAGCCCCCCTGATTAAGGTGATGATCTTGCGATTAGATAGGATAATTGGTACTTTTCTTTTTGTAA
Organism: uncultured Thermoprotei archaeon; assembly: GCA_964517845.1. GTDB lineage: Archaea > Thermoproteota > Thermoprotei > QMSL01 > B3-G16 > CAZFCQ01. Next base: position 60,330 of record CAZFCQ010000007.1, on the reverse strand, counting down.
GCGGCCTCCTACTCTCCCTTGGATATACATGGATCATCTTCTTCTCGAAATGGGAACAATTAAAGTGGTGGGCTATAGCGATACCTGTATATCTTATAGTGCTGATAGTAGCATTTGTAGCTACTTGGATAGGGTGGATTATGATTACCACCCCTCCCCCCAAGCCACTTGAAGATATAACTGAAGATGTTAAGGAAAAACTAGAGAAACTAAGAAAAGAACTAGAGAAACAATGATCGAAAAACTTTAAACTCCTCTAAGTATATTTCTTAATAGCCAGCAATCCCCGGGTAGCTCAGCTGGCAGAGCGCCCGGCTGTAGTTTCCGCGCGTGCGATAACCCTCCTATGGGATAGATGAGCACGCGTCAGCTTGGGCAGATACCGGGTGGTCGCGGGTTCAAATCCCGCCCCGGGGACCATCACTTTCTCGTATCTTTGTCGTTTATTAATTAGTAGCGAAGTATTTATCATTAAGATATGATTCTTAACCTACTGAGATAAACTCCTGTCTAGTTTATACAATATGGAAGGTGTCATATGAATGTTGCTTGAAAGTCTTCCTCCCATACAGCAATTAATACTTAAGCGTGCTATCGAACGATCCGGAGAGATAAGATTAGCTGATTTAAGTTCTGAAGTGCAAAAACTCGTTAGATATAGGGCTTCAGCAGCATTACATCAGAATAGCATACTATTAGAAAGAAAAGGGATCATAGAAAGAAGACATGAAGGACGTGCTGTAATAGTGCGTGTAAAACCTGAATGGATTCAACCTTTAAGGGCATTCTTGGGAATAAAAGCAGATCCCTGTTATGTTGGTCTCCTTTCTAAAGTTGACTCACCACAGATAATTAGAAACTCCTTAGATCTTCTTAATCTCTCACCTAGAAAAGTACTTATAATATCTGATGAAGAAGGGAATAAACACATGGAAGAGCTTAGTGATTTAGAACCTACGCTACTCCTTGTAGATTCATCTGAGTACAGAGCCTGCTATGAGGTCATTAACAATAAAATCAGAGATCTAGTCCGTGATTATGAGATATTCTGCGACCTATCTGGAGGCAATCGCGTAATGATGCTAGCTCTTAACGAGGTCGCTAGAAAATATAGTCTTAGAAGATTCTTTGTTAGTGAAGCTCAAGTATTAACTTGGTTACACGAATGAATCGACAAATGTTGCCTCATCGAGAAAACCCTCATTTTATAGAAAATGCAATTCTCTTATAGGATAATTGTTCTAAAATCAATATTCATTATCACGTTATAGTCCCCATAGGAATAAGTAGATAGGTACAGATAGGAAACTCATTATTAGTATTTCTTCCCAGTTATTCTTATTTATCCATCTTAAGGAAGTTAAGAATATTGCTGTTATTACTAGATAACTGCTCTTTGATATTGTCTGACCTATAATGTAATAGCTTTGTATCTCTGGTTGTGAAGCATAATCCCTAATTAGCGCTCCTACTACACCATAAGTTCCAGGATATACTGTGACATTATAAAGAGAGGGCATTATTAAAGCGACTACTAATGTTGCTAATGTAAAAAACAACATATATAGCTGAATATACCCTAATGACGATATTAACAACGAGAAGGCTATCCTCTTCTTGAATACATACCTATTCATTAAATATGCTATAGCTATTATTGTCAAGAAGTATCCACTTAGGCTTATCAGAATAAAGAATAGCATAGGAAGTATATTGCTTATGAGAATGCCTCTTGTAGCCTCGGAGATATTGCCTCCAAAGACAGCACTGAGGCAGTTGATTATCTTAGTATACCTTACATATTCCACTATACAAATTAGGATAACAATTAAGCCACCATAAACTAAAAGACCTAAGTAGTCGCTTTCCCGACTTAGAACTTTAAAACCTCTTATAGGATATCTAAGAAGGAGATAGCTCTTCTTGATAAACCCTGCTCTTTCCTCAGACATATCTTCACACGTAATTATTTAAATAAATAGTTTCACTTAAATAATACGTTAGTTCTAGATCCATATCTATGGAGGTGTACAACTTGGGTGACCACCTTTGGTATAAGTGAAGGAACAGCGCTTGAGAAAAAAGCAGACTATGATAGGTTAATAAAAGAATTTGGAGCTGAACCTATAACGGACAATCTACTATCTAAATTCAAGAAACCTCATAAATTCTTAAGAAGGAAATTCTTCTTTGCTCACAGAGATTTAGACTTCTATCTCGAATATCATGAGAAAGAACATGATGTTTCAATAGTCTCAGGCAGAGGCCCTTCTAATTATATGCACCTAGGACATTTAATGCTCTTTGACTTTATAAAATGGCTTCAAGATACACTTAATGCAAGTATTTATATACCACTATCAGATGACGAAAAATATGTCTTTGGAAAAGTAAAAGATTTGAATGAAGCTCATAAGTATGCTTTAGATAATGCACTTGACATCCTAGCTCTAGGCTTTAAAGAAGGTAAGACATTTTTATACATCTCTACTCGTTTACAGAAAGTCTACGAACATGCTACATACCTATCAAGGTATCTTACATATAATACCGTTAAAGCTACATTCGGTTTAACAGATAGCACTAATGCTGGTACTGTTTTTTATGCAGCAGTACAAGCTGCTCATATACTCATGCCTACCTTAGACAAAGGAACACCAGTCTTAGTTCCTATAGGTGCAGATCAGGATCCTTACATGCGACTTACGCGTGATGTCGCTGAGAAAATAAATGTAATAAAGCCCGCTGCAATCTATTCCATATATGTAAGAGGACTAACTGGTGAACCAATGTCAGCTTCAAGACCTGAAACTTGCATATTTACCACAGATAATCCTGAGATCATACGAAAGAAAGTATGGCGTGCTCTTACAGGAGGACGCGCTACAGTCAAGGAACAACGCCTATTAGGAGGTGAACCTGAGAAATGTGTCGTCTTTGAATGGTTAAATGCTTATATAATTGATGATGATAAAAAGCTAAAAGAACACTTCTTAGCTTGTAAGAACGGTAACATCCTCTGTGGTTATTGTAAATCCATATTAGCAGATGCCTTAATAAGAAAGCTTAAGGAACATAGAAAAGCACGTAAGGCTTTAATAGACAAACTTGAGAGATATTTTCTTCACGAGATAGGTGATCTAAATGAACTTCTTATCCCCAAGAGCTAGTATAAGTAATGCATTATTTGAGGGAGATCACATAGTGCTAGGCACTACTTCTATAGGCGATGGAACTATCATAGGCCATAACGTAGTATTGGGATATCCTATAAGATCAAAGATATTAAATCTAATTAGAGAAGGAAAGAGCATTGATTTTCAAATACTGGATAAAGTAAGCGAGGGAGTCACTATAGGAAAGTTCTGTATAATTAGAAGCGATTCTATCATATACGAAGGTGTCAAAATAGGCAATAATGTAGAGACAGGCCATAAAGTTCTAATAAGAGAACACTCCGTTGTTGGTGAGGGAAGTAAAATAGGCTCATTTTCTGTGCTTGATGGTATAGTAAAAGTAGGCAAAAATGTTAGTATTCAGACAGGAGTTTATCTCCCCCACCTCACTATTGTAGAGGATAATGTATTCTTAGGTCCACATGTTAGAGTGACTAATGATAAATACCCCCCTAGTAGTAAACTAAGAGGAGTTACAATAGGCAGGGGTGCAGTGATAGGATCTGGCGCTATACTAATAGCTGGAATAAAGGTAGGAGAATATGCTGTCGTTGGCGCAGGAGCTGTTGTAACCAAAGATGTCCCTCCTAAGGCTGTAGTAGTTGGCGTACCTGCAAAGGTCATAGGTTCTAGAGATGAGTATGAAGAGAGGAAGAAGTTATGGGAAAAAGGCGCTTAGAGGCCTTTTAATCTTTCAGCTCTTTCATTATCGCTGGCTTTAATGTCCACGATTGAAGTATAGTGAGCTCTAATATCCTTTCAGAGTGGAAATCTTTAGGGAACACAATCCATCTCCACTGACTACATACTCTTCTAACGAGATCATAACCCTCAAATTTCGGTTTTTCATCTGTACTTATAATCTCTAACTCCTTTTCAGTGTTCTCTCCCTTTAAAAGCAATAGAAAAGTCTGCGCCATAGCACATAGAAAGGACAAAGGACCAATCACTTTATTATTAATCTTTATTGCACTAGGGATAACTCCACTCTTTACTATATTGAAGTAGACTTCTTTCGCTAGGTTGACTACATCACCTATTCTAACTTTAACATGTTCTCTTATTTCTGGAGGTCTCTCTACAGGGCCTAGGAGTGTATATGTCCTTACTTTACGAGGGATTACTCCTTTATCTTTATACTCCTTTAAAGCATAACTAAATACATAAAAAGCATCGGCTAGGGAGATCGACTTTCTATTTATTATATGAAAAGAATGTTTATCCAGCACCTTCTTAGCTAAGATTTCCATCTCATCAATATTTAATTCTACATTCTCTTCTTCGTAAAGAGATGGTAATTCTCTAAATGTTATGACCTTTACATTAGGGTGCCTAGTTATATAGTCTACAAACTCTTCAAACCTAGCTAATTTTCTCTTATAGAGGTCTTCAGGGATTAAGGGTGCAGTTTTTAATTCCTTAGGCATATTTCCCTTTGCAAAATTAATGGCATCCCAAAACTCCTTGGTTAATAACATACAGGGATGTAAGACTATGATTATTACTCCTCCTTTATCTTTCAATGAATTATATATATCCTCGAATTTTTCCTTCATCATCTGAAGATGTTCTTCTGTACCAGCTTCCCTTTCGTTAAAACTGAGAGAATACCTTATACTTAGGATTCCACAGAACCAAACAGGTTGTGGAAGAAAAATTCCATCTGCATATACCTGTATTCCTAATTTCTTCATAGCATATGGCACCTGAGGAGCCCAATTTCCACCTGGTTGTATAAAAGCTGAAGGGTACTGTCCAAAGATTCTTTTCAGATCCCTTATTCCCCCTTCCTCTCTTCTAATAACTTCCTTTACTCCATCTTCCCAACCTAAACCTCTTAGGTATTCTGATATCGTAGGATGAACTGAATGATAATTTGATTGATACGCGATATCCTGAGTTTTTAAGGCTTTTATTACATCATTTCTTCTCCTACGTTCTAAGACCCTAGCCTTCTCTCCAACAATTGCAAAAGATCCCTTAATTCCGTGTCTATTGAAAATCTTGATTAGATCTACTATTACGTTGTCAGTTTCAGGAGTTATGAAGTCTTCTGTGTCAAGCTGGAATATCACATAGACAGTCCTCATCCTCCTCACCTATTTCATATCGTATTCACGATTCACTATAAAATTGGCATTCATATTCTGAGAAAGTATAATTTAAAATGAGTTTTTAGCTTATTTTATAGTAAATTTTCTAGAGAATTCAACTCTAAACCGAGGTCCTCAGGCTTATGTTAAAAGCTCTACTCTTCCCCAAGAAAAGGATGAAGAAATACGAAAGAGCTATAGAACTTAATGCTCCTCACCCTTTATCTATAGAGGGAAAGATTCATATAGTGGTTAGGGTAGGCGAAGTACTTAGGAACATTCTTAATTGTGATATTTTATTAAAAGATTTTCCGATTCTTAGCATAGTCGATTCTAAAGGAAACTATTACTATGTTAACCGGTATGCTACTGAACGTTATATACGAGGATGCGATTATCCATTTAAATTTCTCCTTTTTATAGAATTTTTCATTGATGTGCTCAAAGAAATGGTAGGTCCTAGACTTTCAGGCCGATGTCTAGGAAGCTTTAAACTCTTAACTCTTAATGAAGCATGTTCTTTAATGTTAAAGATAGCATTCAAGCGTAGAAGTAATTTCTCTAAGGTAAGAATATCGCTATTAGCTTCCCATTTAAGAAATGAAATAACCAATAATAATGAACAACTAGTAATAGAGAGAGTTACAGAAGAGCTTAGGAGAATTAGTCCCTTTGAATTACTAATTAAGAGTACCTATAAGACTGATCTATATGAACTTAGTGAGAAGGAGAAATTTTTCCTAGTTAAATCTGCTAGAAGATGCTTTCTTGATGAAATATTTCAACTTTTAGAAAGTGTCAGGCCTAGGAAAAATAATATACGTTTTACTGCAGGGATTGATCTCTTCCCCTATGGTATCGACCTTAAAAGGTGTATCAAATTATTAGTTAAGGATGCTGAGAGAGTGGCCATCGGTAAGAAAAGTAAGATCAAACTTAATGAAATAAAGAACCTCATAGCAAGTCTAGGGAACCATGAGGATCTAAATATAGCCCTTAAAAATTTAACTGAAAAAGATGCCGTGAATATCCTTCACCTATTAAAAGAATTCTTCTTAAGGAGGGGACTTAAAAGTAAGGCGCTCCTTGATTTAACACCTAAAAGGAACATAGTTTTCAAGCTATGGGAGAGGGATTTTAGTGATGTTTTCATGGGCGATTACTCTGGAACATGTCTCTCTCTAATAGTTCGAGGGAGAGAAGAAATGCCAAAGTATCTAAAAGATGAATACACAGAGTTTCTTAGAATTCTCATTAACAATAAGAGAGTTGGTCATGTAAAGTTATTTGAGTGTATAGATGAGGATGGCTATGATGTACTTTATATAGACTATATAGCCCTTCCTGGAGGTAAATATAAAAAGTTACACAAAGAGTTGCTTCTCTATGCTCTTTCAGCCTCCATCAAATTAGCCCAGATAAAAGGGCTAGAAAGGGTCTACATAGCAGCACCATTAGTTAGTGATTTAAATGCTTCAATTTTCAAGAAGAAACTAAAGAAAAAGGGCATAAATGTTTATGCACAATTTTTAGACGCTCCCAAATATTTAATTTGGAATTCGCATTTTTGATTAAGTTAAAGAATAAATTATTGTCAGAATAGACATCCTAACAAAGGTTTATATATGGAAGATTATTATTAATAAAATGGAGCTGAGGAGCAGGCTTAGTTGCCCTGCAGGAGTGTATAGTGAGTCTATCTCTTAGGCATTTATGGTGAGCGTGAGCTTACCGATGAATGTCTAAGGTAGATCGCTATTACTCTTGCAGAGTGATTAGGCTTAGTCTCAGCTCCACTTTTTATTTTATAAGAGATCTTAGGAAGTTAATCGCTTCTTTTGCTCTTTCTTCAGGTGGAATAGGCCTAAAGTCCTCTAGTGAGAGATACCCATTATACCCTATAGCCTTAAGTCGCTCTATTATCATTTTCCAGTCGAGTATTCCTTTATCAAGTGGTGAAGGTACTGCTCTTCGAGGGTTCTCTGGTGTACGATCGTAATTTTTCACATGTACATACTTTATATAATCCCTGAGTATATCTATCTGAATTTCTGGTCTTTCCCATCCTTCATGAACGGTATTACCTGGATCATAAAGAACGCCTATCTTCTCAGGAGAAATGCCCCTTAATAAGTCTATTAGAATTCCTGCTGAAGATGAAAGACAGCTTATACCGTGCTGTTCTATTATGGGTAAAGCTTCTATGTTATGCCTTTTTAGTCTAGTTGAAATTTCTTCTATTTGTTTTCTGATGATTTCGCGCATTTTCTCGTATCCTAATTCAGGATTATAGTTAGCGGTTTGTATTCTGAAATAATAAGACCCTAAGATTTCCGCTACTCTTCCGACTTTTTCCATCTTTTTAAGCTCTGTCTCTCCTCTGTCTCCTGGATAACCTAACTTACAATAAGATGAGATACAAGGTATTTCTAATCCCATATTGTCCATAGTATATTTTATTTTCTTTACTTCATCGTCTGAGATATCAATAGGCATATGAATGCCATCCTCTGCAATTCTGATTTCTATACCGTCATACCCTAATTCTTTAAGAATTTTAGCAATACTTTCTAAAGCATGGTCTCTGAAGAGTAATGTATAAACTGCTAACTTCACGAATTATCCCCCTTTATCAATCTTAAATTAGAACATAAATTTCTTTATGAAAGCTCGATTAGTCTTCATCTTTTTACCGAGCAATATCGATAGACAACTTCTGTATTGGATCTCTATTTTAAGGCGTTTTACTTTAATACTTAACTTCATGATTATATCTACTGCGGAGATTATACATGAATGATATTAAAGCAATACTCTCACTATACCATTTCAACATACAATTCGTAGCTGGGGCAGTACATACTTACGACGAAATAATCTTTGAAAGCTTTGAACCGTTCTTAGATCTGTATCTAGCCCATCCTAAGTGGAAATGTGACTTAGAGCTTCAAGGCTACTTCTTAGAATACCTTAAAGAACACTACCCTCATATAATCGATAAACTTAGATTATTAATTAATAGAGGTCAAATAGAACTTGTATCTGCGCATTATTCTGATCAGATATGGCTAGCCTATCCTCGATATGACATGGTTAAGTCAGTAACGATAAACGATTCCCTACTAAGTGAACTAAATATCAAGAGGTCATCAGTATTTTTCACACAGGAGAACTTCTTCGGAGAAGGAGCTTTTTCTTTCATGAAAGAATACGGCTTTAAAATAGCTACAATTACAAAGGATTATTATGAATATCTTCATGGAGAGGAAAAACTTTATCCTTACTATGAATATAACGATATCATAGTTTTAATAGCTACACCACCTAGGGGAAGAAGACCCATCGTAAACGAATATGAAGATGTTAAATGGACATGGGTATGGTATGGAGATGGAGAGCCACTTCTAACAGGTAGATCTCCGATGTTTTCTAAAAGTCTTACCTATCGTGAAGACCTTAGGCTTCAGTTCGAACAGATTATTGAAGATCTAGAGAAACATGGCTTTACAATGTATACTATTTCAGAGTATGTAGATATGCTCAAGAAGCAAGGACTCGCTCCAGTTAGGCTCAGTCGAATAGTTGATGGATCGTGGAATATGAGGGTGTCCTTAGGCGTATTTATGTGGATGGGTGTCTACATGAATCCTTATGAACGAGATTGTGAAGCGAGATCTCTGACATTTAAGAGTAGAAAATACCTTCTAGCTTGTGAGACACTATTAAATTACGCTAGGAATCAAGGCTTAAATATTGATAAGGAATCCTTTCTAATAAGGGAAGGCTGGAAACATCAATTAAGAGCTGAAGCTAGTGATTCAACAGGCTGGTTTCCTGCACTAGTAGAGGCCTTTTACTCCGATATAGAAGCTAAAGCTGCTTTAGCCCATGCCAGATATGTCATAACCCTTTTAAAGAAGAAATTAGGCTTCAAGGGTAAGCTTACTGTAAATACGTTCACAGGTGAGATATCCTCCAAATCACTTGAGGAGAAACGCAATATTTCAAAGGCTCATCCACCTATACCATTACAAGTAATAGGCGCCTCCTCTTATGAACTAGAGTGTTATAGAGTCGAGAGGGATCAATATACCATAGACCTAAGATTTACACCTGAGCTAATGGTATCCTTTGTAGGTGTTATATTCCCCCTATTATCTGATGAAATAGGATACTCTCCAGCGCTTGAGGAGGATAGACTCGTTTACATTAATTTAAATGACTTTAAGTTCGAAAGAATCTCTCTACCATTACCTAATGGTTTAATAAGCTTAAACAAAGATACATTCATTATAAAACATAATGAGTATATGCATGTTGCCTTCTCAATTGATAAATCCCTTCGTGGCTGTGGATTTATATTGAGAACTCCTCCTCAAAGATCTTTCTCTTGGAAATTAACGATATTTAAGGGAAGCGAGAAAGAAGCCTTAGAACTTGCTAAGAGGATAAACGTATTCCCTACCGTTACTATTTAAATATTACATAAAAACACTCCATTAATGATGTGATAAATAAAGCTAATATATCTGAATCACTATTACTTATTTTCATGTTAAGTAAAAGTGATTCACAGAAAGTTTTAAGCCTATGCGAGAAGTTATCGATATCTCTCTCATTAACCCTTGGCATACTTTCATTACTCATATCTCTTTCAGACTTAATCCGAGGCGTTACGATGAGTATCTTCGGAGGCATCCCCCTCACCATTCTAGGACTGCTCTATTTAGTATCGGCATTCATGTTAGTACGTAGATACTATATTTCCAATATCACAGGTATATGCGTCTCAATCTTGTTCATAATCCTAACGCTGTTCTCGCATCAACCCATAGAAGTAGTGCTTCTTTTCTCCTCTGCTGCCTCTCTAATAGCTATTCTCCTTATAATAACTCTTCTTAAGACTAAATAACATTAGGTTTCTCTCCTTCTCCAATAGTATACTGTATATTATATACATTATTCATAGTCTCTTTGCTAATTTTACCATTTAAGTAATCATTGATTACTTTCTCTCTATCTCTCTTTAGAGGATCTCCGTATCCTCCTCCACCCGGAGTTCTTATTATTATTTTATCTCCTTTAAAAATCCTGATAGTCGACATAGGCTTTAGTCTTATTGTTTTACCATCGCTCTTCTCTATAATATACTCTGCAGGTGCTCCTGGCATACCGCCTTTAAGGCCCCATGGTCTCGTATATACTCTATTCCCCATTATAGATAATGTAGCTTTTTTACCTAGAAAAATCCATACCCTCTCAATACCACATCCTCCTCTCCACATACCTGCCCCACAACTATCTCTTCTTAGCTCATATTTTACAAACATTATTGGATAGTACTTCTCTAGAACTTCAATTGGCGTGTTCATGGTATTAGTCATATGTGTGTGTACGCCGTCTAGTCCATCTAACATTGGTCTAGCACCCATGCCTCCACCTATGGTTTCATAAAAAGTCCATCCATTACCTTTTTCATCATATCCCCCAACTGAGATATTGTTCATGGTTCCCTGACTTGCAGCTGGTATTGTATTTGGTAGTGCCTTAGAAAGAGCCTTAAATAACACATCTACTATACGTTGTGATGTCTCTACGTTACCTCCAGATACTGGTGCTGGAGGCTTAGCATTTACAATAGTTCCCTCTGGTGCATATACTTTTGTAATTCTCAAATATCCGTCATTTGCAATTCCGTAAGGATCAGAAATCGTTTTTAAAACATATAAAACACATGCTAAGGTAACACCCATTACTGCATTAATAGGTTCGTCTACCTGTTCGTCACTTCCTCTGAAATCGATTAAAATGTTTCCTTCTTTAATTTCTATCGTTGCTTTTATTCTTAGTATTTTATCTTTAGCTTCAAGGTAATCCTCTCCTTGATACTTTCCCTGAGGTATATGAGCAATTCTTCTTCTTAGCATTCTTTCAGAACGAACTAGCATTTTCTCCATGACTTCTAAGAGACTTTCAGTACCATATTTCTTTGCTATTTCTACTATTCTTTTCTCTAGTATCATATTAGCTGAAATTTGGGCCTCTATGTCTCCCAGCCTTACTTTAGGAGTTCTAACATTGGCTAAAATCAGTCTTAAGATATCCTCATTAACTCTTCCTCTCTTAACAAGTTTAACTGGTGGTATTATAAGCCCTTCCTGATATATTTCAGAAGCATCACTAGGCATACTACCTGGGGTCATACCTCCTATGTCAGAATGGTGTGCTTTATTAACAACAAAGGCTATAATCTCCCCTTTAAAGAACACAGGTTTAATCATTAACAAGTCTGGTAAGTGTGTTCCAGCTATGTAGGGATCATTAACTATTATTATATCCCCTTCTTCTAACTCGTCTATATGTTTTAATGTATTCTTAACGCCCCATGACATAGATCCTAGATGCACAGGAATATGCTCAGCTTGGGCTACTAGTTCTATGTTAGGAGTTATTATGGCTGTTGAATGATCCATTCTTTCTTTTATATTTGGGGAGAATGCTGTGTTTCTTAAAACTATACCTGCTTCTTTACAGGCATTTACTAAGCTTCCTCGAATTACCTGGAAGGTAATGAGGTCCATGTATTTCACCTTTTAAGTATTAAATTTCCATACTCATCTACTATGGCACTCCATGATGTACTTACAAAAGTTGTAGATCCATATTCTTCAATAAAAGCAGGACCTTCAATTTCGAAGCCTACAGGTAGTTTACTTCTCTCGTAAACTGGAACCCTTATAACTTCACCGTTTAAATATGCTGATCTATAACCTCTTAATGCAGTTTTTCCTATACCTACATGATTTGTAGGCATTCTAAGAAGCGGCTTTTTGATAGGGATCATCAGATTTATCCTTAAATTAACTAACTCAATTGCTTGACTAGGATTTGCGTACAGATACATCTGTTCATACTTTTCTAAATATCTTCCCCTTATAGTTTCTATATCCTTATAGGAGCCTATAGGTCTAGGTACTGATATCATTACTCCATAAGATTGTCCAAGATATCGTAGTTCCGCATATCTGAATATTATAACACTGTTCATTTCATTGATATCCTTAGAGATATCTCTTAATGCCTTCTCCTCTAAGAGTATGTATTCCTCCTCTAATTCCTTAGGATCTATACTACTCAAAGGTTTTAACAAGGATTTTACATATTCATACTGTATATCTGTTACTATAAGTCCGTATGCTGAGAAGTTTCCTGGAAGAGGGGGTATTATTACCTCCTTTATATCTAGCTCTTCTGCTAAATCTGTAGCATGAAGAGGACCAGCTCCACCATAAGCTACTAATGTAAATTCTCTAGGATCAAGTCCTCTCTCAATCGTCATCAATTTTATTATATTAGCCATTTCGTTATTGACTATGCGTAGTATTCCTTCGGCGGCTTCAATTGTGTTCCATCCTATCTTTTTGCATATCTTCTCTTCTATTGCTTTTAAGGCATTATCTATATGAAGTTGCATACTTCCATTAAGTATTTTCCTTGGCATTCTCCCTAACACTAAATTAGCATCCGTTACTGTAGGATCTTCTCCTCCTCTTCCATAACAGGCTGGACCTGGATATGCTCCTGCACTTAAAGGTCCTACTCTAAGTAATCCTTCCTCATCTATCCATGCTATAGAACCTCCTCCTGCGCTACACTCTGCTAAATCTATTACTGGCTCTCGAACTATATAATCTATACCTTCTCCCTCGCCTCCCTTGTGTACTTTTCCTACTTCTAGTTCATATCTAACGCTGGGTATGTTATCTATTATAATACCTGCTTTAGCTGTAGTACCGCCCATATCGAAACTTATAGCCTTCTTCCTATTCAGGATCTTACTTAAAAATGATGTGGCAATGACTCCTGCTGCAGGTCCTGACTCTATCATTGCTGCAGGCCTTCGAATTATTGATTTTATAGGAGCTACTCCCCCACTTGACTTCATTATAAATAGTGAAGCTTTTATGTTTCTCTTACGAAGTCCTCTTTCGATATTTGTTAAATACTTGGATACTATAGGACCAAGAATTGCGTTAATAATAGTTGTACTTGTTCTCTCATATTCTTTATACTGAGGATCTACCTCGGAAGATATCACAATCCAAGCGTGTGGTACCTCTTCCTTAATTATTTCCTTAGCTCTTATTTCATGAATAGGATTGATATAGGAGTTTAAGAAACATACGACTATCGCTTCTATATTCTCTTTGCGAAGTTTTTTACATACTTCTCTCAATTCGTTCTCATTAAGAGGTATTATGACTTCACCTTGCGCATTTATCCTTTCTGTGATTCCAAACCGTAACCTTCGAGGAATGAGAGGTCTTAATTTTTTAGTAAATAGGTTATAGAGTTCTGGTCTACGCTGCCTACCTATTTCTATTATATCTATAAATCCCTTAGTTGTAATTAAGGCGGCTTTGGGTAATCTTAGTCCTTTTTGGCCTAAGAGGGCATTTGTAGCTATTGTAGTTGCATGAAGTATCATTTCGATATCTTGTGCTCTATATCCTTCTCTCATTATATCGTCTATTAGCTTAAGTACTGATGACTCTAAAGAACTAGGAGAAGTAGCAATTTTTCTCATTATGAATGTGTTTTTCTTTTCATTATAAATTACTAAATCAGTGAACGTACCACCTATGTCTATCCCTATGCGTACTTTATGCATGCTACATACACCGTAGTAATATACAAATTTGCATTGTGAAAGCTGTCTCATCTATGTCTAATATTACCTACTAGTTATTCTACATCTAAAGGTACTCATATTATACTTATAAAAAGATTCATTAACTAATAGTTAAGCTTTCCTAATCATTCTTAAATACTCTTCTGTAGTCCATACTCTTTGTCTCCAAGGTCGTGTACAAATAGCCTTAAGAAGAACTTCTACATTCTTATAATCTTGCTCATAAATGTGATAGCTATTACTAATATCTACATATTCTCCTACGTCTATCTTCTTACCTAACCTTCTACTAAGCTCACTTGCAATTCTAGACTGTAATTCTGTGAGAACATACATATTCATAAATGCTGCCTTTAAAGCGTCTCTTGATCTCCATATCGCGTGCATTACTAAGCGACAGTTATACACTCTGCACCAAATTCTTTGAAGACATGGCGGAGCATCGATTTTAGTATCCTGTCTAGGTTTCCATGTTATGGCTTGTGCTCTTCGAGAGTAAGGAGCTTTTGATAATTTATCAACGATATATTCAACTTGATTTATAATATGTCCTTCATCGCTATATGAGAATAATCGCTCATGATATGTATACGGTATTTTACCTTCTCTTACTAAGTAATCCCTCTCTCCATCTATTACCTCATGTAAATACCCCTCCAGATCCACTAGCCTACCAATTGTAAGTCCAGCTCGGTGTATACGCGGCTCACTTAATGGCCTCCTTATTACCATAACCATAGTACAATCTTTACTTTTTTGGCCATACTCTGTATCAATCTCTATACCATATTTCCACAACTCTATAATGGATCTCTCCCATACTTCTGGAAGGTTATTCCCTTCAACCTTAAGTACGGGTAATGCTGACATATGGCTTCATCTCTCATGATAAAAATCATTAAACGGTTTTTTACTAATTGCTTAACAGGGAAAGTTAATATTACTTGGATATCACCCTAATGATGCTAGCATAGTCTATCTAGGAATAACTAATATGTCGATACCGTAACTACATACGAGTATATAGTGTTTTAATCTATATTTCTGAGAATGCTCCCTATCTTGAACTTCTTAATAAGGCTCTAATGAAAAAAGCCAAGTCTGGTTTTATTCTCCTTCTGGAAAAAGATATAATCTAAATCGCTTTAAAGTCTTCTTAGGTCATCCCCATGTTAGTAGTTGGTATAGTGGGTAGTCCACGTAAGAGTGGGCTAACTAGTAAGCTAGTTAATAAAGCTTTGGAAGGAGCATCTAAGGCTGGAGTTGATACGAAAATAATCTATCTAATAGATTACGATATAAGACCTTGGACTCCTCAATCTCCTAAAGCTCCTAATGAACTAAACGGTATCATGAAAGAAGCAGACGGTTATATTATAGGAGCACCAGTTTACTATCTTGATATAAATGGATTAACTAAGGACTTCATGGATACAATAGATCTTGGTAATTCAAATGGAAAACCAGGCTTTGGAATAGCTGTAGCTGGAGGTACCGGAAAAGGCCTAGTATTAGCCATTAAAAGCATTTATCATTTCTTCTTTTGTAAAAATATACGTGCTTTAGAGCCTTTACCTGTCTCGCGATTTAATTTAGACAATGCGTTAGAAAAAGCATACGATCTAGGCTATAAGCTAGCTCAGTTAGCTCATGAAAGAAAACCGTTCAAAGATCTAGAGGAGAGAATCAGATATTTCCATAAAATTAAGTATATGAATATGGACATTGTTGATGAAATACTGTTTCTAACTGAGCAGCTACTTAGTTCTTCACCTAAGCAGGAATACAAGAAAGAAGCACAGAAGTACTATGAAATAGCTAAGGATCTCATCATGAAGAAAGCAAAAGATAAAGCGATATCGTATGCTGTTAGAGCTTATGAACTGCTTTACTATTAAGATTAATCCGCCCACATTCTCTTTATAGCTTCACTAAGTTTTTCTCTTAGATCACTAAGGCTCTCATATTCCACACATAATATCCCTGGGATTCCTAGTATCATGCGAGAAACTTTCGATCCTTTCTTAAAGGTAACTATTAACTTTTTTCCTAACATGTAAGCATACATAATCTCCATTCCAACTCCGTGGCTTTGATGAGTTATATCCGCTATTAATAAGTCGCTTACATTAATAGCTTTAATATCCCTCTCAAATATACTTCTTGGTGGGAGTTTTTCATTATATGGAGGAATACATACCCACTCAGAGATCACTTTCAATCCCAGTTCTTTTATTATTTGGACATAATTTTTATGGAAGTCAAAATTCTCCATACTTATCATAGGTAGAGAAACGTAGACGCTTATACTCCTTCTCATGAGTCCTTACCTTCTATAAAGTCTTTAAAAAGAGATAAAAGTGCGAAATAGTTTAAGCATTAATGTGGACAGAACCCAATTTCTCATAGTTATGATTCACCTAAATTCGTGCTCGATCTTCTGAATTTTATTATCTGAAATTTCCATAATCCATTCTTTTGATAAATATCCATATGAGCTTTAATGCTAGACACTTTTCGACTACGAGTACTAACATTATACTTTTCGATGTAAATACTGGATGAATTTCTCACTATATACTGTCTTATTTAACCGTTTCAGTAATTTTCGGTAACCTATACTTCATGAAAGGAGAGAATATGAAGACTAACGAGAATCGACTAGTTAAAATAAGCGTTATAGGCGAAGTTACTAGTGCTTGGAAAGGAGATTATGTTTACAGAGTTTCTCCTGAGGGCGAACCTATAGTACTCCCCAGTGTTGGAGGTATAACATATAATGTCAGAGTGGGTGACTCTGCAGTAGATTGGGAGGCAGATCATGTAGAACCTGGAGTTTCTATCAGGAGTACTATGAAACTTGGTGAACGAGAAGCAGGAAATAATGCATTAAATATTCTAGCATGTATAGGGAATGAAGCTGTAGTTGTCTCAGGTGACGCTAAAGGATCTAAGGGTGTTGTGGTAGGGAAACATGGAGGAATAGAGCATGTTTTAGTAGATTTTGATTGGGAGATCCTTGATAAATTAGTCCCTGGTGACAAAGTTCTCGTCAAAGCTTATGGTGTTGGATTAAAACTACTTGACTATCCTGATATCAAGATATTCAATATGGACCCTAGCTTTTTAAAAGCGATGAAGATAAGGGAAGCTGGTGATACCTTAGAGGTACCTGTAACCCATATAATACCCGCCGAAATAATGGGTTCTGGCCTAGGCGCTGATAATGCCTATAGAGGCGATTATGATATACAATTATTTGATGAAAGGATAATTAAGGAATACCACCTTAATGATTTAAGGCTTGGAGATATTGTTGCTATAGAAAATGCTGATCATAGTTATGGTCGTATTTACAAAACTGGTGCTGTAACTATAGGTATCATAGTTCACACAAGATGTGTTAGTGCAGGACATGGACCAGGAGTTACAACATTAATGACATCTAGAACTGGCAAAATAAAGCCAATAATAGATCCTGATGCAAACATAGCTAAAATACTTAAGCTCAGAGAATTATAGGACTGAATTCTCAAAAGGAAGCATCACTTTTAATAAACGTAATAGCTCACTATATGAGTTAAAAGCCTACTTTTTTTTTACTAATACTACTTAACTAGAGACTTACTCTGAACTAGGCATCTTTGGGAAAAATCCCATAGGATAAGCTCTTATCTACTGAGTAGAAAATTAAGTGTTATTTAGAAAATAAATATCGTTAAGGTAATCAGACCTGCGCGGGCTAATCATCCCTTCAGAGAGTCATACCTTTCGAGCATCATCATATGCTTTACGTTTAATACTTCATTTTGACTAAATTAATGTTTTATGCGAATCTAGGCTTTAGTGATAGGAACTTAGGAGTATATCGTGGTAAGTGAGGCATATTCTTTGTCTCCTCCTCAAGACTTTTAATTAGTTCTTGTAATTTCATCTTTCCTATACCTTTACCTCTTATCCTTATGCTTAAAACATTACTCTCTTTTTCTTCCTTCCCTACTACGATTATATAAGGTATCCATTCTGTCTCTGCGCTCCTTATCTTAGCACTTACAGTCTCTTCTCTATCATCTATATCTACTCGAAAACCTTCTTTTTCAATTTCATCTGCTATCTTGATGGCGTAATCTAAATACTCTCTACTGACTGGTATTATACGTACTTGAATAGGACTTAGCCATGTTGGAAGTTTAGGTACCTCTTTACGTTTCATCATCTTAGCTGCCTCTTCTAGGATTGCATAAATCCATCTTTCGATAGATCCCATAGAGCTATGAACTATTATACATCCTCTCTTCTTACCTTCTTCATCTACGTAATAGATACCATACCTCTCAGAATCTTCTACATCTAATTGAACTGTACAAAGTTGAGCATTCCCACCTACAGAGTCTATGAATTGATATTCATGCTTGATTACCCAATAGTGCTTTCTCTTAGGAAGTAACTCGATTAATGCTGGTACCTTTGCTTCCTTTACCATATCTTTTATCCATTCTTTATATTCCATGTAGAAGTCTCTTACAACTCTGAATGCGAGAACATAGTCTATACCGATAGTCTCTACTAACCTGGTATAATACCTAAATAGGTTCCTATACTCCTCCATTCCCTGAACTATGTCTTTACAAAAACAATGAATATCTGGCATTGTAAATGCTCTCAACCTTCTGAGACCTACTAGTTCACCACTTTGCTCTAGCCTAAAAGATTTTGACAATTCATATATCCTTATAGGCAACTGCTTATATGTCATTGTTATAGTTTTCATCATCCTAAAGAGCCCAAAATCTCCAGCAAATCTTAGTATTAACTCTTTATTTCCCACTTTAAGGCGGTAATCTCTTTCACGGAATCTAGCTACTTGTTCTGCTATATCTGGCTCTGAAAGTTTATACAGTAATGGTGTCTCAATTTTCATAGCTCCTAAATCTTTTATTGCCATTCGTGTAGCGAACTCCTCTAACAAGTTCTTAATTAGTTCTCCTTTAGGATAAAATCTAAAATGTCCTGCATCAGATGCAGGCTCATAATCTACAAGTTCTAATCTTCTCATTAGCCTTATATGCTCTGGCGTTTTGTGAGGTTTAATGCCTAGTTCTTCAGAGAGGACAAACTGCTTAAGAAGAGGATACTTCTCTAAAACTTTGCATTTACTTACATCTCCTAGATCTAGATCATGCTCCTTACCATTTGGCTCTATTATTTTAAATTCGCTTTCTAACTCTTCTTTCTCTTCAACTTCTACAGTAACTTTTCTTTCACCAGTTATACTTCGTGAAAG
Organism: uncultured Thermoprotei archaeon; assembly: GCA_964517845.1. Taxonomy (GTDB): domain Archaea; phylum Thermoproteota; class Thermoprotei; order QMSL01; family B3-G16; genus CAZFCQ01. The sequence continues at coordinate 41,085 of CAZFCQ010000007.1, read as the reverse complement.
TTCTGCTAGAGGATGCCCTTTACACTTTATAGTAAAGCTTTTATACCAACCAAAGGGGGCTCTAAAAACCTTCAAACCGTGTCCTTTAACTTCACTCTCTAACTTTTCTAGTGCTTCTAATGCTACCCGAGGAGATGCAAGGCTTGAAGATAAATGAGCGTAAGGGTATATTACCACAGATAGAGGTGATAGTTTATTGTAAACATCTAGTATGATTTCACAAGCTTCTTTCGCCACATTATCTACCTTAGCTTCATCTTCCTTCTCTACAGTTACGAAAACGACTAGTGTATTGTTTGTACTAAGCTTTTTCCTCTCATTAGTTACTACCTCAGGTGTAGATAGTGCTGGCTCTCTTACTTGGTATTCAAAATAATCTGCATGGATAAGTAAAAGTCTCAAATCTCTCACCATTTATCTATCGATTTCACTCTTATCATAGGCACTAAAAAATTAAAAATTCTTATAAGTCGATGTCTTCAATGCGAAGTTTTTTCAACTTAGGCTTTAATGCCAGGTACTCTTTTTCTAATGCTTTAGCTTCTTCCTCTATACTTCTACCTACTTCCTTTACTTTGATACCTAATGTACAAGTACCATTAGGAAGCATGGCGTGCTTTACACAATTTGCATACTGACATTGATATCCTTTACATACATCATTAGCCCATAGACACCATGCAGTTACTTTTCCTTTGTACTTCTCCTTTGCTCTCGGAGTTAAGATCTTTCCTCGTGGCGTTACAAAGGCTAATGACTTCTTTAAACATCTAAAATAGGGGCAATCAGGAGTGCACATTCGTCCCAAATATCACGCACCTCTACTTTGAAGAAACATCACCTTAAGTACTCCTCCAATCTACGATAACGATTATAAAAAGAGTGTTTAAATAATTTATCGGTGATCTTAGTGTCTTCACTCATTATACTTGGTGGCTCTTCTGCTCAAGCTCTAGCATTCCGTGTAGCTAAAGGACTTGGTGCGAACTATCTAAGGGTAGAAACTAGAAGATTTCCCGATGGAGAGAAATATGCTAGAATACACGGTGATGTTAATGGCAAAACTGTGGTTTTTATACAGTCTATGTATCATCGACCTGATGAATATTTAATGGAATATTTCCTTATTGTAGATACTCTTAAGGATTTAGGAGCTAAAAAAGTAATAGGTGTTATTCCCTATTTTGCTTATGCAAGGCAGGATCAAAGATTTAATCCAGGTGAGATCTTAAGCCTAAAGACAGTCTTTAAATTACTTAAAGACGTTGGAACAGACGAGCTTTATGTTATAGACATACATAGACATAGGATGGGAGATGAACTAATACGTCTTATAGGACTTCCTACTCATAACCTTACAGCGATGCCACTTCTAGCAAAATATGCTAAAGAGCAATTCAAGCTAGAGGATCCTATAGTTATAGGCCCTGACGAGGAAGCTGAACAATGGGCTTGTATAGCTGCAAAGACTATAGATGCTGAATATGACTATTTAGTTAAAAAACGTTTAGGTGATAGAGAAGTAGAAATCACACCTAAGTCTCTTAACGTTAAAGGGAGGGATGTACTCATAGTCGATGATATTGTAAGTACTGGAGGTACTATGGTTAAGGCTATTGAAGTTGTTCTGAGAGAAGGCGCTAAAAGAGTAGTTACTGCATGTACTCATCCTATACTAGTAGAAAATGCACTCGTTAAAATACTAGAGGCTGGCGCTGAAGCACTTATTGGTACAGATACTGTTCCAAGCCCTGTTAGCTTCGTAAGTGTAACTCCTGTCATAGTTGATGCATTAAGAAAATTCGTAGAATAATTTTTATTGAGTTCACTCCTAGTCTTGGATTGATAAACGATGTTAAGAGACGAATGGGAGCCTTGTATAGCTTTTATAAAGTGGTCACCTACGACTAGACGAAAGTACTCACGTAGCCGAATTTTAAAATGTCTAAAAGCTCATCAGACTAGTGAAGTTAGATATCTAAGCATGCTTCGAGCCGACATATTACTACTACTTAAAAGGAAGAATATCGGGTATAAGGACGTAGCTGAGTTAATTGAAAGAGCTATCCATACAGAGCTTAATAAACGCGTTTCTGTAATAACCAAATCTATTGCGCTGATAAGGGACATTCTAATAAAAAGCGAATCCTTACTACTTAATGCTAAGAGAAACTACGAGGAAGAATGATTAGCCACGTTAATCGCTCATAATATTAATATCCAAGATTCGCTAAAAGAGACATGTATGGATAATAAGAATGAAAAATTTGTTAAAGAACTAGCTGAGTTGAAAAGACTAGCTGAAAGGAGAATAGAAGAACTTGAGGCAGAGTTAAAGTTATTAAAAGCTTGTTTAGAGATCATTAATAAGCAACTTAGTCAAATGAGCTTCAAACCTGCTATCGAAATATCTACTAAAGAGGAGGCTGTTGAAGAACCCCCTGAGAGAGAGTATCTACTAGCTCATAGAGTAAACAATAAGCCCTTAGCTAGGATGTATGTATGGAAGGATAAAATAAGGATAGTCCCTGAGAAGGGAGTAAGGATTGATGTAAATAGACCTCCTTTTAGTACATTCTTTGTAGTCAGAGTCTTAGGTGAATTCCAAAGAAAAGATAAGGAGGCTTCTGAAAGAGGAAAATTAGAGCCTGATAAAATCTTTAGGTATGAGATACGTACGAAAGATGGAATATTGAAAGAGCTCTTAGTTTATAATTATAGAAATGAATTCAGATTAAGAGAGATAAGAAATTCGGCAAGATGGACATTTGAGAGAATGGTGGAAAGAGCCTAATTAAGTACGTTCAAATAATGAACGAAACTAATAATTATGACATATTGTATTGAAGAGCTATGAGGAAAAATGAGATATTCTACACTCGTTGAGACCTACGAGAAAATAGAGTCTACTAGCAAGAGAACCGAGATGACTACTTATTTAGTGGTGTTATTGAAGAAAGTTCCACATGAGATAATTGATAAGGTAATATATCTAACTCAAGGTAAGCTAAGACCTGATTATGAAGGTATCGAATTCGGTGTCGCTGAGAAACTAGCGATGCGTGCGCTAGCTCAAGCAGCTGGAGTTAGTATTAGAGAAGTAGAGAAGGCCGTTAGAAAACTCGGTGATATAGGCTCCGTAGCTGAATACCTGTTATCGCATAAGCGTAGTGTAAGCTTATTCGAGTTCTTAGGTGAGGAATTTAAAAAAGAAGTTCTTACTGTTGAGAGGGTATATGACACGCTCATGAAAATTGCTAAAGCAACAGGTGAGGGAGCTCAGGATACTAAAATAACACTTTTAGCATCGCTATTAAGAGACTCTTCACCCAAGGAAGCACGTTATATCCTTAGAACGATACTAGGCAGACTCCGTTTAGGTATAGCTGATATGACCATTCTAGAAGCCCTTGCTCAAGCTTTTGGGGCTGGTAAAGGTAGTAGAGAGATCATTGAGCGTGCTTATAATCTTCATCCAGATCTAGGATATGTAGCAAAAGTTCTTGTTACTCAAGGCCTTGAAGGAGTAAAGAAGATAGGTATTACAGTAGGAGTTCCTATAATGCCTATGCTCGCTGAGAGATTACGTACACCCCAGGAGATATTGAATAAACTTGGTGGTAAGTGTGTTGTTGAATATAAGTATGATGGTATGAGAATTCAAGCTCATAAAAAAGGAAATAATGTTACCTTATTTAGTAGAAGATTAGAAAATGTAACTCACCACTTCCCTGATGCCGTAGAACTCATTCGGAAACACATTTTAGCAGAGGAGGCTATTATTGAAGGCGAATGTGTCGCTATAGATCCTGATACTGGCGAACTAAGACCCTTCCAAGAACTCATGCATCGAAGACGAAAGTATGATATTAGAAAGGCTATGGAGGAGTACCCAGTAAGCCTTTTTCTCTTTGACGCCCTTTACGTTAATGGAGAAGATTTAACCTTAAAACCTTATCCCGAGCGTAGGAAGTATCTAGAGAGAATTGTAAAGGAAAATGAAAGAATCAGCCTAGCAGAATACAAAATAGTTTCCTCGCCACGTGAATTAGAAGAATTCTTCGAACAGGCTATCTCTGAAGGTTGTGAAGGAGTAATGTGTAAAGCAATAACTCCTAATGCTATTTATCAAAGTGGAGTAAGAGGCTTCTTATGGATAAAGTATAAACGTGATTATAAAGCAGAGTTAGCTGATACTCTAGATCTCATAGCTGTAGGTGCCTTCTGGGGTAAAGGAAGGAGGGCTGGAAAGTATGGTGCATTACTAATGGCCGCTTACGATCCTGAAAATGATGTCTTTAGAACAGTATGCAAAGTAGGTTCTGGATTTACAGATGAACAGCTAGAAGAATTACCTAAGATGTTTGAATCATACGTTATAAATCATAAACATCCACGTGTTGATAGTAAAATGGAAGCTGATATATGGTTCGTACCCGCTATTGTAATGGAGATCACTGGAGCAGAGATAACCTTATCTCCATTACATACTTGTGCATGGAATATAATAAAAGAGGGTGCTGGCCTAGCGATACGCTTCCCTAGGTTCCTTAGATTTCGTCCAGATAAGAGTCCTGAGCAAGCTACAACAGTTCAAGAGATAATCGAACTCTATAAAAAGCAAAGAAAAATCTTAGTATCTGGGAAGGTATAAATCCATGGAAGAAACATATTCCAGAGAGATCGAAGTAAAGCTAGCCTTATCTCCTCAAGAATTTAATTCCATTGAAGAAAGAATATTAAGGAAGATAAAAGCTAAATTCTTAGGTAAAAGAAAGGAAATTGACATATACTTTTTACATCCCTTACGTGACTTCTCAGAATCAAAGGAAGCGCTTAGAGTCAGGAAAACATCTGATGGAAAATTCTTTCTAACGTATAAAAAGATAGGTAAAGGTCCTTTCAAGTCACGTAAAGAGTTAGAGGTGGAGGTATCTGACGGTAATACACTAATTACCATACTTGAAGCTTTAGGCTTTAAGAAATTTTTACAAATTGAAAAAGAGAGAAAGGAATACCTTACCAAAGAGAACATTAAGCTATGTTTAGATAATGTTAAAGACTTAGGCCTATTCTTGGAGATCGAGGTTATGAATTCTGATCCTGAAAAAAGTAAGAGAAAGATACTAGACCTAATAAAGAATCTTGGAATTAAATCAAATCTTATAACATATTCTTACTTGGAATTATTTATTAAACAAAGCTTAATTAGTCACGATAACTTATAGGATTCAGGGATGATTGAAAGGTTTCCGGTTAGAGGAAGATCACCGATGATAGGGCACCTCCACTGACCTTAACTCTAAGGTTATTTATCTTTCCTAAGGTTTTATTATGTATTAGATATTAAGCTATTCAAACCACGGACTTAAGGAATGGAGGACCTGTATGCCTCAATATCTGAACATTAGTGGAAAAATCATAAGGACTTATTCACCGGATGGTTTCACACGTATCGATATTATTGATAGAGAATATGAGTATGTGTATAAGGTAGTACCTATTAAATTATCTAACGAGGAGCAACTTATCCTTAAGAGAGTTATGGACGAGCTCTCCTACATACTTAAACCATCTGAGTTAACGAGTGCAGAAAAAATGGAAGAAGTGTTACGAAAAAGAGGGCTTTCAGATAAGTTGGTTTATCTAATTAAAAGTGAAATAGTTGGTTATTCATGGCTTGAACCTCTCATGCGAGATGATAATTTAGAAGACATACAATGCTTCCATGCGAATGTACCCTTAAGAGTTACGCATAAAGATTATGGGCTTATTCAGACTAATATTATACCCTCTGATGATGAAGTTGACCGTATGGTTCGCATATTAGCCCATCGTGGTGGAAGTGGTATACATAGAAGTCGACCTATACTTGATAGTGTCATCCTCCCTACAGGGGATAGAGCTGCTTTAACCTATCGAAGCGAAGTATCTCCCACTTCAAGTTTCACGATAAGGAAATTCCCTAGATATCCATGGACGCCAACACGTATGATGCTCACTCATATGATATCTCCAGAAGCTATGGCACTATTATGGCTTGCTATTGAAGCTAAGCTACCTATAATAATCTTTGGCGAAATGGGATCTGGTAAGACCTCATTAGCTAATGCATTAGGTTGTCTTATAAAGCCTACAGCATCCATTACATTAGTGCAAGATGTCCCTGAAATGCGTATTCCTCATGAAAACTTAATATCGTTAAGTGAGCGTAAGAGTTTCACAGTAGGTAGTGTAGGCGAAATTAAACTTGATTCACTTGTGGCGCATGCTTTAAGACGTAGTACAGATTACTTAATTGTAAACGAAGTTCGTTATGCTGAAGCTAGAGCTTTTGCTCAGCACGTTGCAACGGGACATGGTGGTATAACTAGCTTTCACGCAGGAAGCTTAAATGAAGTGTACTCTAGATTTAAGGAACTAGGTATTGAAGAGTCTACAATGTCTAGTGTTAAAGTTTTGATACAGACAATAAAGGTAACTTCGCCCCTTAGAGGTAGTTTCAGTATAGCACGTAGAGTTAAAAGCATTTTCTACATTACAGGATTAAGAAATTATGTACCTATAGCTGACATAGTCTTTGACTACGATCCAGCTAAAGATACGCTTACACCTCTCAATATTAGAAGTACTTTAGAGGAAGTTTCTCGAAGGTTATTAGTAGACATGAATTCCTTGTTAAAGGAGTATGAGCAAAGAAAAATCTTCATGACACTAGCTTTAGAAGCCGCAAGATATGGTAAATATTTGAGGGCCGAAGAATGGTTCATTTTATTACGAAAGTACTATCATTCACCTAAAAATGTACTTAACGAACTAAGAGCACATATTCATGAAATAAAGACTAATAAGGTTAAGGCATCAATCAACTATAAAACTTGTCCGAAGTGCAATTCAAGAGTAGATATTAATAAAGACACTTGCCCTAGTTGTGGTTATGATTTCGTCAATGAGAAAACTACTTTCAATAATCTTGGAAAAGGGGTGAGCAGGTCTATGGAGGGATTAAGACGTTAAAAGAAAGGATTTCTCATGCATGTAGCCTCTTAGCACTAGGCCCTCCATCTGCTTATCTTCGTAAACTATACTTAGCAATAGGTCTGATATGGTTACCTTTATTACCTATATTTATAGAAAACTTCTTTCCTCCTATTCGTATGCTATTTCTCCGAATCCCCTCTCTTAAACCTTTGATCTCTTTAGTTCTCTTTATCCCATGCTTGAAGCTCCTTATTTCAGGCTTCAGGCCTCTTTTTTCACTTAGATCACACTATACAGAACTTGAAAGTGAAGCTCCCTTTGCTATACTAGCTGTTACAATGTTAGTTAATAGTGGTATTCCCCCTCTTGTAGCATTTGAGGCACTCTCTGATCTAAGAGATATATTGCCTCATTGCTCTTTTGAAATATTAAGAATTAAGCGGGATTCTATGCTTCATACGAGACATATTAGTGAGCAACTACGTTTTGAACTTCCTCATGCGAAAGGTACGTGGTCTAGACTTTTGTATGCTATTGTAAATATTGAACGTACAGGGAGAAGTCCTGAGCGCCTAATGTTAGATCTTATGAATTTAGTTATGCAGGATTTGAGAACTGAGTTATCTCGTAGATCAGAGTATTTCAGAACATTACTCAGTATAGTGATAGTCCTATTTGGTGCATTCCCTATGCTCTCTGCTGTCCTCTTCACTATTCTTGCTAGTATCATGATAATACCTATAGTCTTTGTTTTTGTCTTCTTATCTATCTTTATAGGCATCGCCTATATGGTTCTGATAGATACTCAAGTTCCTAGAATTATCGATTACACTGCAATATATCGAAAAATTTCGCTTAAGTATATTCCCTTAAGCATAATTATCAGTGTGTTATTTTACTCACTAGTAATGTATTTCAATCTTACACTTCCCATAATGAGAGCGACATCATTAGCAGTATCTCTTATGATATTCGCCCTACCTGCATGGATAGAATTTAGGCGTGAAGCAAGTATTGTTGACGACATTGTTGAGAAATTACCTATACTCATGCGTGATCTAGCAGATGAGATATATAGAGGAGCACCTCCTCTCTTAGCGTTAGAGCGTATCTCTGAAGTGCATAGTTATGATGTATGGATGGATCGTTTAATTTCATTAATTATTCGAAGAATTAGAATAACAGGTAGTATTCGAGAGGCTCTTAAGGGTATACAAAGCCTTCTACCTTATCCAATGAGAATCGCCTTAGGACTTCTAACTCTTAGTGAGGAATATGGCGCTAGGGCTGAATCTTATCATCTTTTAGCTGATATATTAAATGAGTACATGATAAGTGTAAGAGAGTTTAGAAAAGGAAATCAAATATACCGCTGGGTCTCTCTCTTTATAGTAACTTTATCCTTATCATTAATTTACATCCTATTTCACATAGTTGTCTATAAAGTTGCTATGATTAGCGAATTAATTAGAGAAGTTCCTTCTCCATTACCTATCTCCGTAATAAAGCCTAATGAAATTCCTATAGCTAAAGATGCTATCTATAGCATGGTACTAGTTAACAGTTTTATCTTAAGCTTAATAATAGGGAAGACTCTTGATTGGAGAATAGGAAGTGGCTTTAGGGAAGCCTTTATAATAAGCGTAATGATGATACTTATAGTACTACTAGAAAGCCTGCTTTAAGGTGTAGTTCATCATGGATTTGCTACTAGATTGGTTTTTGGGGTTCACAATAATATCTGTGGTCATGATTATTTCTATTTACTATGTACTCTCATATATTCCTACAGTGTATACTCCTAGTTTAAGATTGGAATTAAGAGAGAAGTATATCGCTCCTACAATCTCACTCGATATACTTGAAGTAACTCCTTACGCATATTTAGTTGTAAGTAATAAAGATCCCATTAAAGCTAATATCATAATAGTTCTAAATAATGGGTCCTTCTTAAAACTAAACGTAGTGACTCCTGCATTTGTTCCTAAATTAGGTTTTACTGTAGTATTCTCCGCTTCAGCAGTATTTTATGCAGGTTCTCCTCCCAAGGGAACCTTTTACGTGTCTAAGCACGGTGTCTATACTAAAGTACCTAAGGAGATACCTTACGTTCTTATATTCCCTAATGGTACTATTACTGTTTATCCTCATTTCTCGCTTTCTAAATATGTTGCTCGAGGAACTTACATACCAATTCTCTTTAATAATACCTTATTTGAGGTGAAGACTCCATGAAGAGAAAAGGTGAAATGTACGTCATAGACGCTTTCTTGGCTACGATCATAATATTATCCGTATTAACAATAATTTCACTATCCAAGTTTTCATTTGAACAACCTCCTTTCTTACCACCAGATGAGGAACTTACTGCCTTACTTCATAATTTAGAGTTCTTAAATAGTGTTTACGCTAATGATACTCTCAGCTTAAAAGTCCTAGTAGAGAGTTATATTTCCTCTCCATATAACCTAACGATATACTCACTTAATGGAGATAAGATTCTAAGTATAGGCGAACAATTAGAAGGCCCAGCTGCTATGGCCATAATACCTGGTTGGAATGGTACTCTAACAAGTGTAATTATTAGTCTTAAAGTCCGTAGGTGAGAACTTGAACTTTACACTATTGGCTTGTCTCTTTTCAACATTATTGTTAATATCCTTTATGTTAAATCTTTACATTGCTCAGGTACGTCTTATCAAGAGAGATATCGAGGAAAAAGCTTTAGCTATAGACTATATAGTTGTAGTTAATGCACTCTCTTATGCTTCAAAGAAAACGACTAATGCTTCAGAATTTTCTGCGCTCTTCTCTTATGCGATAAACTACTCTATTTCACTTCTTAAGAAAAATAGTGACTATTCAGGTGAATTGACCTCCACTGAAGTTTATTACAACACCTCACCCGGGAGTTGTTCAGCCTATGCTAAAGCCATATTTACGCATCCTTGGGGTAATGAGACTATCCATGCTCTCCTCTCTATTAAGGTAACTACCTATGAAAGATATTCTCTTCCATTCTTAAGACATTACGAAGTGGTATTACTGAAAGTTCAGGTTAAGAGTGAAAGACCTGTAGATCTATCCTTTAAAGTAAAAAATGGTTCTATCATTGAGATTAAGCGATATCCAGATCAGATATTTCTTATTAAAGCACTCGTAAGAAGGAGAAGACCTTTCATACTCATTGTAAATGATGAAAGAGGTATAGAGCTGAAGGTGAAATTGGATGGAAACAATTGAGTATACGCTAATATTCGTGGGCCTATTACTGTACTTAACTGTAGCTCTTACCTTTACTCAATATTTACTAGAGCCTTATTTTGACCCTTCTTTGCTCTTAAACTCGTTTAGTAAAATAGCCCTTAAGCCTGGTAGTATTATAAGGATATCTTTTTTCGTTCCTGAAAATGTAGAGATCCTACTTAAAAAGGACACTATATACTTTACAGGATATACAGTATCCCCTACACTTATAAGAACATTAAAAGAAACCGATATCCTGAAGAATTATAGTGATGATAGGATCATACTCAATCTCAAATTTACTAATGAAATTACACTCTCAGGGGGGTATGTTTATTCTCTAAGAGTCTCATGCATAGAGTTAAGGATGTTAAAGATAGAGATCCTAGAAGAAAGAAAAGTAAGTGATTAGAAAACATAATCAAGAGTAGAGTTTCTTTATATCGCCTCTTTCTAAAAATTTATGTTTAGCTAATCTAGATTCTAATTGAGGGTGATGTAGATAATGGATAAAGAGAGAAAAGAAGAACCTCGTTTAAACTTTAAAGTTTATAGAAGCTATGTTAGGAATATAAGAGAACGTAATAAGACATGTACTTATTCGTTTGAAGCTAAATTATTCACTATAGGCTTTATCTTAACTATAATTGGCATGATAATAACTATCATAGCACCCTTAATAGGCGGGCTTCAATTAAGTTCAAGTAGTGGAGCCATAGTAATTATATGGCCATTTATTCCCATTCCTATTGGTATAGCATGGGGTCCATATGGTAGAGCTCTAGGTGCTACGGGTGCTATAATTGCTCTAATACTACTATTGCTATTCCTCATTATGTATAAACGGCGCTAGATGTTATTGGCTATCATCGTTAAAATATCTGGTAGCTCCTCTATACTTTCTATTTGTATGACTCTAGTTTCTAATCCTTTTAGAGCCTTAACGATATTCTCTTCATAGCTCCATTTTGGTGTAATAACGAATATCAAGACATTCATTCTCCTTAGTCTTGAAATAAGCATAAGTGCTTCTTCATAGTCATAAAATGCACAATCCGATAGGAGGACTAATACCTTAGTCTTTGCTCGTGATTTAACGAACTGTTCCTCCGCCCAAATAAGTGCTCTTGAAACACAAGTCCCTCCAAATGCATCTAAATCTAATAATTCATCTGCTATATCTTCGATATTGATATTTTCATCTATTTCCTTAACTTTATACGTATCTGATTCAAAGAACGCAACACCTATATCTTCCTTTCTAAAAGCGTAAAGTAACATTAAGCTACATATACTCATATAAAACAACTTTTCACCTGCCATGCTACCGCTAATATCGTTAAGTAGTATTAGCGCTATCTTTCCTCGCTCTTCTTCTCTCATTAATAAGTCCTCATATCTTAGATGTTTCGGTAACTTTCCTTGAGAGAGTATGTTCTCTATAGATTCTTCTAAATCAACTAATGAAGGGTCATCGCCTGGTTCATATGGCTTTAACATGAAACTTGGTAGAGGACCTCCTTCTAAACCTCCGAATCTAGAAACAGCATATCCTCTTCCTAGGTCTAATAGTATCTCTTTAACATACTGCTTAACTATTCTCTTTAATGAGGAATCTAGCTTTCTTCTGCTTCTAAACCATTCTTTCAGAAGGTTCTCTCCAGGCCCAGCACTAAGGCTATTTAAAACTTTATCAAGGAGTCCTAACTTTTTAGCTGCTTCTAATGTGTTACTAAGATTTCTATGCGCTAGAGCTGCTATGGCTTCCTTATTATTATATTCTGCGGCTTTCTTTAATATCTCCTCAATATTTACCTTCTTCCTACCTAGCTCTTTATATACGTCTTCATAATTACTCCTAGCGAGCTTCTCTATATCCTCCTTTTTTCTAATTCTTCCTCTAAGCTTATTTGAAATCTTTGAATGAAGAGATGGTTCTAATCCTTCTTCTGAGAGCTCTTGCTCTATTTTCTTACTTTTTTCTCTTCCTTCCTTTTTTGATATCTCATAAGCCATTTTAGCTATTCTCTTTGAAGCATTACGTAGTGGCTTAGCACACCATTCGTCCTGATAATATTCGCTATATCTTTTCAATTCTTTCGCGAGCTCTACTAACGCTCTGGTAGGATCGCTCATTCTGAATGCTTTCTCTAATTCCTCTTTTATTGCCTTATCTAACATTTGACGCCACTCTTTTATAGGCACTGGAGAACTAGCTACCTCTCTTAAAGAAGGCAATCTCCCCTCTTTTCTTCCCCTATCCCAATAATACTTAACAACTAGTTCTCTCATGTTTGAATTAGCTATACTATCTATCTTATCAGCTATCTTATATGATCTATCTAACGGGTAATTTTCATAAGCATGATTAAGGATTTCCTCAAGATTAGAAGGAAGTATCCTAGTTAAGGAGAATACATTATAGAAATCCTCTAGTGTCCTAATGCTACTTGAGATTATACCTGCATATGTATCTAAGTCTTCTACGCCTACTTTTTCAATTCTATTAAAAACTTTTGCGGCTTCTACTGGATTCTCCTCAGCTAATTTTCTGAAATCTTCTATAGCCTGAGGATTACCTGCTATTGCTTTTGAAAGTATCCTTCTCCCTCTCTCGCTAAGACTCTCTTTATTATATTTCAATCCCAAGGGAAAAGGTAATTGAAATGGAAATGGAGGAAAGAACGGGAATCCCTTCCATCTTAATGGAAAATTACGCCCTGTTCCAAATATCTCCTGAATTACATCAAGAGCGATATCCTTAGCTTCTGGAGGTACTATTGCTAATGCAGCTCTTATGTAGTCCTCTCTGTTCAGTTTACCTTTCCTAAGCCTAATAGCTTCTAAAAGTCTAGCCAAAGCTATAGAATGACGTATAGAAGGCTTAAAATCGCTTGAAGCACAAGCTCTTCTCAATCGTTCAACAAAAGTCGTAGCAAACCGCTCTAATGAATCGTCCATGAACATCTATCTTCACCTCCTTTGTTTTAATGCCTCCATTATTATTGATCTAGCTATGGCCTCAACCTTAATGCCAGGCCTAGCTTTCAAACTTCCTACTAATACATTATATGCAGCTTCTGCTATTACGCTATCATTATATTCGCCTGTCTTCTTCGCTCTTTCTGCAACTAGCTTTGCTATTGCTATTGTTGACCTTATGGAGGCTGGTTTTTCTAACTCTGGATGATTTCTAGTCCTTGAAATTATATCATATACCTTTTCCAATACATCCTTAGGTAAGTTATATTTTCTACAATGCATCTTTACTATCTCTAGTTCGGTTTCCTTATCAGGGTACGTAAGGGCTATCCATACATGAATTCTATCTCTGAGTGCCTCACTCAACCTATGTACTCCTGCTAATTCGCTTGGATTCATACTGGCTATAAAGAAAAATTCATCAGCAGCCTTTATCCTTCCTACATGAGCTATATAGTATGACCTTTCCTCAAGTGGTTCTAAGAAGACATTTTGAACGTATTCACTAGCTCTATTAAGTTCGTTTGCTACAAAGACTCCTCCCTCTATCATAGCTAATGTGAGAGGGCCGGGTTCAAAAGCATCTAATGAGAATCCTCTATCTAGCACTATAGCTGGGTTAAAAGCACCAATTAAATGCGAAGGTTTAGTATTCTCATCCAGAGTTATCCAGTAGAATGGCCTTCTAGTCTGCTTAGCATAGTATCTACATAAAAGCGTTTTTCCAACACCTGGAGGTCCTACTATAGCTGGAGTAAGTCCTGCATCCTCTGAGTCCTTAAGAAGTTCATAGGCTTCGAGATATTGACCTTTAAGTACTATATCTACCTCTTCTTCTTCCTCTTCAGCTTTTTTAACCGCTGATAAAATTCTGAGCTTAATATTTTTTTCCATCTTCAGCCCTCTTTTCACCAATACTTAAATGACTTAACTCAGATTAATATATTATGACTTATTTATATCTCAATGCCTAGGTGGTGAGGTTTCTTGAAGAAATTGTTCGGTACTAATGGCATACGATTTATACTAGGGAAAGATTTCACGTTAAAAGACGTATTACAAGTGGGTTTAGCAATAGGAACCTTCTTTTCAAAAGGAAAATGCCTATTAGGAAGAGATGTTAGGCTCACAGGTGAGGTTATAGCGAATACCATAGCTAGTGCTTTAATGAGTACTGGTATAAATGTATATGATATAGGCCTCATAACTACGCCTGCTCTTCAATATTTAGTAAAGAAAAGGGAGTTTGATTTCGGTATAATGATTACGGCATCTCATAATCCTCCTGAATTTAATGGAATTAAAGTAATAGATAACGACGGTGTAGAAATACCACCTGAAAAAGAAAAACTTATTGAAGAAATATACTTCACTCGTAAATTTAAATATGCAAACTGGGAGAATGTAGGCGAATTTAGTGAGATGAGATTCCTTATAGACGAATATCTAGATGGAGTTTTAAGTCATATAAATGAAGAGCTTATATCTAAAAGAAAGTTCAAAGTTGCTGTTGATCCTGCTAATAGTGTAAGTGTATTAACTACTCCTCGTCTACTTAAGAGGCTTAAGTGCAAAGTATTAACTGTCAATGCTCATCTGGATGGTACCTTTCCTGGACGTAAGCCTGAACCACGTTTAGATAATCTACAAACCCTATCTGAAGCCGTAATCGCTTCTGGTGCTGACTTAGGAGTAGCACATGATGGTGATGGTGATAGAGCCATCTTTGTAGATGAAAAAGGGCAAGTATACTGGGGCGATAAAACTGCAGCTTTGATAGTTATGGACTTCTTAGAACGTAATCCTGGAGAATGCATTGTAACCCCTGTGAGTTCATCAAAGATCATAGAAGATGTTGCTAAAAAATATGGCGGAAAGATAATATACACTAAAGTTGGAAGCATCATAGTCTCTAGGATGATGATGAAATTAGGAGCTAAGTTAGGGGTAGAAGAGAATGGTGGTATATTTTATGGCCCGCACTTACCTGTACGAGATGGTACTATGGCGACAGCGTTAATACTTGACATATTAGCTAGAAAAGAGACTTCATTATCATCACTCTTATCTTCGTTACCCAAATATTACCAAGTAAAAGATAAGGTACCTTGTCCTAATGAACTGAAAGCTAAAGTACTTAAGATACTCCTTTCTGAAGTCAGTGGAGTTAAAGTTGAGACTATTGATGGAGTTAAAGTATGGTATAGTGATGGATCGTGGGTATTAGCTAGACCTAGCGGAACGGAACCTATATATCGTATTTTTAGTGAAGCCAAGGATCCTCAGAGAGCTAAGGAGTTAGCAGAGAATATGAAGGAGAAAGTACTTAAGATTATAAGTACTCTCAAAGAGTAGCGATAAAAGATACTCATTAATATTAGCGTTAGACTTGTTAAAATAGACTTAACACTAGATTCCTAAAAGAATTACATAGGGTTCAATATAATGAATAGCTATGAGAAGTTGTTAGAGAAAATCAAAGACTTTATACATAGTAAGGGTAAAGTAGAATTAAGCGAGTTAATAAGATGGGCTAAAGAGAACAATATAGGGCTCATAACGTTATCAATGATAGTTAATGATCTCTTAAATGAAGGTGTAATCAAAGGCAAGGGAAATTTAAGAGAGCTTGAAGAGGAACCCTTAGCATACCCGATACCTGAAATACTCCATACATCTAAAGAAGAGGGGCTATCAAAAGAAGCTGAGACAAAGAGCACTATATCCACCAAGTCATCAACACAATCTAAAATGACAAAATTAATTCGCTTTAGCCCCCTCTTCTCTTCATTAGAAGAGGATATAAAGGAGAAAAAAAGAGAGAAGCAGGCTATAGAAGAGAAAACACGTAAAAGCTTAGAAAAAGAGAAAGAAGATAATGAGCATTATGAGAACGAAGTTATAAAAATAGATGAAGGAAGTATAGAAGAAGAGGATAACGATATTCTAGGAAACTTTGACGATGAGTTAAGGAGAGCTATCGAGTATCTAAATGAGTATCCTAGCGTAGGTGAATTACGTTTCTTAATAGATCTTAAATCTCTAGGCGTCAAAAATCCTAATCAAGTACTCTATAGACTAATTGACCTTGGTTTTATCGAAAGGAAACCCTTAGGAGTAATAGACGCTACAGATAAACTTCCTAAGATTAAAGTAAGGAGAAAGTTCCCTGAGCTTTCATACTTCATTTAAACCAGGTATCTTAGGTGTTGGTGGTGTACTTCTCTTATGTTTACTATGCTCTATCATATCTTTTACCTTCATTACTTTCCATATATCTAATCCTGTTGCCTTGGCTACTTCCTTAGGCTCCATTTTAAGATCTATTAATCCATGAAGAATTAGATCTATTTCTTCGTAACCAAGTCCTAATTCTTTCTCTGCTTCATGACCTGGCCATAATCTAGGACTACTGGGTTTGGAAACTATTCTCTTTGGAACATTTAAATGAGCTGCCATTTGTCTTACCTGCGTCTTGTACAAGCATCCTATAGGGAGTATGTCTACTCCACCATCTCCATACTTAGTGAAATATCCTATCAATAACTCACTTCTATCGCCTGTGCCTATTACCATATAGTCGAGACTATTAGCGTAATAATATAGAATTATCATTCTAAGTCTAGCTCTTATATTACCATTTGCCTTGAAATTCTCGGGTTTAAAAATTGGTATAATTTTTGAAACAGTATCATACAAGTCTGTTATATCAACTAAATAGTACCTTATTCCTAACCTCTTAGCTACTTCTAATGCATCTCTTACATCTTCTAATGGCGTAGTTCTTCTATCAGGCATTATTAACCCTATAACCCTCTCTTTTCCTAATGCCCTTACAGCAAGATAGGCAGTAGTAGTACTATCAACACCCCCACTTAATCCTATAACACCTCCCTTAGCTTTAGCTTCTTGTACTTTCTCTTTTATGAATGAGACTATGCGTCTCTCAACAAAGTCAGCATTTATTTTGAGGTCATCAAGCGTTATTTGCATTTTGGATCACTCTCAGAGATACCTTTAGGAAATCCTTAATTTATATTATTACACTGATATTCTTGTAATACTCAAAAATAAGGGAGAGGGCTTTGTACACAGTTGAAAAAATGCTCCTAATAAGCATTACTATGATTATTGCACTACTTTCACTTTTAACAATGAGGCCTTGGGATAGGCTTCTTTTAGGTCTAGAAGAATATGAGATTAACGAAGTACTAAGAATAGGTTACGCTCTAGAAAATAGCCAACCTATAAGACTTTCCATTTCAAGTGTGGTGGTTAACTCTTCTATTAATTTGACAGTAGTGCTTCCTCATGAAACTCCCATTCATTTTAACATATGTTATAGCAGATTACTCATAGAATCTCATTCACGCTCCTCAAGGCTATTACATGGTCCTCCTTTAGAATGGAAATATACTGACGAACGAGAGTCTACAGTATATCTCAACTATAGTACTATAATAGTAGAACTAAAGCCTATAATTAGGCTATTCTCTTCCTCTAGCTTAAAGGGAATAAATGCGTACTTCTTAATGATTAACTATGTACAAATAGTACCTAGTTATCTGGCAAAAGGACTCACACTTCACTTATTCAACATTAGCCGCTCAACATATCTAAGAGTCTACATCAAGAAGCATATTATTCACATATTAGTGGATAATGAAGAGATATACTCCTTCACTATTGAACCTCCTGCTGTCTTTGTCATAGTGTTACAACGGGAAAGTTGGATTTGTGATTAAAATTTTATATATTTAGTGTATCGACTTAATTAGGAACCCTATGAGAAGTTTAGAGTTAGCCATAATCACTGTTATAATGGTAATAATCTTTCTAATAGTAACTTTTACCCTAATACCTAAAAGGGTAGATTTAGATCCCATAGCTAAGTACATAGCGTATGAAGTATCTAATATCCATGGCGTAGAAGTCTTAAATATAGGCATACCTGCCATAGTTGAACTTTATGAAAATCGTACATTAATTGTTAGATATGAGGATTACATTAGCAAAGTGGAATTACCTGAGAACGTTCTTTTTAGTTTAAGAGTAATTAGAAGCTATGACATGGGCCCAATTATAAAAATTTATGGTAAACTTCATGGTAATGAAGTTCTAGTATGGATAGGTGTTAAGTTAGAAGAAGGCCTACCTTCATAATGTTTATTAACCCAACTATTCTCTACATAGAATGGAGTCTATTTTGACGCGTAATCCATTAAGAGATCTCCTATCGAGAATACTTCATGATCCTACCTTAAGAAAAGCTGACTATGAAGTTATCTACCTATCCCGTGGCTCTACTGAAGGTAGAGAGTACATTAACTGTTCCCTATTGATAAGAGTTACCCGTGATTTCTTTATTTATAAAGATGATAAGGGAGTAGTAAGAAGTATTCCTCTTCACCGAGTCATTTCTGTAATTGATAAGAGAAAGGACGTAGTTCTATATTTAAACCCTAAATGAACATCTTTGAGGCAACTTAATGTTTATATCATTCCTCTTATTCTAGAGTTAATAGCGATGAGGTCATACTAATGGTAGAGACTGTAGCTATATTTGTTAATAATGGCGAAGTAGAGAAAATAGAGCGTATAGAGCAGCCTATTGAGACTGCTATCAAGCTCTATGTCCTCAGGGCTCTTAATTCATGGAATGCAAATAATTCAGATTTCATAGTACTTAAGGATTACTACAAAATCTCCCTTAAGCTTCCCTTGTCGGTATCCCTTCTTAATAGAGTCTCTAGATATAATCTCCAGAGAGTAGGTAATCAGGCTGAATGCGAGATACCCATGTACGAGATTTCTTATGAAATCTCCTGGCGTGAAGATGGTTTTACAACAAATAAGCTCATAATAGTAACTCCATATATTAGTGAAGAAGTATTAGAGTGCATAGTTGAAGAAGCTAAAAGAATTGCAAGAGGTGAGGTATCCTAGTTTCATATTAAACTCTTTTAACCTTTTCTATAACTCTTATATACTTTATTTCCGTAAAGGGATACTGTCCCTTTTCATCTTTTTCGTAAGCTTTCACCATATCCCATATAGTTAATAGCGCTATGCTTGCTCCTATAAGGGCTTCCATTTCGACTCCAGTCTTAGCGTATGCTTTCACCTCTGATGTTACCCTTATGCCATCATCCTCTACGTTTATGTCAATATTAATGCTGGTTATAGGTATTGGATGACAAAGTGGTATTATTTCCCAAGTATGCTTCACTGCTAGAATTGCAGCAACTTTAGCTACGTTTATTACATCGCCTTTCTTTACTTTTTTCTTTTTGATAAGCTCTATTGTCTCTTTCTTTAATTTAATAAATCCTTCTGCCTTAGCTACTCTAAGGGACGTCGGTTTCATACTTATGTCTATCATCTTGACATCTTCACTCATGAGGAAACCCTCTTCTTAGTACTTACAAAAAATGGTCTCCTAAACTCTAATACATGAATAAATGCCATACTAAGCTCTTTTTCATTTCTATCTTTAACTATTTCAGCTATATCAATGTAATTTCTTGAAAAAAGACAAGGCTTAAGCTTTGCATCTGACGTTATACGTAATTTCGTACACTTTAAACAAAAACTATTATCCTCCATAGGATTTACTATCTCTACGATTCCTCCATTCTTTAAATAGAAGACAGGCCTATTCTGTTCTTTACGTTTAATCAATCTTACGCTATTTCTACGCAAAAAGCTTCTTATTTTCGTAAAGCTAACATGATAATTATTGTACATTAGGCTATCCCTTGAATTAGTTTCCAACTCTATAAGTTGGAGTATTACTTTTTGCCTCCTAGCAAAGTTTAATATATCATAAAGCTCTCCATCATTTATGCCTTTTAAGACTACTACATTGACCTTCACCTGTTCATAGTTACACTTTAATACAGCTTCAATACCTTTAAGTACATTCTTTAGTAGGTCTTTCCCTGTTATTTTACGATATGTATCTTCGCGTAGACTATGTAAGCTTATGTTAATCCTCTTTAGCCCTGCTTTCCTTAGTTTAGATGCCTTCTCTCTAAGTAGAGTGCCGTTTGTAGTAAGCGATATATCCTCTATGCCTCTTATTCTAGAAATCTTTTCCACTATGTTTACTATATCGTTCCTAATTAGCGGTTCTCCTCCTGTTATCTTTATCTTCTTAATACCTAATTTAGCAGCTACTTTTACGATGAACTCTATGTCCTCAGGTGTCAGTACATCCTCTGTTCCTTCATTACCCTCTCTATGACAGAAGAAGCATCTAAGATTACACTCATTAGTGACGGAGATCCTTAAGTTATCTATGATTCTATTGTATTTATCAATGAGCATTTTTATACTCCTCTTGTAACTTGAATCGTTTAATAGACTCCTATCAACTAGTTACTATAGAATTTATCCCGTTAATTAATCATGGGTGGATCATGTGATAGGATTACCTAAAGATGTACATAAGGCTAAAGCACCTCAGAGAGTTAGCTTTGTCCTAATTACTGTAAGCACCTCACGATTCATACAATCTCAAAGAGGGAAAAAAGTCGAGGATCTCTCGGGAGATATTATGGAGAACATAGTGAAAAAGTCAAACTACAAAATACTCTCTCGACACCTCATTCCTGATTCAGAGGAGTATATAGTTAAGATTTTAGAAAAGTACGCTGGTAATGTAGACGTCATCTTATTTTCAGGGGGTACAGGAATTTCGAAGAGCGATATAACTCCTGATGTAGTTAGTAAATATGCTGAAAAAGAAATTCCTGGTTTTGGCGAACTCTTTAGGTATTTAAGCTTTCGTGAAATTGGCTTAGCAGCTATGCTCTCGCGAGCATCTGCATATATAGTCAAAGGGACCTTGGTTTTTTGTTTGCCTGGCTCACCCCACGCTGTGAAACTAGCTTTAGAGAAGCTTATCTTACCTGAAATAAGTCATATAGTTTATCATTTGAGGGAGTCTTCATGCTGAAGTTCATCTCATTAAAGGAAGCGTGGGATATACTATCCTCAATGAACATTCCTAAAATTTCAACTAAACGAGTAAATGTACTGAATAGCATAGGGTGTATAATTGCTGAAGAAGTCCATTCTAACATAGATATTCCATTTGACAATATTGCTTTATTTGATGGTTATGCTGTTAAAGCAGAAGACGTAGCCTCTGCCTCACACTCTAATCCTATAATTTTAAAGCTCTTTAATGAAGCTTCATCTATTTCATATGGTCAAGCTAAGCGAGTAAGTACAGGTGAAGCATTACCGAAAGGAGCAAATGCTGTAGTTCCTAAGGAATTCGTTAAAGAGTATGAGAAGTTTATCGAGATCACTACTAGCGTCCCACCTTATGCTTACGTTGCTAGAAGAGGAGAAGATGTCCAAAAAGAAAGCGTTCTCCTAAGAAAAGGCGAGATAGTAGATCCGTTGAAAGCTATTCTGCTACTAAGGAGCCTTGTCGAGGAGGTCTTAGTTTTTAATAAACTAAATGTCGGCCTCTTAGTAATAGGCTCAGAGCTTACTAGAGATATCAAAATGGTTAAGAATGGGCGAGTATTAGACATAACAAGTCTTGTCGTAAAAACTTTCTTACAGGGGTACGCTAACGTTAAAGATTATGGTCTATTACCTGATGAGCCTCAAATAATAAAGAAATACCTTATTCAGGCTCTAATGGAAAATGACCTGGTAGTTACTATAGGAGGTACTTCTGTAGGATCAAAAGATCTTACTCCAAAGGTTGTAAGGCAGCTTGGTGAAATAATATTTCATGGAGTCTCAATAATGCCTGGACGACCAGTAGGCGTAGGTAAAGTTGAGGAAAAATTAATTTTCATGCTCTCTGGTTTCCCTGTAGCTGCCTACAATGAATTCAAACTTCTCCTAGAGCCTTTTATACTTCTAAAAGTATATGGTGCTGAGATAAAGTCAATTCCGTATAAAGCTAGAGCTACTAGGAGAATACCTTCTAGATTAGGTATACTTGAAATGGTACGCGTAACCCTTAATGAAATTAAAGGTTGTTTGTACGCTACTCCATTAAGAATTAGAGGCTCAGGAATATTATCTAGCTTAGCATATGCTGATGGTATAGTCATAGTACCTGAAGAGCTAGAAGGGTATGATGAAAACCAATTATTAGACGTATATCGTGTAGAAGACCCCTGGGGTGCTATTTATGTCGAGAAGAATCTTTCACAAGTTAGTTAGCATAGAAGAAGCTTTGAACACATTATCTTCCATAGTCAGACCTTTAGGAACTGAAGAAGTTGATATCGATAAAGCTTTAGGTAGAGTACTAGCGGAGGATATAACATCTCCTATAACGCTTCCTCCCTTTGATAGGTCCTCTGTAGATGGTTATGCTATAAGAGCATATGACGTTTTTCTAGCGGATGAATATCATCCTATAAGATTGATGCTAAAAGGGAATGTTAATGTAGGAGAAGTTCCTAATATTTATGTAAACAAGGGCGAAGCTGTCGAAGTTGCTACAGGTGCTATGATACCCCCAGGAGCTAATGCTGTTATAATGGAAGAGTTTACCCATAGAGAGGGCGACTATATCGTTGCATTCAGAAGTGTTTCTCCAGGTGAGAACATATATGAAGCTGGTACTGACTTCATGCCAGGTGAAATTGTCTTCAAAAGAGGAATCATTATTGGCTTTAAAGAGATAGGAATCTTATCATCCCTTGGAATAAAGAAAATTCGCGTATTTGTGAAACCTAAGGTAGCCATTATCTCAACTGGAAATGAAATAAAAGAGCCTGGCACTCCTTTAGAACTTGGACAAATATACGATATTAACGGTTTTCTTATAAAGTCTCTTCTAGAGACCTTTGGTTGTGAAGTACGTTATTTAGGAATAGTTCCTGATGATTATCAGTTGTTAAGAGATATAGCATTAAACTTCGTTAATAGATATGACCTATTGTTATTTTCTGGTGGTACCTCAGCTGGACGTGAGGATTTAGTTTATAGAGTATTAGAAGACATAGGCGATGTCCTCTTTCACGGTTTAAGGACAAAACCTGGCAAGCCTACAGTAGTGGCATTAGTTAATAACAAGCTAGTAATAGGTCTCCCAGGACACCCAGTCTCTGCAGCAGTAGTCGCGTTCCTATTGGTGATTCCAGTAATATGTAAAATGTCGGGTTGTAGCTTCCCTCCATTTCTGACACTTAAAGCTAAGATATCGAGAGATATTCCGCTAGAGAAAGGTAAGTTGAATATAATCCCCGTAGCATTAATTAACAGAGAAGAGCTAATAGCCTATCCTACATTCCGTGGATCTGGCTTAATTTCGAGTATCTGGATGGCTGATGGCTTAATTAAAGTATTCGGCGATAGAGATGTATTAAAAGCTGGTGAAGAAGTACAGGCGTATCTACTACCTAATACTCTATTACCAGATCTAGTCTTTATAGGAAGCAACTGCCCAGGAGCTGAAATCTTGCTTCATACCTTTAGTAGGGAAGAGAACGTATATTTACGTCTAATATATGTTGGCTCTACGGAAGGTCTCCTCTCTGTAATAAGAGGAGAAGCGGATATTGCTGGTGTCCATTTACTAGATCCAATATCTATGGAGTATAATATGCCCTATCTAAGAATGTATAAAGCCAAAGAGAAAGTAGCCTTAGTTAAGGGGTATCTTCGTACTCAAGGTCTAATAGTAGCAAAAGGAAATCCAAAAGGAATTAGAAACTTAAAAGATTTACTAAGGGAAGATATAAAGTTCATAAATAGGAACAAAGGAAGTGGTACAAGGATACTTCTGGATATAAAACTTCAGGAGCTAGCTTCTGAACTAGGGTTAAGCTACAATGAAATAATTTCAAGAATTAACGGTTATCACTTGGAGGTAAGAACTCATACAGCGGTAGCTTCAGCAATAGCTCAAGGTAAAGCAGATGTAGGGTTAGGTGTAGAGTACGTTGCTAGACTCTATAATTTAGACTTTATTCCCATAGCTGAAGAAGAATATGATTTTCTCATCCCTAAGTCACGACTAAGTTATCCAATAATTAAGCACTTCCTCTCTTTCCTCTCTTCTAACAGAGCTAGAGAGATCCTAATGAAAATGCCTGGCATAAAAGTCGTAGAGAATACTGGTGAGATCATAAATATGTAAAAAACTACATCTTTTAGTTTTCACAACCTAAAATCTAGCTTATATTCCATAATCCGTGATCGACGACCTCATCATCATTCAGCCGCGAGCTACCTCTTCATTCACTTATCTTCAAGTATCATCTTCCTAATAATCTTTACTAATTCTTGTAGTCTTACTATTAATTCTGCCTTCCTTCTAAGATCGTAGAATCCCTTAACATCTTTCATTAATCTACATTTCTTCCTTAAATCGGATATTTTTCTACCTATTTCTCTTGAATTTAAACCACTTAACTTAAGTAATTGATCCATATTCTGACTTTCTACAATAACTTTAAGGAACTTTAGAGATTCCTGATCTATCATTAAAGCATCTATTATGTTGATAATCTCGTCCTCTATGATTCCTCTTATACTCTCTTTCAAGAATATGCTTAACTCTTCAGGTTCAATTAGTAAGTACTTAGCGATCCTTATGACTTTGACTTTTAATCTTTCAGCCGCAGTTTTTGCTGATTCATCAGAGAAATCCTTACATATTATAATAGGTTTCATATTGAGAATCTTAGCAGTAGCATAGGTATTTTTTATATCTCCAACGCCTACTTTCCCTGATTTAACTTCAACTACGTATCTCTCACCGTTCTCATCTTCTGCTATTATATCAACTTCTCCTATATCTATGTCATTAATACGGATTCTCTGCCTTATACTAATTACCTTATATCCGTACATCTCCAAAAGTCTACGTGCAATCTCTTCAGCGGTAGCACCTCTTCGCATACCACCTTACCTTATTTTCAATAAAAAGTAAAAAGACTAATTAGTTGCTTACGAGCTTTATGTTGCCGTTTAGCTTATATGCTACCACTTTGCCTACCTCTCTATACTCTTTAGCATGAGTTATCAATACTTTTGCTTTATCTAAATCTAAACACTTCTCGTTCTCTTTAAAATAATCCTCATTTACATGAGCAGCTACAACTTCGCCTACGAAAAGTGTATGATCCCCTGTAGTAATCTTTCCTACAACTCTGCATTCTAGGTTCGCTACACATTCTTTTATTAAAGGAGGTTTTACCTTCTTGGATGGCAAAGGAGTTAACCCAAAAGTTTCGAACTTATTTAGATCCCTACCACTAGTTCTTCCGCATTTATGAACTTTATCAACTATCTCCTTAGTTGGTATTGCTAGTACGAATTCTCCTATTTTATCTATTAAATTATGTGAGTATCTAGCTGGAGCAATGCTTATGGCAACCATAGGTGGAGTTCCAGATGTTTTCATGGCCCATCCAAGGGTTATTATATTCGGTTTACCTTCTTCATCTATACATGTAGCAAGGACTACTGTAGTTGGGAATAATGATCCCGCATATTTTACATCGACTTCTTTCATAGAATCCCCTCTAACTTATTCTTCCCTAATAGCTCCCTTATTATCGGGTTGAGTAACTACTACATCAGCTTTTACATTAATCTTCTTAATATACTCTTCTATCTTATGTGCAACATCTATTGACTCTTTCTTTTCTACTATTACAAAAATAGATGGTCCTGCACCTGAAATATTCGCTCCTAGTCCTCCTGCCTTTAACGAGATCTCCTTTAATGTCCAGTAATGAGGTATGTACCTACTTCTAACTCTTTCAACAATTCCTCCCTTTGAAATAGCCTCTCCTAACAATTCTAGATCTCCCTTCATTAAAGCTGTCATAAATTCCGCAACAGCACAGTTTTGTTCTACAGCTTCCTTTAAACTTATCTTATCTGGTAGAATACTGCGCATTATTTGCGTCTTTCCTTTATCCTGCTCAACTCTAGTAACGACCTTTGGCGTTATAAGTATAAGTGATAACTCTCTTGGTGGTAGAATTCTTATGACTTTCATTGGTCTTTGATTAACTATGATAGTAATACCTCCTAATAGGCTCGCAGAGACATTATCATAATGAGGCGAACCTGCTGCTACACTTTCACCCTCACCAGCTGCTTGTATCAACTCCTCATTACTTATATCCTCCTTAAGAAGCTCCTTTATCGCTGCTACAGTAGCGGCTGCTGTAGCTCCTGAAGAACCTATTCCAATTCCCTTCTTAACCCCTTTGACTACTATAATTCTCAATCCTATATTATCGATCATATCTAACCTTCTAAGGATAGCCTCTGCGGCTTTAAAGGCAGTATTAGCTTTTCCGCCAGGAACTTCTTTACTAAGTGAAATTACCTCAATTCCTGAATTCTCTACTTCCTCTACTATGACTTTATCTCTTGCATAATCTATGGCAATTGCCGCAATATCGAATAAGCATCCTAAATTAGCTATACTTGCAGGAGCAGAAACTACAACTCTTCTCATATTCGATTCCTCCATCATGTACAATATGTGTATATAACTCTCTGAAACTTATATTCTCATTAGATACTCCGTTAACTCTGTTTGGCCATAATTGAGACGCTCTTAAAAATATCACTAAGGGCTGTAGTAGCTCTTTTGACGACGAGTTTTCACTCCGTATCTTTTGCATATATTGTTAAAGAATTTATCTAATTCACGCTCTATATCTGGTGGTAATGATTCAGGTTTATGCCTCTCTAAGATTTCATTAACTCTTTCATGAGCTTTCCTTAAGATATTCTCCCTCTTTGTACTTCGATCAAATATCTTTGGAAAGAATTCTTCTATTCTAAACCATTTTAGTGTATGTTTCTTGCTTAAAAAATGTCCTCCTGGACCTACGCTTCTTATTAAATCTATAGCTAGGGTTTCTTCGTGTATTTCAAACCCTTTAGCTATACGAAATACTATACCACATATATCATTATCTAATACTATCTTTTCCATGCTCTGTAAACTTTCGAACTCTAGCATACCAGGACCTGAAGCTATATTTATCCCTTTTAATACCGCTAATAAAGCCCCTACTAAAGTTTCTACTCCAGCCTGATAGTCGATTATCTTTGCATCACTTAGCCCTACATAAGCATGCGTAGGTATATTGTAGTACTTCCCGATCTCAGTATACGCTAATGTAAGCAATAACGTCTCAGGAGTTGATATACAGGATGTTCCCCATCTCATATCAAATAGACATGGAGAGCCACCATATATTACAGGAGTTCCCCTTCGAACCAATTGTGCAATGACGATACCCGTCAATGCTTCCACGTTATGCTGAATTAATGCTCCAGCTAAAGTTACAGGTGCTGTAGCCCCTAGCTGAGGCATAGGTATTATCTCAACTGGAATTCCATACCGTGCACAATCAATTAGATTTTGCATTGTAAGATTACTCCATTGAAGAGGAGGTGAGGGACATACATCGAATATTGCTATAGGTTTTTTAGCTATGTCCCTATTAACTATTTCTAACATAGCCTTCATATCATGCACTCCTTCTATCGTAAAAGCTCCTGTAATGATTGGTTTATTCGAAAATTTTAGAATAGGATATAGCCTAACCCTGTCTCTGATCTCTACTGGAACATCTGCTGGGACAAGAGCTGTACTTTGGGCGTTAATATATTCTAATGCATCAACCAAAATCGAAAAATCCACTAAGTCCTTAAAAAATGGTTCTCGTGGTTCTCCCTTATTATAGTCAAGGATCTTTATCGCTGCTGAACCTGGATTAAATATAGTTCCTTTATTGCCGATGATTAGATAGTCTTTAGAATCTCTATAATAAAGCTTAAAAGTACTAGGTGTACTTTTTAGGCATTTATTTACCAAATCTCGCGGTATCTTTGCTACCTTACCTTCTATATTTACACCTTCCTCTTTTAGAAGTTTTAAAGCTTCCTCATTATCGATATAGACTCCTACCTCCTCTAGAAGCCTTAGAGAGGCTTCATGCACTTTCTCTATATCATCATGTGAAAGTAATGATACTTTAGGCTTTGGCATATTGTTAGAATTTATCCTATCGACCTTTTTAATTTATTAGTACCATTTGCATTATCCTACTATAGATCAAGTATGTGGAGGTTGCTTAGACCTGATGCATATACTGTATGGAAGGATTTAGAGGTAAGGAGAAGACTAGAGTGGTACTATAAGGTTATGAGGAATGAGAAGCCCGCTAAATTCATCATATGTAAATATGTAGATTGTGATGTTAATCCTAAGGATCTTACTCTAGAGGAACTATGGGATGTTCATAATTCCGTCACGAAGAATTTTGATAGTCTACTCAAGTCTATAATAAAAGGTGAAACGAATCTAAATGATTTAGCTAGACCTAAGTGGAGTTTTCTAGATGTAAAGGTAGAAATAGCATATAGGATATTAACTAATTGTCACTTCTGTGAGCATCGCTGTGGTGTTGATAGGACTAAAGGGCAAAGAGGCTTTTGTAGACTAAATTCCACAACTATAGTTCATACATGGTTCCACCATTATGGTGAGGAAGCTCCATTAATTCCTAGTGGTACGATATTTTATGGAAGTTGTAATCTACGATGTGCTTTCTGTCAGAATTATGATATCTCCCAAGAGAACGTTTTCTCAGGAATAGAAGTTACTCCAAAGCAGTTAGCTTTGATTCAGACCGATTTAAGAAAAGGAGGTGTAAGAAATATAAACCATGTAGGAGGGGAGCCTACTCCTCACCTTCATACGATACTTGCTTCATTAAAACACCTCGATATCAACGTACCACAGTTATGGAATAGCAATATGTACTGCAGTATAGAGACCATGAGATTGTTAAAAGATGTAATCGACATATGGCTTCCTGACTTTAAGTATGGCAATAATGAATGTGCTGAAAGATTATCCGGGATAAAAAGGTATGTAGATGTAGTAACCAGAAATTTAAAGATTGCCCATAATTCAGGAGACATGATAATTAGGCATCTTGTGATGCCTAACCACATAAAGTGTTGCACAAAGCCTATTCTTAAATGGATTAGTGAAAATTGTCCTAGAGCTTTAGTTAATATAATGAGTCAATATAGACCTGAATACTTAGTTGCTAGATATCCACAGAAGTATCCAGATATAGCTAGACGACCGACAGTTAATGAAATGCAAGAAGCTTTTAATTATGCAGAAAAACTAGGCTTATGTTATAAACCAGTTTCTTAATCTCCTAAATGTCTATGCTTCCATCGCTCTCTGTAACGACTTTAGTCGCCCTTTAAGCCTGTTTAGTCTTGATTTACCTCTTACGAGAAATAGGTTAGCTAAATCTACCAAATAGGCTATCTCATTAATCCTAATAAGCCATTTCCCATCATGAATTAGAGGGACTTCCATTTTCTCAGTACTCAGTACCTCTATTAATATTCTCTTATCGCGTAATCCTTGTATTCCACTATGTTTAAAACCACACTGTCTAACTATGATTAGCATTCTTTTAGCAGCTTCAAGGTCTTTAGCCACTATATGTAAAATTGGAGGTTCTACTGAGAGCCACACATTCTCTTTCCCTTTACTTATGCATCCTAGAGCTTCATCAGTGGTAATAGGCCTATGCCATTTACCTAGAACTCTGAACTCTCTTTTCATCCATGGATACTTTACTTCAGCAATTTGAATTCTTCCACTACATGAGCTAGTAGTATAATAACAGTTCATAGCGTTTATAATATCTAATAGTCCCTTTATGTCTGAGTCTACTTTACCTAGCTCATAATCTCTTCTTAGCCTTGAGAGTGCTAGTTCCTTTTCTTTCTTCCAATGTAGTGTCATTCGTCTTCCGCTCCTGATAATACTATATGCTTAAGTTAATCTTTAGCTAATCTAACTTGATGAATAGTGATCGTGATGAACATAGTTTAAGTAAGTTAATTAATATTATACGATATAGCGGTGTACTTCCGATTAGAATATATGAGCCTTGGTCACGCTTTGAAGGAAGTAGCAGTAGAGTTATAGACCATGAACGTTTATGGATTCTTACAAACTTAATAGAAGCATTAAATGAAATCCTCCAAGGAACTAAAGCGTCCAAAATTAGGATCTCCATAGACATTAGCAATGGAAACTATGCTATAGCCATGTATGATAAACGAAATAACCGTATTTATTATGACTTTACAGGTATAGATTTCCCTACTGAATTACTGGAAGAAATCGGATTTTCGGATGAAGAAAAAGAGGATACAAAGTCTCTCTGGGAGAGTTCTTTAGAAAACTTTCGTAAGAGAAGTCGTAGCCTTATAATTCAACCACTTAATGGGATAGAGATTAGATATATAAGCGAAGCCATCAAGGTTATAAAAGAATTCTTTCCCCAATTCATCATAGCTATAGGAAACGATAGGCTAGTTCCTAACAATTTCTTAAGAAAAATTAATCATAGTAAGCGCTATAGAGGCGATCTACTCCTAAAGTGGCTTAAAAGCTTAAAGGGTGAATGGGAATTTCTTTTAGCGCTAATCCCAGATAGCATCTATATGCCTGGTTTCAGCACTCTACTTACTATACAAGATAAACCCGCTTTTGCTAATGTCGCTATAATATCCATTAGAAATCTCTTACATACTCAAGACTCTTATATGAAAGTTATTGAGCGCTTTAGAAAGGAAATCATTCATATAATTGGACACTTTCTAGGCCTTCCTGATTGTACTAATAAACGTTGTGTAATGTCCTCTGCTGAAACCATTTCTCAATTAGATGCTAAGAACGAAAGCTTCTGTTCACGATGTCTAGCCAGGCTACTACCTGGAAGGTACCTGATCATAAGAAATCGTACACTTTAAATCTTTTTATTAGTAAACTTTTAGGTAAACTTTAAATTATATTATGTTTATCTCCTTTCAAAGGGGATCTCCGTGGAGTATCTAGTAAAGGATATTGAAGAACTAGCTAACAGACTTAGAGATATAAATTCCAAAAAGGCAACCGAAGAGGAAAAGGGCCTACATAGAATTAGAGGAAGTATAGACCTAACCTTTGAGGACGAAGAGAAAAAAGATAAAGGAGTACTAAAAATGGTAGGTTGTTATGCTTTAACAAAGAGAGGATTTTTTGGAAGAAAAATAAGGTACTTTGATGTCTCAATGAACTTCGAAAGAGGCGAAAGAAACTACTATAAGTTAACGGTTACTGACATAAAGACTTACACTATGGATAGGGGAGCAATAAGATTAATAGACGAACGTGCACCTGAGGATCTATTTAACCTAATAGACGAGGACCTACGTGAAGCTGGAGCAAAAAAGACTTAAATGAAATTGGGTCCGCGCTTTTAACCCCGCTCATTCATTATTTAAAGATCGCAATGTGGGCCTTCTTCATCCCCATATCTAATATTATTTTATCCACCTACTTAAGGACTTCCCTCCTGGCTGTATTCTTATAGGGATTAAATGAGTACCATCACAAGTTGGTGCTGTATTAAGATAAGGCATTCCTTCTCGACATACTCCGAAAGTTAATCCACTTTCGAGAACTAATTCCCTAACCATCTTAAGCATTTCTTCTCTTTCTTTTCGATCTAGATACCATACAAACCTCTTCCTTCTCTCTCCTTTTTCTCTATACTTTTCTATGTAAAGATCTCTAAGCTCAGGGAATATATTAATAATTCTTTTAAGGCTATCAGGCCTAGCTTTATATGTTGAAGCTACTATGTGCTTGGCTCCTGCATCTGCTATAGCCTTAATTAACTCTTTAAGCTCTCCTTCATCACAATTTACTCCTGGAAGCAGGGGATCTACTCTGACTATGCATGGTATGCCTTCTCGGCTTAGGATATTCACTACTTTAAGTCTTTCTTGAGGGGAGGGTGCTTTAGTCTCAATCCTCTTAGCTTTTCTCTCATTTAATGTTGTTATCGTTATACTAACTACAACATTTCCTTTCTTAATTAAGTCTATATCGCGGAGGACTAATGTACTCTTAGTTAAAATTTGAATCTTACAACCCTTAGGTATAAGAATGGATAACGCTTTTCTTGTAAGACAGAGCGAACTTTCAGGTGGTGTATAAGGATCACTACTATTTGCCATAGATATGGGTAAAGTTGGATCTATCTTTCTAAGATCGCGTAATAATCTCGATATAAACTTATGCTTAGCTCGTGGGTTGAAGCCTCCACGGATATATGAGGTTATGTAGCAATATACGCATGCATGACCACACGAGATATATGGAGAAAGTGTATACTTAGGAGGACATGTGCATAAAGGGTCTCTCCAAGGATCAAATAATGTAATTACGCTCATATCTCTTCCTTCCTAAACTTCATGAGCTTTAACTTCCTAAAATTTATTAGGTTAAAATGCTCTCTATAAAAATCGCTTAGAGAGCTTTACTCTCTTCAAGGTATGTTATCTATAGGCGTAGCTTCATTCGATCCTCATGTATAGTTTTTACGACTATCAGAATAAGGCTTAAAGATACCTAGTTACAAAGTAAAGATTAATTATAGTTACTACTCAAAGTAGATTCGAAGATATACTTTCACGTCAATATCTTCAAGGAGTTGGAGAAACATGCATGAACATTTTAACGAGGATGAGCTTTCTCGTGTTTATCAAATACTAGGGCATCCTTTACGTAGAAAGATAATTTCGTATCTTGGGAGGCATGGTAAAGCTAGCTTTACTGAACTTAGGAGGAATCTAAAAGTTAGTGTTGGAACCCTCTATTATAATTTAGATCAACTTAGAGGATTTATTACTCAGGACAGCGAAAAGAAGTACATGTTAACTGAAAAGGGGACATTAGTATATGAAGTAATAAAACATGATGTAAAACGTTTAAATGAATACGCTAGACTAAGGGCGCGAAGAGAAGCACTTGGCCCCGTATATGACATATTTTGTAAGATATTTCTACCTTCGTGGATTTCACAGTTAAATTCACGATTAAGTTTACTATCTTCACTTGCACTCATCTCCTTAGCCTTAGGGCTATGTTTCTCATATTTTTCTAACCTAGAACTCTCCCTCTTCTTCTATTATCCCTCTTCAGGAGGAATAGCTCCTATAATAGTAAACTTTATGATAAGCTTACTGGCCGTGTTCTTCCTATTTGAAGTTCTAATCGTATTGTTTCATGGTGAACGGGGGTCTGAGGTTAAGCTTTTTCTCTCAATTATAGTTTCTTTTCTCCCTTTACTCCTTTACCCATTATTGTACAAAATAGTCTTCTTAGTTATACCTGCTAATTATTACATATATGATGCACCCCTTAGGAGGTACGTGATAGGAGCACTTCTATTATTCTTACAACTTCTTACGATGGGATATTTAACCACCTCTATTAGCAGTCTAAAAGGAATAAGGATTGAAAGAGCTTTCATTATTGTTAGTATAGTCTACTATCTGAGTATGATGTATAACATTCTATTTAGACAAAGCTTTCTTTTACCCTTATGAGCCTCTATGATATTTTCATCTACTTCTTAAGAGAGACCGTGCAAAGAAAAACCATGCCCAAGTTAACATTAGAAATATACATAACCATATTGTTCTAAAGAGAAAAGTGCTTACTGGAGCAAAGAAGCCTATGAAGCCTAAAGAGAAGAAGATAATTGAAGGTACGTAAACTAGCCTTTTAATAACCGTATTTATTACTTTTAAAATCTTGTATCTTCTAATTGGTATGCTTATGTAAGGCTTTATACTCCTCCCTTCTTTAACAGCTTTATTGAACTCGTCTAAAACACTTCTTGCAGCCTCTGTTAGCATATAGACGTAAACTCCCCTTTTCTCATCTACAGCTCTTGTTACGAACCCTACTTTAGATAATATCTTTAGATGCTTATCTATAGTAGCTCGATGTTTATTTATCTTAACTGAAATCTCATTTGCACTTAAAGGCCCTTCATGTCTTAA
This sequence comes from uncultured Thermoprotei archaeon, assembly GCA_964517845.1. GTDB lineage: Archaea > Thermoproteota > Thermoprotei > QMSL01 > B3-G16 > CAZFCQ01. The sequence continues at coordinate 6,978 of CAZFCQ010000007.1, read as the reverse complement.
CAACTTTAATATTTCATATCTGGTGCTATCTCCAAAAGCCTCTATAGCCTTTTTGACAGTATCATTCATATACTCCCCAGCTCACCTAATACTACTAAGAATATCATAAGATCTTATATGTAACTATTATCTTAAATCCTTCTAATCAAATGATTATAATGATTTGCACGGTTATGCAAATCCTTCTACTCCTCATGCTATTCTTAAATATCATCATGAAGTTTTTCTACTACTTCTCTAATGGTACTCTCGGTGCAACGATGCTTACAAATCGCAAAGCTAAGGTAAAAAGTGAAACTACCAAGGCTAAGAAGTCTTTAAGGAAGAGTACCTGGATTGGAATAGGTATTGTTATACTTATTGTAGTTCTAGTGTTTCCTATGCTAGTAATGCTTATACCTATTGCTATAGTTGCTGTATACCTCTATAGGAGACGGAGTAGCAGTGAAGATACTAAGCTACTGAAATTCAGCCCTCTTAAAGTACCTAATACCATTAAAAGTCTATGGGAAATAGAGATTGCTCATGATATCAAAGCTTTTCTACCATGGAAAGATGCTCCATGTCTCTTACTGCTTAAAGGCTTCCAATTAGTAGGCTTAGGCATACTTTCATTAGAATCCTTACCTCAAGGTACTTTCAAATTAGAGAGTTTACTTTATTCATTTCATACACTTGGATATGGACTTACATACCTCGTATCCTGCGAACCTGAAGATCTAGAAGGACGAGTATGGAATACAAAAATACTCTTCGTACTGAGAGTTCGTAAGCTTATTCTAAGCCTGAATCAATCCACTGTTAAAGAGACTACTGAGGAGGTACTTAAGAGACTTGAATGGGCGCGATCGCTATTAGTAGCTCATCTCAAATCTGCTCGTATTGAGGCTCTAAAAGGCGATGATCTCGTTAATACTATTAAAGGATTACTTTTTGGAGGTGAGTAGAATCCATGCCTCTAATCCCTATACAAGACGTTAGTAACCTATTCATACTTCCAAAACTTAATCATAAGGAAGACGAGGAGGGAGTATTAGTAGATGGGTTCATAGATCGTAATCTTAGAAATTATCTGATTTCTCTCGAAGACCTACGTCACAATATAGGTGTGTTTGGTCATCCTTTAGAGAGATTCAGAACGAATCTGAAACTTATAGAGAACTTAGCAAACATAGGCTATAATTACATATTAATAGATTATCTAGGGGAGTACAAGCGTTTAATAAATGTGATACCTAGTGCTAAAGTCTTTAGACTAGGCGTAGACACTACGTTACCACTTCTCGATCCGGGAAATTTCTCTCCAGAGCTCTACGCAAACACTATAGTTGACATAATGCGTTATTCTTTAAATATAGGTGACTCTGAATATCGCCTACTCTATGAGGGTATTTTGAATCTATATCAGCAAGGCATTAGAAGACCTACACTTCGTGAACTATTCTTAGCTATACAAGATATCGAAACTAAGCCTACACTTACTGTACAGGAATATGCTAAAATAGACTCCCTTTACAGAGCTTTATATCCACTCTTTAACGGAAGAACGTCAGCAGCATTTGGATATGGTGGTATTGAGGGAATTAATAACTTCATTAATAATGGTTTAGTAATAGTCGATTTAGCCTATATAACACCCTTCAGATATAAGATACTAGCAACTCTCCTTCTTCTTTATAAAGCATTAGAAGTGCCCTCTTATTCAGATCAGATCATTTTCTTAGATCCTATCTCCTCTATCCTTCCTAGAACTCCAAAAGGCGACTTACTTACATTTATACTATCAATAATAGATTCATTAAATAATCGTGGAGCAATGTTTCACTTTTCAGCAGAGGGCCTACGTAATGTACATGAGTCTTTACTATCTAGGATGAGCTTATTAATGCTTCATAAAACCTTTTCAGAACAAGAGTTCAGAGTTCTATCAAGGTTTAGAATATATGATGTAGTAGAGTCTTTACCCTCCCTAAGTTGGAATGAACTCCTAGTACTCTCTCTAGGAAACATACATGCCTCCATAATATCCGTTGAAACCCCTGAGTCTCTAACTTATAGACTGCCTAGTGATGAGGAAATAGTCGAGCATATGAGGAAATTGGGTTATGAAATGAAGCTTCTAGATGAGCTAAAACTCGAAATTACTACTATGCTAGAGAGAGACTTTAAAGACTTAGCTAATAAAGTCTATAAGTTGCTTAAAATTATTGGCGAGCATGTCATTACTCGTGGAGAAGCGATAACCATATTAAAGGAAGAAGGACTCGACTCAGAGGAAGCAACACAGGTTTTAGATTTTATGAGTATGGTTGGCTATATTCGTGAAGATTATGTTAGTGGTAGACGCTGTATAGTCTTAACTAGAAAGGCTGTAATAGCCCTAGACGAATATGAAAGGAAGGTGAAGAGCAGGAATTTAATAAACTTAAGAGGGTGATAGAGATGGTATATGAACATAATACTATAAAGTGGATCTCTAATCTTAAAGTGCGGTGGTATGTAGCTAGACATGGATCTAATTTAGTATACGTGGAACTCAAGGGTACTCAACGTAAAAGAGAGCCCATTATAATTCGTACTATATATTTAGTTGGTAAGGGAGGTAAACCAAGAGCTGTATATTCCGAGATCTATACATTAGATAAAGCCTCTGAAATACTTGAAGCTGAAAGAGCTATACTAGAATCTTTGAGAATGTATAGGAGCGAAAATCCCGAGCCTACGATTTCTAGATTAAAGATGCAGATATCTCGTCTTGAAGGTATTCTTGTTCAAGTTAAAAATCTTGTTAATGAAGTTGAGGAGGTGATTAGATATGGAGAAGGAAGTAGTAAGTAAAGGAAGAGGAGAAAGTTTTGATCTTGAAGATATAAAAGGTATAGGTCCAGTTTTAGCTAAAAAATTAAGAGATGCTGGAATAGCCTCTGTAAAGGCTTTAGCTTTAATGCCTCCTAGAGAGTTAGCCAATATAACAGGACTTTCTGAGTCTAGAGCTGCATATATATCCGCTAAAGCTAGAGAGCTTCTTAGAATGAGCTTAATCCCTGCTAGAAGATATAAAGAAATAAAGAAATCTATGAGCAAACTTACAACTGGGTGTAAGGCATTAGACAAATTATTAGGAGGAGGACTAGAGCCCCAAGTAATCACTGAGTTTGTTGGTCCTTACGGTAGTGGAAAAACTCAGCTCTGTCATCAATTGTCTGTAACAGTTCAACTTCCTAAGAGAAGCGGAGGTTTAGAGGGAGCGGCAATATACATTGATACGGAGAATATGTTTAGTTATGAGCGAATAGAGGCTATTGCTAAGAGATTTGGACTTAATCCCGATACCGTACTTGATAACATACTATATTCCCATGCGGTTAATACCGATCATCAAATAAGAATAGTAAAGGAGGAAGTCCCCCAAGCTATTGAGGAGTATAATGTACGTTTAGTTATAGTGGACTCTCTCATAAACCATTTTAGAGCTGAATATCCTGGTAGAGAGAACTTAGCCTTAAGACAGCAAAGGTTAAATGAGCATTTACATGATCTCATTAGATTAGCTGAAACTTATGATTTAGTAGTCGTAGTAACAAATCATGTCATAGCTTCTCCAGATGCTTTCTTTGGTCCCAGTGAAAAACCTGCTGGTGGACATGTAGTAGCACATATGTGCGGTTACAGAATATGGATTAGGCGTACTTCCGGAGGTAAACGTAAAGCCACAATAATAGATTCACCAAAATTACCTGAAGGGGAATGCGAGTTCATGATAACCGATCATGGAGTAGTTGATATAGATTAAGGAGGTTTAATGATCTTTGATGAAGCCAGAGCTCCGCAAGATTCAAGGTCCTTATGGTAGGAGTAGACGCTACATACTCTCCCTTCCTAGATATTATGCAGAATATCTCCTACGTCATGGTTACGAAAATGTACTCATAATAAAAGTTGGAGCTATCGCATTACTCGTACCTGCTAAAGGCTATGAAGTAAATGACATTTTAGGGAGAGCTATCCAAAATTATTCTTTTTTAATAGACTTAGAAAAAGCGTTACTTAAAGGAAGGCCTCTTGTCTTAAGGTTAGAAGAAGTTCTTAGACGCCTAGAGGAATATATCGAAACCATGAGAATCCATATTCAAAACCAAAAATTACTGGTTAAGCCATACTATAAGAATAGTGAAGAAGTTACTTTTACAAATGCAGAGGAATCTGCACTACCTTCTTACCTAAGAAATAATCCTTGGCTTGAAATTCTATCAAAGCGTGGTAATGATTAACCGTATAATCCCATGTATTTTAGTAATTTTTCTTGAGTTAACATCCTGCGTAATAGATATGATCTCCTTATTATCTCATTCATTGGAGTCTTTAACCTATTAGAAACCTCCTCTATTGCTTCCCTTAAGGTATCCTTCTTTGTAAATCCTCTTCTAAATGCTCCTCTTATACTTTCTCTTACTTGCCATACTCCTATAGGAGCGTAATATTCAGGACTAACTTCTCTGATAGCTATTACGCAAGCCTGTCTTCTCTCCTTATATAAGTACTCTAACGTAGGCATTCTTATAGCATGATATCCTCCGTCAACACCCTCAAATCTCCACTTGCCATCATGTAGTTCATAATTAACATTTATGTAGGGCTTAGATCCTTTAACCCAAACACTACGAGGAAGCCATACTTCTATCATTTCAAAAGACCAAGAACTTGGAACCATTATTATCTCATAATGATTTCCCACATAATCGGAAGTGAATACCCTTACTTCGTTTATCTCATCATATTCTTTTATCTTCTTTAACAACATGTTAGCTAATACATTATCCGTAGCAGTGATAGCCCATCTAGTAGGAACGAGCTTCCTATTCCTCTTCCTACCGAGTAGTCCTAAACTTAACAACCTAATTATTTGATAAACAGAAATCCCTTCTCTATACAGTTCTAACATAGCAGTACTTGCTAAAACATCAGTATCCTCTACTAGCTGGTCTACCCTTCTTGGCACAACAGGGTTACCTGCTAAGCTTATTTTCTTGACGACACCACTAGGTCCTAAAGGCTCTATAATACCATCAAAAGTGAGTCTAGGCCTAGGAGGTTTTTTAAATTCTGCCTCTGTATCTACAGGCTTTATTGAGAGAGCTATTTCCTGAGCTACCTCCAATAACCTATTAAAGCCCTTCTTGATGTTAGTAGTAAATTTTGATCCTATTAAACTACTTCTAATACGGATTATATCCTCTAAGCCTTTTTCTCCCCACCATCTTTTAGGATTTTCAAAATCCTTAGCTAACGTTCCGCTAACTGGTGGTATGTTTAATATTACATTCACGTTAGGGTAACCATACTCTCCAACTAGCGCTGAAGGTGGTGTAGAACCATATATTTGCCTATTCAGACTTCCTATTTCCTCTAAAAGCCTAATATTAGCTCGTATCCTTTCAAGAATTGGGCATCTAGGTCTACCACAAAGTCTACGAGACCCCTTACACATTGCACATAATGTTCCGCTTACCACATTTCTTTCCCAAAGATGAATATGCATTCACTCAATAAATACCTAGTCATTACAAGATCCTTAGCTAGATATTACGATGATATTATAGTGGAATTACCACTTCAAGGCATAAGCTACTTACTTTTAATATTTTCACTTAACTCTCAGCGGGCATAAGCTATGGAGATGATAAGACCCCTGAATGACTTAACATTTGAGGAACTTAAAAAAATAGTCAAACTTCCGGTAATGGATGAAAATGGTAGAAGACTTGGTACATTAGATAAAATACATGTAGACGCTAAGAAAATGGTAGCTAAGTCTGCCGAGATAAAGTTTGATAGTGGCAAGAAGAAAAAAGTATCTGCAACTCACCTATTTTATGTAGGAGGTACTATAATATACTCAAAGAATGGTATCATAAAGAGAACCCCCACGACAAGTTTTGAAATGGAACCAGATCTAGCCAAAGCTAAAGGAATATTTGATAAAGTTAAGACCATAAGAGAACGCATCCTTAAACTCGACGAACTTTTAGTACAGGGCAAAATAACAGAAGCTACATTTAAAATCCTTAGAAATGATTACGAAAGTCAACTAAAAACCTTAGAGGAACTCAGTACTAGATATGTAGAAAGGCTAAAGAATCGCCTCGTAGAATTAGAGAAGACAGAAGTAGAGCTCTCAGAAAAGCTTAACATCTATGAAGCAAGGCTATATGTGGGAGAGATCACACAAGCTGAATACGATAAGCTAACAAGAAACCTTAAAGTAGAACTTGATAAAGTAAAAACACAAGCTAAAATGATACGAGAATTCCTACAGGACTATGCAGAGCAAGTACCACTAACATTAGCAACAAAAGAAGAAACAGAAAGAGAGGAAGAAACCACATTAAGAGAAGAACCTAAAGCCACTACACAAAACTATGAAGAAGACGAAGTCGAAGATATAACTAGCCTACTACCTAATGTAGACCTAAAGAAGCTATTCCCCCAACTAGACCAAGAAGACTCCTCAGAGAATGAAGGAGAGCCGAGTAAAAGCCTTACCCAATGATAACAAGGAATTTATATCCTTAATCTATCTAGTATATCATTGAAACTGCTGCGGCCGTCGTCTAGCCTGGATTAGGACGCGGGCCTTCCACGCCCGAGATCCCGGGTTCGAATCCCGGCGGCCGCACCACACCATACCTAACGAATTTCTACACGAATTAAATTATGAACTTCTAATAATACAACTTATGAAATCTATTCAGCCTTAATCTTGCTCTTATCTTCAATTTTTTCTCATGTCTTATTTTTGCAATGTAAAACGCATACATACTTAACTTGGTATAGTGAATTAGAAGCAGAAGGCAGAAGCAGGAAGCAGAATTGGTCAGCGAAAGATACCTGCAAACTGATGGTAGAATGGGCATCTTCGTTGAGAACAAGGTAGAGAGAATACTTGATAAAGTTCTAGACCTTGAGGCTTATGCTAGT
>CAZFCQ010000006.1:0-92595 GCA_964517845.1 uncultured Thermoprotei archaeon | reverse complement strand
TGTAAGCTTCCTGCTTTTCAGGGGGCTCTAGAGGAGCGTTTATAAATGCGTATATGCCCTTAGAATGCATTTCAAAGTAATGGACTCTACCACCTGAGGAGTAATTTGAAATCAGATGCCCTATGCAGCCATTCTTAAATTTTAGTAGAGCATTAAAGCTATTTGGATAATCAGCATAGAAGCTGGTAACGTAGCTAACGACACTCTCAACTTCATCGCCCGCCATAAATCTAAGAGCATCAACTGCATGGATTACATCTGCTACGAGATAGCTTACACTTCCCCAGGGTTGGGGTTTGCCTATCATATTCTTATGGAAAACAGCAGTACAATGCGTTATAGGACCTCTTTCTTCTACTATGCGCTTTGCTTCTCTGAAGATAGGAATGAATCTCCTATTAAAGCCTACCATGGTTTTACAGTCATACTTTTCAGCAGCTTCAGCCATTTTCCTAGTCTCTTCAAGAGAGATTCCTGGAGGTTTTTCTATGAAGACATGTAGTTTATGTTTAAGACAATTCATTACGATTTTTACAAATGGTTCTACATTTCCATATATAGGTACAGGAGCCATGATAATATAGACGGCATCTAGATCCACTTCTTTAAGCATATCTTTATAGTTCTTAAAGCGATACTCTATTCCGTATTTCTCAGCTATCACTTTAAGTCTTTCCTCATTTACATCACATATGGCTGTTATTTTTGCATCTCTCATAGAAGCTAGTGAAGGATAATGCACTTTAGTAGCATGCCTTCCAGCACCAATAAAGCCTATCTTAATAACATCACTCAAGGCTAAACACTCCCCATAATAAGTACTTCATTTGAAAGATCATTAAACTTTTATTAAAAACTTCAAGTCTACTCTCTAACTTAAGTATAGAAGACTGAAAACTTATCATGAATCCTAGGCTAAGTTTAAAACAAGGTTCATGAGCATATAACATTGAAGTGTAGGTTCAATTAAAGGTGATATTATTGTCTAAAGTTAAGCATGCAAGTTACATTAATGAACTAAGTGAATTAAGAAAGCCCAGATGTTGTGATATGGGTCATAGACTTGGAGTTCTTACTGCCGATAGGATATTCTTAAAGAACTTTCCCCAAAGACATCCTGTGACAGCATTTAACCCTGCTCTTCTTATAAGAAAGGACATAATACATGTTTACACTAGGATGATACTGGGATACTACAAATATGTTAGTGCAGTTGCTAGAATAGATCTTTCTTTAGAGGATCTTGAAGAAGGATACATAATGTATAGTCAATACCCTGCCGAGCTAGTTGTATGGCCAAGTACTAAGTATGACATATGGGGAGTTGAAGACCCTAGAGTACAGTATCTAGATGATTTATTACTCATGATTTATACAGGGAGGACATATTTCTACTTTAGTAATATAAATACAGAGAGGACTGTTCCAGTAATTGCAGTTACAAGCGATCCTTATTCTGAATGGACAAAAATAGCGTATCTCACTTTACCTAATGAGCTAAGAGGAAGAACGATAACTAATAAAGATGTAGTTCTTTTAGATGGAGGTAACGATAACCTTTTCGTTCTCCATCGACCACATCTGGAAAACGAGCCTCCATGCTTATGGATAGGGAAGATATCAAAAGAGTCTATATTAGAGGCTGAGACTAATGAGGTTAAGGATTTACGTATTAACGATAATATGCGTGTAATGGTCCCAGCGAGTTTTGAAGAAAGAATAGGCTGGGGAACTCCTCCTATTAGGATTGGAAAAGACGAGTGGTTAGCTATAATACATGCTATGGGATTAGATGAGGTTTATAGGCTTACAGCCATAACTATAAGGTACGATGGAGAATATCCCATGATAAGTGGTGTAACACCTTTTTATATCATGGAACCTAGAGAGGTCTATGAAAGATTTGGTGATAGACCTTCAGTAGTCTTTGCTTGTGGTGCTCAGTTAATTAAAGATAAGCTCATTGTATCCTATGGTGCAGCAGATAGTTTTGTAGCCTTTGCAGAATTCGACTTAAATGCATTACTTAGTGAAGTGAAGTACTTGTAAGGATGGTTCTTTAGTAGCTCCTTTTTCTTAAAAAAGAGGTCATATTTATTGCTCATTTTTGTTTTTACTCTTCATTTTTCTCAAAGTCTCCTCTTCAGGCCCAGGAGGTACGAATATGTAATACGCTTTTAGAGGTTCTTCGCCTGTGTTGAAAAGCTGGTGTGTAGCCCCTGGAGGGGCATGTACGATAATACCTGGTTCTAATTTAGCTTTTTCACCATTGATTTCTATCTCGCCTCTACCATCTACTATGATCCAGTACTCCTCTGATTTTTCATGTTTGTGTTTATTGCTTTTGCTGCCAGGTGGTATAATTACCATTCCGATAGCTAGCCCTTTAACCTCTTTATGAGTGAGTGGGGAGATTAACACCTTGAGTATACGTTCATATGGTGGTTTAACCTTATAACCTTTAATCTCCCATGTCTTCACTATGTTCAAGTACTTCTCACCTCTTTAGGCTCTAGTGCTATAGCTCTTATAGGAAAAGCATCAAGGCCTGCTATATTCACAGGTAAACCTATGAAGAAAAACCGTTTAGTTCTTAACTTGTCTAAGTTTGTCAACATTTCAATTATGAGTATTCCATTTGATAGTAGACTATCATGAGTGGCCATATCTTCAAGGTTTTTAACAGTAGGTTCTTCTACCATTACAGTATCATCGAATCCTACCATTTTGACCTTTTTCTTGGCTAACCATTTTGCTGCTTCAGCTGATAAGTATGGTCTACTATCTCCCCTATAAGGACTATTTCCAATAAGTACTATGTCCTTTTCTTTAATATTAGCGTTTTCTAGATCTTCTACAGTGATAGGTTCATGCGGCCCCTTAGAAGAGAGATCTACTAACACAGCTTCACCCAAGAATTTTTCAATAGGAACTTCCGAGAGGTCAGCACCTTGTCTTCCATATCTAGCGTTTACATAATGTGAAGGTACCTCTACATGGGTTCCTATATGGCTCATCGTATCGATCTCATGCATTATTTCACCAAAGCCATAGCGGAATTGCCTTATAGATAGACGCCTCTTCTCTTTTCCTGGATATAAAGGTCTAGATAGATCCACTATTCTATACTTTTCAAGTTCTATCAAGTTATCACCTGATAGAATATTTATCTGACTATTAAGATATGTCTTAAAAAGAGACTTTAACTAAAAGTTACTTTTAATTTTTCTTTAATGAGATTCAAGTTACGCATTACTTCATCCATACGCTTCTTGTAGAGGTTTCTCCCCTTGGAATCTATAATAACCGTTAGAGGAGCGAAGTTTTTCACCTCAAGTATCCATAGTGCTTCAGGGACTCCAAGATCTAGCCATTTGACATCTATAACTCTTTTAACACATTTAGAGGCTAATGCAGCTAATCCTCCTGGATATGCCACATATACAGCACCATAACGCTTACATGCCTCTACTGTTTTAACACCCATTAGGCCTTTTCCTATTATCATTCTTATACCTGTCTTAGCTATGACCTCTGCTTCATAGGGCTCCATACGCCAACTTGTAGTAGGGCCTATAGACACTATTTTCCAGCGACTATCCTTCTTCTTAACTACAGGACCTGCATGAAATATAACTTGTCCATGAAGATCTAGTGGTGGTTTTAAGCCTTGTCTTAGTATATCCAGGATACGTTTATGTCCTGCATCTCTCATAGTAATTATAGTACCATCTAAGGAAACAATGTCTCCAACGTTAAGATCACGTATTTCAGATTCTTCTAGGGGCGTTTTAAGTTTAATCATACAATACCCCCTATTGAAGTATCTCACACTCACCATTACTTTTTATGCTAAGCGTAGCTCTCCGTAGTGCCCAACAGTTAGTACATATGGCTAAAGGATATGTGGCAGGATGCCTATGAGCCATCTCTATGTTTACTGCAAGAGCTGTAGTATCGCCTCCCATTCCATAGGGACCTATCTTTAATTCATTTATTAGATTAAGTATTGTTTTTTCTAATTCTGCTATCTTAGGGATGGGATTCCTTCTATTAAGAGATCTTAAAAGGGCTTTCTTGGCTAAAGCAGAGGCTATATCGAAAGTACCCCCAATACCAAGACCTAATACTATAGGAGGGCAAGGATTAGGACCGTATTTTGCTATGGTTTCTATTACGTATTCTATAGCTCTTCTAAGCCCTTCTGCTGGTGTTAGCACAAGCGCTCTACATGGTGCTTCACTTCCACCACCTTTTAGGAATATAGTGATCTCTAGTCCTTTCTCATTATGTGTTGTCTCCCATTCAATCCAAGGTATAAAATCACCTGTATTATCTCCACTATTCTCCCCTGTTAAGGGGTTTACAGCATTAGGTCTCAATGGAACCTCCTTCGTAGCTTTCACTACAGCTTCTTTTATTGCCTTAGAAATTAGGGTTAATGGTATAGGATTGTCTTTCCCTACTCTAATATTAAATGATATTATTCCAGTATCTTGACATAGAGGGATATTCTCTTCTCTAGCTACTTTAACATTCTCTAGAATTGACTTTAACATTTCCTTAGCTAATGGATTTCTTTCTTTCCTCATAGCATTTTCTAATGAACTTTCAACATCCTTTGGTAAGCTCGTTGCAGCGAGTCTTAGGGTCTCTACTAGATGTCCAACTAATTTCTCATATGGGATCATGCAATATACCCCTGAATGAAGATCTTATTCAAGGATGGATTACTTTAATTAGAAGATATTTTAGAAAAGGAAATAAAAGAAGCTATTTAATGATTTAAATAGTAGGATGATGAGTGCACGTCAAGGGGATCTATGACCTAATTGGTCTTTTCTGACTTACGAAGTTCTCTGTAATATTTTCTTCGTAATCTTAAATGTTCTTTTAGCTAATTCATCTAACTTGGAAAAATTGAAGTCTACAATAGCACTACTAACTATGTTATTTAACGGTTCGTACCATTTCTTTGGAATTCCATCAATACCATTTAATACTCCCATTATGGAACCTACTGTAGCACCATTACAATCTGTATCCCACCCGCCCATAACAGCCATTGTAATAGCTTTTTCATAATTACCCTCACTCCAGAGTATTGCTGCTACAACTATGGTAGCGTTATTTATCGTATGCACAGGATGATAACTACTAAAGTCAATTGTGATCTTATCAAGAACTTCTTCCCAACTTAATCCCTGTTTCCACCACTGCAATACTCTCTTTACCGCTTCAGTTAATCTACACGTAGAAGGTATCTCAGAGAGACCTATTTCAACTACTTTCTCGATATCATTAATAGCAAAGCTTGCGGCTATAATTGCACTAATAAACATCTCACCATATATGCCATTTTTAGTGTGGGAAAGAGAGGCATCTTTAAACGCTAATTCGGCTGCAAGTTCTGGTAGTCCTGGGCATAAATAGCCCCACATATCAGCCCTTATTTGTGCTCCTATCCATTCTCTATATGGATTTAAAAACGTGGCAGTTCTAGGAGGCTTAAAGCCTAGTATCAAATTCCTATATGCAGCTCTCTCAGCGGTATATACTAATAGGTATGGTAATTTTTGAAGCCATGTTCTCCCTACATCCTCTGTAGTGAAATTAATCCCGTATTTTTCAACAATGCTAAGGTTTAGTATCGTATAGTCAATGTCATCATCTCTTTCAACTTTTTGGATATTCCCTAGTGCTAAGGGGTTATCGCGTCCTATAATTTCAGGTAAGAAGTAATTTCTTAAGGGGTAAGCATTTGCCCTTAATAGCATTTCTTTTATCTCCTTTCTAGTGCGTCCTTCTACTGGCTTACCTAGCATACAACCGGCACATCTTCCAATCCATCCACCTAAGATTCTCCTATACAGCTCTTCATCAGAGAGCTTAAAGGAGATTTCCCTAGGACCAGAGGGTCTCAATGATTTTATTTCACTTAATGATGAGGGTTCTATATAAGGGAAGTTAGGTCTCATTTTTAGTTTCTCTAATTCCTGATAGAACTTAAGAAGATCATTTCTGTTATTTATATCCCTTAGCTTGTCTTTATATCCTGAAATATCATACCCTTCCTCGAATCTTTCCGTGAGTTCTAGTTCTAGAAGATGCTTTAATTCATTAACGTTATACATAGAGACATCTCCCAGAGGTGGACTTTAATCTTGACGAATACATTTTCTACTAAGATATTGAATATCAGAAATAATGTATTTCTTCACTTACGCAAATAAATATATGTTGCACCTCTTGCCTCTACCACTTCTATCTTGTCTAAGTGCCATAATTCGTAAAGTAGATCTCTTAATCTATAGTCAGATACTTTAAGAGATCTCATTAACTCTTCAAGTTTCACAACATTATGTCGAGAAAGGATTGATACTATATCATTAACTATCTGCTTTCTCTTTAAGTATTCTTCTAGTGACCGCCATGCAATGAGGCTCATGGAGATTGTTATTGCTAACATTAAAGTGAAGGCAGTAATATCGGGGAGAGTAAAAGGTGTCAAAAGTGATGATGATATAGAAGCTATTAAGAGGTTTATACTGACGATCTTTAATCTAAGGGTCTCCATGTCTCGCCTATAGCTAGCTACGTGTATGGCCCAGACCCATATTAGCCATAAAATGGCCTTTATTATACCATAGGATGCTAGGATAAATACAATTATAAAATGTAGAGACTTAAAGAAAAGACTAGGTACTAGAAGAGGTAAGGCTAGATATATAGGAAGAAAGGCTCCAAAGACAGAAATCATCGATGCTATTTCCCATAACCCTATATCGTCCAAATACACCATTAGTAGTCCATCAACTATCATCAGTACTAAGCATAAGAGTATATATGAGACTTCAGAGAAAAAGAGCATAGTGTATCCATTCTAATTAGAATAATAGCTAATAGATAAATACTTTGTGCTATATTTCTTATATTTAGAAGAAGGTTTTAATCTTCTTTAAAAAGCGATTCCATAAGCTCTGTAACTGATACAGAAGTGTAAGCGCCTTCCCTGATATGCCAGCTCTTAGAACACCATCTTCTCACTTTTACATTATAATTCCTTTTAATGGGAACTTCTCCTATCTTCCACCTTTTGCTTCTTGTAGTAATATTCACCTCAACTAGGTACTCACTCCAGATATCTCCCTCATTGTCTACTTTAAAGCTTCCTAATGGTGTAGCTTTAACTATCATTCCCCTATACTCGTACTTACTATCACGTCTTTTAAGAGGATATTTTCCATAGCGTCTTGCTTCGGATATCATCGCCAAAAAGTTCTCGACTTTCACACCTGAGTGTATAGAGTTGCTTGAGGCTATAACTAAGCCACCACCATCTGCTGCTACATCGATTATATTTCTGGTCTCTATTCGTACGTCCTGCTCTGATCCATACACTAATGTATATGCGCAATCTACATTACCGAGAAAAGCTACTTTGTCGCCGTATTTCTTCTTTAGATAACCGATATTCATACCAGCTCTAGGCTCTACAGCTAAATATCCATCTATACCAGATTCTATTAGAAATTCACGTTCGATAGGCTTTAAGTTTCCGTCAGTATGCTTAATAAACAGTACACCTAGTCTATGACAAAGGTTTGTAATTCGTCTTAAAGCAGGTAGTATGAATTCACGAAAATACTTAGGTGGAATGAGTGGCCCATTTATACCTGCATAATCCGCTCCACAGCTTATAGCGTCTACACCAAAGTCAACAGCTACCTTGATCCTTTCTTCAGCTCTTCTTACTGATTGATTTATAAGCCTTCTAATAAGGTCTGGCTTAACAAATAATGCACGAGCAAAAAGAGGATACCATTCATGACCTATAGGGAATGTACCACTACCTACGTCACCCATTATAAATCGCTTGTTGCCAACTTCTTTAACTACATATTCAATTAGTTCGAATTGAGAGTAGTCACTTATACTAGGACTGCTCTCTTCCAACGATTTAACATAGGCTTCTAAAGCTTTTAGACCGCCTCGTTTTAACCAAGAATCAATTGTAGATGCAAAATCGCTCTTAAAATCAAGAAGTTCTATATGCCAAACTTTGAATCCATTGATTTCTCCCCATTCCCATAAGTATTTATTACTAGATAGCTTCTTTAGGTATTTATCATAGTCAATATTTTTAGACCATACAAGTCTTGCTGGAATTATGTCTAAATTAAGTTTCTCATAGAGCTCTACCCAGTCCTTTTTCTTCCTATTAACAAGTTTGTCTCTTTTTCCTTTAAGAAGCAACTCATAATATAATGAGTGAGCTCTAGCTCCTATTCCTGTAAAAGCAGTTCTACCCAATATTTTTGAAGCTACAGGGGAATTCACATCATAGTCAAAGACAGGAACCCTGTCAGGCTCCTCTAAGCACAAAGCTCTTAATACTCTCTCCTTTGAGTCCATAGAAGTTAGTTTTCTTAAAAATAGTTTATTAGGTTTTAAGGGATGAGTTTATACTTGTGCAGCTTGAATATACTCTCTTCGCTTTTCTATAGGTAGGGCTCTCCATAGAAGAGCTTGTCTCCTTAAGCTATCAATGAAGTAGAAGTTTCCAATTATCCAACTACTTCTCGAGCCAGAGATTCTTCTCAGAAAAGCCATAAGGCTATAAGTATTGTTAGTCTTGACACCAGCTATTTTTACCTCTTGGACTATACCCATTTCAAACGGAGCTAATGCTACTCTAAGACTAAAGCTGAGGTCTGTTGGCGAGAGTGGACTTATGTCATCTACTCTATATGTCATCTTAACCTTACCTTCACCGCAATAGTACTCGTGTAAGAAACATAATAAACCTAACATCTCACTAGTAGATGGTATCACAAGAGGTATTGGGATCTCCCATATATCACCTCGTGGCCTGGTAGCAAAAGTCCATTTTCGTCTTAGTGAAGGAGTAACTGATTTAGCAGCTGCTATACTAGGATAGAGAGCAGAGAGTAGTGTAGCAAAAATGACTATTAAGACTGTAGTACCTACAGCAAATGAGGAATAGTTAAGCACAAATTCTCTTGGTAGGATCCCTAATGAATAGAATATTAAGCTAATACCAAAACCGCATAGATAGCCGATTACTGTACCTATGACTGCATAAGTGATGGCTTCGGTTAGGAAGAGCATAGCGGCACCTCTAGGTGAAAGCCCTAATACAGCATAAATGTCTATTTCACGCATCCTTTCTTTTACGGCACCTAGAATTGTTGCTACTATGTTCAGACCACCTATTATTAGAATTACTACTACGGATTGCCATCCTAGAAAGGCTCTTGTCTTGATACTAGAGAACATATAAACATTACCCTCTACTGGTGCGTATACTCTTAGGAAAGTTGTCTTAACGATCTCTTCTAATGCCTCTTCAAATTTGTCTCCATAATTATATACAACTACTTGGGCTACATATCCTCCTAGGTTCCTTGCTAATTTTTCAGGAACTATTAAGGTAGTTAGCCAAGGAAGCGGTAAAGGAGTGAGCTCAGCAGCTCTTGGTACCTGTATTATGTTAATCTCCTGGACTGTAAGGGGATCTATAGGTGTCATACGCCTACCATCGAGATCTATTAAATTTCTTATTATCTCTAAGCTATATATGCCAACGACCCTTAGATTAATACCACTAATTACTAAGGAGTCTCCTACGTCTACTTTAAGTGCCTTAGCGATATAATCGGGTATTATACAAGCGAATACGTCGGATTCTGTAAAGGCACGACCTTTTATTAGTGCATTACGGAATATACTTCTTGAATCAATAGGTGTTAGACCTAATAAGGCACGAATCTCCGTAGAGTTACCGGATTTAGGAGAATATATTCGTACTACAGTACCTGAAGGGAATTCTGCTGTAGGATAATACCAAACTCTAGGCGCTACAGAAGCGTTCCCCTCTAGAAAGATACCCATTAAGTAGTCGATAGCATGGTAATCGAGTATTCCTTGACCTTTAGGAGGAGGCACAGGTTCACCTCCCATAATTAGAAGGTATCCCCGAGGAGCTACATTTGGTTGGAATTTAGCATATAAAGCCATATATTCAGGCATTGAAGTTAAAGAGGTCAAAGAAATGGTTACCGCGACTATGGTAAGTAATACTAGTAGTGTACGTAGGTAACGACGCTTCATGTTTTCTAAAGCCATAGAGAATGAAACTATGAACGCTCCAAATCTACCTGTTTCAGCTCTATGCATACCTAGACGTTTCAAAGCTTCTTCCTTTACTATAACAGAAGTCTCCTCTAAGAATAGGTATACCGTAGCTATGAATAATAATGATAAAATTATAGCCATCATACCTATTGCAGAATTGGACATTAATGTAAGAGATGGGTGGATAAAGTAGAAGATTATAAGGAGTATTACAATTATAACAGAGGCCATGGTGATTCTCCTAAGTAAATTCCTTGTAGTAAAGATTAATCGTTCAAAGAGAAAGCCAAAGAGAAGAGATAAGGTAAAGAAAAGAACTGCTGTCATAGAAACATCGTTAATAGAGCTCATTACTTCTTGATAACTTCTCAATGCCCAAGCCCAGGCTCTTAAAGCTAAATAGTAAGCCTGGTCGTACTCTAGGTTTTGTACATGATGTTCTATACTGGGAAGGAGTTTTTTACATTTCTTTAAACTCTCTTCGATAATGATGTCTCTGACAAAATGAGATTTTAATGCTTCATATCGGTGATTACTTACATAGTATAAATCGCTTGCAAATCTATATGC
This sequence comes from uncultured Thermoprotei archaeon, assembly GCA_964517845.1. Classification (GTDB taxonomy): domain Archaea; phylum Thermoproteota; class Thermoprotei; order QMSL01; family B3-G16; genus CAZFCQ01. Next base: position 81,867 of record CAZFCQ010000006.1, on the reverse strand, counting down.
TGTAAAATATATATTTATAGGATGCTTCACTACGAAACCATACCCTTCAGGATATTCATCACTAGCATTAACTAAGATACCTGCTATCTTACCGACAGTCCCTCCTGCGTAGAATACTATGGATATTCTAGATTCCGGAGGGACGAATACCATAGCCACAGGTTCATAACCGTTAATGTATGAGCCGTAGAAGAACATCTGACTACGAGTATTAAAGTCATAAGGCATGATATTACGTATTTCTGATTGAAAACTGGATGCTACGAATCGAGGATCGCGTATAATGGTTCTTCTAAGTGTATATATATCGAAAATATCATATAGTGTAACACTTATGAATCTAGCTACTACCGTTGTAATATTTGCTGGATGAGAGAATGTGTAGAATTGAGGGGGCATGGAACCCCATCCATTAGGACCTTGATCAGGCGCATAAAGAATTTCTCCATTGGACTTATTAACTACCCAAGCTTCTACATACCATGAGCTTCCTGAAAGAACAGGCCTAAGACCATGTATTATAAAATTACCATTCTCATCGCTGAATTCGTATATGTAAGCAAAAGGATACATGGGCCTTTGAAAACTTACTCTAATAAGTGCATTTGAGACAGGAGTATACCATCCTGTAGTAAGATTGTAGACGACAACTTTACCATATACTGTAACAAATCCTAATGCTACAGGAGTTACTTGAAATCTTATAGGCGTTACAGGAGATGTACCCCAATTTTCTTCCATTGCAAAACCATTAATTATCGCAGAAACTATCATTAACTGCTTCTCAACGTTATCTAGACTTATAAATCTAGTATCATTAATAGGAGTCCACCAATACATACGATAACTGTGCGTTGTCCTCAGAGTGATAGCTAGGACACCTGTAATAGCAGCAGGTTCTGAATCTATAATGTAAGGTATTGGAGAACCATCCCACCAGTAATCCTCACGGATAGCATTTATAAGTAAATTTGTTGTAGTAGTCCCAAGCCTTTCAGCAATGGGTACTAAGTATTTGCCATAGATCATCTTAACTATCCAAGCATAATTAGAGGCTATATATGAGCTTGAGTACGAGTAGAATGAACCTGCATAAAGTAACGATAGTGATGAACTATCACTAGATAAGTCTAAATTTATGTGCAAATTAATTCTTATCTCACGACTAAGCACCTCACGTGAGAAGAAGAATTCCTCAACAAATTCTCTAGCCCCTGCTAAGCCTTGATAGTGCCCAGAAAATGCAACAAACCATAGTGTTCTTAGAGGTTTATGTCTAGAGAAATATTTGGCTAAGTGTAATAATGTGCTGATACTTATAGCTTCATCAACTCCATAAGATATACTAGGTACTACAGACCATGAATCATAGTGAGCTGAAATTATTATTATATCATTAGGATTTTTCGTACCATTAATAATTCCTATTATATTTAATGCCTTAACACGCTCATAGACAATACGAGAGAGTATGCTTACCCTTATTTCTTTATTACTTGAACATAATTGCTTAAGATAAGCGCCTATAGCGCTCTTTACATATAGGCGAGGAATGTAGATAGGAGTATCCAGAAATTTTGATAAGGCTTCGTATCTTGTAGTCGTTAGGGGTTCTATGAAAATTATAGCTTTAGCCCCTAAACTAGCTACACGTAGCCAATTGTAACCACTATTAAAATCCATTAACACTATAGCGTCCTTTATTCTTTTTCCTTTTAACTTGTCAAGATTTCCATCACCTACGTAGATTAAGGTACCACTTAAGCCCTCATAAGGTGTAGGACACGCTTCAATTGAGTTAGGCCATAGAGCAAAAGCTTCAAACACCTCATTAGTCGAGAGTATTCTTATTGAAGAGCCTTCATCAATAGGTACTACAACATCATATTCGTGAATCTTTACAGAGATACCTAGCTCCTTAAAATAATTAACTATATAACTCGCTACCTTATGAAATCCTGGATAACCTGTTACACGAGAACCATAATTTGCAATATGTTTTGCTAGCTTAATTATCTCATGAGAATCTAATTCTATCTGGTTGTTAACATTGGCATGAAGTGCTTTTAGGGGAGAGTCTACTATTAAAGCCAGGGAAAATAGTATAAACATTAAGATAGCACAAACTTTTAAGATAATTACACCCCCATACTAATCCTAAAGGTTAAAGAAACTAATAAAAATTTAATGGAAATTACTTTCTTTTATGGTATATACTTAGCATAGAATGTTGGTAAAGCTTCTGTACTCATTCTATAGAGTGCACCTAGGATGAATGGAGATCCATAACCTAAGAGGAACCCAGTAACAGCGGGTATTACTCGTTTTTCGAAGAGTTCAGGCCCGCCTATTCTAAGGACTAGTATCTTTATTATTAAACCGGCTAAGCAAGTTGACCACATGTACATAGATCTAAGCGCCCACATCAACCCTATAGGATGTATGAAGAACCATGGAAATATAGTCCTTAGATAGGCAATTATTAATGTAAAGACTATACCGGCTACTGTAAGGCTTGAATAGAGATCTAGGCCGAATCTCATACCCCATGATAGAACTCCCCAATCACCTATATCTCCTATAGTACCTGCGGTGCCATAATCGTAGCCTTGTCCTACAAGACCACCTGTATGATGCCACCACCAAAGGTTAAAGAAGGATCCGAAGAAGGCACCTAGTAGTGAGAATATTACTAATGCTATTAATACATCACGGGCTTTAGTTTTACTTCTTTCAGCTACATAGTATAGCTGGAAACTTGAGAACATAGAATATGGACTGAATCGATAATTCCAACTGCCTGTATATCCCATTAAGAAGAGTGTCATAAACCCTGTTGTACTTTCTACTGGAATCGAGGGAGACCAAGCCCCTGTACCTACACCACAAGCCCAAATAAGTGGCCAATAGGATGCAGCAAACGCATGGTGTGGATTATGATAACACGTTGAATATGCTCTTGTAACTGCGTAATTCCAAATGATCCATAGAGCGAGTGTGAATAATGTGGGTAAGAAAGCTGCTCCAGAGGCTACCCATGTTATGATCCATATTAATGTTACTATTATTATTCCCATCCACAATCTACGCATTGATACACCACTATCCACTACATCCTTACCTTTAATTAATGATGAGAAGCTCTCTTTAAGCCAAGGCCATGCCATCCATATAGTCCATATACCTACTCCTAATGTAACACCAGTTATACCAAAGTATCTCCATGGGAATGGAGGCCTTACACCATAGTAGAAAGTGCCCTCAGTTTCAGGAACGTATGGTAAGAAACCTGTTATTACACCTATAGTTTGATAAAGTACGCCCATTACGAACCATACGATTACTACTGTAAGTAAGACATCAGTTGGCATTAATAATGCTAGTGGTACTCCTTTGACATGAAATACCATATCAAACCAAGCAGCAGGGAGTACGCTTCTTGTATATGGAGAAAGCTCTATAGGTATCTCGCCCCAAAATGCAGCTAATGGTATTACGGGATATATCTCAGTAATAAATGCAACTATAGAACCTATAGTACCAATGAAAAAGAATATCCAGAAAGTTCTAGACCATGGATCACGTAAATTAAATAAACGTGACTTCTTTGTTTCAGGATCTATTTGAGCTATAACTACATTAGCTTCAGCAAATGGTCTAGCTAAGGGACAGGGTAATTTCTCAATTTCAATCAGAGGTCTTCTTAATAAGTAACCCCAAAGATAACCTGTTATCATAGTTAGAGAATAAATGAAGCTTAGATACAGAAGCGAGGGTATCCAAGGCCCCCAATTCATGGATTCTCCAGGCATGAGACCTCTATATGCCATAGCTATTATTGAAGGATCAGTAGGTGCTAACCAAGAGGGCATAACCTTTCTTAATAAGGATGCATAAGGTTCCTCGCTTAGCCCTCTTATAAGGAGACCAGCCCACCCTCCCATGTGGAAGGGTATGCTCTCGTTGGGAATACCTACATAAAGTAAATCAATACCTGTTAAGAGAAAGATAGGTACTATGAAGACTGTCATTTCCTGAGGAGTTAGTTTCCAATTAGACTTTATTCTACCAACAAGTTCGTTTATTAATAAATAATATACTACTGGAATTATAAAGCCGCTAAATGTCCCAGGGCGTGCTGTACAGTTGCACATAAGGACTACAGTGATGTATGCTGGAAAGAATATTATTAAGCCTAATAATAAAGATCTAAGTGTTAGTCCACTTTTATACTCTTCTACTTCTTTTTTCTCTTCGACAGACATATTCAAAACCTCATAATTTTTATAAATTATATTCTAACTAATAGTTATCTTGGAAAAAATTTAAACATTTCTAAAAGAATATAGAAAAATTTAAATTTCTTTTTTAACTTTTTGTTAAACTACCACGGCCATAACCATGCTGCCTTTCCAATTAAAGAGAACGCAATGCCTAATCCTACCATCACACCTTCTCCACAAGCGAATCCAGCTACAATTATTCCTCGTACTCTATTCCAGCGTTCAGCTCCGAAGAGCTTGGGCATTACGTATCTGTTTAATGAAGAGCCTAGGAATAGAGGTAGTACTGAGGGAGGGATTGTGAAAAATCCTGTTACTAATCCGGCTGCTGAAAAAGGTAAACCTACAATCTTCGTCAAAACATCTCCTAAGAAAAGGATTGCTATACCTGTACCAATAGAACCTAAAAGTAATGAAGTTTGAGCTACTACTTGTCCTGTTATCCATACGCATTGACTCACTATAGTGATTGGCCACTGCATTAAAGCAAAGGGATATGCTGATGAAGGTATAGGTGCCATAGACCAGAATACGTTAGTATAAATGAAAGTTAATGTGTCTCCTATAGCCCACGCTATTAACATTGCTTTTATTATATCCATCGGTTTAGTCCCTGTAAGATATCCTACCTTTAGATTCTGTACATTACCTGCTACACCACTTAAATCAACACTGGGCATTAATAGCCATGCATCCACACCTTTATAACCGCTCATGTATATTACTACATTCCAGAGATAAGGTATTGAGATACTACTTCCAGTCTCTCCTATAGCTCTTGTAGAAATGAGAGCTGTAGCGAAACTAAGGGTAGGTACTAAGATTAGACAAACCCATAGTGGAAAACCTGGAACGAGTATGTGATATAGAATAGCTGAAGCCAAAGTACTACCTATGAATAGAAGTAGAAGTATTGCTAATGAGGGATATTCAGCGCCTAAAGCTGTTTTAGTAGTTCTATGCCTTAAAAGAGAGCTAAAGGCACGCGTTATATTTCTCCATCCACGCATTATTGTATATAAGGCTAAGGCAAAGCCTAGACCTATCTGTGGAACTATCCATACTCTAAGAATAGACCGCTGCCATGAAGCTGCTAAGCTCATCCCTGGAAAATACTCTTCGTACCATGTTGGGAAATAGTCTTTGAACACTGTTAAGGTTAGTGAATTACCTATAACCCAGCAAGCCATGGAACCAATCAACATATACGCAGCAGTAGTAAAGGGTATCATGAAGCCATAAAGAACTGTTACTATATCTGTTGCAAATCCTATGAGGGCTCCTGGTAAAAATCTATAAGTCCATGGCGTGAAATCTATCCAAGGTAGAGGAACTATTTGAAATCCTAAAAACATTTGTGAAAGGTAGAGAAAAGCAGCCCATACCATACCGGGATATAAGCTTAGAGTGAAAATGCGGAATTCCTCTGGCTTCCTTTCAGTTAATGTTGTAACTAAAGAAGCAGCAACAGGAGCAATAGGGAAGGGCAACTTTTCAATCTCTATATACATATAAGATAACATGAGTGTTAAAGAAATCGAGGCTATAAGGGGGAATATCGTTACCATAAATTCTGATGTCAATAACGGCACTATCCATTCAGGAGTACATATAAGATTCCTTATATAGTAAGCTCTTGAACCTAAAGGTGGTACCCACCATGAAGGAACTAACCTAGGAAGAGGTATACCGTTTATCCTAAAAGACCAAGTAATTGGTGATTGCATAAAGTATATTCTATAAACCATACCAAGCCAACCTACAGAGGCGGCTGAAGGTATCGCTAAGAAGAGTAACGTTAACTCTTGTTTTGTAAACCTATAACCCATTAAACCAAAGAATTCAGAGAAGAGAATTATTGTTATATAAGTAGCTGAGGCGGCAATACCTGCACCGCTCACAAGTTGTAAATATGTAGCGACTGGGACGAAAACCAAGGCAGCGACTAGTAAGACTAGCACTATTCTCCAAGTAAGACCAGGTTTAAACTCTTGGGACACTATCGATCCCCGTGATGAGTAGTTCGAGTTAATCTAAGAAGTTAGAGGGTATAAAAACCTTCTTTAATATAAGAAAGAAGTGTAAAATAGAATAGTCTATAGGATATTATCTTAGATTAAGGATTGAAGTGTACTAATTTAGTTATTCTTAATTAACTCTGACGCCTATCTATTTTCTTAATTATCGTTGATAAGGCATAGAATGTAAGTGAACTCATAGCCAATATCATGCCTACAAGAACTGCTCCTAACGCTATAATAGCCAAGGGTACACTGAAGTAGCGTGTTGCATTAAAAAGTAATATCAGATAGGCTACAAGAGACATTCCTATTGCAATGAACGCTAGACTTGGTAATCCTAGACACGTAATAGGCCTTTCTAATGAAATTAATTTTACTAGGCTCATTATTAATTCAATACCATGAGCTATAGGGTTTTTCTTAGAAGGCTTTTCTACATCGTATGTTATCTCTACTGGGACTTCAACTACTCTAAGTTTTGCACTATTTGCTAGCTCTAGTACTTCAAGGCTAATGCCCATGCCATATTCGGTTAGGTAAGGAGCTATAAGCTTGAGAGCTTTAATACTATAAGCCCTATATCCTGACTGTGAATCCGTTATATTGAACTTCATTGATGAATTACTAATTCGTGTGATTAACTTTATGCCTAATCTACGATAGAAGGGTATCCTATTTGAACATTCTTTAATGAAACGAGACCCCACTACTATATCTGCTTCGCCTTTCAATATAGGTTGAATTAATCTTGGTATCTCTTCTGGATTATGTTGTCCATCAGCATCAAGGGTTATGATTACGTCAGCTTTAAGCTCTAATGCCTTTCTAAATAGTGATATTAATGCAGCACCATAACCCATGTTTCTAGGATGCTTTATCACTATTGCGCCAAGCGCTCTTGCAATCTCGCTAGTCATATCAGTAGAGCCATCATCACAGACTATTATCTCATCGGCGTACTTTTTAGCTAAGAGAATCACCTTTGCTATGCTTCTCTCTTCGTTATACGCTGGTATACAGGCTACTACCTTTGGTCTAACATGACGTGTTTCTTCCCTTAGTTCGAGGACTTCTCTTGAGATCATATGCCTTGTCATGCCTCCATCAGAGCTTAACAACTTAGGAGCCTTCAAGACTTAAAAATAGAAAAAGTGTAGTTTAAACTTTAGCATGTTAAATTAATATTTTAACAATATATACGATTGGAAATAGTTTACACAAATTGTTAAAATATCTTAAAAATTGCTAAGAGGTTCATCATAAAAATGGACTTTCAATTCAGGAAAGCTGACACTTAATACGTTCTATTCTCTCTGCTACTTCTCTATAATTTAATCCTAAAGCTCTTAGTGCAAGTACAACTGAACCTATTATTGGTTGATAACCAATTAGAGGGGGTTTAAATATAGCATTTCTAAGCCTTGATTTAAGCCAATCGTAAAATGTCTCTTTAACAATTGATGAGTTAAACACACTACCTACACCTCCTACAACTATTCGCTTATTAACCATTCCCAACTTTTCAGCTACTGCATATGCTGAGAGAGCTAACTCTATGCCAGCTCTTTTCATGATACCATATGCAATCTTATCCCCCTCTATAGCTACCTTATCTACTAACTCTGCGATTTTAGCGATATTACCAGGGTCTCCTTTTAAATCCTTATATACTACATCGATAATGCTGAGAAAGTCCTTAATTTTAAATTCTCTGATTAACGCATCTGTTAACTTAGTCTTACTACCACGACCATCGTAAGCTTTAGCTGCTAACATTAGAGCCTCTCTAGCTATCCAGAATGCACTTCCTTCATCGCCAAAGAGCCATCCCCAACCACTAGATCTAGCACGTTCTCCATATTCGTTCATACCAAAGGCTATACTACCTGTCCCAGCTATTACAGCTATACCAGGTTTACCGTATGTGACAGCATAGTAAGCTACTACAGCATCATGTTCGACAATAATTCTTATGGAGGGGGGAAGAGATAGAGATTTTACAACTTCTTGGGCTCTCTCTCGGTCTCTTTCAGTATCTAGATCAGCTAGTCCAAGTACTATAATATCTACATCCTCTATCTTAATTCCTACCTTTAGGAGACAATCAGTAATAGCTTTCAAAATATTCTTCTTGATAGTGTCTAAGGGTAATATAAGACCGCTAGGTCCTGAAGAGGAGAGAGCTAGTATGTTGCCCCTTTCATTAAATAAGACACAAGAAGTCTTCGTCTTTCCACCATCTAGGGCCATAAGGAACAATATTAAAACCTCCCTACGAATTTACTAAGCCTTCTAGGCTTATCAGGATTTAAACCTTTGAGAGTGCTGACATAATATGCCATAAGCTGTAATGGTATAATGACTACAGGGGGAAGGAGGGCTTCATTCACATCTAAGGGTATCTCTATATCTTTCTCTAGTTCCTCTATGTTTGAGATAACTATGGGAACTAGTTTTTGTGCTTTTAGGTCTCTTATTAGATTAATGAGAGCTGAAGAAGATTTACCCTTATGAGCTATTATAATTAGCCCTACATTTTTATCAACAGCAGCTATTGGACCATGACGGAACTCTAAAGAATGGAGAGCTTTAGTCACAACATATGAAGTTTCCATAAGCTTTAAGGCTCCTTCTAAGGCTATAGGATACGCTGATCCAGTTCCTAGGAATATGAATGTCCTTTTATCTAGTAGCTCACTGGCAATTTCTCTTACCTTATTCTCTAGCTTAAGAATATTAGAAGCTGCAAGAGGAAGATTTTCTGGTATCCAATTGGATTCTAACTCTTTTCCTATGGATCTCTTAACTTCTCCACAGAGTAGTATCGTACTCAAAGCTAAAGATGAGAATGACTTAGTCATGACTATGCTCTGTTCTTCGCCTATACTCAGAAGTAGGCTATGGTGCGCTTCTCTTTCTAGAGGGCTATCTTTAGAACATGTAATTCCAATAGTTAATGCACCTTTCTCTTTAGCTTTCCTTAATGCTGCTAACGTTTCAGATGTTCTACCAGAACGTGATAATGCTATAACGGCAGAGGAGCTATTAATTGCATCAGTATAGTAAAACAATAACTCTGATGAAGGAAGGGCAAGTGCATTGATTTTTGTATCTACTAATACGTAATGGCCTGTCATAGCTGCATAAAATGATGATCCGCATCCACTAAGAAATAGTCTATTAATACCTCTATTAACGATGGTATCCGCTATTTCTCTTATTCTAGGTAACTCTCCTATTACTCTTTTTAATGCATTAGGGGTATCTCTAATTTCGTTAAGAGTGAAGCTTGAAGATATCACAGATCTCTCACCTACATAAAGAAAGATTAGTACCCTTTTTCAATATTAAGTACCTAACTCAAAAGCAGATGACCTTTAGATTGCTTACTAATAGGGAACCTTTATTGATTTTTAATGCATATGCATTAAAAATTGTAATGAAGATATCATGTGTACAGTATAAATGGCTTTAAATTTCATATCTAGAATAAGATCAAGGAAAGAGCATGAAAAGATTAAATGAGATTCATAAATGTTTATCATCTTTAGCTATAGCAGGTTACCTTTTCGTTATGATACTTCATATAGTTCATTTATTGGAACCAGTCTATCTTATAACTATTAATAGGGTTACTATACTTCAAAGAGCTAGTCCATTTATCATATCACCATCACTTGATGTACTACTACTATTGCCGGGAATTACAACGTTTTCTATTATGAGCCTTAGAACGAGACCTGCCTTAAAGGCTCTAATAAAATACACTATTCCATTAATTTGTTTGACGCTTCTAACATGGTGGTTGCCTAAAATTTATGCCCTAGTAACGGGAATTTTGTCGATACTAGTATTTGTATATCAGGCACATAAGTTTGATGTATTAGAGGAGCTTTTATGCTACTTTATGATAATTTACTTAGGACTTGAAGTCTTAGCACTTTCTCATTGGATCTTAATTTCGATAGTCCCGTTAGAGGTTAAGAATCCTTTATCAGGACCAGTACCATTAGAGACAGGAGTCTTCTATACACTACATAAATTATCCATAGCACTAATAATCATACTCATATACATGTGGCTTTTCAGGAAAATTTTAATACCCCTGACAAGGATAAGAGGAATAAAGATAACTAAAAAAGGAATAAGTCTAATAATGAGAACATCTGAAGAGCGGCTTCTTGCTCATAAGGAATACAAAAGAAACAAGATAAGCTTGTTAATAGCAACAATCGTCTCCTCGATTCTATCACTATACCCCTATTCTCCTGCAATAAATCCTAATAACTCTCCTGTAACTGTCGATATAATCTACTATAGTCGTTGGCTAAGTGAAATGAAGGATAATCCCTGGCAGAAAGCGTTCATTTTATCGAGTGGAAGCAGACCTATAGTACTACTCTTACTCTATCTTATTGAGAAGTTGATCGATACGAATTATCTAGTTATAACACATATACTATTATCATTAGCAATAATCACCTACCCCTTAGTTACATACTACCTTGTGAGAAAATGGAGATTTGAGATAACGGCTATGGCAGTAATGATAGCCCCCTTATCTATATACACCTTAGTCGGTATTTATGCAGGATATCACGCAAACCTTTTAGCGTTAAATCTAGCGTATGTTGGACAAAGTCTATTTATTGAAATTCTTGAAGAAAGGAGTGTTAGAAGAGCTACGATAGTAGCAATATTGTTAATAGTTGTAGCACTTTCGCATACTTGGACATGGCAGATGAGTATAGCAGTAATGGCGGTATACCTCGTACTAAGCGTTATAAAGCATAAAGTTAACTTCAAGAGAGGTACATTAGTATTTTTGCAAGTTACAGCACCTTCAGTATTAGTGGATTTAGCAAGATCGATAGCAGTGAAAAGCTTACCAGGAGTTTCAATAGGTTATAGAACTTTAAGTAGTTCTTTAAGTTTTGACAACTTAATGCTTCTCGGTCAGAATCTCTCTTTCGCTCTGAATATTCTAGTTGGTGGGTATACTGCTAATTGGCTTTTATATACACTTGCTGTTATAGGTGCCCTAGCATTAAATTATGAAAATCCATTAGATAGGCTTTTAGATTCTTGGCTCATTACAACTTCCATTCCTTTTTTATTCTCAAATGCTACAATACAAAGTAGATTAATCCTTAACTTACCTCTTCATATTCTTGCAGCTAAAGGGTTATATCAATTAACTTGGAATAAGAGCTATGGAAAAGTCTTAACTACAGTCGTATTTTTCGTATTGACTACACACACTTTAAGGTCATTAGCCAATATGATACCATAGGAAATGTAAAGGAGTTTTATAAGCTCTAAGGAAGAAAAGATAAACTCTTATTTAAGGATGGACAATAGAAGTAATCATGAGCGGAATCATGCCCAGAAAAGAATTCGTTCGTAGAGGTAGTAGAATCTTTATAAAAGTTATATTGTATTCTATTGCTTGTATAATCACGGTTGTTGTGAATGACATCATCTTAACGAATTTAGCTTCATTTACATCTCCAGAAATTATGAATTATAAGGTCTACATAGACGGGTTAATAGTTCTAGGAATGGGTTATCTCGTAGTAAATTCATTTGCAGATGCTACATATTGGCTCTTAAGGACTAAGGCCGAGTATGGTACGGCTTCACTAATAAGAACCATAGTTAGGATCTTAGGGATAGGTATTTTACTAGCAGTATTAACCTCAGTTTTCAATGTAAATCCTTCAGCAGCACTTACTCTAGGTTCATTTATAGGTATGGTAATAGGTTTTGCCACACAGACAATTTTAGGACAAGCTCTTGCTGGAATTTTCATAGCTTTAACAAGACCATTTAAGCCTGGAGATTTTGTAAATGTAGCTGGTCAGAAAGGAATAGTCAAGGACATACACGTAATGTACACTATACTAGTTAGTGAGGATAGATCCATAGAAGTGCTAATACCAAATACTACTATTATGAAATCAGTAATAACTAAGACTTATCTAAAGAATTAATAAGAAGCTAACTCTCTTCAGCAAAGTTGAGTTCCTTAATGAAATAATCCTTTAGAACCCAGCCGTACTCTTCCTCGAGTATCAATATTGCGGCTTGAGGGGGAATAATGCCTTTTTCGGTTATTATAGCGTCTATGTATTCGGGTGGTGTAACATCGAACGCAGGATTACGTACGATAACCTCTGAATTTTCATAAAGGTACTCGGGGGGTACTACCTCAGTAGGATCACGCTCTTCAATCATTACTAATTCACCTAGTACAGTAGCAGGACTAAATTTGTAAGTTTCAGCAGCCACGAATACTCTTACTCTAGCTTCATGAGCAGCTAAAGCAATAAGAGAAGTACCTACCTTATTAACTACTGCACCATTAGCAGTAACTGTATCAGCGCCTACTATTACCTTATCTATATCTTTCATGAAGTACCTAACAGCAGAATCGGGTATTAATGTAATGGGTATTCCCTCTTTTGCAAGTATCTTTGCTGTAATATGACCTTGAAATTTAGGACGAGTCTCAGTAGCAAAAACTTCTATATGCTTACCTTGATGATGAGCAGTGATAATAACACTTAATGCTGCAGTACTATTGCAGTGTGTTAAGATAACTTCGCCATCAGAAATTCTTTTAGAACCTATTTCTCCGATTTTCTTGATTGCTTCAAATGAACGTTTAATGAAGTCATTAGCAGACTCTCTCACTATAAATTTAGCTTTATTTAAGGTTGATGAAGGTTCCATACTGGCTTTCTTTAATCGAGATAATACATAGTTAACAGCATTAGGTAAAGATACAGCTGTAGGACGAGCATTTTTAAGTCTTTCAGCAATTAACTCCATATAGGTGAGGTATTCTTTAAGTGAAGTGCCTCGGTACTCTTCACTTGCTATTATTAATGCTTTAGCAGCAGTTCTAGCTATTTTTCCTGCTCCTCGTACCCTCATGGTTCTTATATCCTCGATTATCTTTAAAACTTCATGAGGAATTTTCAAGTAGAATTCACCTCTTCTTTAACATACCTCTTTAAACTCTTAGCTAACTTCTCAAGATCTATATGTTCAGGTGGCCAACCATAAAGACTTCGCATTATAAGGGGTACTGCTTGAGGAGCTATAAGCCCTCTCTCAGTTATTAGAGCGTCAATGTATTCAGGTGGTATAACTTCAAATAGAGGACATCTAACGTTAACATTAAGTTCTCTTAGTCTTTCCTTAGACATAATTAGCGCTGGAGAAGCTTCCTCTAACGTCACTAATTCACCAAGCATAGTCCTTGGATTAGACTTAAAGATACTTGTAGCTATAAATACTCTTACTCTAGCTTCATGAGCAGCTAAAGCAATAAGAGAAGTACCCACTTTACTGACTACTGCACCATTAGCAGCTATTGCTTCAGCTCCCAGTAAGACCTTATCTACCTCCTTCATAAAATATCTAACAGCGGAGTCTACAAACAGTACTACTTTAAAGCCCATTTTACTTAAATCCTTAGCTAACTGAAGGCCTTCAGATCCTGGCCTTGACTCTGTTACATATATAGTTAAGTGCTTCCCTTCTTCTGCGGCTTGCTTTAGAATGCTAAAGACCGTGGAGCTATAAGTTCCAGTTAATATAATATCGTCATCTTCAAGTCTCTTAACACCAATTGTTGCAATAGATTTTAATGCGTTCTTGTACGTGCTAACTAGTTGATATATTTCCTTCGTGAGGGACTCCTTAACAAAGTGAACATCAGGCATCTCTTTAATTAGCCTGAGAGCTGAAAGTAATAAAGAGCGAAGAGCATTAAAAAGAAGCCCAGAAGCAGGTCTTGCTGAGAAGAGCATTAACGCCGTATCGGATAATCTGTTTATTAGTGAGTTAATATCGGTGGCTTTCGAAATAACATCCGAAAGAAAAACAAGAGCTTCAGATATCGCTATGGTAGAGCCTTGAGATAGATCCATTTTTAGCTTAGAGATAGAAAAATTTCTAAGGCTCATTAAAACTATAGCCCCTAACCTTAATAGGTTAAGTATCTTCCTTAATAAACTTTACTTTAGCTAGTGATTAAGCCGAGTACCCTCTCTAGCCTAGAAATTATAACCTCAATATCCACATCTCGTAAATTAGGAGTGTATATCATAAGTCCACCCCTATTATCTAGTTTACAAGTTACTCTTCTGCCTATTTCTGGAAGTAAAGGTGTAACGAATGTAAGTGCTGATATCTCATGAGCAGAAGACTTAACTTTAAAGTACGCTTCTGTTACATCAAGTCCTTCTTTCTTTATAGAAACTTCGTCTAGTATTGTTCCATTTACTTGCGCCCTTCGAAATGTAGCCCTAATAATATTCCCTGTGACCTCATGTTCCTTAGAGGTAACCCATCGCTCAATAGAACTTAAATGACTACGTTCTAAATGTAAGGGGTTCACTAAAACTATATCACCATATAGCCTTAATGAAATGAGTTGAGCCAGAGCATAGGCAATACGCCTTTTAGGAACATCAAAAAGCACCATAAGTCCAGATAATGTCCTAACCCATATATTATGTTCCATTAAGACTTCATATTCACCTATTCTACGTTCTCCACCAGATATGTAAGAATACCTTCCTCGAAAGAGATAGCTGAATATTAATCTTGCATCTTTAGACGTAGCTCTAACCTTCGAAAAGCGTCCATTTAAGCCTACAATAATTTTAGACAGGCTATCTAGCCTTCTTAAGCCCACTTTATCATCTTTCTCCTCGAAATAAGCTCTAAGCTCCTTAAGAGAAGCTCCTTCAAGCTTGTCTAAAATTTCCTCAGGCTCAGGGATTCTTCCCCTAGGTAGGAGGAATAATATCAACGACCTAGGCATTATAATGTCCCGATTGAGTTCTAAAACACTCGACTTATATTAAGCTAATTTTTCAAAACATAGTAAGAAGGATTAATATCCAACGTGTAGTGTAAACGAGTCCTCATCCTTAGAGCTCCCTAGACAATTAGGGCAAATAGGCCTCTTCCAGAGGATCCTTCGTTTATATATTACACAATGGCTACAGAGCGGTTTACCACATAAAGAGCAGTATACCACATGAGAGGGACAGAGGGCAGCCTTGCATATAGAGCAGAAAGCAGTATGATCAGGGCAGAGATAGGTATTACATACAGAACATTTATGAGTATGATTAGGGCACAGAGGCCTGCCACATACAGAACAGAAATTAACATGCCTTATGCATACAGTAGTGTGACAAAAAGAACATCTTAAAGCATGGACATCACATAATACAGAACCACAGTAGTTACATAGCGGTATCTTGTCTTTTGAATTAAGTTCATTTAAATATTTGATGACTAAAGAGCCACATATGGAGCACCTACCAAAGTTAAGAGAAAGAGAATAAGGATTGAGCGATAGATTTAGAAAAGCGTTAGCATACTTCACCTTAATTTCATACTTGAGGATACCTGCATATCCCTTTTCTACTATCTTAATTCTTGGATGTATCTTAATTTCATGAATAGCCTCTTTAAGGTATGAGTAGTATTTCCTCCTTACTTCTTCAAGTGTTTGTTTGAAAGTAGAATCCATGAGTAGTAACTCCTTATTGATATTCTCTAATTCCTCTTTAAGCTTGTTAATTTTCTTTTTAAGAGATCTTAGTTCGCGTCTGAGTTCCTTAAGCTCTTTAGAGATTTCCTCAGTTTCTTTCTTCCTATAACGTAACTCATTCCTTATACGTTCAAGACGACGTATTCTAGAACTTAAAGAATTGTAATAACTCTGCCTAAGTTTTAGCTCCGCTTCAAGTAATGGTTTGGAGCTTACTAACTCTTTTTTATGTAATTCAAATTTTACTTTAAGCTCATTTTCAACTTTAACTAATTCACTCTTGATCTTTCTCTCGATCTCTTTGGTGAGCTTCTCAAGCTCATTTTCATTAAATACTATACGATCAAGAGGAGCTATATAGAAGACTTTAAGCTTGAGTTTATTATGTATAATCCTTACTACCTCGTGATCTTGAAGTAACCTTCCTACCTTGGAGAAAGACATATTATTACCATTAACGAATCCGCGCACTAGAACTTCTGAGGGTTCTCTTCCTCTTAAACTCTCTATAAGCATAGGCTCTTTTCTATTCATTACTACAATTAGGTTTTCCTTATAATTGATAGTTTTCCCCTCTTTTACTTTGAAATCAGTAGAGAGGCGGACTAAGTAGTATGGGTGTCTAATGACAGTCTCTGATATGTTAATAACGTGAAAGCCTAAATCTTCTAGTAATCTGGTTACTTCCTCAGCTGTTATTCGTGGCTTAATTAGGATCAGGTCTTTTAGAGGAGGGGGTTCATTTTTATAGACCTTTTTTTCTTTCTTCATGAGTTTTCTTATTTCATCTGGTTGGAGAGGCCCTCTATGGTATGTCATAAGCCAACGAGAACGTACTATCGTAGTTTTGCCTGTTTCATAGTTGTGATATAGGAATGTACGGGGTTTTAGACGAGGAATTGTCTCTACTAGGTTTTCATCTATGTTAAGACCTCTTTTTACTTTGTCTATATCTTGTTTAGTTGCTAAGCGTCCTATGAATCTATGCGCAGCATTTGATAGTATTTTATAATCTATATCAGCAGGGTTTTGAGTAGCTAGTAAGCAACCTAAACCAAAAGCTCTCCCTTGTTTAATTAAAAGTAATAAACCTGTCTTAGAAGGTGGCTTACCTACAGGGGGTATAAATCCGACAAGCTCATCAAAGTAGAGTACGAGCCTAAGCTTAGAAGTGCCGCCCTTACGTAGTAACCATCTATAAAACTCCTGCAAAAAAGCTCCTATGAAGAACTGTTTCTCTTCTAAAGTACTCATAAATCTAAGGTCTATTACCGATATTGTTCCTCGTTGATTAAAGTATTTGTCAAAATCGATAGTTTCACCTTCTAACCAGCTTTTGTACATAGGATGAGAGAGCAGAATGTTAAGATTACGAGCTAGCTTAAGCCTACTTCTTTGTGGAATAAATTCTTCTACGCTTAAGGAACCAATCCTATCAAAAGGTGGATTTATTACTTCCTGGATTAGGGTTTCTAATGATAATTCCTCTTTCTGGAGCCAATGAAATTCTATTATCTGAGAGAGTAGAGCATGTTCTTGCGTATTTTTATCGCTATATCCAGCTAGTTTAAGTAAGAGTGAAACAGTATTGTCGATAGCATCATACAGTATGCTTTTATCTTCAGCAATTATCTGCTCGATATTAGGTAATGGATTTAATGAAGGCTTTATAGAAAGAGGAACTCCTACAGTACTCCTAGGAGTATATATAGTGACATGGACATTTTCTACATAACTCCTAATTCTATTAAGTGTAATCCCCCATTTAGCTAGCTCATTTAAATAAAGTTTTCTGAGCTTTTCAGCATATAGCTCTGGATCCATTCCACTTTCCTTAGCTTCGATATCAGACCAAGGACGGAAATTTAGATTAGGAGAGGCAATTGCTAAAGCGCCTATGTCTCCCTTAGGATCTATAGCAATTATAGGGTAGCCCCTTAACGCTAATTCCTCTATTATCGCTTTACATAGTGTAGTCTTTCCTGATCCTGTTGCACCTAATACTATAGTATGCTTTAATAGTGAGTCTATATTAATATTAAAAGGTTCTCCATTCTCCTGCCTACCGATAACTATGGTAGTATTATTCATAGGGTTGGTACCCCTTTAATGCTAAGGATTTATAACTAAGTACTCACCTCTACGTTTACCATATGCATAGCCTAATGCCGTCCCAATTACCATACTTAAGATAGCTATTGCCAAGGATACTAGGGGCCAAGTCCTCTTTAAACTCTCATACTTATTCTTTACTTCTAATAGTTCATTATATTTTGTAGTTAGTGTTGCGTTCCAAGCCTTTAGTTCATTAAATTGATCTTCAAGTACTGTATAATTACTTGCTAATTGTATATACATATCGTTAAGCTTAGTAAAGTTTACCTCGAGGCTCTTATATTCATTATTTAAATTCTCGAAGCTTTCTAACATCTCAGTATAATTAACCATTAGCTCATTAAAGGTCCTATTTAGAATGAAGTATGCTTTGTTAATCTCTAAATATCTATCTTCTAGCTCAAGGAATGATTCTTTAAGCTTCGAATAGCTCTTACTAAGTTCCGAATACTTATCACTTAAAGAATTGTATTTCTTATGTAAAGAGTTATACTTAGAAAGCAGAGATTCGTATTCTCTTTTTAAACTCTTATAAAGCTGGACTTCCTTTTGATAGAGACTCTTGTACTTAACGTCCTTGAAGACTGGGATCTCTACTATCATGGAACTCATAAGGTTAGAAGCTGTAAATGCGCTCATTCCAACTAGCATATTACCATCATAGACTTCAACTCGTAGAGTCGAGGAGTTTGCTAAGTTGACCGTTATAAGGCCATCCTCATTAGTGATACCTTCATAAATTAGTGACTCATCTTCAAATACTTTTACGCTCATTGAAGAAAGAGGCCTCCTTGAATTGGCATCTATTACACGGATGTAAAGGCCTTTGAAAGATCTCCTTAAAGGAACCTCTAAGTACGTAGTGCTAGATAGTTCTATGAGCGAGCTCTTATACTGAGTATATCCAGTTGCCTGTATTACCACGTAATAAGAACCTGATGGTAAATTGAAAATAGCATATCCTTGTGAATCCGTTAACATAGAAGATACATTGTTGCCATAGGCATCAACTATAGTTACGGTAGCATTTACTACAGGATCTTGTGTAAGTATATCTATAGCACGTATCTTGAGTTGTATGGGTTCTAAAGTTACATTAAGATTCCCTGGAAGAGTTAGTAGTCTGTATTGTAAAGTAAGGGGAGAGAAACCCTCGTGGAATAAGGCAATAGTATAGATACCACCGCTTAGAAATGTACTAAAGATACCACTCTCATTAGTATAGCCTTTTTCTATTTCCGTATTACCTACAGTAATAGACACTTCAACAGTTCCTATAGGCTTTAGTTCTGAATCAGATACGCAAATTGTTAATTTCTTAGGCTTAACTATTGAAATTAGTAAAAAGCCTAGTGATGCTTTTACAGAATCGGGAACTTGCTGTCCTAAGCCTATGAAAGCAAAGATCCCTTGACCATATCTTAAGCTAGCTACTGCTCTATATTTCCTATCGCTTATTAGTAAGAACGTATCGTAGAGTGAGGTGAGGCATGGAGCAGAGGTATTGAGGCTATATTGTGCTATGATAGCTCCCCAAACTTCCCAAGGCTTTAGGTTAAGCTCTCTCACGGTCATTATTCCATCATCTGTTAAAATAGCACCTAATGGTCTATCAGAGAGACCATCCCAGCAATAACCACCTACGGTGAAGTTACTTGCTGCTGCTAAGAAAGTCGATAAACCAGCAGTATTAGTAACATACCAGAACTGAGATTTTCCACACGCTACTATAGAGAAAGGATACCCAGCGACATTCACGTATATCCATCCCTTATCTCTTACACATCTAGCAAGGTCAACTATGTATTCATAAACAGAGGTCTTAGTATTCTCTGAAGATGTGAGGTATTCCTCTGGAATCGGGATTACAGAACCATGAAGGTTAATTACTACTACATTCCGCATATCAGACATTATTAACTCGTATAGAGCTTTGTTAGAGTCGACTATATAGTAGCTTATATTTAGCATATTAAGTCTCTCTTTAAGGTATTGGAGAGAAACATATGGATTTACACCGTACCATGCAGTATCATTAAGTGCAATTATGTATACTTCAGGAGTAAGCTCTGCGAGTTTAGTAAGGTAAACTAATGAAGCAATGACCACATCTATCTTTATATTATCGGACTCGTACCACATACCCACATGTATATAGAATCCTTTTCCAAGGGGATAAGCAGCAACTGTTTCAAAAGGTCTTAGGTATCCAACTACATCTGTTGCATAAAGTGTAAATAGCGGCGCTAGATTAGTTGAAATGCTATATATTGCTGAAACTCTTGTAGGAAGAGAAATATCTGAAAGTTTAGAGGCATTTATACCATCAACAGTTATGGAAGCATAGTCTAAGCCTCCTGCAGATTTTATAAAGCCATCTACTTTAACAGTATAATTAAGAACCTTGAAAAATTGAATTATTCCTTCTTCATTAAGTTCTATAAATATATGTTCACGTTTATTAGAAGCATACTTAAAAGGTAAACCAGCAATGTTAATAAACGCAAACCCTCTTCTACTAATATTTAATGCTAAATCTTTAATGAACTTAAAAGCTCCTGATGAACCTAAGCTTGTATATGGAGGTGGTAGAGGGATTACAGAACCATGAAGATTAACTATAATATCACCTTGAGAAGCATTCGTTAATACCTCTCTGTAGGAATCCATATCCGTTATTACAGTAACTAGATCATTGTTCTCGAATCTTTGAATAAGCATATCTTTAATGGATGGAGTTATATCTATAAAATCGGCATCATTGGCAAGGTACAGTAAGTATATTTTATGTACATTACTAGCTTTAATTAAATTAAAAGAGAGAGGTGTAAGGAAGGCGAGGAGCATGATCATGATGCATAATATTGTATTCCAGATATTCTTCATGTGAGTCCACCTCCATAGTCTCAATGACAAAATCTATGACATGGTTTAAAAGAAGTAAACTATCAGTAAGAATGCATGATACCTAAGTATTATCAAGGTAATATTGGAGGTACTATAGAATTAAGTAAGTTCTTCATTAAAAACCCTGAAGAAAAAACATGAAGACTTTACTGTACTTAACGCTTAAATATGTATGTATACTCACTTAATGAAATAGAGCATAATTAATGGCAGAGAGAATGAAAAAGGTGTTAAGAATAGAAAAAGTTAAGACACAACTTATGGTCATAGAAAGATTAAGAGCTCTGAAGAGGCTGTACTCATATAGAGAGCTTTCTAGAAGACTTAGTATCTCGGAAGCAATCCTCTGTCGATATGTAAGAGGAAATCTTCTTCCTAGTTATACGCTAGCAAAGAAGCTACTTGAGGATATAAAGAAAGTTCAGGATATAGGACTACTAATAAGGAGTAGGGTAAGGGTAGATGAAGAAGGATATATTGATTTAACAGATTTGATATGCGATCCCTATATCCTTAAGATGGTTGCTGATGAAGCTTACATGACTTATAAGGATAGTGGAGTTACAAGAATTCTAACAGCAGCCGTTAACGGAATTCCGTTAGCCACCATGGTAGCGTACACCTTTGGAGTACCCTTAGTTATAGCTAAAAGATCAAAAGATGTAGGAGTTATGGAGTTCCTCGAAGAAGCATTCATTCCTGAGAGTTCACCTATTCAAGAAACATATTATGTACCAAAACGTACTCTCACTAAGGAGGATAGAATACTCATTGTTGACGATTTAGTTAGAAGTGGAAGGACATTAAAAGTCCTAATTAACTTAGCTAGGAAGGGTCATAGTGAAATAGTAGGTATTTTCATTATGATAGCAGTAGGTAAGAAATGGATGAAAAATGTAGAGGAGGAATTATCCAATAAGGTAAAGGTGTTAACCTACATCTAAGCGTTCATAAAGATGAGGAATAACATTATTAACCCCTTATCTCATATCCTCTATTGATAATGCGGAGGATTGGAGGATGACAGTCTATACGGGATAACTAATTAGAAGATTAAACATAGAGGATATAGACAAAGTAATCAAACTCATTAGAGATACCTTCGATCCATATAATCAGATATGTGCTATAGAGGGACTATGGTTTACTAGAACCTTTGTAGTAGAAAGTTCTGGTCAGATACTAGGCTTCGTTGAGACATATCTAACCCATATTATGAGTAATTTATGTGGAGTAGTTTACTATATTGGAGTGCATCGTAAAGTCAGAGGATGTGGTATAGGAAGGAAATTGCTATCATATAGTGAAGAATACTTTGTTAGAAATAAAGCTAAATTTGCACTAGCTTCAACTGTAAAGGAAAACGTGGTATCCAGAAAGTTCTTCAGTAAGATGGGCTACACTGAGTACCTAATTAAAGATTTACCAGAGAAAATAGGTTGGAATCATACAAGGCTTATCTTAAAGAGGCTATTCATTAGTAACGATGACGATGTATTATTAGTAAAACCCCTTAGGGTCTTAATTAAGGATAAGAATGAGCTCATCAAGTTACTAGTAGGTAAAGAAACTCATATTCTTGCATAGTACATGCTTTGCCTAGCGTCTCTAAGATTAGGTGTCTTCATGACTAAGCCCTTTCTAAGAAGTAATGAAAGGGCATAACGTACAGTTCGTGGTGGAAGTAGAGTTCTTTGAACTATATCCTTTTGTGTCATAGGGCCTTCATATTCAAGTACTTTTAGTACTAATTTTGCACTTGGTGGCATTTCTATTAATGCTTTGGCTAATTCTACTTTTTTATAGAGTCTATCGTAGGCATGAGAACTTCTTTTCAGACGTATTAACTTGAGCTTTCTCCCATTCCCACTAAGGATAATCGTCTCCCTAACTTTATATCGCTCAATACCATCAGCAATTGCTTCTATGTCTCGAGAGCACTCTAATTCGTTTATCTCTACTTTAGACTCACTAGGTATTATTAAAGATCTCCTCGTTAGATCTATAGAATTAACTGGAGTTACTACGAGAGCTCTAACTTTTGTAAGCAACATAGGTCCACCTGCTGACATAGAGTAAGCTGTAGATCCTATAGGTGTAGCAATTATGATACCATCTGCCATATCACACCAAATATACTCTCCATCAACCCATAAGTCGTATTTCATTATAGTTGCACTTTTCGAGGGGAAAATGCATATATCGTTAATAGCGAAGGCTTCTATTTCATAGTCAATTAAGCTTGTAAGAGTGTTACACTCTTCGACCGTATAGTCATCTGACAATAGTCTATCCATTGCCCAATCTAAGTCATTAAAGGATATCTCAGTTAAGAACCCTATGTTGTTGGTATAGTTAATCCCTAAAAACGGAACCTCAAAGAGGGATAATTCATGAAATGCTCTTAGAACTGTTTTATCATCACCTATAATCAAAAATAAATCATAATCATCCTTTAAAGTTTCCTTCCCATCAATTTTTCCAGGAAATAATACTTTTACCCTGATTCCTAAGGTAGAGATTTTCTTTATTATTGCGCCCGCTCTGTTCCTTAGTGATGCTTTCATATAAATGAGAGTTCTCATGATCATCACTTATACTTTGCACTTATATCTTAGATAATATTGTAAGAGCTTATCATATTTAAGATATAAAGGTATTTTGGAATCGAGTGTATTTACAACATCAAGGCAAATATTGCATTAACTACCATATGCTTATTCAATGAATGCCTTCATCAGTGGGTTTTAACGTTGTGATATTGTAATTTCTGTGCCGGGATAAAACATGAGCGAGTACCTTGAAAAAGTCAGTATAAGTACATTTCATTATACATTACTAATTTCATTAGCACTAGGATGGGCATTTGATGCAATGTGTGCAGGACTTATTTCTACGGTGACAGCACCTTTAGAGAAAGAATGGAATCTTAGCCCGACTATGATGGGACTTTTATTAAGTTGTTGGCTTGTAGGCATGCTTTTAGGCGGAATAAGCATAGGACGCTTAGCCGATTTAATAGGCAGGAAAAAAGCTTCAATAACCGCATTACTTCTCTTCTCCGTGCCTACTGGACTAGTAGCTACCTCCCGAGGTCCTTTTGATGTAGCAATATTAAGATTACTAGCAGGCATAGGTTCTTCAGGATACATGGTAGTAGCAAGTACGTTACTTTCAGAATACATACCTGCTAGGCGTAGGGGAAGCTTTGTAGCCTTTTTAGAGAGTTCATGGGCTTTTGGATGGCTCCTAGCAATGTACTTTGGAAGAATACTAGCGCCAGAGAAAGGATGGAGAGCAGTATTCTTTGCAGGATTTCTGCCTCTAATAGTATTACCCTTAATAATGTTAAAGGTTCCTGAATCACTGAGATATTTAGAGGAAAAAGGAAGATTTACCGAGATGAAAAGAGTATTATCCTTACTAAATCTAAAGCTAGAGACAAGGACACAGAGGGCTATAAGAAAAGAGAAATCTAAAATAAGTGAGCTGTTTTCATCCAAATATAGAAAGCGAACATTTATGCTTTGGATTCATTGGTTCTGTATAGTGTTAGCTTATTGGGGAATATTCCTATGGTTACCTAGAATACTATATGGCTATGGAATTTCCTTTGTTAGATCCTTAGATTATGCGATCATCATAACATTAGCACAAATACCGGGATATTGGAGCGGAGCATTATTGATAGACAAAATTGGTCGAAAGTCTATATTAGCTTCGTACATGACATTAGCAGGAATTGGAAGCTATCTTTTTGCTATCTCTAGATCTGAGATAGAAGTACTTATATGGGCAATAATAGTCTCCTTCTTCAACCTAGGAGCATGGGGAGCTACATATGCATATACTCCTGAGCTATATCCAACTAGAATAAGAGGTACAGGAGCTGGTTCAGCAAATAGTGTAGGAAGAGTAGGTGGTATAGTAGGACCATATCTAGTTGGAGCATTATTAGAACTAACAAGAGGAAATACATATCTGATATTCCTTGTATTTTCAATAGTACACATAATCTCAGCGGTTACAGTAGCATTATTGGGAGAAGAGACAAAGGGCAGGATACTAGAGGAAATTTCAGAGTGATCACGATAGAGAGGCCAGAAAGGCCATGTTACTCCATATATCCGTAAGCAAACCTTTTTATAAAGATCCCAAAATTTAGCGCCTTATGAATACCATTTATATGAACATCATAGGTGCCTTCTTCCGCCCTAGAATCATGGTGTATTTTAAAGTATCATTAAGCATAAAGCTAGGAATTAGCATATGATTTCATCAGCAAAAGGTTTGCTTTTTACTTGTTCTTTCTCAATGCCTAAAGCTTGGATTTCTACCATACTTCTTAGCGGCGACATATATGGCTATTATGTTCTCAACCGGAGCTTCTGGTTGTATAGCATGGCTTGGACCTAGAATAAGTCCTGTATAGCCTATAG
Source organism: uncultured Thermoprotei archaeon (assembly GCA_964517845.1). Lineage (GTDB taxonomy): Archaea > Thermoproteota > Thermoprotei > QMSL01 > B3-G16 > CAZFCQ01. Next base: position 56,522 of record CAZFCQ010000006.1, on the reverse strand, counting down.
TCTCTATTCTCTCCTTAACCTCCCTTATCACATCCTCAACACTTCCAAAGGGAATGGTTTTTTGCACTGATAAGGTACCATCAAAACATAACTCATCACCATACTTTGCATGTATCTTGGCTGGATTCATACACTCAGGTTGGACAGGATTAAGAATATCAACTCCTATTTCGATTAAGTCTTGAATTATAGGCTCGATCCACCCATCACTATGAAAAAGGAAAAAGACACCATGACTATGACATAACGACACCAACTCTGCATATCGCGGTTTCAGGAAACGCCTCCACATGGTAGGTGATATCATCATACCTTTCTGCATTCCTACATCATCACCATCGTAAATTACATCTACACCAGCTTCGCATAAGAGCTTCGCCTGTTGCATACGTATTCGATGTAAATTATCTAGTATAACCTCTACCTCCTTAGGTCTAGTGAACAGCATCTTCATCATCTCGTTGAAGCCAGTAAGCTTCCAGGCGATTTCCCACATGTGAGTGACTCCACCATATAAGCAGAAATCCTCGTATTTCCTCCTGAGCCTTACCACCTTATCAAAGTCCTCTTCTCGTACTTCAGGCCACTCGTACTCATCGAGATCCATATGCTGTAACGGATGATAAATGTAAGTAAACGTATGAGTATGTGGCCTATGGAATACCAAGCGGTATCCAAATATATTCTGTTCAATCTGGAACTCAGATTCTTCTTTAACGATCCATCCTCGTTCTCCATACTTTGCTCCTTTCACTTCATAACCTCCCTTCAGCCCTATTCCAGTTCCCCGAACGTCTATTCCGAGCCATCGATAAACCCTTTCGTTATCCACCACACCCAGATAACGCTTAAGTTTAAGCCAAGGTTCTGGTCTAATTCTTAATATAAGCGGTACTCTGTCTACTTCCTCATGCTTTATGGACCTTAAACATCTTTCACGGGAATTCATGAAATCCCCAGTAAATCATCATACTGCAGTTTTTGTAGGCTACTAATTTATCCCTTTATCTATTTATCATATTTTCCCTCTTACTTCTACAGTCTTAGATGATCACATCTAGCATTATAGGTTTCACTTACTTTTTAATTCATTAAGCTAAAGTTAATAAAGGAGCTAATCAGTGATCCTAAGTTATTGAAACGAGAATCTCCCTAGATGAAGAGATTTAAGTAGCCCATCTCTTAAAGGCATTTGATGCTCTTGCAAGAAGAGTACGAATCGGTAAGCCTTGTGGTATTTTCAGTTCTTCTTCAGTAAGTATATTAGGACACGAATATTCAGCAATCTTTACGTTCTCAACTACTTGTTCCATGGTACTCATGCCACTTAATGCGACTGACACCTCAGGATGATTCCAAACCCATAGTAAAGCCCATTCTACTTGCGATCTTTCAACTTCTGCTTCTTCCCATATAGCTTTAACCTTGGGTGGAGGCGGAAGGGCGAGTAAACCTCCTTTCAGGGGTTCCATGATCACGATAGCGAGACCCTTTGATGCTGCGTATTTAAGCCCCATTACTCCAGGAGTTCTCTTACTACTCTCTATATCCATGAAATTATATTGAATCTGACAGAAGGTCCATCCCTTATAGCCATCGATTACCTCCTTAAAGACTTCGAACTCATCATGAAAGCTGAAACTGATGTATCCTATTCTCCCCTCATCCACTTGCTTCTCAGCCCAGTCAAGTATATTTAGATCTAGAGTCTTATGCTACCTCTCCCTATTAAGAGCATGCATGAGATAGAAATCTATATAATCTACCTGTAATCTTCTTAACTGCTCCTCGAAGATCCTATCAAGGTCTTCCTTAGTTTTGACCAAGCCAACAGGCATCTTAGTTGCAATTCTTACCTTCTCACGATAACCATCCTTTAAAGCTTTTCCTACCAGAATCTCGCTATTTCCACCATGATACGTATAAGCGGTATCTATATAGTTCACACCATGATCTATCGCAAATCTTATCATTCTGATAGCTTCAGGCTCATTGATTTTACTTCTGTCTTCTCCAATCACCGGTAATCGCATAGCACCAAATCCAAATACAGAGACGTACCAATCTAGCTTAACAAACTTCCTATATTCAAGACAAAGACACACCTCCCTTAAGGATTCTTTAATTGAAGGCAAGTTCGTCATATTAAGTATTTCTGATATTAATTAACCTCTATGCTCTAAATGAAGCCTGTAGAATTCTTATATAAGGAAGTGCTTTGAATTTTCTTCGATGGATATCATGATATCTGTTAGTGAAAGGGATATGAGTGGTCTAAATAGAGTCTTATTGACGATATATACTATTAGCTTAACATTACATAAACCATCCAAGAGAAAAACACCGAATATTCAGGGTTTATTCTCCTAAGAATAAGCTTTCCTATATCATCATGTAGTATCCATGAGTACTTGCATTTAACTTAATAAAGCCAGTTATATGTTATTGTCGTAATCAGTAGCTCCTTAAGTATAGTCTTTTAAATCCTTTAATAACCCTCAAAGGGATTAAAGGAGACTAAAGGCTATATTATGGATTTTCATTGATAAGGCTTTTTGTCGGATGGTCAGTAAAGCCATGCATCTTCATTAAGTCATATGAAACCTCCCTCATCATCCCAAGATATATTGAACTTAACTTCTCATTTTTATGCTCTCCTTCTTTTCTTCCACTTAGGGAATACCTTAGCCTGATCTAAGATAGTTATTAAAGCTATTAAAGCTGATGAAGCAGCATAATCCGTCGGAAGAGTGATTCCTGGAGCTAGATCAAGTACTAGATCTGCAAATCTGAATATTCCTGTAGGTATACCTTCTCTAGCTCCTACCAATATTGTGACCTGTCCCTCATTAATCATTTCAACTATCTTTCCAATTGCCTGAGAAATAGGTATCCCTCTCGTAGAGGTTACAATGAGGTTCTCTCCTGCTCTTTCTCTGACTAGTTGATATAAATCCTGTATGTACACAGGAACTTTGCGAACTTCACGTCCATAACTTCTCTTTTGGATTTCGTATCGTGAAGAGATACCTTCGAAAATTCCGCTCAGGAAAGCATAGAATTCTATAGCAGAAATCTTCTCTTTTGGTGCTATTATCAATTCGCTTATTTCGAAGGTCTGAATAGCACGTCCTATACGTGCACCGATAGATTTAGCAGCTTCAAAAGGGCCTAAATAAGGCATTTGAACTATAGAGATAGCTCTCATTATAGGAAGTACATAAGGCTTTCCTGGCCATAATTTCTTCCATTGGACTTCTCTACCAGTTATACTTATGAAAGCAGTATCCTGTAGAATCTCAATCCATACTATCTTGTCTGGGACTTCTAAGTCAACACCAGCTCCTGTAACCTTTTGTATCTGGGCACCTGCCTGAACATTGACATCTATACTTGTAAAAGTGTGTGACCCACGTCGTGTTGTTCTTACAGCAAATGTCTCATTACTAGATACTACACCACATGCCACCTTAGCACATGTAGTAATTATTTCGTTTAATTCAGATCTAGCTATAGCATAGATTGGGAGCGCCTTTTCAGCCTCAGGAACTTCCTTCAGTATTCTGTTGAGCGCCTCTTCCTTTTTAATATTATGACATTGAACGAGAACTATACCAGAAAAACCGTAAGGCTTACTTATAGCTTTAAGTCCGGGTATTTCCATAATACGTTTGGATGCCACTTCTTCTAAGCCCTTAGGAGTTTTTACAAGAATATCTGCTTTAAGCATGTAAAGCACCAGTTCTATTTGACTGTTCTATTGAACTAACTCCTTGAAGAGCTTTTATATTTTATAACAAGCGTAGTAAAGAGCATAGAGATTTATAATACGAAAAGAGGTACCCTAGCTTAGATGGACAATAAGAAAAAGAGAATTAATTATATCAACTCGTATAGCAATACAGTTAATGAATTACGGTGATTGAATGAAGCAACTTTGGGCACCTTGGAGAATAGAGTACATACTTATGGAGAAACCTAAAGAGTGTATCTTCTGTGTAAAGCCTAGGGAGAATAATGATGAGAGAAACCTAATACTATATCGTGGTAGATATTGCTTCATAATACTAAACCTCTTCCCTTATAATAATGGTCATTTAATGATAGCGCCTTACAGGCATGTTTCTAGTATTGAAGATATGAATAATAATGAAATTTTTGAGATGGGACTATTAACTAGGGCTTCGATAAAACTACTCAGAAAGACATTAAATCCAGATGGATTTAATGTAGGATTTAATATAGGAAGAGCAGCAGGTGCTGGTATTGAAGAGCATGTTCACATGCACATAGTACCTAGGTGGCATGGTGATACGAACTTCATGCCTGTATTGGGTAATACGAAAGTAATACCTGAAGCTCTTAAAGAAACTTATTCTAAGTTAAAGGCTAATATTGAAGTAATTAACAGAGAGTTAGGTGTTCAGAAAGAGCAAGAAGATCGCTAAAATTGTGCAGTCTAAGGAGTAAAGAATGAAAGCCTATATGAAACTCCTACATTTATAAAAGTCGTTAGGTCTTTATTGTAACAACTCAAGGAATTATGTTTATTTAAAAAAATTGTGTATTGAATATTAGTGCTATGAAGAGAGGGCATACTGGCTGATCTGATGATGCAACCTTCTCTCAGCTGAGCTCCCTTATGATTCTTTTAAGGAATTCTATATCCTCCTTAAATAATTTTCTACAAAGTTCTTTCTCCTTTCTAGGACTTACAGATTCATCCTCTAAAGTTAAATCACCCTTATAGCCAGCCTTAGATAGTATTCTAAGAACTTGTTTAAAATCTATATCACCCTTACCTATGGGGGTCATTCTTACTTCTCTAGGTCTACGTAGGCTATGCTTTTTATCTGTAGTAGCGTCTTTAATGTGCGTATGTTTAACACGAGGAGCTACCATTTCATAAATTCTATAAAGCTCCTCTAGAGGATAACCATACCAATAGTAATTTCCAGTATCCAATGTTACCCCGAAGCGTTCATCTGTGATTTCACTTAGTAATTTACTTACATATTCCTTATTATTACCTATTAAGCCATGATTTTCAATAGCTAAGTGAATATACGAGTTTTCCTTTAGGACTTCCAGTATACCCTTGGAGGAGAGTTCAATGTAGTCCCTAAGGGTATAGCCAGGAATCTCTCTCATAGGAGGGTTTATTCTTAATACTAGGACATCCAACTTTTCAGCTATTTTAGCTGCATTGAGAATATATTTTATCTCCTTAGCAAGAGGAAATCTTGAGAAGTCATTTTCAAGTAAGATAGCACAAATTGAGAGGTTGTTATCCTCAAGGAAATTCTTTAACTCTTTTATATAGTCATCAGAAGAAAGATCAAATCCTAAAAGGGTTCTTAGATCTCTACTTAAGAAGAGCTCAAAGCTACTTACGCTTAAATCTTTTAAACCTCTTAATAGTCCATCATAAGCTACTACTATAGGATGATCTCTTACTGCGACGAACATATTTCATCAGCTCCCTATTCTTATTCTATTTCAATAGAAACTTTCTTTGGGACTTCTGCTTTAGGTAGTTCGATTACTAGAAGTCCATCTTCGTACTTAGCTTTAGCTTCTTTAGGATTCACTCTTTCTGGTAAGTGTATTATTCTGCTGAATGCAGTATAGTCACGCTCTTTAACTATAAAACGTCCTTCCTTTATGCTAATCTCTTTAACTTTTCCCTTTACTTCAACAGTATTATTAGTGACATTTAATTCTATCTTGTCTTTGGGAACACCGGGAATTTCCATTACAACTACGTATTTATCCTCTGTCTCATAGACATCAGCTAAAGGCTCTCTAACACCTCTTACTATACTTACCCTTGGTGGGAGACGGAATATGGTACGGGAACCAAGGGTTTCAAATAATCTCTCTAAATCACTCATTAATCGTGAAATATCTCGTTGTAGTCTTCTAAATTCTTCAGAAAAGTCGAACATGTTTCACACCATGTAGTACTTAAGAGTCTAGATAATTAAGCATTATTTCTTCTCTGAATCTTTACTGCAGTCTTTACTTCATAGTAAAGCTCCTTGATTATTTTCTGATAATCTGCTTTACCTAACTCCACTATGTCCATAAGCTTTTCTAATTTGCGTGTACGCTCCTCAGAAACTAGATCTTTATAATTACTTGAAAGGTACTTGTAGACCTGAATTCCAAGCTTCGTAGGGATAAGCCTACGTCTTTTCTGTGACTCGATTACATATCGTCGTTCGAGTAGTGTTTGTACAATCTTAGCATAAGTAGATGGTCTACCAATACCTCTTTGTTTCATAAGCTGTACTATATCACCTTGACTAAATAGTATAATGCTAGGTCGTTTAGCATGTGAGGCTTCAATTATACGATAACTATCTCCCGTCTTCATCTTAGGTATAAAGATACTTTCTTCTATAGGATATACCTTAGTAAATCCGTCATAGGTTATATCAACAATACCTTCGATCTCTTTCCTAATTCCAGCAATATCCAAAATAGCTTTAAGTTTAATGACTTTTGCTGGTTTCATCTGACTGGCCAGAAAGCGCCTAAAAATCATATCATAAACTCTATAATGAAGCCACGTAAGTGGCCTTGGGGTTCTTATTATTCCATCACGTACTAGCTGGCTTAGCTTATCAGTATCTAATGGTCTGGTAGGTCTGATACACTCATGTGCTCCTCCAACTCCCCAGTCTCTACTTTGATAGTATTCAGGAGCTATGTTTTCGCTTATGTATTCTTTTGCTATAGCTTTCCCTACAGAGGATACACGAGTACTATCAGTTCTATGATATGTTATTAAACCGAACTCAAACAGATCTTGAGCTATGCTCATTGTCTTCATAACGTCAATGCCGAGTCTAAAGCTTGCTTCTCTTAGTAGTGCATCTGTCGTAAATGGAGGGGGAGGGTTTATTCTATCTTCATAGGTTTCAGTATTCACTACTGTGCATTCTTTTTCTTTTAGCTCATCTAGAAATGCTCTAACATTACCCTCTATTGGCGGATTTTCAAGTACTAATCTTAAACCATTCTCTAATGTTAGATATATGAAATCTTTTACACTTTTCTTATGCTCTTCATAACGTTTAATGATCCACCCAAGTACGGGTGTTTGAACTCTTCCTGCTGAAAGACGTCTATTCTCAAAAGCTTCCCATAGTTCTTCACTTAAAGCAAAGCCTATCCATCTATCTTCAAGTCTTCTAACTATTTGAGCTTCTACTAATTTTTCATTTATATCCCTAGGATGTTCAAGGGCTTCAAGTATTGCTCGCTTAGTTATCTCATGAAACTCTATACGCTTTATATAGTTTGTATAAGGTCTTATTACAGTAGCTATATCCCAGCCGATCTTCTCTCCCTCAGTATCGGGATCTGTACCTATAAGAACTATGTCTACCTCTCTTGCTAGATCCTTTAGTATATCGACTACTTCAACCTTATCATAGAATTCTTCTGATTTACACAGGGGGCATTTATCAAGGCCTACAAATTGTTCTCCACATTTTAGACAGCGCCTTATGGTTGAATAAACAGGTATGAAACGGTCTTCAATAATTCTAGTACCATAGAAATCTTCAGATGTAAGAACTAGATCGAATATATGGCCTCCACTTGCAATTATAGAAAGCATGTAAGCGCCAGTACTCGTCTCATAGACTACATATCTTCCTATTCTTCTTATTGAAGGTCTACCAAAGAAATTAGCTATAGTTCTGGCTTTGCTAGGTGACTCAACGATTAGTAATGCACTTTTAACAGGATCCTTAAATTGAACTCTAAGTTTCCCCTCCATTAGACTTCTGATAGTCTCTCTATCTCTATCTATCTCTTTTATTAAAGAGTCTATATCAATCTCCTCTAAAGGCCTCCATGAGATGTCCTCTATGAACCAACGGGTTTTTCTGACTAACCCTTCAAACACCTTCTCATTATCAATTATTACAATAGATGCTCCTTTAGAAATGCCACCAGCAAACATTCTTGAAGTCCGTCCACTAGCTTGAATATAAGTCATAGTGTCAGGAACGATTACTCTCAAAGTACCATTAACTTCCTCTAATAATATATATGGACTTGCACTTAGTTTTCTTCGTATGTCTTCACGTTCAAGTAATTCTCGTACCTTCTTATAGCCTTCTTCAAATAGTTGTTGTATTTTTCCTAAAGTTCCTTCAAGCTTCTTTCCCTCTTCTATAGCTCGTCTTATCTCAGCTATCCGTGAGGGAGATAATTCCCTTAAGTAGCGCATCATACGTACAAAAAGCCTATCGACATCTTCACGTTCCTTACCCTCTAAGTATTCTCTCAAGTCAAAGAGGAGAGAAGCTATTCTAAATGGATGAGCTTCTTTAGTTTCTAAACTAAATCTGAGCTTAGGTACACCCACAAATACAGCATAACGAATTCTTTGAGGTAGATCAAGTCCTCGTACTAGTAGGCCATAGTAAGTAGCTATGCCTATGAGCACATCTAATTCACCTGCAAGAAAGCGTTCGATTTGATCTCCCTTTTTACTAGCAAGAAGTACTTCTGCATTTATTTCATGTTTCTTAAGAAACTCACATAATTCCTTTGCATATTCACTTCCTTTATCAATAGGAATGAAGACCACTCCACCTGTACCGAATCTCTTTATTATCTTTAGGGTAGCATTCATTAGATCCTCTTTAGGACTATAATATATGTCTTGTATATTCCTTATAAACTCAGAACGTGCACCTGCTTCAAAACCTAGTAGCTCTCTAAAGAGTCGCACCCTTAGGCCTTTAGCCCTTCCAGTAGCACTAGAAACCACTAATACTCCTACTTTATACCTGCTTATACTTTGTCTGATTTCTTCTCCTATTTCCTTAACTTTCCTAACAATTTCATCTAATTGCTCCCTATACGATTCATTCTGCTTGGTTAATGCTATAAAGATAGGGATCCTTCTTCTCAAACGTATCAATTCTAACCCTTTCTCTATTAAATTTTCAGGTATTCCTAAGAGAATAAGGACTCTATCAATATTTCTTGAGGATTTTAACAATGCATCAACATCATCAACAAATATGAAATCAAAGCGTAGATTTTTTAATCGTTCAAAATTTCGTGCTAAAAATTGAGAAGTAGTAATTAATATATCAAAATCACCAGATTCTAATTTTTCAAAAAAGATAGATTTACCTTCCTCCCTAAGGATCTTAGGGTGATATGCTAATACTCCTATGTTAATTTCTGCACGTTTGATGAATTCTTTTACTCTCTCAAAGACCTGTTTTACAAGCACAGTAGTGGGTAAAAGGATATAGCACTTTTTGTTCTTTGAAGCTAAGTATATTGACATTATCGAGCCGAACATTGTCTTACCAACTCCTGTAGGAGCTATAATAGCGAAACTCTTACCTTTAAGAACTCTCTTTGCCCAAGTCCTCTGAGCGCTCCATAAACGGCTACCTGTTATCTTATTAAACAATTGTTCTAATTCTTTAAGCTCTTCATCAAGCTTAATTACCTCTTCATAATTCTTAGCGTTATTTAGCTCTTTAAGTACTTCAAGTATTTTTGATTTAAAAATAAGAGGAGGAGAGCTTGCATATTCTTTAATAAGTCTCTGTGCTATATCTTCAGGTAGACAATTATGACAAGGAAGTGCTAGAAGGAGCCTATCATCAGTAATCTCGCCCCCGCAATTCGGGCATGCATTGAGGAATATCGCATGTACCATTTAGCTTACCTCAGTTTAATCTATTTCTGATTAGAAGAAGGGATTTATTAATCTGACTCTGAGAAGAAAGTTAAAGATAAAAAGGTATGCTGATGAATATATCAGTCTAAATAACCTGCAAAACGTGCCCATCGGTAAAGTGCAGCTAAAGCGGATACAGCACGTTCAGGAGTGGGATATGTTGGTATACCTGCTTGCTCAAGTTTCTTCATAGCCTTATCGCTCGCCTCGCCGCCTACAAAGTTGATAACAACAGGTTTTTTCTCTTTAACCGAGTTGTAAGCGTCTATAAGTTCATTAGCTAGTAGTATAGGATCTGTGATTATCGTTTCACAATATAAGAGAACTATGCTATGAATTCTAGGGTCCCTAAGAGCTTCTTCAAATGCTCCTCTATAATCTTTCTCACTTGCTTGGCCAGTTAAGTCAATAGGATTCTTAGGGCTACCGAAAGGAGGCATATACTTCCTGAATGCATCCATTAGATCATCTGACATATCCATAAGTTTTACTCCGTATTCTTCACATGCATCTGTAGCGAGAACTCCTACCCCTCCTCCATTAGTTATTATAATAGTACTTTCACCCTTAGGTGGAGGTAGCTTTGACAAAGATCTAGCCCAATCGAACGCTTCCTCGAAGTTTATAGCTCTAAGCACTCCTGATTGTCTAAATGCTACTGAATATATAACATCAGAGCCTGCTAATGAGCCTGTATGTGAGGCTACAGCTTTAGCACCTTTTTCACTTCTACCAGCTTTTATAACAACGATAGGCTTCTTTTTAGAAACCTTCCTTGCTATCTCCATGAAGCGCCTTCCATGTTTGACACCTTCCATGTATATTAATATGACTTTAGTATTGGGATCTTCTGCAAAGAACTCTAACAGATCAGCATCGTCTACATCTGCCTTATTCCCAACACTAACTACAGCTGAGAGGCCTATTTCTTCAAGAATAGTCCAACCCATTAATGCTATACCTAACGCTCCACTTTGTGAAATAAATGCAATGTTCCCAGGAAGTACATCCCTTGGACCGAATGATGCATTAAGCCTGGTAGGCGTATACACTAAACCGAAGATATTTGGACCTAGGAGGCGCATATTATTCTTCTTAGCAATATCTACAATCTCTCTTTCAAGATCAATATTACCTATTTCTCCGAAACCTGCACTTATTACTGCAACAGCTTTGACTCCTTTAGCTCCACATTCTCTAAGTACCTGTGGTACTATTTTAGCAGGTACTGATATTATCGCTAAATCTACTTCATCAGGTATATCTAGAACAGACCTATAACACTTAAGACCAAGAATCTCTGTGGCACGAGGATTTACAGGATAAATCTTTCCAGGATATTTGTATTCTATTAGGTTACGTACTATCTCGTATCCTATTTTCTTAGGAGTCCTAGAAGCTCCTATAACTGCTACAGACCTAGGCTTGAACATATACTCCAATTGTTGAACTACTTTTGAGGAAGGCAATGCATATCACCAGAACGTAAAAATGAGAGCACCTAACTTAAATTTTATCACTCTGCCTGTTAAGGAATGCCTTCTTTATAGTGTTGTAAAACATTAATAGAAGATTTAACCTATAATACAATTAACTAGAAAAATACTCACCGATGATGAGCCTTCGGCGGCTTGAAATAAAGTATGATGAACTCACCCTTAACCGAGGTCACATTAAAATTTTCCTAAATTTCTCAGCTATAGCTTCATATTTCTTGATTTCTTCAGGATCAAGACTAGGCTTAATGGCCTTCATAGCCTGCTCAAAGTGCCTCATATGAACTTTAGTAGGCTTACCAGCTTCCCTTAATGCTGCTAAAGCCGCCTCTCTACAGAGCGCTGCTAAATCGGCGCCACTGTAGCCTTCAGTCATTTTCACTATTCCATCAAGGTCTACGTCTTTTGCTAGTGGCATTTTTCTTGTATGGACTTTTAGTATTTCTAGTCTTGCTCTAGCATCTGGTGGTGGTACGTAGATAAGCCTATCAAACCTACCAGGTCTAAGTAATGCAGGATCAAGAATATCAGGCCTATTAGTAGCACCAATAACAACAACATTCTTGAGAGGAGCTATGCCGTCCATTTCAGTTAATAATTGGTTTACTACTTTTTCCTCAACACCAGATGAACTATATAACCCACGTCTAGGTGCTATGGAATCTATTTCGTCTATGAATATTATAGCAGGAGCTACTTGTCTTGCCCTTCTAAATATGTCTCTTATTGCTCTTTCTGATTCTCCAACCCATTTACTAAAGATTTCAGGACCTCTAATACTAATAAAATTAGCTTCACTCTCAGTAGCAACAGCCTTAGCCAACAAAGTCTTACCACAACCAGGAGGACCATATAGAAGAATACCACGGGGAGGTTCAACACCCATTTCTTCAAACCAATCGGGATGTCTTAATGGCCACTCTACGGCTTCACGAAGTTGTTGCTTAACATTTTCTAACCCACCAATATCATTCCAGTGGACTTCAGGAACTTCAACATATACTTCCCTCATAGCAGAAGGTTGTACATCTTTGAGAGCCTCCATGAAATCATTCATATCAACCTTTAACTGTTCTAATATCTCACGCGGTATCTGCTCCCTCTCTAAATCGATTTTAGGCAAGAAACGTCTTAGTGCGTGCATTGCTGCTTCTCTGCATAATGCTGCTAGGTCTGCTCCTGTAAATCCATGAGTTATTTCAGCAAGCCTATCTAAATCAACACTATCAGACAAAGGCATATTCCTGGTGTGTACCTGTAATATCTCTTTCCTTCCTTTCTTATCAGGAATACCAATTTCGATCTCTCTATCGAATCTTCCAGGTCTTCTTAATGCAGGATCTAAAGCATTTGGCCTATTAGTAGCAGCTATTACTATTACATCACCTCTAGACTCTAATCCATCCATTAGTGCTAGGAGTTGGGCTACGACTCTTTTCTCAACTTCACCAGTAACTTCCTCCCTCTTAGGAGCAATAGCATCAATCTCATCAATAAAAATAATACTAGGAGCATTTTCTTCTGCTTCTTTAAATATTTCTCTTAGTCTTTGTTCTGATTCTCCATAGAATTTACTCATAATTTCAGGACCATTAATAGCTATGAAATATGCATCCGTTTCGTTAGCAACAGCCTTAGCTAGTAGTGTTTTTCCGCATCCTGGTGGTCCGTAGAGTAGTATTCCTTTTGGTGGTTCTATTCCTAGTCTTCTAAATAATTCTGGGTGCTTTAATGGTAGTTCAACCATTTCTCTAATCCTTTGCTTAGCCTCCTCAAGATCACCAATATCTTCATATGTAACTCTTGGTAGCCCTAACTCAATACCTTTTATAGGTTCCTCTTTTACGATGACTTCCGTATTTTCGTCTACTAATACCATAAAACCAGGAGCTGTAGAAATTACATTTAAACGAATGGCAGAGCCTAAAACTGGAACATCAATAGCATCTCCTTTAGCTAGAGGTTTATAAAGTATCTTAGATTTTATATACTCCTTAAAATCCTCACCAAAACGTAAAGGCTCAGAAGGAGCTAATATCACTCTTGAAGCTGGCCTAACACTCGCTTTCCTCACTACTACATAGTCCCCTATACTAACACCAGCATTATATCGCATAAGACCATCCATTCTAATTATACCAAGTCCTTCATCCTCTATATAAGATGGCCAAGCTATTGCTACCGTTACTTTCCTACCTTCAATTTCAACAAAATCACCAGTAGTGATATTAAGTTCCTTCATTGCCTTACTATCTATACGGACTATTTTCCTACCAGCATCTATAGGACGAGCTTCAGCGACTCTAAGTTGAAGTTCTTTATGAGACATGATCATAACCCCATAATGCTCTTCCCACATCCCGAATTAAAAACATTTCTTCAAAATAAGATAAAATAAAAGTATTTAAACTAAAATGTCTTAATGGGAAGGCCTTTAGGTCTGATACCTAAAGCACGCATTACCTTTAATAAGCCTTCTCGTGTGACCTTCCCATCAGGACCTATTACTTCTTCTCTAGTAGGTGTAATTAGTAATCCTCTATAAAGACCACCTGGATAAGAGAGATAAAATACCTGTAACGCTAGAACTAATAAATTAATATCTCTTGCAGATAGATATCTCTCTATGAATTTGAGATCCCTCTCTGTAAGGTGAACTCTTTTTTGCAATGACTCGATAGCTCCCTCCTTTGTCTCATCCATAGCATCTAATACATCATCTAATGTTAGGCCTTGTTGTTTAAGGAAATCCTCTAACGCTTTCCTTAAAGGAACTCTCATAGTTTAATAACACCTTTGTTCAGATAGAATCACTATAGCAAGAGGAATACTTAAAGGTATTTGAACCCCAAGGAGATTTAGAAATGTTTAACAGACATTATAAAAAGAATAATATAGGCTGATAGTGTGCTTAACTGGTTACGTGAACGTAGAAATAAGAAAATCATTGAAATGCTAATGCATCATATGCTAATAGTCCAAGATGTTATAGAAAAATTAATGAAGGGTATAGACCTTTTGAATAAGAAACAATTTGAAAAAGGAGAAAAGATGCTCGAAATATGTATTAAGAAAGAGGAAGAAGCAGATTATATCAGAAGACGGATAGTAGCGGAACTTGAGAAAGGAGAAATGCCTTCTGACGATAGAGGAGACTTAATGATGCTACTATCTAAACTCGACCTTGTAGCCGATTGGGGAAAAGAGGCAGTACGTATACTAGAAATAATTCCTTATGTCATATTACCTGAAGAGCTTAGAGAAGGCATAAATGAGATATTACAAAAAGACTACGAATGCGTAAAAGCACTTTCAGAATGTATAAAGGCACTTCTATACAATCCACGTGAAGCATTAGAGAAAACACGTAAAGTTGAAGAAATAGAAGAGGAAGTTGATAGAATTGATTTAAAATGTAGATCGCTTATGGTAAAGAATGCTTACAGAATACCTTTAGGGTACTTAACTTTGTTAGATGATCTTCTTCATGCATTAGAGAATATAGCAGACCGTGCAGAAGATACAGCAGATTTAGTACAAGCAATAGCTATACGCAGAATTTAGAATTTCTTAAGAAAAGGTAAATAATTTACATAGTTTCAAGAAGTTCTAAGTGGAGTCTTTAATGCTCTAAATACTCGTTCTACCTGGTTTGCTTTCTCCATGTAAGACTGAAGAGCTTCTTTCAATGGATTAGCCTTCTTCTCATACTCTTCTTGTTTGAGTTCACCTAGTTCATAAGCAACATTTATACGTTCTAATTCTGAGTTTAGCTTAGAAATCTCATCTCTTAACTGCTTATAGAAGGGTTCAAGCCTCATGCCAATAGCTCTTAAGGAACGGTAAAGGCTATTAAGGTTTCTCTTATATCTCTCCTGATATTCCATGTAGAGCTGTGAGGATATCTTATGTTTCATGCTTTCCAATTTGTCTAACTTATTTCTCATATCCTCTATATCCTGAAGTAGCTTTAATGCCCTTTCTAAGAGACTGTCTAATGTTATAACCTCCTCTGATGGTGCTTTCCTTAAAATGAGATAACGTAATTGTTGAGACTTCCATTCAGGATAGTGTAGTATCTTAGTTTCAATATTATAGACTACATCACTAAAGTATATGTAGTCTTTATACTCCTTAGGCACCTGTAGTTCAAGAAGTAGAATATCTCCTCTGCGGATTGTCTTAAGTCTACAAGATACTGATGTACCTTTGTATTTTACTGACATAGCAAATGATATCGAGAAGGTACCATCTAAATAGACTTCTTCTCCTAAGAAATCTTTCTTTGGGACTATCTCCATCTTAAGGAACCTGTAAAGTAAGTTTGTCTCGAAGATTGAAACACGAAGTGGCAAGGTATACTTAGCAATATCACCTTCTATTCTTAAGTCAGCAGACGTTATTATTTTTCGCTTCTTACGTCCCATTAAGGAGAATCTTTGCGCCTTAGCAGCAGGAATAACTCCCGAGAAGAATGTCACAACGACTCCTAAGAAGAGAGCGACTAAGGCAGACTGTATAGGGAGTAGTGTAGCACTCTTCAAAGCACCTACATACTCTCCAAGAAAGGCTATACCATATTGAGATAATACAGCAACAGGTACTCCAAGAATCCATCCTAGGAACGAAGAAATGAACCCTACAATCAATGTCTCTACCAAGATTATAGAGAAGAGGTCAGATGGATTACCCCCTAATATAGCTAAAGTGGAATAATCACGCTTCCTTTCCTCAACAGTATCGAACATTACACTTGAGATTAAGAGAGAAGCCATGATTACTAGTATGAGAGTAGTGTTAAGTCCACGTAGAGTTAACATGCGTACATATTCATAGACCCTTGAGCTTATTCCAGACATTACAGTTATCCTAGCGGGAAATATCTTAACTAGCTGTGAAGCTAAGTAATCTAAGCCTATATCACTATTAGTTAAGAGGAATACTCTAGTTATTACAAGGTCTTTATCTAGATCTATATTAACTGGTATAATAACCGTAGTTTCTGGATCCTCAAATAATGGTTCTCCATCAGGTCCCTTGACGCTTTTTAATCCTACAGGATCAAAAAATCCCACCACTCTTAAAGTTCTAGGAGTAATAGGTCTTACAGGAATAAGATTGCCCGTAGTCTCGCTTACTTTAGCTAGATAGACCTTAACCTCGCTACCTAGTCTGAAAATTCCTAAATACGTGGATGGAAGTAAAATACCATATTCTTTGTCTAATGGAAGGCGTCCTATAGGTACATGTACATTTAAGTGGAAATACTTTGACATAAAGGAAGGAGATAACGCTACTCCACGTAGTAAAATGCCACCTCCCCTTGTACCAGGTAATATGAGTAGAACACCAGCATAGTCTAAGGTACTTGGAGCTCTGATTATCCCCTCATCAATATAGTTAACTTGCCCCTTAATCCAATATAGTTCGTACTCTGTTAATCCTTCGCGTTTAAAGAAGGTATTAACACGTATATCAAGCCCATAGATATTCAAGTCACTCTTTAACTCGCTAGTATAAAGCATAGTACTTAATGAAACACGCATGATCGCAATAGACGAAGCTATTACTAGGGCTAGGGTAATTATTAGAAGTAAGCTTCTCCACTTTCTAGCCCTGAGGTATTGTAAAGCTAAGCTTAGAGTAAGCTTCTTTGCTGGACGTGTTACTAATACAAAGAGTAGGTAGATGCAATATATTATGCTCCCGAAAACAATAGTCGCAGCGGCTAAAACAAAGTAATCAAAAGCAGCTATACTAACACCTAAGGAACTTAAGAGAACAGCAGATGCTACTCTAGCTGAGGGTTGCAATAATATAAGCGTGCCTAAGAAGCCTAAGAAGATTGCTACCCCTACTATATTCTTAAATTTACTAGTAGGAAGGAACAATGTTGTAATGACTATTGAGAAACCAAATAATAAAGTAAACATTAAGAACGAGGATAGGAATGCTGACGACTTAAAGGACTCTAATCTATCTGTGCTTTCATTCATAACTCTTATTAAGTTTATCATAACGCCTACTGCTGCAGTATAATTCCTCTTTTCAAAGAGGAAGAGTGCTTGGTCTGAAAGGGCATTTATTAAATCTAATGAAGCTACTTCTTCAGATATTGGATAGCCTAATGCTATAAACCAACGTAAAGAGGCTTTCAAATCACCTAGCTTTCTTTCAACTAAAGCCTTAGCAACATGATACGTCCAAGGTACTACATCAGTCTCATTAGTTATCCAGACTTGTAGTACAGGATATAGCTCCGATACTCTTCTACTTTTCTTAATTAGAACTGGATAGTTAAGCGGTAATACATAAGGTATCTCAAATCCTTGAGCAGAAATACCTGATATAGGTAAACCAGGCTTAACGTAAAGTTCAGCGATGTCATTTTCTAGAGGATCATAAGCGGAAATATTAACTACTTTCCCTCTTAGGACCCATACATCACATCTAATTATACTCATATTACCTTCAGTCATTATATCTAAGGGGATATCTAGATCTTCATATACTGACATATTCATAGTAGTATCAAAGTATGCAGTTACATACTCTTCAAATTCTAGTAAGGACTTACAGATTTTCATTACAAGTAAGGGATAGACCTTTTTCTCTTTAGTTACATTAACTATGGAAAGCCTTAATGATGTTAACCTGGGTATAGTACCAGGAGATATTGAACCGCCCTTCCATACAACAGTAGCTAAACCTGTTATATTCGTAGCTAGCTTGAATGTACGTGTACCTAATCCAGAAGCAGAAAGCGTCACCTCTGCTGTAACGTTATAAAGCGGTTCATCCGTATAGTAATCCCGAAGAGTAAAAGTTATATAAATAGCGCTTGATGAAGAGCTAGAAGATGATATAATAGGTAGCGATATACTGATCGTGATGATATATAAAATGGTAAGTATATATAAAAGCCTCCTCATGATCTTTCACCTCTTAATTTCTTTAATTTCTCCTCATATTCACTCTTCAATCTTAAATAGTACTTCTCCTCTATCAAACCTTTTCTATAAAACTCTTCAAGTCGCCTAAGTAGTTGCTGATATTTTCTTTCTTCCCTATATGTTACACGAGTAACTCGTTGCCAGTAGAGAGCAGTAAAGGCCCAAAGACCTCCCGCAGAGCCGACAAGGATCCAGAGAGTGTTTATCGTAGAACATACGATATCTATTACAGTATCTCTATCCAGAAATACTGAAGCTCTACCCCTATATTGACCTTTCTCCACTTCAATTATATATCGAGAACGAGGCAAAAGTAATGTCACTCTACCATACTCATCAGTATAAGCTATCACTCTGGGAGTACCTCTACGTTCCATCTCTAGGCTTATAGACACTTTAGCTCCAGGTAATACACGTCCATCAGATAGCATAACATTAATTACTAGCTTATGAACATGAAGTGTTAAACTCATGTTGATATCTCTTGTTAAATTAAGACTAAAGTAATCGAGAGTAACATCAAACCATCTCAGAGATATCGTATAATTACCTAGAGGGAGCCCTCGCTTCTCAAAATAACCATGCTTATCGGTATATCCCATAAATACTAGCGTACCATTAACATCATAAATGTATACGGCTACTCCTTCCATTGGGTACCCGCCTGAGGAAAATACGCTTAAAGCGAAGGACGCCTTACCAAGTACTATCAAGGATACGGTATTTCTATAAAGAAGGACTATAGTCTTATTAGATATTATTCCGTCAGAAGCTACTACCTTATATGTTCCTAACTTTAAGTTATAAAAGGTAGCTGTACCGTTTATATCTGTCACATTATAACCTACCAACGCCCCCGTCCTATTGTCATAGACTTTAACCATTATATGTGGGATGGGTCTACCTTCTTGATCCTTGCAAAGTACAGTAAGGTTATAAAGAAGAGAGACCTTAGGGAATACAGGATAAAATATTATGCTTATTGGTTTACTAATGACGATGTCACCCCTCTCAGATGAGGCAAGAAGATTTAGAGTATAATTTCCTTCATAAAAGGGGACTAAACTCCAAGAGACGTCTACCTCGCTACCCTGTCTAACATTAGTGAAGTTATATGTATTAATATCACTAAATATCCTGACACCTTTTGGGAGCATAAGGCTTACATTAAGCTTCGCTAAATCCTCTAAAACTATTATCCTTGCAGTTACGTTAAAGATTTCATCAGTAAAGACTTGGTTAGGAGCATTAATAGAGATAGCTAAGGGAGTAAGTATACTTACTGGAGTTATCATCTCCTTAATGACATCCTTCCATATATTCCTCGTGAAATTCTTTGTTAAGTTAAGATACGGATATACTATTAAGCTGGAATCAAGCTGAATAACATTACTACGTAGTTGCGTTTCATTTAACTGATAAGCTAAGTTAAGGTAACCCTCTTCCTTAAAGAAGACGAGCCTCTTTGAGACATTAGAATAGATAGAGGACATCTTTTGAGTTATATTAGCAAAGAGGATATCCTCATAGTATTCAGTATTATTGGCTAAGTACCCTAGAGACCAGATAACATCCTTTACCTCTTTTATACCTTTCCCTATGTAATATGAGGGATTCATTAAGAAACTAACATTACCTAATATTGATAGCGAACGTTTACGATAGATTTCAAATATAAGTGAACGTTTTTTCGTATATGTCAAGTTGTAAAGTATCTTAGCGAGCGCGCTTTTGAAGTTCATAAGTGTTTGGTTATAATAGTATGCCATACCATAATTACCTTTACTAGAAAAGAGAAGGAACCATGTTGGAGCGGGCCTAAAGCTTTTCATACTAACTTTAACCAGGTTTTCAGATGTATTAAGAGATGTCCATATAATGTCGAAAATACCCGTTGGTATGTGGAAGACGGGTAGGTATGCAGTTAGGACTTCAGAGTAGTCTCTTAAGAATAATTTAGAATGGACATAAATGACCGGTGAATATGCAGAGAATGTGTAAGTTTGTGTTATATTCATGAAATAACTAGTTGCATTAAGTCTTATAACAACCTCTAGAGGGCCTTTCCTTACAACCCTATATGTCAAATTAGCATAGCTTAGTGGAGTAATGATAGTACCATTCTTTAAAAGAACTGAAAATCCTATGAAAGGCCAACGTATGAGTACGCTTACGTATCCCTTATTAGACTTTATCAAAAATTCCTGAACTCCTTGCAATGATACGTTACCGAATACTACTTTATAGAAGTCATTCTTAACTATGAGATTCCCTGTGACATTGTCAGTATACACTACTAAATCAGTATTAAAAAATGTAGGAGTGCGAGGTTCACTTGTAAAAGTCACTGTAATGTTCTCATGGGACCATGCTTTAAGTGGTAGAAGTAGTTTAAGGATACAGTATTTATAATAAGGTGAGGAAGGATAGAAGCAAGCGTTAATTACTTGAAATGGAAGTTCTTCTCCAAAGGAGTTATATACGTAAATACTGGAGTTATAAGCTTCTCCTGGCACAAAGGAAACGTTAACATAAGCATAGGTTAATTTGTTGAAGGGAGAGGGATTCACGATTATTACTTTACGAGAGCTAAGAGTAGGAGAGGCTTTTATACCCTCTCCTATAGCAAGAGAAGTAATTAAAACGGATAATATAATAATATTGATTATTATGTGAAATTTACATTTCATACCTAAAGCACCTAAGCTCCTAATTCCTCTAAGAGACTTGAACATCTCAGAATTCGCGAATCCATTTCCTCTATAGTACTTTGAATTCGTCGGATTTCGTTCTGGATCTCATTTAGCTTAGACTCTAGCGCTATACGTTTTTCATTATAAGTGCTATGATCATACTCTCCTAATGAAAAACGTATTTCGTTAAGACGGAGCGAGTCATTTACTTCACTAATTCTTTCTTCTAAGCCTTCTAAGCGTTCAGTAAGGGAAATCTTCTCATTGGACCACCTATTCATAAGTTTATTAAAATGCTGTCTATATTTGGCTAATCTCTCATGAGGGATGCTTCTATTTTTATCTCTGATTGACGTTAAGTATATTTCTAAAATATCTAATTCAGTACGCATATCTAATCCATTCTCAAGAGTGTCTAGTTCCCTCATTAATTCATTAAGTATCCTTTCTTGTTTCCTACGGATTTCAAAGCGTGTACGTTTTTCATCCATGAGTAGAGCTTCGCGCCTTAAATCTCGTAGATCTAACCTAACCTTTGTTAGTATTAAATTGAGCTTATCCCTATACTCTTTAACTCTGTCTTTTAGATCGAAGTACATCTCAACGTATGGAATGATCTTTAATTTATACTCTCTTTTAAGAGTAGCATACGTAGTTTTGTCTATTTCTCCTCTTGAAAGCATTCCATCAATCTCTTTCATACCATCAATTACATTACGAATACTACGCATACATTCTTGAAATTCGTTTGAAAAACTTCTGAATTCATTTAATAATACTTCCAACTCTGTTTCAATTTTCATCATATATTGATAGTTACTCTACTTTAGATATAAGTATTTCGTGAAAAGAATAAAATAGCCATCTAAAAGCACTACAGAGAAAGAGACCTATAAAAGTTTTTATGAACAAGACTAGAAAGCCTATTCCTTTTTTAGACGAAGAGTACCAATTAGTCTATAAATACTTCAAAAAGCGATACGAAGAGGTATTGTGAGATGGCACGTAAGGTGACCTTAATAGGACTTGAGTCTATAGGTGTTATAAAGGAAGGTGATGATGTAGCTAAGGTAATAGTAGAGGCCGCTAAGAAAGAAGGAATAAGGATAGAAGAGGGCGATATCATAGTCATCGCCTCTAAGATAATAGCTAAAGCCTTAGGTAGAGTCATTAAGTTAAAGGATGTTGTACCTTCTCCTAGAACTATTGAAATTTCTAAAATAGCTAATAAAGATCCTAGACTCATAGAGCTAATATTGAGAGAGACAAAGGAAGTATTGAAACTTACTCCTAGGCATATCATAGTTCTAACAAAACACGGTGTTGCCTGCGCTAATGCTGGTATAGATAGATCAAATGTAGCAGGAAGTAGGGATATAGTACTCTTACTACCAGAGAATCCTGATGAAGCAGCTAAAAGAATAAGGAAGCGAATAAAAATACTTACTGGAAAGGATGTTGCAGTAATTATAACCGATACTTATGGTAGACCTTTAAGAGAAGGACATGTAGACTTTGCTATTGGGCTTTCAGGAATAAGACCCTTTAAGGATTATAGAGGGAAACAAGATCTATTCGGATATACGTTAAGGATAAAGAGAATAGCAATTGCTGACGAGATAGCAGCCGCAGCTGAGCTGGTAATGGGAAATGGAGCTGAAGGGATACCTGTTGTGATAGTGAAGGGATTAAGCTATGAGAAAGATGAAGATGCTACTGCAAAAGAGCTTAACATGCGTAAGGAAAAATGGCTCTTTAGATAATAGTCTAATTTTTCTCTTTTATACCATTTAGGACGATTGTCATGTTTTATGGACTATGAGATAAATGCTTTAACGTTTGTATTATCTTCTTTGTATGAAGTAAAGAACTTTGTACTGAAGAGAGATTGCAACCGTGATGTTTATCAGAGCCTGTATAAGATTGAATATCGCTATAGGTATCATTAGACTCACTACTATATTGACAGGTAATTTAAGGAAGAGAGGGAGTAGGAGATAATTAGCAATACTCATACTTAGAACACGCATGGTAGAACAAACTAAAAGAAGAGAAGGAAGAAATAAACGTCTATGTCTCCTAAATAGAGATTTAGAAAGAGGAATGCCAGCTATTGTTGATAATTCAGCTATCCCTTTCATTAAACCACCAAAGGGATTTGGACCTCTAAATGGAGGACGAGGCATAGAAATTATGAAAGCTGTTATTACTGTAGCTATAGTGCCCTCTTTAAGACCATATAATAAAGTAAGTAAAGCTAAAGGTATTCCTGTAGGATCAAATGTTAGTCTAGGCATAAGAGGGAAAGGTATATCTAAAGGTAAGAACTCACATATGATAGATATAGCTGCCATTAAGGAGGTCATAGCAATTCGTTCTGAGAGTCGTTTGGTCATGGACCATCTCCAGAGGGCTTTTAAATAAAGCGAGTCATAGACTTAGAAGCCGCATAGCATTAGAACAAAATATGAGTTCTTTCGCTCTCTCACTCAAAGGCAGTTTCATAATTGCGTTAATCATTTTATCGATTTCTATTCTAGGATAATCAGATCCGAATATTACTTTCTCTGCAATGAATCTTTCAACCATGCGTAAGGGAACCATCTTAGAGAAGACGAAATCAAAATGTTCAGTAGGTGTACCAGTAAAGATGTTCGCGGTATCTATGTAAACATTAGGATATTTCATTGCTAGGAGTACTGCTTCCCATACCCAAGGCCAACCCATATGGGCTAAGATTATCTTTAATTTAGGAAACTGAATAATGATATCCTCTAACAACAAAGGATTACAAGTGTTAAGACTTATGCCCTTAACGTAAGAGAATCCAGTATGTATGAGAACAGGAATGCCTAATTCTTGTGCCTTGGCATATATTGGATAAACTTTCTTATCATTAGGTATAAAGCCTTGAAGTGGAGGAGATAGCTTTAAACCTCTAAGGCCCAGCTCATTAACTGCCCTTTCGAGCTCTTTAACAGCACTTTCAGGCTTATTAGGATCTACGCTAGCAAAGCCTATAAGCCTATCACTAGCTTGATCTACAAGCCAAGCTACTATATCATTAGATGGAATTTTATATCCACTCTTTGAGCTACAATCTAGTGCAAGAAGTACTACCTTATTTACTCCAGCAGAATCCATAGCAGATAGTAGTACTTCTAGAGGCTGTACACCTATTCCTATATTGAAGATATTTCTAGCTGCATAAAGCAGATTCTTATCTTTTTCAATAGCCTCTTTTACCAATACAGGATGGAAGTGGATATCAATAATACCCTTCATCCCCGGTAACCCACTTTTTATTATGTAGCTCAAGATTTAAGGATTAAAGGATTAGGGAAGAATGTCTTAAAGGTATAACTTAAAGCTTCATTTTGGGATAGTTATATTAACTGGGGAGAAGGGTGCCTGATGTCATAGCATTGGGTGAGATACTTGTTGAAATAATGCGTAAAGAAAAAGATGTACCTCATTATACATCGGGAGTATATTTAGGTCCTTATCCTAGCGGGGCTCCTGCTATCTTCATAGATGCTGTTGCTAGGCTAGGAATTAGCTCAGGATTTATAGGAGTTGTTGGTGAGGATGATTTTGGTAAAATGTTAATTAATAGGCTTAGGAAGGATAAAGTTGATATAAGGTACTTAAGAGTACTAAAGGGGTATACTACTGGTACAGCTTTTGTCATGTATTATAGTAGTGGTGATAGAAGATTTGTTTTTCACCTGAGACATTCTGCAGCGGGACAATTATCTCCAAGCGATGTAGATCCAGATTACATAGCCACTGCTAAATTTGTTCATATAATGGGATCTTCTCTTTCTGTAAGCGATAGTAGCCGTGAAGCATGCTATAAAGCCGCTAGAGAGGCTAAGAAGAGAGGTATAACTGTAACTTTTGATCCGAATTTACGACCTGAACTTCTTGATATTAAAATAATACGTAAAATCTGTGCTCCAGTAATAGCGTTATGCGACATTATCATGCCTAGTGAAAAAGAGATACAGGCACTCACAGGTAAAGAGAATCTAATAGAGGCAGGTAATGATCTTCTTAAACGAGGAGTCGAAATGGTAGTAATTAAAAGAGGAGAGAAGGGGTCTCTTGTTATTACTGAAAATGAGGTAATATATGAACCTGCATATAACGTAAATGAAGTGGATCCCACTGGTGCAGGAGACGTATTCGATGGAGGCTTTATCGTGGGTCTTATAAAGGGATGGAGCATAAGGCAGAGCTTAGAGTTCGCTAATGCAGTAGGAGCTATAAAGGTTACTAATTTTGGTCCTATGGAGGGACCAAAGAGCATAGAGGAAGTTATACAATTTATGAAAAATACTAGAAAGAAGAAGATTAAGGTTTGATCACTACTTTAATAGCATCATAGGCTTCTTTGTTAAGTGCTATTTTGAACGCTTCTTCTATCTCATCAAGCGAAAATATATGAGTAATAAAGGGGCGTACCCTTACTCTGTTATGAGAAAGAAGTTCAACAGCAATTGTGTACTCATGATAAAGATTGTTAGCTGATGAGGTCATTAGTCGTTCTCCACTAAATAACGTTAGATCTAAGGTTATTTTTCTCTTCGAAAGAGCTACTAATATGAGACGCCCTCCTCGAGCTAACATGCTTAAGCCTTGCATTACAGTATTTTCATTCCCTACAGTATCAAACACTACGTTTACACCCTCACCATCAGTTTCTTTGAGAATATCTTTGACGATATCTTTCTCTTTTCCATTAAGCGTTATATCAGCACCTAGCTTGGATGCTACTTCTAAGGGTTTTTCCCGAATATCAATAGCGATAGTATCTGTTGCACCAACATTTTTCGCGACTTGCAATACCATTAAACCTATTGGCCCCATGCCTATGATGGCGATAGATTCTCCAGGAAGTATACGAGCTCTATTGACTGCATGAACAGCTACAGCAAGACCATCTAGTTGAGTAGCTTCTTCAAAACTTATATTTTGGGGGATTGGATGAGCTTTATCCTCCCAAACAGGCATATATTCTGCATAACCACCAGGAATATAATCTACATCATGCCATCTACCATCATGCCCTATATGTAACATCTCCTTACATAGATTATGAAGTCCCCTTCGACAGTAGTAACATTTACCACAGGATTTGAATGCTATTATTCCTACCCGTTCACCTAACCTACTCTTAAAAGATGAGGAACCGACTTCAATTATCTCTCCTGCAACCTCATGTCCTAATATGGTATTAGGTGGCATACTCTCCTCTATACCTAGTGTATGAAGAGACCAAGGATTTTCTCCCAAATAATATCTGACATCACTACCACAGATACCACAAGCGCCAACTTTTATTAGCACTTCATCAGGTTTAAGCCTCGGTATAGGTACTTCTTTTAGAATAAGCTTTCCTGGAGCTTCCAAGACCGCAGCTTTCATTCTTCTTTGAGGCATAGACACATCCCTACTTATAGATTCATTCATTTTAAATTAAGGGTTTAAGATTCCATGAAGGACATTTCATGAAAGGATAAAACGTTAAGATACAAAAGATCAAGGGGGGAGAATGTACCAAGAGAAAATATACCATATCAAAAAGGAAATGGAAAAACGAAATATAGACATAATGATACTTCGGCTCCCTGAGAATGTCCTTTACCTATCGGGTTATTGGCCTGTAATGGGGCTTTCACTATTACTCTTCCCACGTGAAGGAGAACCTATATTAATAGTACCTAAATCAGAGGAGGAGTATGCAGAAAAAGGATGGGTAAGAGATATAAGAGTTTATGGGACGGAGACTCTAAGTGAGATATGGCATCCTCTTAATGAGATCTACAATATACTCAAGGATATTGAAATACCAAAGGGTACTAGAGCAGGTTGTGAGCTTAATTGGGAGACTATGTCCACTAATAGCGTAGTAGGAGAGTTGAATTATCCGAGCTCCCTTACCTTCGAGACTATAAGGAAAGCTTGGAATGTAGAGATGGTAGACATAACGGATATGCTACTTAAGCTTAGAATGGTGAAAAGCGAATATGAATTACGTAAAATAAGATTAGCTAATGAACTAGCTGAAATAGGAATTGAAGCACTTCTTGAAAAAATTGAAGAAGGAGTAAAAGAGAGTGAACTAGCAGCAGAAGCTGAGCGGGCTATATATGCAGAAGGAGTAGGATTCAAAGGGGAGGTCGAGAGAGCACGTGGTTTTGCTTTCGTTATGAGTGGAGAAAATTCCTCTAAGGCATGGTATCCTTTCAATATCTCTAGTGGAAGACGGATAAGAAAGGGGGATGTAATTTTACTTGAATTCAATGTTTGTGCTGATGGTTATTGGACGGATATCACCAGAACTTGGGTTTTAGGAACACCAACTAAAGAGCAGGAAGAAATGTATAGTACAATAGTAGAGGCCCAAGAGGTAGCTTTTAAAAACATAAAAGATGGAATCTCAGCTAAGGAAGCGGATAGGGTTGTAAGAGAGTATATATCTAATAAGGGATACAGTAGCTATTATCCTCACAGATTAGGGCATGGCATTGGATTACGGATACATGAGCTTCCAGCATTACATCCAGCATCTAAGGATATACTTAAGGAGAATATGGTTCATACAGTTGAACCGGGTCTTTATACTAAGAACTTTGGAATTAGACTAGAGGATGATGTAATAGTTCTTAAGAAAGGGGTAAAGAATCTTTCGCCCTTTGCAAAGTTCTTTAGTCTTAAAAAGTAACATAATTTAAAATTCTTTATCTTTAAGCAAACGAGCTAGATTAAACACCCCATACCTGCACTACTATATTCCTTTCCTGAGGTCCATCGAGCTCTACAAAGTATATGCTTTCTCTACCTCCTAGTAGCAGGTCACCATCTTTCACAGGTATTACTAAAAATAGGCCTAGAAGTATACTCCTTAGATGAGCCCATGCATTAACTGCCATTCTACCATCTTTGTATAGGTAATGATGGTGATGATATTCTCTATTTTCAGGGACTATTAATCTAAGGAAGTCTATTATATCTTGCTTTAAGCCAGATTCATCTTCGTTCATTAGAAGAGCTGAGGTAGTATGGAGGCTGAATATAAGGCATAAACCATCTTTAATATTGCTATGCTTGACTATCTCTCTTACCATATGAGTTATGTTTATTAGCTCCATTCTTTTCTTTGATCTCACATAGAGTTTTTTACTTACTAATTTCATTAACACTCACCAAAAGTGGATTCAGTAAGAATTTCTTTTTATCCTTATATGAACTAAAAGGAAATGACGTAATCAAGAGACGTTATAAAGACTTTTGTAGACTGGAATGTATTATTCTTCTCGGTGATCCGTATGTCTGAAGCTCTTTTTAGTGAAGATGAAGTAAAAACGGAGATAATAAGAGTCATGAAAACATTATATGATAGAGGACTTGTCTCAGCACTAGGCGGTAACGTAAGTGCTAGACTTCCAGGCTCTAAAGAAGTATGGATTACACCTAGTGGTGTGTTTAAAGGCGATCTCCATTCAGAGGACTTAATAAAGATAGATCTAGAAGGCAATATACTCGAGGGCTATCTTAGACCATCTGTCGAATGGCCACTACACATCGCTATATACAAGAAAAGACCAGACGTTAATGCTGTTATACATGCACATAATCCAATAACTACAGGCTTAGCCTTAGCTGGAATAGAGTTAAAACCAATAACAGTAGAAGCTGTTGTAACTTTAAGGCGTGTACCAATAGTACCCTTTGCATATCCGGGTACTGATGAGTTAGCAAAGCTTGTTGCCGACCACATAGAAGGAGTTAGAGCATTAGTCCTTCAAAATCATGGTGTTGTAGCAGTAGGATATAACTTAGTAGAGGCTGAGGCCGTAGTTGAAACTCTAGAGGAAGTAGCGCTTACTCAATTAGTAGCAATACTTACAAGCGGTAAGAAAGAGCTACCTCTCATACCTGAGAAAGATAGAGAGCTTATTACTAGACTTTATGGATTAAAATAAATAGAAAGAGCTGACTCACCATGAAGGAATGGTTTGCTTATGCTGGTAAATTGTTAAGAATAAATCTTTCTAAAGAAAAGTTTTCAATTGAAGAGTTAAACGAAGAAGACATCAGAGCATTCTTAGGAGGTATAGGACTAGCTACTAAGATAATATTCGAGGAAGTAGATCCACGCATAGATCCTTTTGATGAAAATAATAAATTAGTCTTCATGACAGGAGCCTTAACCGGAACGCCTATACCAGGAGCTTCAAGGTCTATTGTTGCTGCAAAGTCTCCCCTAACTTTAGCCTGGGGAGAAGCACATTTTGGAGGATTTTGGGGACCTGAGCTTAAAAAAGCAGGATATGATGGTATAATAATAGAAGGACAAGCTAAGACACCCGTCTATATATTCATTAATAACGATAATATAGAGATTAGAGATGCAGGTAAACTATGGGGACTTACTACTAGAGAAACAGAGGAAGCTATTAGAAAGGAGGTTAATGACGAAAAGGTACGAATCGCATGTATCGGTCCAGCGGGGGAGAATCTCGTTAGATTCGCAGCCATTTTAAGTGATGAAAGGGTAGCTGGAAGGACAGGAATGGGTGCAGTAATGGGTTCTAAAAATCTCAAAGCTATTGCAGTAAGAGGTACAAATACTATTAAAATTAAGAACTTGCAGTTATTAAGAAGGAATATAGCAAGGCTTTACCCTATGATAATGTCGTATCCTCCTAATCAAATCTTAGCATCATATGGGACTAACGGTGAAATGTTATCATTCTATGAATACGGCGATGTTCCCATAAAAAACTTCACGAAAGGTACATGGGATGGTATACATAAAATAGAGGGAAGAAAGATAATAGGTAATTACCTAAAAGAACACAAGGCATGTTTTGCATGTCCTGTAGGATGCTGGAAAGTGGTTAAAATAAGCAGTGGTAAATATGCAGGAGTTGAAGGAAGGGCTCCAGAATACGAAACTGCCGCTTCATTAGGTGCCTTACTTCTCAATGATGATCCAGAGTCTTTGATATATCTAGAGAGACTATGTAATGATTACGGTATTGATACTATATCAGTTGGTGTAACAATTGCATGGGCTATAGAATCTTATGAAAGAGGTTTAATAAGTAAGGAGGATACTAACGGAATAGAACTTCGTTGGGGTGATCCAGAGTTAATAATAAGACTTATTGAGATGATAGCCAAGAAAGAAGGATTCGGAGCAATTTTAGGAGAGGGTTGTAGGCTAGCTTCGTCCATAATAGGAAAGGGAACTGAAAAGTATGCAATGCACGTTAAAGGACTTGAAGTACCTATGCATGATCCCCGTGCTTTTAAAGGCATGGGACTCCAGTACGCAACTTCAAATAGAGGAGCTTGTCACCTTCAAGGCACATTCTTTAGAATAGAGCAAGGTGAAAGAATACCCGATCTTAAGATTTATCGTAGAGTTTACAGATTTGAAACTAAGGATAAAGGATGGATGGTTGCTGTTATGGAAGATTGGCATGAAGTTTTAGAATCTCTAGGATTATGTAAGTTTGTGCAAATATATCCAGGACATGTAGCTGGATTTTATTCACTAGCTTCAGGCATCGTAAAGAGAGTGATGGATCTTCAGAGAGACGGAGAGAGAATATTCAACCTAAAAAGGATATTCAACGTCTTAGCTGGAATAGTGAAAGAAGACGATACATTACCTGAACGATTCCTTAAGGAGCCGTTAGAAGATGGTGGCGCTAAGGGCCAAATAGTTGAACTTAAAGTAATGTTAAAAGAGTACTATGAATATAGAGGTTGGAACGAGAGAGGAATACCTACAAAAGAGAAGCTAGAGGAACTAGGAATCTATGAACTCGTTAAGAGGAAATGTGATGAATTGGGTGTAGAACTATACTAGGAGGGAAGGAGATAGAAATTAATTAACAACACAATCTTAGTTAAATTTCATTAATTCTTTAATGAGGATGTTATAAGCTTCTTCTAAGTCATCGATATCAAGAACTAATCTTTCAAAGGGACATAGATCTCCTTTAGGATTCCTAATGCTTGATACTAGCTCTTCATATTCATAAGGGATTCCTTCTTGCGCAAGAACCTTTAAGCCATATTTACTCAATACGAGAGCATAAACATAGCTTACCTTATGATATGTCAATATTATAGCAGCTGCTTTGCCTACTACTTTGTCTGCTATATAAGCTCTATTTAACATTCGAGGTGAGCTTCTTATTA
Source organism: uncultured Thermoprotei archaeon (assembly GCA_964517845.1). Taxonomy (GTDB): domain Archaea; phylum Thermoproteota; class Thermoprotei; order QMSL01; family B3-G16; genus CAZFCQ01. The sequence continues at coordinate 25,429 of CAZFCQ010000006.1, read as the reverse complement.
GAAATGCTAAGTCGCGTAATCCATGATTGTAGCCAACATAAAGTATGTTCCCCTCTTTAACTACAATTAATGAAGCCTTCTTGTCTTTAAGAAGCTTTTTAACGAGTACACGTCCATCTACTCTCATAGTTATCCCATTAGAAACTAACCTAGCTATTAAAGAGTCAAGATGAGTAAATCTAATTAATTTATCGAACAATAATATCTGCAGGTGTTAGCTTATGTTTAAGCTTTCTGTAATAAGCGATGAGGTTTCTCAAGACTTAGAGAGAGTAGCTAAGTTTGCTAAGCGCTTTAACCTAGATGGTATAGAGATAAGAACTATTTGGAATAAAAGTCCTCAAGACTTAGTAGAGGATATTCCTAAGATAAAGGAGGTATTATCTAAGTACAACTTAGAAGTATGTTGCATAGCATCACCGTTTTTTAAAGCGAATCTCGATAGCGAGGAGGAATACAAGAAGCATATTGATATATTAAAGAAAGTAATAGAGTTAGCGAAAAGCCTTGACACTAATTTAATCCGCGGATTCACCTTCTGGAGGAAAGGACCTCTAGAGCAATATTTAGACAAGATACTAGAGAAATTCGGGGAACCACTAGACATAATCAAGAGTGAAGGTGTTATACTGGCTATAGAGAATGAACCGAGCACTCACGTTAATAATGGACTAAGACTAGCTCAATTCCTTGATGCTTTAAAAGAGAACAAATATGTAAAAGCATTATGGGATCCAGGAAATGATATTTTTGATCCAGAAGGAGAGATACCTTATCCTGATGGATATAAATATGTACGTGGAAGGATAGTGCATGTTCACATTAAGGATGGTAAAAGACTTGGACCTGGGAAACATGAACCAACACCAGTAGGAGAGGGAGATGTTGATTATCTAGGGCAATTTAAAGCCTTGAAGGAGGATGGATACATAGGATATCTTTCACTAGAGACCCACTGGAGACCTAAGATTAGGCTTACAGAGGAACAAATAGTTAAACCTGGTGGTGCAGCATTCTCAGCTATGGGAGAAGAGGCTTCTGAGATTTGCATGAAGAATATACTTAAACTTCTTTCAAAGATTTGAAATTCTAAAGACAATTCCCCTTTTTTCTTTTCTATAATCAAACCTATTTCCACCATTATTAAGCTCATTCTTAATACTTTAAAGCAAAAAGAAGGATAGGAATAAAAAGGTGATTAGAAGTATGAATAAGACCTCGCGACTTCCAGGCTTCTATAAGCTCCCAATAATTGAGCGGCTTAAAATACTAAAAGAGCTTGCTGAGTTGACGGATGAAGAAGTTGGGCTATTACTAAACACGGGTAGCTTACCTATAGACCTAGCAGACAGAATGATAGAAAACGTTATAGGCGTCTTCCATTTACCCTTTGCTATTGCAACGAACTTTTTGATAAATGAAAAAGACTACTTAGTACCTATGGTAATAGAGGAACCATCTGTAGTAGCTGCCGCGAGCAACGCAGCAAAGATGGTTAGACAAGGGGGAGGATTTAAGGCTAGTACAACTCCACCTATTATGATAGGGCAAATACAGCTTGTAGGCGTTAAAGATCTTGAGGAAGCTAAAGAAACCATAATAGGTGAGAAAGATAAGATATTAGAGATAGCAAATGAAAAAGATCCTTTATTAGTAAAACTGGGTGGAGGAGCTAAGGATTTAGAAGTTAGGACTATTAATAGCATTAAAGGATCTATGTTAATAGTACATTTACTTGTAGATGTAAGAGACGCTATGGGTGCTAATATAGTTAATACAATGGCGGAGGCTGTAGCACCGTATATTGAGAAAATAACAGGGGGTAGAGTATACCTCAGAATCGTGTCCAATTTAGCTGTTAAAAGGCTTGCACGAGCTGAGTGCATAGTGCCTAAGGAAGTTCTAGGAGGAGAGGAAGTTGTCGATGCTATACTTTATGCATATGCATTTGCAGCCGCAGATCCTTATAGAGCAGCGACTCATAATAAAGGGATAATGAATGGAGTGATAGCTGTGGCTCTAGCTACTGGGAATGATACACGAGCTCTAGAAGCAGGAGCACACGCCTATGCTGCTCTCTCAGGTAAATACTTACCATTAAGTACATGGGAAAAAACTAAGGAAGGCAATCTTAAAGGATGCCTAGAGATGCCTATTGCTGTGGGCATAGTAGGTGGAGCTACGAGATCAAATCCATTAGCGAAGGTAGCCTTGAAGATATTAGGTGTTAAAACTGCTAATGAATTAGCGGAGGTAATGGTCTCAGTAGGGTTAGCAAATAACTTAGCAGCATTAAAGGCACTTGCTACTGAAGGTATCCAAAAAGGCCACATGAAGCTTCATGCTAGAAATATAGCGATAGCTGCAGGAGCCAAAGGTAAGCTAATAGACATAATAGTTGAAAGAATGATAAAGGAAGGAAAGATAAGACTAGATAGAGCTAAAGAAATACTAGATGAGCTAACAAAAAGTGGTTAAATTCTAAGATTCTACATCATGAAGCTAAGTAGCATAAGACTACGAGTATCAAGTTTGTGAATATCTTCAATACAGTAGACATTACCATGAATATCGTAGATTACCACTTTCTTATCTGTTATAAAACGTATACATCTGCTATAGGTATTAAACGAGGTACTTCCCTTGTCTGTCTCTACATTCCACTCGTATAACCAACCAGTAGTTCTTATGCTTAATATTTTCTTTATTTTAGGCATGAAATATAGGACTTCTAGCGCTCTCTCTAAGAGCTTTCTTGACCTCTTATCTAATTTTCGGTAGTCCTTAATTATACCTATTTCCTCTTCGTCTCCTACTGTGAGTATTATATACTCAGGATGAGTATAAGGAAAGGGTCTCTTCGGTTTGACATTTTGATATACCTTATTACCTATTTTTATATCAATAGTATCACCGCTAACAGCTATCACTTTGATATCCTTAGGGTCTATAATGTTAAGAGATTTGATCCAGTCCTTAAGGCTCTTCATTACCAGGACTACCTCCTTATAGGCATAGGAGTAGGCCTTACGAATCCTTCAAACTGAGCATCAAAGAGCTTCTTATAGAGTCCCTGCCTCTTTAATAACTCCTCATGGGTTCCTTCTTCGACTATAGCGCCCCGATCTAGGACTATTATTTTATTTACACTTCTTAATGTAGACAATCTATGAGCGATTATTATAGTAGTTTTGCCTCTTGTTAGATTATCTATAGCTTCAGAGACCTCTTTCTCCGCTATGGCATCAAGAGAAGATGTAGGTTCATCAAGTATTAGTATTTTGGGATCCTTAAGAATAGCTGAGGCTATAGCTATTCTCTGCCTCTCTCCTCCTGAGAGCCGCTTTCCTCGTGAACCAACTTTAGTATCATAAGCTTCAGGAAGCTTCATTATAAAGCTATGAGCGTTAGCTGCCTTTGCTGCTGCTATGATTTCTTCTAATGTTGCATCCTCTTTACCTAAGGCTATATTCTCAGCAATAGTTGTATCAAAGAGTATAGGATTTTGTAGTACTATAGCTACCTGTTTCTTAAGTGACTCAAGTTTAACGTCCTTTATATCAATTCCATCAATAAGCACTTTACCTCTCTGGGGATCGTATAGTCTCAGAATTAGCTTCACTAAGGTAGTCTTACCTGAGCCACTAGGACCTACAACACCTATGTGCTCACCAGGCTTGATCTTTAAATTCACTCCTCTGAGGGCATAATATATACCATCATACGTAAACCAGACATCCTTAAATTCTATAGCACCTTTAATATCGATCTCTTTAGCTTTTGGATTCTCCTTTACATCAGGCTCTAGATCAAGAACTTCAAATATCCTTTCACCAGAAGCTACAGCTCCAGGTATACTACGAACTTGTGCGAAGAAATCGTTTATTGGCCTATAGAAACTCCACATGTAACTAGTAAAAGCTGTTAGTGCACCCAAGGTTAATGTACCTTGGAGTACTTGAAGGCCACCAAGCCACCATATAAGGAGACTACTGATGGTAAAGGAGAGGCCTATAGCTGGCCAAATCTTCTGATTATATTTAAACACATCCATATTTGCATCAATAAACTTCCCTAATCTCTCTCTAAATTTGTATACCATATGACGTTCCTTACCAAAGGACTTAACTAGAATAAACGCTGAGACAGTCTCTGAAAGTAATGAGACTATATCTGACCAGCGTTTCCATAGTCTATGATAATACTTTGAAGCATACTTTTTGTAAATAGCTGTACCTAATAACGAGATAGGTAGAGGTGTTAACGCTATTAATGTAAGCCAAGGATTCAATGTAATTAGGATTACACCTATAGAAATTATGACTATGACGTCTAAGAGCATAGCACCTACTCCCATTACTAGGAAGTTATTGATATGGTTCACATCACTTGATACTCTTGAGATAATTCTTCCAGTAGAGTATTTATCATAAAAGCTTAGAGAAAGTATCTGAAGCTTCTCATAAAGTTTAGCTCTTAAGCTTGTAGTAAGTCCTAAGCGTAACTTTAGATCTAAGTAACCAGAGAGGATGTTCAGTAACATAGTAGTTATATGAATGCCTAGTAAAGCTAAGATAATCTTGACGAGTAAATCAAAGTTAGTTCGAGGTATGAGTACTTTGTCTATGAGAATGGCCATTAGATAAGGAGGAAGAAGGCTTAGGACTCTTGATATTATTGCAATAGTAAAAGTGAGAATTACTAAATGCAAAAAGGGCCTTAAAAAACCTAGTAATCTTAAGAGAATAGCCCTCTTATTTCTACTTAACTGCCTTTTCTGGAGTATTTCACCCAGATATTTTTTAATTTCAGAAACAGGGATCTGGTTAAGTGTTAGATCGTTTATTAGGGTTATTACTTTCTTAAAGTCGCCTTTTCGTGTTCTAGAGAAGTATAAAACGTTCTTAGGGCCATCACAAGTATCGACTACTAAGACGCATATACCAAGGTTTCCTTTCATAGAAGCCATATTAATCTTCTTTAGAGGGATATCTTTGACTAATGTGTCCTCAGATATTACTAATAGACGTTTATTCGTTAATACTAGGTATTCATTACCGTAAGCTATATTATGTTTTATGTCGCTTCTTACTATTGCTACTATTTCCTCCTCTTTATATAACACATTAGAAAGGGCGGCTTTTATATTCGAAGGTATTTCTTCGAATTTTGGAAAGTATACTAAATTTAATATATCACTTTTAGACTCGATTAGACCTCACCCTTAATGTGACTCATTCTCTTCTAGAGGAAGAAGGAAGTACTTAAATTTAACGCTCTTCATTACACAGTCCTTAGAGAGCTTCTTGACATGAAGTTAGCGCAAAAAGTAACTGTACACTATCATAAAGATAATAACGTAAATGTATACTGGCAATAATGCCAGAGTAGATAAGTACCATAAGGCACGATATATTAACGAGTGTAGAGATCATGATATTGATTTACAATGGTGGTCTTAAATTCTATATAAATCATAGAAGTGAAGCAATATGCATTAATATAACTTCATGTACTACAAAAGTTCATATCTACATAGAGTTTAATCTCTATAGCAAACAGATTATACATCAGATAGAGCCCACTAAGAGGATCTCTGCAAAGTTTCTCTCAGGCGGTTTACTGATTATAGCTGATAAGACTATGTTCATAGGCAGAAAAGGAGCTATAGAAGCGGATTTCATCTTACAACCTAATCCTAAACGTGATGAAATCCTAATTAATAGCACTAAAATAAAGGTCGGTGAAGGGTTTGATCTAACAAACAATATCAAAGTAAAAAGAATTCACACTATGCATATAGATGAGAAATATTTTTGGGACCTAATAGAGGGGAGGAAGATAATTGAGGGAAGGCTTTATGATGAAAAAAGGAGAAAAATCTGTGAGAGAGATCACATAAGAATGGTAAGTAGTAATAAATTAGAAGCATATTTCATAGTTAAAGGCATAAGAGTGTACTCCTCCTTCAAGGATTTACTAATGAGGGAAGGGATTTCAAATGTATTACCAGGTATTCAGAATTTAGAAGAGGGTATCAAAGTTTATCGTAAATTCTACAGAAAGGAGAAAGAAAAACTATACGGTGCTTGTGCTTTAGAATTAGAACCTATATGAGGTCATGGAAGAAGTTTCTTTAAGACCTCTTTGTTTAAGCGTAACACACTTTCTGCTAGTAATTTAACAGCGTTCTCTAAGTCTTTTATATGTAATACACTTATATGAGAATGTATATTCCTTGTAGGAACACCTATGACGATGCTAGGTCTACCAGTCCTATATAAGTGGAAACGTCCAGCATCAGTTCCTCCCCTTGGAATTATTGATAATTGATAGGGCGTTCCCGTTTCTTCAGCTACATTGATTATAAATTCTTTAAGTCTTTGGTTAGGTATCATAGTACTATCATACGTAACTATTGATGGCCCTCTACCAAGCTTTGAGGGAGCTTCATAAGGGGAGATTCCAGGTACATCACCCGCTATATCTACTTCAGCGATGAGTGCTACATCAGGTTCCGTTACGTACGCTGAAGTTTGAGCTCCTCTAAGTCCTACTTCTTCCTGAACTGTAATTACAGCCATGAGAGTATTAGGATGTTTAAGGTTATTTTCAGAGAGAACTCTTAGAGTTTCGACTGCCATAAAAACTCCAACTCTATCATCGAAAGCTTTCCCAAAGACTGTATTTTCAGTATTTGATTTCATAAATGGTGACCAAGGAGTTATAGGATCCCCAATGCGTACACCTAACCTTTCAACATCTTCCTTACTTGTTGCACCTACATCTATGAACATACTATCTATCTTTACAACTTTTCCTCTTTCTTCCTCTTTAAGTAAGTGTGGTGGCTTAGATGATATAACACCATAGACATATCCTTTATTAGTTCGGATTACAACCCTTTGAGCTAATAGAACTTGATCCCACCAACCACCTAATGGAAGGAATTTGATGTACCCCTCCTTTGTTATCCCTGAAACTATAAAACCTACTTCATCGGCATGTCCAGCAATGACTACTTTAGGCGTTTCAGACGCTCCTTTCTTAACTAAGACTAAAGAACCTAAATTATCCCTCCTTATTTCATCAGCAAATGATGTAGCATATTCCTTTACTAACGTCATTACTTCATCCTCAAAGCCTGGAGGCCCAAAGGCCTCGCTTAGTTCTTTAAAGAAATTAAGTTCCTCCTTACCGATACAGTATTGCATTTAATTCACCGACTGGAAGAGATTTATCAAAGTACTTATAAGTTTAATTATTAAGGACAGACTCGTACAATCAACAAAGTGTGTATAATTCCATACCATATAAACTTCTAAAGTATTGTTAGATGAGCATAGTTAACGGGGTGAGTATAAACGTATAATAGAAAACTTTACAAAGGGTAAAAGTCTATTTTCTATTCCCGATGCCCTCTAGAATAAAAAGTAATATAATGAGTACATTGATCATAGTAACTGCCATAAGCTCCTTTGGTAGTGCTCTTTGGCAAACATTATTTGTAATCTATCTTGAGAAGAAGGGACTCTCTTATATTACTATAGGATTATCATCAAGCATATTTTTTATAATACCCGCTATATTGGCTTTACCAGCAGGCATAGTATGCGATTCTGTTAATAAGAAAATGCTGATCATTATTTCACTCATAATTAATAGCTTTATAGTATTTACAATTCCATTAGTTGATCATCATATACTTCTTATAACTCTCATATTACTTTATGGTTTCTCTATAAGCTTTTTCGGACAGACAGCAATTTCCTTAGTGGCTTATTCCTCAAGTACTTCTCATAGGGCAACGGCTTATAGTCTGTACTACCTTGCAAGTCAAGTATTAGGCACATTAGGAACATTCATATCAGGGCACCTAGTAGAGGAATTTGGATATGGAAGCGTGTATATTTTAGGCGCATCTTCTTACATTATTTCAGCAATAGTAGCTATGCTGTTCTTACCATTAATACCATTATCTAATAGCGAGAGAAGCCTGAATAAGAGTATTGACAAACTAAGAGTACTTCTAAGAAGGAGGAGGCAGTTAAAATTGCTAATCGCAACTCTGGTACTGCATGATTGTGCTAGCTTTATAGCAGTCCCATTTATAGTGCTTTTTGCTAAGGATATACTTCTGCTTAAGGAAAGCGTTATAAGCTCTTTGCTTGGGTTAAGGAATATATCTCAGATGATTTCCCAAGTTATAAGTGGTAGACTAGCAGATCGTATAGGAGGAAGTAAGCTCTTAGCCCTTCATATTGCGCTAATATGCCTATTATATATAGCATATAGCTATTCAAGAGGAATTGTAGATGTTATGATACTGATGGTGTTATTTGGTTTTACATTTTCGCTTGATATGCCTTCTAGAAGAGCATTACTATCAATTTATGCATCGGAGGATTTAGTCGCTACTACAAATGGTCTAGCAGATACATTAGTAGGCTTTGGATCAATAGCGTCTCCTCTTATAGGGGGATATTTATGGCAGATAGGATATAAGAGAGGAGTCTTCTTCTTAGCGGGCTTAGCTAATGTAATGGCTCTTCCTTTCATAATAATGCTTTCTTATAGCAAATATAACGAGCCTAATAGTGTATATTAATAAATAAGTCTAGACCTTTCTTTCATTAGTAGCTTGCCATGAATTAGTTAATCCATGCTAGAGTATGACCATCGTTAGGACCAGTTCATAGTAATTAGTAAATAAATTTGGGAGTTCGAATTTATATACTGGTGTTTGCGAATGAAGGTCGGCATGGTGTTCTATTATTGGTCTCCTTCTAATTTAGAAAAACAATTTGAAGCCTACAAGGAAGCTGGCTTTGATGGTATTGAGATAAGAATATCTGAAGAGTCACCTGTATCCTCTCTTCCTACATCTCGAGGAATATTGCGAGTAGAAAATATCGAAGAAGATGCTAGAAAGATCTCCTCAATCGTGAAATCTGTAGGAATTGAAGTTCATAGCATAATGGGTGGATTGCTCTGGAAATATCCTTTAACAAGTCCTGAGAAGAATGTTAGAGAAAAAGGCATTAAGGTGCTAGAAAAAGGCATTAAAGCTGCATCGATATTAGGTGCAAGCGCATTATTAGTAGTCCCTGGTGTAGTTACTGAAAATGTGAGTTATATAGAAGCCCTAGAGAGATCGAAAGAGTCATTAAGTAGGGTAGTTAAGCTTGCAGAAGAAATGAATGTCATTTTAGCGATAGAGAATGTAGGCAATAGATTCCTATTAAGCCCTCTTGAGATGCGTGATTTTGTAGATTCATTCAATAGTGATTATGTAAAGGCATATTTTGACGTAGGTAACGTCCTCATTTTAAGGCAAGGATATCCTCAAGACTGGATTAGGATTCTCGGTAAGCGTATAGTTAAAGTTCATGTAAAAGATTATAGTGAAAGGTTACGCTCCGTAGTCCATCTCTTTCAAGGCGATGTAAATTGGATTGAGGTTATAAAAGCCCTGAAGGAAATAGGCTACAATGATTATCTGACAGCTGAACTTACACCTTATAGGCTCTTTCCAGAAAAGATGCTAAGAGACACCGCTTCCTCACTTAAATTGTTGACTTCTATCTCTTAAAGGAATTTTAATCTTTCAATATTTTCTTTAATGTAGAAGCTACGTACGTTATTTGCTCTTCTGTAACTAACGGATGTACTGGTAGGGAAAGTACAGTCTTAGCAGCGTACTCTGAATTTACTAATCTTTCATGACCATATCCTAAATTACTGTATAGGGGTAGCTTGTGTAAAGGTGTTGGATAATAAGCTACCGTTCCTATCCCATTTTTCCTTAAAGCCATTAAAACTTGATCTCTATTCTTTTTCTCTATTCTTACCGTGTACAAATACCAATTATGTAGATATCCCTCAGGTTCAATAGGAAGGGATAATCCTTCGACTTCATTAAGCTCCTGAGTTAATATCTTAGCATTTCTTCTCCTTATCCTTAAGAACTCTCTAATGCGCTTCATCTGCACTACTCCTATAGCAGCTGAGATCTCTGTCATCCTTAAGTTAGCACCAAGAATTATACTGTCGTACCCTTTAACCTGACCATGAGTTCTTATCATTCTTAATTTTTCTGCTAATTCCTCATCATTCGTAGTGATAATTCCTCCTTCACCTGTCGTTATTATCTTACTTGGATAAAAACTAAATGCCGCCATATGTCCTAAAGAACCTGCCTTCTTTCCCTTATATTCTGCTCCATGTGCTTGACATGCATCTTCAATTACTAGGAGATTATGCTCTTCAGCTATCTCCATTATAGGATCCATATCTGCTGTGAGTCCATAGAGATGTACTGGTATTATCGCTTTTGTCCTGTTAGTTATTTTCCTCTTGATATCTTCTATGCTTATATTATATGTTGCCAAATCTATATCTGCGAAGACAGGTTTAGCTCCTACCATAAGCACTACATTAGCTGTAGCTACAAAAGTAAACGCTGGCACTATGACTTCATCTCCAGGCCCTACTCCTCCAGCTAAAAGAGCTGCATAAAGTGCTGAAGTACCTGAATTTACAGCAATAGCATGTTTAACGCCTATAAACTTACTGAATTCTTGTTCGAATTCCCTAACCTTCTGTCCTCCTTCAGGACTGGGATTTGTTAATCTTCCTGATTTAAGGACATCTATGACTGCTCTGATCTCTTCTTCGCCTATTATTGGCTTATTTATCGGTATCATATAGTTCACTCTATAAATAAACTATTAGCTAATTTAATTAAGTTTACTATAATACATAGAAATATTTGCCCAAATAGGGAATAAAGCCGAATGGAATAGGTAACCTAGCTGAGTTAAGACTTACATGTTAATCTTACACCTATATTGGAGGAGGCAGTATGAGAGAAGTTGTCTACGTTCATAAATTAGTTAAGATCTACAAAGGAGGAATAAGAGCTTTAGATGGGATAAGTTTTAGTGTTAGAAGAGGAGAAATATTTGGGATTATAGGACCTAATGGTGCTGGAAAAACTACAACACTGAGAATATTAGCAACACTTCTTAGGCCAACTAGTGGCATAGTGAAAGTATACGGTTATGATGTAATCAAAGAGGCACGAAAAATAAGAGAGCTTATAGGTTACTTGCCTGAAGAGGCAGGAGCTTATAAGAATCTAACTGGTATTGAGTATCTCAGATTTAATGCATCATTTTATGCTAAGGATGAAAAGGATTTAAAAGATACTATTAAAAGGGGAATGGAAATTTCGGGCTTAGGTGAAAGATTACACGATAAAATCAAGACATATAGTAAGGGGATGCTAAGAAGACTACTCATAGCGAGAACCCTCATGATTAAGCCAAAATTAGCGCTTCTTGATGAACCTACAAGTGGCATAGACGTCTCCCATGCATTCTTCATAAGAAAGACAATAAGGGAATACTCTTTGAAATACAATACTACCATCGTGGTATCAAGTCATAATATGCTTGAGGTAGAGTATCTTTGTGATAGAGTCTGCATTCTAAATAAGGGAAGAATTTTAGTGAAAGGATCGCCTTCAGAGCTAAAGAAGAAATATCAGGCAAGTAATTTAGAAGAGGTATTTGTAAAGGTTGCAAGACTATGAGAGAATTAAGAAGTTTAATATGGAAAGAAGTAAAGGAGCTGAGTAGGGATCCTAAGAATCTACTTAGTGTAGTAGTAGTAGGATTAGTATCCCTCCCCATATTAGGGCTTATCATTAAGACTAGTATGATGAACACTACAGGCAGTTCTATGATGAATATTAGGATATGTATTATGGACTTAGATCATGGAGATTTCTCTTCTGTAGTTAAGGATGTAGTACTTAAGAAGTTAAATCTAGACTTTATAGAATATGACGTGACAGAGTCTATAATTGATATAATAGACAATAAAGACCTTGATATTCTAATAATAATACCTAATAAATTCACAGAGAACATAACTAAGGGAATAAGAAGCCCTTTATATATCTACACGAGAATAAGAGAACCTAGCCTCTCAGAATTAAATAAAGTTTCTCTTGTAAATAGGATAGTTGAAGAAGCAAAGAGAAGCCTTACAAGGCTTTTACTACGTAAGATAACCTCTCATGATAGGCCTGAAGTTATACTAAACCCAATAACATCCTTCAAGTGGACATACTTTAAAGGAACTATAATCAGAACATCACCACAAGCGATCATGCAGAATTTCATTTCACAATTAGTAATGTTACCTATGGGAATTCTATTCACGACTCTTATAGCTATCCAAATAGCCTCTACCTCAATAGCATTAGAGAGAGAATCAAAGACATTAGAGATATTGCTCTCACTACCCGTTAATAGAATCTACATACTTTTAAGTAAGCTTATAGGATCGATATTAGTAGCGCTAGTAGGGGCTTTGTCACTTACAGTAGGATTTATAATATACATGTATGAAATACTATCATCTACAGAGACCTTTAGAATCCCTCAAGAGCCACATAATGTCGAACTCAACGTTACTTTAATATCCTCTTCACTCTCACCTCTAAACTGCATCCTTCTTGCAGTCGTAGCATTTCTTACACTAATCCTAGCCTTAACTATGGCTATATGCTTGGGCGCTTTTGCTGAAAATGTTAGAAGCGCTATTTCAATAACAGGGATTCTGGTGCCTTTCATTCTATTCCCATTGCTTATCTCTATATTCATAAATCCTAAAGCATTATCATTACCGCTAAGGATAGCGCTATACGCAATACCGTTCACTCACACAATATTAGCTATTAAGGCCTCACTAGTTAGTGATTACACTACTATAAGCATAGCAATAGCTTATATGTCAATTTTCATAGTGATAGCTTTCTACTTAACTGCAAGATTTTTCGCTACTGAGAACATTTTAATACTAAGGATGAAGTCTCTTAGAGTTCTTCCTTGGAGATTACGAACTCGCAGAACTCATCACCTTTAGCTATACATTTAGTTTCTATAGCAGTTAATTGCATATTCAATACTTTACTAGCGAAGCCTGCTAAGATCCCTCTAAGGAGGTGGCTATAGGGTTTTTCCTGCCTTTCACAAAGTGAACATTCAAAGCTATCATAGATTCTGACGATTATTAGTGGTTTTTTAAGATCGAGCTTAACTACCTTTAGTACTCCTAAACCATAGGCTAAAAATAGGAGTTCGAGTAGTCTAATTAAAGTATCTAGGTCTTTAACTGCAAGATCCTTAGTACTATCGTACACAGATTCACCAAGTATCCTTCCTTGGTGATAGAAGAACGCTTCGACACCTTCACCGAATTTCTCTCTAGGAGTATGTAGTAGGCCTTTTAACCAGCTCATACTTAATAGTATGATACGTTCATTAGCAACTATAAGTGGGAAATGATAACGGTCTATAAGCAAATTACCGGTAGGCTTAATGGTGAATACCTTCTCAACAAAGATTAATTTACGAACTTCAGAGACTATATCATCAAGGTTAACATCAGAGTTAGTAAAGTCTAAGAAAAAGGTTGTAAGTGTTCCTTTTTCCAAAAGAGGAGTAGAACCTATGATCTGCATTATTGAAAGGTCATACTTCTTAAAGACTTCTATTATCTCATACAGAGCTTTAGGGTCTCCTGAGCTAAGTACAGATATACCATATACCTCCATATTAGGAGGAATAAGAAATATACGACCAGTATGACGAGGAAATAAACTTCCTCTACTAGAATACATTATGCTCCTCCCCTATGATGAATATTACACTTCTTCAAGTAGAATATTTCAAATGCCGTATTAAGGCTTAGCGATTTATTCTATAATATCACACTTATTTAAATATGTCAAGTAATACTTTCATAAGATGGTGGGCTCATCTAGATAATGGCTAGAATACTCTAGGGCTACGCTATCCTTAACTTTATAATAGACTTAAGACCATTAGTATTGCCTTTCTTATAGACGATAGGGTTATTTTTATATGTTCTTAGATTGACTACTATTTCGGCTATACTTTATTAAAAATAATTTGTCAAATATCAAAATTTAAAAATAAATTACCCTATGGTCTTAAGTCCTTATAATCAACGATTATGTTAGCATCATGCTGGGAATAAGGATTGAACGATATTATATCCTCCTTTCCTCTAAACCTTACTTTAACGGTTAAATTATCGAGTTTAGTTATTACTGGTTCTTCCTCATTTACTTTGTAAGGGAATACTATAGCTAGGAAATAAAAGTTCTCAGTAGGCTTTCTATTACTTATCCATATATTATGCTCAAAAGGACTTACTCCTTTTCCGCTTTTGCTGAACCATTCCTCTCGATAATCCTCTCCCGTATAGGGATTCACTAAGCCCATGAGCCCTCTTCTATCCTCGTATTCAAGATTATCAGTATTAGCTATATGTGCCACTAAAACATCTATGTCACCTATACGATATTTCATCTTAAAAGAGTCTTTATCAAAGGTGAGATTAGCATGTGGTTCTATATGATAGAGCCAGTGAAAAGTACAAGGCTCTCCTTCAGAATCGATTTGAAGGTCATCGAATATTACGAAATATCTATTCCTAACGAAGAGAATATGTCTTTGAAATACCTTTAAATGGGGTACGTTATGTAAATAGGCATTAGTGGCATTACCCATCCAATAGACTAAATCTGGAGCTTCAAGCCAGGCACCTATATAGCCTATCCTACTATATTTCATAAGATAAGGTGGTGGTCTCTTATAAAAGGGGACGGGGTTCTGACCATAACCATTTATTAAGATTGTATTATGGCTCATTGTAGCTCTTGAAAACTTATCATAAATTGTATGCCCTGCACTACAAGTGATTATGTGACCAAAAGCATGAATAAGAAAAGCATTCTCACAGTAGTAAGAATGGCTATAACCTCCGCGGGGACGACATACGAATATCATACCTACAGAATTCTTATAATCTTCATAAGAATTAGGAGAGCCTGAGTTTACAGTAACCCAACCAGCCACTTTAAAGAGCCTATTCCTACTTCTTTCGTGTTTCTCCTTAGGTCTTCGATAGTAATAAGGGAGTATGTACTCTATCCAAGGTCTAAATAGGTATGGTACTGGTCTACTTATTTCTGACAATCTATTGAGAGTCTCTTTCCAGTTTCTCAAAAATCTTCCATTACCAGTCACGTAGGCTAGCTTTCTGAAAGTCGCTAAGCGGTTTACGAGATAGTAAGTCTCTCTAGCACAGAGATCTGCAAAAGGTAGTTTCTTAAGACCTACTGGAGTAATTCTAATGAAGAAGTCTCCAATACGTTCAAAATAAGGATTCTTCGTGAAATCTATCCCAGGTATTGAAGTATCGAGGTATATTAACGCGTTAAGCAACCACTTAAGTTTAGAATTACCATAACCTGGCCCTTCATTCCATCCCTCATAGGAACCAAATGGATTAGTTACACCTATTAAATAGTTAATACAAAGATCGAGTGCCCTTTTAGCTATATCACTATGTTCATATATTGCTAAAATCGCCGGAATCGTTACCATCAGGTTTTCAAACTGGTGACTCTCAGCTACCATAAGTATTGAACTAGCAGAAATTTTGTCGCCTTTAAGTCTAAGGCAGAAGTTATAGATAGTATGCTTAATTCTCCACTCTAAGCTTCTTAACACGACTTCTCTCTCATCTTCACTCATTTCATTATAAAACCAATCAAAGAAGAGACCGAGGAATTCATTTATTTGAGTATCATCCTCTCTTCCCCTAATAAGAGGGCCAGCACCTTCTGGAGAGGCATAGCCTCCCTTAGGCCATGAGGCTACTTTTAGTAAACGTTCCTTAAATCCTGAATACTTAGGATCACGAAAGAGGATATAAGCGAATGCAACCCATAGTGCATCGCGAACCATAGCATAGTATCTGTACTTGCCCTCACCCACATCAGGTTCTCTGTCATTTTCAGGAAAGTTTATCCACCAATCTTTAGTGATAATTTCATCTGCACGTCTTTTTACCTCTTCGGCTATTATCCTACATTCATTATTCACATCTTTTAGTGTTCTTATAATTTTGAGATTTCGTGAATTGAACAGTATTCTTGGGTGACTTTGTAAGAGGGCATCTAAATTTGCTAATAGAGATCTATCCCATCTTTTAGAATTAGGATGGATAAAGAAGCTACGTACATCACTCCATTGTACAGAAGAGCCTACTCTATATCCAACTCTCCAATACCATCTACCTGAGTATGGTAAAGGAGGAAGAATGTTGTAGAAGTTAAACCATAAGTTTCTCATGTCTATAAGGGGGGCACGAAAGTCTTTATTCCTTGAAATCTGCAATATGAATTTACTAGTGAAAGGTACAAGGCGACTCTTCGGTATTACATGAGGGAGGTATGCCCAACTAAATCTAGGGGGATTAACGTATACAATTTCACCATTACCTGGCTTGAAATTAACAAATCTACTAAAGTATTCTTGTTCCATGCTAGGCAATCTGTACCTACTATCAATGTAAATTCGCATAGGAGCATACCTCTCAGCTTGATTTTCTTAGCTATCTAAGTCAGATAAAATTCTCGTTAGGAGTTAAATCTTTTAACTAACTCTAGGATAAAGGAGAAATTGTGAAACTATGAAACGCATTAATGTAGGCTTTATAGGGTGTGGTGGTATCGCAAATGCTCATGCTCAGAGATTAGCTAAATTCGCAGATGTGAAATTAGTAGCTTTTTGTGATATCGCAATAGAAAGAGCACGTACTTTTGCTAGCAGGTACAATGGAAGGGCATATTCTGACTGGCATGAGATGTTAGATAAAGAAAAACTAGATGCAGTCTTCATATGCTTACCGCCATTCGCTCATAGAGACGAAGTGATCGTGGCGGCGGAGAAAGGGATAAATATCTATATTGAAAAGCCAATTGCATTAAATATGAAATTAGCTAGAGAAATGGTTAGAGCAGTGGAAAAAGCGGGAATTAAAAGTCAAGTGGGCTATCAGCTCCGATTTGCAGCAGGAGTTGAAAGAGCTAAAAGATTAATCGACGAAGGAAAAGTAGGTGATATAGGCTTAGTTGTAGGTGCTTATTGGTGTAGATTCATTAGAAAGGATTGGTGGATAGATAGAAGTAAAAGTGGTGGACAAATAGTTGAACAATCAACGCACCTTTATGATATATTAAGATGGCTTTGTGGAGATGTAAGTAGAGTTTACGCAGAAATGGATAGAATCTTCTATAAAGATATGGAAGAAATGAGTATCGAAGATGTAAGTAGCGTCATTCTCAGGTTCAAATCAGGAGCTGTAGGTTCTGTAACAGCTACTATAGGTGCAGTACCACACTTTTGGTGGGTTAGATGGAGTATAATAGGAAAGGAAGCTATGCTCGAAAGCGAAGATCCTAATTCTTTAAAGATATACTGGAGCTCAAAAGAACCCCTTAAAATAGAAGAATATAGAGAGATAGGTCGAGATCCCATGACTTTAGCTGAAAGGGACCTAATAGACGCTATTTCAAGGGATAAGCCTACTAGAACTCCTATAAGTGAAGGAGCCAAGACATTAGAATTAACATTAGCAGCGATAAAAGCAGCAGAGAGCGGTAGAGTAGTTGCACTTCCTCTTGCTAACTAAGGAAGAATGTGACAGCGAGAGAATTAGTCGTTATTATGGGAGATTATAGATTCGGGTACCTTATAAACGAATATTCTATACTTCTCATCTTTGATAAAGGGCTTCCAGCCATTAATAGGGAATACGTAAGAGACTACTCTAGCGCCAGGTTTGAGTTCCATTTCAAACTTCTTCTTTAATCGTGCATTAGCGTACTGGCTTAGATATATCGTGACTACATCAGCATCTCTTAGACTTATATTGAAGAGATTGCCCTTGATGATTGATACCCTATTACGCACTCCCGACTTTTTAATGTTCCTCCTAGCGACCCAAACTAGAAAAGGATTATATTCAACACCTACTGCATAGGCTCCATATTCTTTAGCAGCTAAGAGTACTATCCTTCCATCACCACATCCCAAATCATAAAGTACCTCATTAGGCTTTAATGACACTAAGTCAAGCATTTTTCTAATCACTTTGATTGGAGTAGGAACATAAATAGCACATGGTATCCCTGATTTGAGCATGATAGCTAATAATAAGATTAACAAAACGATAATAGAGCCCACTAATAAGTGAGCTAAAGATTCCATACCTGTTTTATTACTCGTTAGTTGATTATTAAGCTCTTTCAACAATTCTCATAGATGCCTTATGTTTCTTAGCTTTACGGTAAACTTTTCTAATGAAGTTATGAGTTATACTTAAATCATTATGTATAAGACTACTTATGACTACATCTGTATTTATACGTAAATCTAAAGTTCTACATAACTCATGTACTATCATTTTAAGGAGTAAGAGGGCAGTTTCTGATGAGGAGAGTAGATTTTCGAGGGCTACATATACTAGCTTAGGCCTTTTGAGAAATAAAAGGCCTAAGTTTTCCCTAATGCCATACTTGCTAGCTATGTAGAGTTCAAGCGTATACCTAAAGTTATATCCGAAGATTTCATCGAGTATGTTACAAAAGATCATTGATTCTCTGAGTAGATTATCATCTCTAAGCATTTTACTCACCTGAGTTAGTTTATCAAATATTTTGGAAAAGAAAAAGAAAAGTTTATACATATTAAACATTTTACAAAATTAACGTAATTTATTGAAAATAAGAAAAATATATGAAATACGTCGGAATATCGCATTTTTAACTGTAAGGCGATCAATTTATAATCTACTACACTTGCTGAGGTTACTATAGGTCTTCAGTAAAGACGTTACAATGAAGATGAGAGGGCTTTACTATTTTAAAGGCCTCTGCATATTTTACGCCTATACGCTTACCTAGAAAGCAAGAGTAAGCTCTAAGTATTTGTTCAAATGTTTCCCAATTGTCGCTAAATTGTGACTTATGAGCCTGAATAGCTCTTAGTTTGATATCCATATAGTCGGTTATATCGATATATACATTAGGCTTACGTGACCAGTAGAAAGCGATAAAACGTACACTATGAGGCTTTATCCCTTCTCTTAGGTCTTCAGGACATGCATGAGGAAAGGCAGAAAATAGAGCTGCTTCACATGCTAAAATCCCAGTATACCTATGATCAGGATGTGCCTCGTAAGTGAGCCAAGGGTCTACGGTCATTATTATGTCTGGTCTTAGTCGTCTAATTATGTGGATTAGTCTATTTCTTATTTCAAGATTAGGAAGAAGTTCGCTATCTCTATAATTTAGCCATATTAATTTTTTAACACCAAGTATTTTAGCAGCTTCTTTCTGCTCAAGGTACCTTATCTTCGCTAATTTCTCAGGCCAAAGTTCAGGATTAAAAGTCCCTAATCTGTCATCAGTCATTGTCACATATATTATTTCTTTCCCCTCTTTAGCTAACTTAGCTATAGTCCCTCCAGCAGCTACATCAGTATCATCTGCATGAGGTTGTATACAAAGAATTCTTTTTGACTCCCTGAACGCTATCTTAGGTTCTGAAGAGAAGAAATTAATAATGACTTCCCTTGCTTTGTTTTCATCTAGGTTCTTTATGATATCTTCCAGTGAAGTCATGAGTTATATCTCCCTCTTTAGAATAGAGCTAAAGATAGGTAATATGTTATGTTGAGAAGTTATGTTCTTTGAGAAGTGCCATGCCCTTCCGTGTGATCTCATACAATATGATTCGCTTATTAATGATACTGAGACGTCTTACTAGCCCCATAGCTTCCATTTCCTTTAAATGGTGATAAATAGTAGGTAATGATAGTTCTATTGAAAAGTATTCTTTAAGAGCTTTTGCTATAGCATATCCATAGCTTTTACCACCGAGGTATCTTAAAGTCTGTAGTATGTACAACTTTGATTTAGAAAGATATTGATACTTTCTTTCACGCTGTCTTATCATTATTCTAATAATTTCAGGATCTTTAAGGCCTGAACCACTGATTATGCAAACAACTGAATCACCCTTATCAATTATTCCTTCAGATCTAAGCTTACGTGTAGCGGCTATAGTAGATGCTGCAGCTGGTCCAGCTAATATACCTTCATTTAAGGCTAAATCCTTTATAGCAGTTACTATTTCTTCATCATTAACACGTATAGCAATACCTTTTGATTCCCTTATAGCATTATAAGCTTCTATTAATTTCGGAGGGTCGAAAAATATGAGATCTTTAGCTAGCGTTTCATTAGGTCTTCTATTATAAGAGCCATCAAATAAATCCACTAATGGAGAGAATGCTTCTGCTTGAACTGCTACTAGCTTAGGTAAGCGCCCTTTAATAAGACCTACCATTTTAAGTTCCTTTATACCTTTCCATATCATAGATAAAAGACCCCCTGTACCTACAGGGATAATTATCCATAAGGGAGGATTCCAAGAGAGTTCCTCTAGGATTTCAAAAGCTATGGTTTTCTCACCCTCTAAGAGAAAGGGATTAGCAGAGTCCACATAGTAAGCTCCTCTTACACTTAATGCGTCTATGAGAGCTTTCCTTTGTGAACTTGATACACTTATGTCAGCACCGAGTGCAATGGCCTGATAGAATTCACCTCTGTCTACCTCGGGAGAGCAAAAGAATTTCACTCTTATACCACTCTTAGCTCCATAAGCTGCAAGCGATATCGCTAAATTCGCATTAATCGCACAAGACATTAGATTATGAAATTCCTTTATCATAGACACAAGTACGGTAGCGCCTCTGTCAAGAAAGGAACCTGTAGGGTTTGTAGCTTCGTTTTTAAGAAAAATGTCAACTCCATTCACTAAGTGCCTAGATTCTACTAATGGCGTTCCACCTTCACCTAATGAAACTATACTTAGAGAAGAAGAACAAGGAAGAAGAGAGGAATAGGCCCATACATTCAGTCTTCGTTCTTTGGACCAGTCAATAAGAGCTCCATACAATTCATCGTACTTATATTCAATTTCAAAGAAGGCACCACACCTAGGGCATATAATATTATGTATATCTATAGATCCAGAATACCCGCACCTAGGGCACTTAAATCCCTTTACTAAACTGTTAATTAATATAGATATATTCAAGATAACTCACCTTTCCTATGATGAGCATCATATTAATTCCTTTTATCTATATATTGATGAATATAAGTTTTTTAATAAATTTCTTAAGCTTAGAGATGGTGATGTTAAATGAGACGTAGCCTTGAAATAGCTATTATAGCAATATTTTCAGCATTATCTGCAGTCTCTACAACATATACTGCTGTTCCTTCACCAACTGGTGGATATACTCATATAGGCGATTCTATGATTTTCATAGCAGCGTTACTATTTGGAGTTAGAGTGGGAGGGCTTGTAGGCATTATAGGGCCTACAGTAGCAGATTTAGTAGTTGGATATCCTAGATGGTATGTATCGATTGTAGCTCATGGTTTAGAAGGCCTTATAGCAGGTCTAGGAAGGAAAAAGGGAATACCTTGGCAAACAGCTCTATGTTTAATAGGAGGAATTGGTATGTCACTAACATACTTCTCTATTAATATATTCATAAAAGGTATAGGACCAGCACTTATATCACTCTTCAGAGACATAGGTGGACAAACTGTAGTATCAACTATAATAGCGGTTCCTATCACTAAGGCTATAGAGGCTGTATTAAAGGAGTATCTAGAGTAGGAGATTCTTAAAGTAGAGCACTTTTTTTATTAAACTTATTCGATATTTGCATGACGATCCATTAGATCTAGTTCATGTTTATGAAATATCTGCATGAGTCTTGTGATTACAGAATCAAGAAATACCAGAC
Organism: uncultured Thermoprotei archaeon; assembly: GCA_964517845.1. Taxonomy (GTDB): domain Archaea; phylum Thermoproteota; class Thermoprotei; order QMSL01; family B3-G16; genus CAZFCQ01. The sequence continues at coordinate 3,652 of CAZFCQ010000006.1, read as the reverse complement.
TAGCTAATTCAAAGAGTGTACCCAAGGGAGTTAATGGTTCATGCTCTCCCATTAATTGTCGTACTTGATAATCTTCACGTCTAGCTTTGACTCGACCTTTAATTCTCACTATACAGTCAGCAATCTTTGCTAAGGGAGATTCTGTAAACGAAGTAATCGCAACTACCCTTGCACCTAGATTCTTAGCAGTTTGAGCTGCTGTTAAAGTTGATAGAGTTTCACCAGATCCAGAAATGGCTACTAACAGATCACCAGGCTTAACAGGAGGCGTTATAGTCTCTCCTATTACATAGACATTTAAACCTAAATGCATGAGGCGCATAGCAAAAGCACGAGCTACTAACCCGCTTCTTCCAGCACCTACTACGAATATGTTGCGGGATCTAATTATCTCCTCTATAAAATTACTGATTTCATTGTCGTTTATCTCAGAGATAACATCTCCTACCTGTTTCACTATTTGAAGAGCAATATCTTTAACCATTAATCTCACCAAGTATCTTTACCAGTGTTCTAGCGGCCTTTTCAGGATTTGGAGATTTAGTTATGTATCCGCCAACTATCACAATGTCGACTCTTAAATTCTTAATCATACTTATATTCTTGTCGGTAATACCTCCAGCTACGGCTATTGGGATAAATGTTTGATCATGAAGTAACTTTAAGTCTTTGAATGGTGTCTTTCCTTCTTTCTGCTCGTCTAGACCTGTATGTACTATTATATAATCTATATCCATAAGCTCTAATTCTTTAACTCTCTTTAATTTGTTTTCCACTAACATCAAATCAACCATAACCTTACCATTATACTCTCTGGCTATCCTTACTACCTCCCTAATAGTAGTATCAGAGGCTAGCCCTAGTACTGTCACTATATCAGCACCATATTGAAAAGCTATTTCAGCTTCTAAGGAGCCTGCATCGATGGTTTTCATATCTGCTACTATAGTACTATCAGGAAATTGTTTGCGAAGAGCTTCTATTGCCCTTACACCATTATACTTAATTAATGGAGTACCAGCTTCTATTATCTCAGCTCCACCTTTCAGGGCTTTTTCGGCAATTTTTATTGCAGTATTTATACTTAAAACATCGAGAGCTACCTGGAGTTTCATTATTACTAACCTCTTTATTTCAATTCTGAAAATATGTTGAAGAGCTCTACGTAGATCTCCTTTAAAGTGGGATACAGTCTTTTGTAAATACTGTATAGTTTATCATATAATTTCTTTACATCTTCATTAGGCATATATCTATTCCTAGGTTTGAAGTAGATAAAGAGAGCATCCTCTATGCTCTTAAATACTTTAGCACCTATTCCTGCCAAAATTGCAGCACCAAGAGAGGATGCCTCAGTTATTTCAGGGACAATAACGCATTTTCCAGTTATATCCGCCTTAAGTTGAAGCCAGAATTTAGATCTAGCACCACCACCTACAGCTCTTATTTCGCTTACCTGAATTCCTAAATTCTCAAACATCTCTAAGTTAAGACGGAGCTCGTATGTGATTCCCTCCAATATAGCCCTCACTAATTCAGCTCTTCCATGCGCTAGCGTTAGCCCTAATATTATACCTCTAGCTTTAGTATCCCAATTAGGTGTACCAGCACCCATGAAGTAAGGTGCTACTAAAAGACCTAAAGAACCTATAGGAACTTTAGATGCTTCTTCAATCATTATATCATAAGGGCTTCTACGTTCTCGCTTAGCTCTTTCAACCTCTTCTTGTGAGAAATTATCTCTAAACCAGCGTAGGATTACGCCTGCAGCAGGGTTAGCACCGAGAATCAAGAACTTATTAGGGACTACATGACAGTAGTTAGCATATCCCATAACGAGGACTTCCTTTTTTAATATAGGTGTTTGGACTGTAGCAACCATACTCTCTACAGTACCTGTAGCAACATAAATAGGTCCTTTGGTAATTGCACCAACTCCAAGTGCCCCACAGGCTTGATCATGACCACCAGTTACAACCAAAGTCCCCTTGGCCAATCCTACTTCCTTTGAAGCTTCCGACGATACCTCGCCTACTACCGTTCCTGAAGGATAAGGAATTGGAAGTTTATCTATATCAATTCCAGCTTGGGAAATTATCTCTTCAGACCAGGTATTTTTCGTTATATCAAACATCATGGTTCTAGATGCAAGCGAATAGTCTATAGCTGGATTGCCACATAGCTTATAATTGACATAGTCCTCCCAAAGTAGGAACTTCCAAGTTCTTTCATAAATATTCTGATAATGCTTCTTCATCCAAATTAGCTTGAATAACGTATATACCGGCGAAGAAGGATGACCTGTAATCTTAAAGAGGTCGAATCTATTAATAGACTTTAAGAATTCCTCATGCTCTTTAGTAGCTCTATCGTCCCATGTAGTTATACATCTATAGAGAGGATTAAGGTCCTTATCGAATGGAGTAAAAGCCTCACCTTGAGCGGATACACTTATAGCAACTATATCCCTAGGGTCAACTTTAACATTCTCTAGAACCTCTCTTATTGATGATGTTATACTGGACCATACCTCCTTAGGATCCTCTTCAGACCAACTAGGTTTAGGGTGATATAAAGGATACTCTCTGTAAGCTAAGTATATTAAGCTGCCCTCCTGATTAAATAGTGCTACCTTACATCCTGTAGTCCCTACGTCTATTCCCATTAAATACAGAGTATCTCACCTCGTTAATGAATACTCTATACTGTGCTGAAAAGATTTAACCTCCCCTAATGAAGGAAAATCTACAAAAACTTTATTAGATGTAGAGTGTTAGAGTAGGTAGATGATGAACGCTGGAACTTCGGACTTCTTGGATGAAGAAGGCCAGGACGCCTGACCCAGAAAGGTGGAGGGTCCACTTTTTATACACGACTGCCTAATGAAGTGATAGAGATCAGACATCATACTGAATCATCAATTCAAGCACTACTTAGTAGAGCGAGAAGAGAGCTTAAGATTAAAGAACACCTTGAGATGCTTGAGAGATTCCATAGATGAATGAAGGCCTAAGGTTATTCACCAGACACCATATACCTCTATCTTAACAGAGGCCTCCTCTTCCTAGGTTATGCCGAGGCTCTAGGCAAGACAATTAGTGAGATTACACTAGATAAAATTTTGGAAGGGTTAAGAGGGGAGTCGAAAAGAATGATGAAGAAGGCATTAGGTCTGCTTAGAATTGCTAGAAAAGTTTGGAAGCGACTAAAGGTTCTCTTAAAGGTAGAGTGTTACCCTCAGGCTATATTCATGTGTCAGCAAATGTGCGAGAAAGTTTGTAAGGCAATAATGCTACATTTAGGCTTTATTAATGAGAGAGAACTGGCACGTAGAATAAGGCATAAAGTGTTTAGAGAAGGAGTTAAGGACATACACGAATATTTCAGAAAGAAATTAGAAAGCTTACTTGAGCTCTCATCCTTTGCAAATGCCATTAATTACCTCATATCATTAATAGCTGAAAAGTGGGTGTAAAGGAGCCCTTTAGAGCACTAGAATCTGGTATCTCCCTTGTGGATGATGTTACCTATGACTTTAGGAGCTCTATAAAAGCCTTTGAAGTTGAACTTAAGAGAATTTTAAAGGCAAAAGAATTAAAGCCTGATAGACTTGCGAGATTACTACTTCAACCAAAGGAGGAGGTAAGGAAGA